>JAJCZZ010000024.1 GCA_029262115.1 Gemmatimonadota bacterium | reverse complement strand
CCGTTCCGCTGGACCTTTACTCGCAAGGACCTGATGGCCTTGCTCATCAAGATCGAGAGGGCTCCCGAGTCAACCGACCTCCCCTCCCCTCTGGCCGCCTGACTCGATACGTGCCCGTACTTACGTCTCAGAGGACTTAGGTAGCGGTGGGTCGCCACTGCCACAGTTGCCATGGTTATCGCAACCGCCGCGGCCGCGATAGCGCAGCCTGGCCCTGTGGCGCAGAGGGAAAGCGACCCAAGGGCTGTCAAAGCCGCGGCGTCTGCGATAGACACGTCGAGCGCCTCGTCGATACACCCGAAGTCTACCGAGGCGGCAAGAGGTGCCGGCCCGACGAACTCTGAGGCTACATCGCATACAGCTCTAAGGCTGCTCATGAACGCCTCAGGTAGTGCGGCCGCTATCCCCTTCCCGCTTCCCTCGGCTACGGTCAGTGTAGCACTAAAGCGTGCCTTGATGTTGCTCTCCTCCAAGAGAACGGTTTCGACCCTCGAAACTCCTCTCCCAGGGGCATCCCCACCCACGGTCGTGATCGATGCTGGGACACCATCGCGGAACTGTACAACCGCCTCGAGGGCACCAAGACGGCCAGACGGATCCTCGAAGTGAATGATGCTAGCATCTGCAGCTTCACACGCGGTGTGTGCAGCCCCTTAGGCGTACACGATGTCCGTACGCCGTCATCGCGGCCCTGATGACGGCCAATGCTAAGCACAGTCATATGTCTAATTGCATATCGCCAGCTTGGCCCTTCTGCCGCGCGGCCCGCTGCGTTGCACCGTTTGCGAAAAGGAGGGTTTGCGAATATATACCACCCGGTAGGTAGTATGCGTCCTGTAGGTCCCGTCACCCACTCTTCAAGGGGAGCGACAATGCGCTTGGCTTCGACCGGGGTCATAGCTGCCGCGGCGTGTCTCGCCTGCGGCGAACCGGTAGGTCAATCCGTCTTCGATGTCGCTTCGGCCCCCGACCAGCTTCGAGCACTCCCTTGGAAGGTGCTTGCCACCGACCCCAGCGGCGACGACAACCGGAGGGGGTGGGGCGATGGCCGAACCTTTGCTTTCCACCACGACCCTGCCGGCGACACGCTCTGGTTTCGCTGGGAACTTCACGACGGGTATGACCCGGAGACCCCCGCAGTCAGCGTCGCGTTTGACACGGATTCGAACCAGTTGACCGGGGCGCCCTGGTATGGGTCGAACAAGGACTTCCGGTTCGAGGTGCTGGTTTCGGTCGGTCCCCTGGACCGGGTCCAAGGTGGCTGGCGCGGCTACAACGGCGTCACCGATTCGGTTGGGGTCGTGACCCAGTCCTGGATGAACCGGCAGCAGGGTGGGCTCGTCTTCTACACCGACGCGCCTTTCGAGGCCTACTATCTCGGCGTGGCCCGATCTGACGTCTCGCCGGCCCTGGAACGGTTCAACGTCATCGGATCGGTTGGCCGACGAGCGCGCTGGAACGACGACATCGGCTCCGGCTTCGCCTCGGTCGACCTCCTGGGATCTCCGTCGGTCCCGGGTGCGTGACGTGCGGCGTCCACCTCCAGGCGACCTAGGTCGGGGAACCGAGCTCGGTGCCGGCGAGCATCGATTGGAGATCACGCGCCGACGCAGCGAGCGCTTCCTTCCCGCTCGTCCGCAGCCGGAAGTACCGCTTAGCCCGGCCCCCTCTGATTGCGGTTGGCTGTCCCAACCACGACTCGACGAGGCCGCGCTTCTCGAGGCGACCGAGCGTGGTGTACACAGCACCAATCGTTACGCGCCGACCCGACCGCGCGTCGATCTCTCGGAACACTCGGGCCCCGTATCCGTCCTCGCCGAGGCGCAACAGCGCGGCCAGAACGAGCATCTCGAACTCTCCGAGAGAGACGCGCCCGCTCATTCTCCCGCGGTCCGCGCCGGTGGTCGATCGTGCCTGCGACGGGACGAGGCTGCAACGGAGGCGCCAATCATCACTGTGACCAGGACCAGGGCGAACCCTGGCCCCACTGGCCTGCCACCGACCACCGCCGATAGGAACATGAGGGTCAGGCCCCCCGCGAGAATTCCCACAGCGAGGGGCCGCGACGTCATTCGACCTGCCGTGACTCCCCCAACGATGCTCGATGACGCGTAGTAGGCCGTGGCGAGCAGCGCCTGCCACTCAGCCGGGGCATCGACCACAGCTCGTCCCATGCCAGATGCGCCGAGTGCCACCAGCCAGACCGCAGTCATGGCCAATCCAGCGCCCGCGGCAGCCAGGTCTCGCCCGGGTTCCGGGCCCAGGAGCCGGGCAGGAATGAGCGATATCGCCGATAGAACAACCTCCGCCCAATACCACCGGCTGGCCTGCCCGGCGGCCCCTCGGACCCTAAACTCCTCCTCCAGATCCCCAAGGATTGCTTCTCGATCTCGCCTCGGGGCGATTGCTCCCAGGAGCCATCGAGCGCCGAGCGGGGGCTTACGCCTCGTGGACCGGTCTCGGCTTCTCTTCATGTGGGCTCCGAAAGAACCACTGAGTGGACGAAACAAGGAGAACGAATGGTACTCTCGATGACAAGGGTCTCGGCCGATGATCACTGGCCTCGCCGGGTGTGGCAGGCGACGTGGAGGATCACCGTGTTCATGGGGCTGTGGGCTATCCTTCTCGCGCCCGGGGTGCTTTGGCTCGCGCCCGGGGTGCTTTGGCTGGACCCCGGAGCGGAGGGCGGAGGGCCTCTCTCGGTACGCCTTCGGCTCGGTCTCGAGTTCTTCGGAGCCATCTCGATCCTGGCCGTTGCATGGGTACTCGTCGCCTTCATTGATCGTCGTCCGTTTTCAAGCCTCGGCTTTCGGACGCAGGGGGCTGTGCGCGACGGCCTCGTGGGCCTCGGCATCGCCATGGGCATGATCGCTCTCGCTGCCGTTCTTCCAACGCTCTTCGGGTGGGCCGTCTGGTCCAGCCCGTCGGGATTCTCATGGAGGACCCTGGGCCTCCTGGCGACGGCGATGATCCTAAACACGATCACACAAGAGGTGATGGTTCGGGGATACCTGCTCCAGACGGTGGAGGGGGCGTTTGGGACAGCATGGGCCGTGGCCGTATCGACCGTCTTCTTTGCCGGCCTCCACGCCGGAGCCATCGTCGAAGGCGGCGGCGTGATCGCCGCCAATCTCCTTGGCGCTGGCCTCTTGCTTGGCCTCGCGTACGTCACTACCTGGAACCTTTGGCTGCCCCTATCGCTGCACTTCTTCTGGAACTTCATCCAAGGGCCACTGCTCGGCATCTCGGTCACGGGACAAGCCCTGGGTGGTGGATGGAGTATGGTCGAGCTGGATGGTCCGGCCGTGGCCACCGGGGGAGCGCTCGGACTGGAGGGCGGCCTCTTTGCGACTCTGGCGACCGCGGCGGGGATCGGAGCCGTGTGGTGGGCGAGGCCACAACCCTCGTCAGGGCTGACCGGGTAACAACTGACGGATCCCGGCGTCCTGACTCTCGGGGCGTCGAAGGATCTCCTTCTGTTCGGATCGGAGGTGTCCCGCCCAGAACCCAGCGAATCTGGTGAGGCCAGGGCACGTGCGAGGTCCGCAGTATTGGGGCTAGAACCGTGGCGGCCAGGATTCCGAGTTGAAGCTAGAGTAGGACTCGGACCGTGCCTCGGGACGGACCGTCTGTAGGCCCCGCAGGCCTATGGCCATGCTCCCTCCGTGCGGCGGGCCTTGTAGAGTTGGCCTAGCGCAGCTGCCTGATCAATCGCTGTGTGAGGCTCTCGCGGTTGGTGATCATGCCTACGGGGAGAACGAATCCAGAAGAGGCCCAGTCCTAGCGTCCGTTTGAACTTGAGAAGCCACTCTACGTGCCACGCACGAAGCTCCTCGAGCTCCTATCGGACGCCCTTACCCGCGACATGGGCCCCGCCGCCCACCTGAACCCCTTCGACGAAGTGGAAGGCGTGTCCATTTCCATCTTCACCGGGTGCCTCTAATCGGCGGGAACGTCATGTCGAGGCATCCGGATTGCTTGGATCGTAGGCGCAACGTAGTGATCGCGCTTCCGAGCGGTGCACGCCAAACGGACTTCCCCAATATTGATGTTGACAATGTCAATATTGAGACGGAGGGCCGTTGGATGAGTCTCGGTGAGCTCCAGCAGTTGGCGATGCTGGCTGTAGTCCGCCTCGGGTCGGGCGCCTACGGCGCGGCCATTCAGGACGAGTTGGCCAATGTCGCAAGCCGACGGGTCTCCGTCGCCACCGTCTACGTGACGTTGGTCCGCCTCGAGGAACGCGGACTGGTCCGATCGAAGGAGGAGCGTCCGCCGGATGGGCGCGGCGGGCGCGCCCGCCGTGTCTTCGAACTGACACCAAGCGGGTGGGATGCCCTCGGTGAGGCGCGTGCCACGGCGGAGCGCATATGGCGGGGTGTGGTGCAGCCGTGAGCAGATCCGGCGGTGCGGTCGGGCGCCTGAGTCGGCTCTTCCGACTTCTGCTTCCCGGGGACCTAGGCGCGGAGGTCTGCGATCTGCTGGACCAGCGGCACGACGAGCGGCGGGCCCGCTTCGGCGCCACGGCGGCGTGGTTCTGGCTCGCTGCCCACCTGCTCCACCCCCAGACGTGGGTCCTCGCGCTTCTGCTCCGACGACGGCAACCGGGTCACCGTTCGGGCGGGTTGGGCTTCGGCTTCTCCTGGCTCGATGTGAAGCTCGGCCTGCGCATGCTTCGCCGGAACCCAGGCCTGACGATCGTCGCCGCCTTCGCGCTGTCCATCGGGATCCCCGCCAGCCTGATCCCGATCCATGGTATCGCCGCGATGGGCGCTCCGCTCCCCTTCGACGAGGCTGACCGGATCGTCGGGATCCGGAACCGGAACGTGGCGGACCGCCGCGTCGAGGTCCGGTCGCTCCACGATTTCTTCGTGTGGCGCGACGAACTGGCCACATTCGCAGCCGTCGGAGCGACGCGGTCCGAAGCCTATAACGTGATCTCCGAGGACGGGCGGGCCACGCCGGTCCCCGGAGCCGAGATCACCGCGTCGGGTTTTCGGATCCTGCGGACGCCTCCCCTCATGGGGCGCGTCCTCCTCGAGTCGGACGAGGTCCCCGGTGCCCCCGACGTCGTTGTGCTCTCCCAACAGCTCTGGCAGTCGCGGCTGGGCGGCGACCCCGACGTTCTGGGCAAGACGATCGGCATCGGCACGAAGCCCCACGAGGTGGTGGGCGTCATGCCCGAGGGGTTCCTGTTTCCATGGCACGACCACCTCTGGCTCCCGATACGGTACCGACCCAC
Organism: Gemmatimonadota bacterium; assembly: GCA_029262115.1. GTDB lineage: Bacteria > Gemmatimonadota > Gemmatimonadetes > Longimicrobiales > Gaopeijiaceae > JAJCZZ01. The sequence continues at coordinate 140,783 of JAJCZZ010000024.1, read as the reverse complement.
CGACTTCGAGCGCGGCAGGGGGCCGGCCCTGACTGTGTTTGGGCGTCTGGCCGACGGCGCTAGCATCGACGACGCCCAGTTGGAGTTGGAGACCGTCGGCGCCCGCCTGGCCAGCGAGTACCCGGACACGCATGGGCAGCTACGGCCGCAGGTGATGGGGTACACCGAGATGGCGTGGGGAGGGTTCGACGGGTTGGATCGGGCCGAAACGTTCTTTACGCAGATGGTGGCCTTCGCGCTGCTCATGATCGTGTGCGGGAACGTCGGCACCCTGATCCTGGCGCGGACCGCGTCGCGCTCGGGAGAGATCGCCGTGCGCACGGCCCTGGGCGCGAGCCGGAGGCGCATCATCTCGCAACTCTTCGCGGAGGCGCTCGTCCTCGCGGTGGGCTCGGCCGGGCTCGGTCTGTTCCTTGCCGACTTCGTGGCAGCCCGCTTTCAGCGCGCACTGCCCTTCGACGCCTTCTGGCTCGACTTCGGCGTGAAGCCCTGGACCGTTGCCGTCGCGCTGTCCGTGGCCGCGCTCTGCGCAGTGGTCGCGGGGGTTCTTCCGGCCCTCCGCGCCACGGGGCGCGGATTGGGCGTGACCCTGCAAGGCACGGCGGCCAGGTCCGGGATGCGCTTCGGCCGCGCCTCGACCCTCCTGATCGTGGCGGAGGTCGCCATGGCCGTCGGGTTCCTCACGCTGGGGGGCACCCTGACCTACGCCCTCGTCGAGAACGGGCCGCCCGCCAGCGAGATCGACTCGGACGAATACCTGATGGTCGAGCTGAGCATCCCCTGGACGGACCGCGTCGTGGCCCAGCACGGCCTCGACGTTCCGGCGTTCCTCGAGGTTCCGGAGCTTCGCGAGCGCCTGATGGCTGTGGTCACCCGTCTACGGGATCGCCTTTCCACCGAGCCCGGCGTTCGCGGCGTGGCCATGGGGAGCCGTCTCCCCGAGATGGACCACCCCGCCGGGCGCGTGGAGATCGAGGGCGAGGACCGGGGCGAGGGCTTCGAGGGCTATCGTGTTCGGCTCGCCACCGTCGACGTAGGGTTCTTCGACGGACTGGGGCAGGGCGTCCTGAATGGGCGCGGGTTCGACACGAGAGACCTGGCAGCGACCCTGGGGCCGGACCCCACCGCCGTGATCGTGAACACCGCGTTCGTGGAGCGCGTCCTCGATGGCCGAAACCCAATCGGCCGCCGCGTGCGGTACGTCGTCCGTGAGGACCGCGAGCCGGGGCCGTGGTACGAGATCGTGGGCGTCGTGGGACACCTGGGCATGAATGCGCTTACCAGCCGTGACGAGGGCATGTATCATCCGGCCGCCCCGGGGGACCTCTATCCAGTGTGGATGGCGATCCGGTTGGGCGAGGACCCCCTCGCGTTCGTCTCGCGGCTGCGTCGCATCGCGAGCGAGGTGGATCCGGAGGCGCTGATCCGGAATCCCCGCGTGCTGAGCGACGCCCCCAACATCGACAAGACAGTCAACCTGTACAGCTACATGCTGCTCGTCTTCCTCTGCGGCCTCACCATGCTGCTGTCCGGCGCGGGCCTCTATGCCCTCATGTCGTTCACCGTGTCGCAGCGGACCCGGGAGATCGGGATCCGCACGGCGCTTGGCGCACGGCCGGAGCGCATCCTGATCGCCATCGCGCGGCGCGTCTTTCTCCAGCTCGTCGTGGGGATTGCCGTGGGGGCGGTCGTGGGTTCGGTTCTGCTCTACTCCCTCCGCGAAGCCAACATCCCCGGTCCCGATCCGGCGCTCACGCTCATGGCCTGCTCGGCTTTCATGCTCCTGGTGGGTGTGCTGGCCTGCCTGGAGCCCACGCTCCGGGCCCTGAGGATCCAGCCAGTGGTGGCGCTGAACGAGAGATAGGTGGTGCCGGTGTGGCGGCGTATGAGAAATGCGAGTTGGGTGGAGGCTCAGATGGTCGGACGTGTTGGGATGGCCTCGGCATCGCTTGTCGTTGTTGGAGCTCTGGGCTCTTGCAGCGGGCCCGGAATTGCCGCCAGGCTCCTATGGCGCGGTACCAGAGGTGTCCTGGCCGCTGGACACGGGTGTCCGCTGTCAGGGCCAATCTGGTCGGAGAGTTCGGCAACAGGTGGAGGTTTTCCGCGCGGCATGCCGCTTGCCGATCTGTTCCGCAGTCACCTTTGGTGGAACCGATCGAGGAGGGGCCGTGTCCGGAAAGGTATTGTCGGGTTTCGTTCTTCTGGCTGTCAGCGCGGGCTGTGCGAAGGCTCCGGCCGAGGGACGTATCGGTCCAGCGGCGCTCTATGGAGGGGCGACTCCGACCGAGGTCGGCTGCCCCTACACCGAGCCGCCGGATCCCAGCCGCGCCCCGCGGAGGGTTTCGTTGATGTACAGAGTGACGCCCGAGGGATCGGTGGATCCAGCGAGTATCATTGTGCGCTCGAGTCACCCTCGAACGGGCGCGGAAGAGTACGTGGGGCGGGCGCGCGATGTTGCGACGAGATGCGTGTACGAGCCGGCCATGGTAGATGGCGAGCCTGTCGAAGCCATGGTGAGGAAGACCTTCTACTTCGCCGGGTAGTATCCGGACAGAGTGCGGGTGCAGTAGGTCCTGGTTGGTGACGCGCTCTTCCACGCCCCGCTCGGGTGAGGCTCTCGGGTGATCGCCTCCCAAGGGGTGATCCAGGACGATGGCGGGTATGGATACGGGTCGTCGTCGGCCCGGCGGACGGCTTCAAGATCGTCAGCGCCGTTCGCCTTGAAGATTGCAGTCCACAGAATCCGAGCGGCCCTTCGCCTCGTCCTCCTCCTCGCCCTCCTCCTGCTTGTTGGGACGGCATGCACCGCGGAGGTGCCGCAGGGAACACTCGAGGTGGTCGAGATCCTGCCGCACGACTCCACCTCGTACACTCAGGGCCTGGTCATGAGCGGAGCGGACCTGTTCGAGAGCGCGGGGCAGTACGGCCGCTCGACGCTCCGTCGCGTCGATCCGGGTTCCGGTGAGATCCGAGCGGTCGACTCCTTGCAGGCCGACTACTTCGCCGAGGGGCTCGCGGCCCACGACGGCCGTCTCGTTCTTCTGACATGGAAAGAGCACGTCGCGTTCGTCTACGATCCGTCGACGTTGGGCGTCGTGGACACGATACCTGTCGATACGTTCGGGTGGGGCCTCTGTTCGGATGGGCTCAACCTCTACATGACGTCCGGCGGCTCGATCCTGTACCGTCGAGACGCTCGGACCTTCGAGCGGCTCGAGGACATTCAGATCACGCGTCTGGGCGTGCCGCTGTGGCAGGTCAACGAGCTCGAGTGCGTCGGCGACTACGTGTATGGAAACGTGTTCCAATCGACGACGATCGTGCAGATCGACAAGGCGACCGGACGGGTGGTGGCCGAGTACGACGCGGCTTCCCTGGTGCCTCCGGCTCACCGTGGGTCGCCGGAGGCGGTGCTGAACGGGATCGCACAAGATCCGGCCTCGGGCACGTTTCTTCTCACTGGGAAGCTCTGGCCCGTCATGTACCGGGTTCGGCTTTTCGAGCCCGCGTGAGCCAGTGGAGCGGCTGAGGTGAAGCGATGAGCGACCAGGCCGCTCTCCCCGTCGGAGACTCAGGCACGGATGGCACAGTCCAACTGGAGCGCCACCGGTGGGGATGGGGGCGCCCCCATCAGCGACCAGGGTAGCCGTCGGGGCCTGGACAGACGGTTCTCCGGCGCGCTATCTCCCAGTCCCGCTTATTCGCGGGACGCTACCACACTCAGGGAAGGGAACATGGATCTTCAGATCACCGGAACGGTCATCGACGTGCTTCAGGAGCAGTCGGGCGAGGGCAAGAACGGGCAGTGGCGAAAGCAGGAGTTCATTCTGGAGACGGGCGGTCAGTATCCGAAGCAGATCTGCCTCGTCCAGTGGGGCGACAATATCGACAAGTTTGCCGTGCAGAAGGGCGAAACGCTCACCGCCCATATCGATATCCAGAGCCGCGAATACCAAAGCCGCTGGTACACCGACGTGAAGGCGTGGCGCGTCGAGCGCCCGCAGGAGGGCGGGCAGGGCGGTTCGGGCCAGGGTGGCCCGGCGCACATGGGTTCTCCCGACGGACCGGAGCCCCCCGAGATGCGGAACTCCGATGTGGACGACGACCTACCGTTCTAATTGGCGCAGCCGCGGCGCCTATTTCTTCTTCTTTCTCGGCCGGGGTACGGGAAGCTCGCGAACCGAAATTCTCGCCAGTTCGCTCAGCCAGGCCCGGTCGTCGAGGCGGTCGATGAGGAAGCATGACTTGGCGCCCGGGTAGGGCGGAGCCTCGACCGGGGTGCCGATGTATTCTCGCCCCCCCGCGGTCGGTTTGATGAAGAGTTGGTCGTCACAGATGAGCGCAAACATCTTTCCGCCGCTGAAGAGGCCATACTCTCCAAACATCTTCTTGTCGGTCACGCCGCACTTCGAGTCGAATTGCTCCACGACGTGGTCGACGAATTCCTGGCTCGATGCCATACGGTTGGTCCCACGGATCGGGTAGGGGGAAGGCTTGGTGGGAATCTACACGGACAGGGAGGCGGACGCCGGTGGGCGGAGGGACTGCGGTCCGGCGCAACTCGCCGAGCAGGTCGCCGCGGAACTCGATGATTCTGGGCGTGACCTGGCGACATGCTGGCAGGACTATGACGACAAGCGACGCCGTCTACTGTGGCATGCCCGGCCGCCGTCATCGCCTTTGCCATGCTCATCGACTTCACGGACCTGGCGTGGGCATTTCTCGCGTTCCTGGCCTTGAGGGTGGCGGACGTCAAGTGGCGCGCCGGCGCTTGTCCGAGGCCGAAGCACGGCGAGACGACGTGTTGAGTCAGCTGGGTGGGGGGCACATTGTAGGGAGTACTCCGATTCGGGACCCCTGAGAGATCTATGCCCTGGAACGACCTGCCGTCCATTCGCGCGTCGGACCGTCCCCCGACGGGTCGATCGGCTTGGCGCCCGCTGTTCTGGAGGAGTCTCGCCTTCCTCTCCGTGTTTTTGGTCGGATGGGCTGGACTCCTGTCCGGGGTCGCGGTGACCGAGCGGAACCTGGCCGTCGTCGGCGTCGCGGAGAGCGCGTACTACGCGCTCGGGCTGTTCGTGATGGGAGGCTTGGATGTCGGCACTCCGGTGGGTGGCCCGCTGTACGGGCGGATCTTGCTCTGGACGGCGTACTTCGGGGCGCCATTGATCACAGCGTCCGCCCTGATCGAGGCGGCGATCCGACTGGTCGGGCCTCTGGCACTCAAGGTTCGGCGTCTGCGGGACCATGTGATCATCGGCGGAGCCGGACGGCTCACGGTCCTGTATGTCCGTCAACTGCGAGTCCGTGACCCACGCCGGATGGTGGTGGTGGTCGAGCGCAATCCGAGCCACCCGGCCATCAGTGAACTCCAAGACGTGCACAGGGCGGTCGTGGTGACGGGAGATGTAACCGACGGCGACCTCCTCCAGCGGCTACGAGTCGACCGTGCGCGCCGCGCCTTGTTTCTCACCGGCGACGACTTCGTGAATCTGGACGCGGCGGCCAAGGTGCTGCGCATCGCCCCGGACCTCGCGGGACAGATCGTGGTGCACGTGTCGGACCTGGGTTTCATGCGAGAGACGGCCGAATCGAGCATCGCCCGCGGGTGTCAGATCTTCAACGGCCACGAATTCGCCGCGACATATCTGGTGCAGGAGCATCTGCTTGGGCGGTTCCACCGTACGCCGGAACGTGATCTGGTGGTTCTCGCCGGTTTCGGCCGGTTCGGTCAGACGGTCCTGCACCAGTTGCAGGAGCATGCCCTCGGGAGCTTCGGCGAGGTGCTCATCATCGACGAGGACGCATCGAAGAATGCGCGCGCGTTCGACTATGAACCGGGGTTCAGCGACGACTACGAGAGGTCGATCATCGACGGCGATATCCTGGATCCGGACATCTGGGAACGGGTCGGCTCGGTCGTGCGAGACTCCGGCCCTCCCCCGGTGGTGATCCTGGGGAGCGGTGTGGATGGAACGAATCTCCACGCCGCCATGCTCGTCCGGAAGCAGCATCCGGAGGCGTTCGTGATCATCCGGAACTTTCGTGCGTCGCCCTTCACCGAAGAGGTGGCCCAGGAGCACGGTGTTCAGGCCTTCAACCTGGCCCGGCTCGTACAGAGCGGCATGCCGGAGAGCTGGTTTTGACGCGGGGGCAGCGTCCTTCTCGGTGCCGCCTTGTGCGTGCGGGCCGGGATCGACCCCCGCCGACGGGCCCCGAGTCGATCGCACGACCCTTGGTGACACGATGATCGTGCGCAACGGCCTCCGCGGTGTGTGTGGCGACCCCGCGGCCACCCGGGAGTTCACGCGGATCGGGGTGCTCGAAGGGGCGCCGGAGTATCAGTTCGGGAACAATCTCGACCTTGCCGTGGACGCCGAGGGCGGGGTCTACGTTTTTGATGGGCAGGTCCCTGCGCTCCGATACTAAGCCCCGGAGGGTACCTACGTGCGAACGCTCGGCGGCAGAGGTGAGGGACCCGGAGAGTACCAAGACGGTTCGTACCTGGGTTCGGTCTACGACGTCGACGCGCTCCACGAATCCCTCGTCCAGCGTGGCGCGGCGGTTCTCCGTGCGCCGGAGACCTTCCCCTACGGCATGCGCGAGATAGAGATTGCGGACCCCGACGGACACAGGCTCACCTTTGCCCGTAGCGTCGAACCGTCCGTCTGACGCCTCCCCCACCCGTGGCTCGACATGATTGCGTGGCTCTCCCAACCGTGGCCGTGGTACGTGACCGGTCCACTCATTGGACTGGTCGTTCCATTCGTCTATTGGTTCGGCGGTCGAAAATGGGGCGTCTCCTCGAGCCTCCAGCACATGTGCGCGGCAGTGGCCCCGGGCCGGGTGGAGTTGTTCCAGTACGACTGGTGGAAGCGTGGGAGTTGGCACCTGGCGATGGCGCTCGGGGTCGTTGTCGGCGGCTGGATTGCGGCGACCTTCCTCGGCGGCGCCGATCAGGTGGTGGAGATCTCTGCCGCGACCCGCGAGGATCTGGCCGCCCTGGGGATCCGTGACTTCGTTGGCATGGTGCCCGGCGACGTCTTCTCGTTGGAGCGGATCCTGACGCCGGCCACGTTCACGCTCGTGGTGGTCGGGGGGTTCCTCGTCGGATTCGGAGCCCGGTGGGCGGACGGGTGCACCTCGGGGCACGCGATCTCCGGGCTGTCGAATCTGCACCGTTCTTCGCTCGTGGCGGTCATTGGCTTCTTCGTCGGTGGGCTCTTTTCTGCCCATGTCATCCTGCCGTGGCTCCTATGAGCGGGCAGGTGAGTGGGCAGGTCCCGGCGCATGGTGCCGAAGACGACCAGGACGGAGCCCCGCCCGGTCGCGAAGCGGGCCTCTTGGTCTATCTCCTTCTCGGCATCGCCCTGGGAATCGTGTTCATCAAGGGAGAGGTCGCGTCCTGGTTTCGGATCCAGGAGATGTTTCGCTTCCAGTCGGTCTTCATGTACGGGGTCATCGGCACGGCTGTCACCGTCGGGGTTGCGACCACGCTGCTGATGAAACGGCGCAGTACCCGTGCGATGCGAGGCGGTCCCATCGATTGGCCCGACGCCGGGGCGGCGCGGCCGACCACCCGCCATATGCTTGGAGGAACTGTGTTCGGGTTGGGGTGGGGACTGGCGGGGGCGTGCCCGGGGCCGATCTACGCGTTGCTCGGGAGCGGTTTGCCCGTCTTCGGCGTCGGACTCCTCGCTGCGGTGGCAGGCGCTTGGATGTACGGTTGGGCCCGGCCGCACCTGCCGCACTGAGGAGGCTCTTGACCCTTCGGACGGAGCATTATCGGATGGGCGCCGCCGTCTCCACGACGACGGCGGCTGCCGTTTTCGCTCACTCCACCCGAATGGCCGTTCCGGAGGCCGTGACCATCAGCATCGAGCCGCGGTTGCCCACGACCTCGTAGTCGAGGTCCACTCCGACCACCGCATTCGCACCGCGACTCTCGGCTTCTTGCGCCATGTCGCGAATCGCTTCCTGGCGCGCTGAGCGCAGCGCGTCCTCGTACGACCCCGCCCGACCCCCGACGATGTCGCGGATTCCGGCGAAGAGGTCCTTCACGATGTTGGCCCCGATGATGGCTTCGCCGGTCACGATGCCCAGGTACTCCTGTGCCGGCTTGCCTTCGAGGCGGCTGGTCGTCGATACGATCATGGGGTCTGTCCTTGGTCGTGTGAGTCGGATGCGGTCTCCCGCCAGCCGATATCGCTGCGGAAGAACGAGCCTTCGAGGTCGATGCTCGCGGCACCCTTACGGCTCCGAGCCGCCGCGTCTTCTACCGTCGTCCCCAGGCCGGTCGCCGCGAGGACACGCCCACCCGACGAGACGAGGGCCCCGTCACGTACGGAGGTCCCGGCGTGGAAGAGGATGAGGCCGTCGTCCTCGAGGCCAGCGGGAATCGTGATCGGGCGCCCCCGCTCATAGGATCCCGGATATCCGCCGGAAGCGACCACCGTGGTCACGGCCCGTTGGCCCGACCACTCGATGGTCGCGTCCTCCACCGAACCTCCCGATGCCACGTCGGCCATCAACTGGAGTAGGGACGACGACATGAGGGGTAGAAGGGCCTGAGTCTCCGGGTCACCGAAGCGGCAGTTGAACTCGACGACCTTCAACCCCTCGGACGTCGACATCAGCCCCGCGTAAAGCAGCCCGCGGAACGGGGCCCCGTCCGCCGCCAGCGCGGCGAGGGTGGGCTCGATCACCCGTCCTCGGGCCTCCGCGATGACGTCCGGTGTGGCCATCGAGACCGGGGCATATGCGCCCATCCCTCCGGTGTTCGGGCCCGTGTCACCCTCGCCCACGCGCTTGTGGTCCTGCGCCGGAAGAAGAAGGGCCGCGTGGCGCCCGTCGCAGATCGCGAACACGGAAAGCTCGGGGCCTTCCATGCACTCTTCGATTACCACCTCGTGCCCGGCGGCCCCGAACGCCGTACCGTCCACCATTTCCGTGACCGCTCCGATCGCCTCGGCAACCGACGCGCACACGACGGCTCCCTTTCCTGCCGCCAGCCCCGAGGCTTTGACGACGATCGGGGCGCCCCGCGCCTCCACCCAGGCAATGGCGGCATCCCTGTCACGGAAGGCGCGATAGTGGGCGGTCGGGACGCCCGCGCGGGTCATGAGATCCTTTGCGTACGCCTTGGACGACTCGATCCGCGCCGCGGATGCGGTCGGTCCGAAAGCCGGGAGTCCCTCCCGCTGGAGGCGGTCGACCAGCCCTGCGGCCAATGGAGCCTCGGGTCCGACGACCGTCAGGTCCGGCCGGTGAGACGCTGCCCAAGCAGCGATCCCCTCCACATCCGTCGGGGCGAGATCGACCGCGACGCAGTCGTCGAGCATTCCGCCGTTGGGCCGGGTCACATAGAACCGGGCCGCCGGATCGTCCCTGCGCATCTTCCACAGGAGCGCGTGCTCTCTGCCACCGTTGCCCACGATCAAGACATTCATGGGCACGAATGTAATAAGAGCGACGGGGCGGCCGGTGTCCCCGGCCGCCCCGTCAGGCGTGCAGTCGGATGGCGTGGATGCCGCTCAGCGGCGCGCGCTGTCCATGAACTGCTCGCCCATCTTGCGGGCCGCCGAGGTCATCGAATCGAGGAAGTCACGAGCACCCTCGGCGTAGGCCGAAGCCGCGTCCTGCAAGTCCTCATGGTAGGTGCCGGTCGTTTCCCCGCGGCGCACGTACTCGCCGCGCAGGATCCGGTCGTAGTCACCCCCTTCGATCCAGGTCCGTAGCTCGCTCACACGGAGGACCCAGAAGGGGTGCGTGGTCCCGATCAGGTTCAGGATCTTGAAGACCTGATCGGCGACGTCGCCGCCGGCCCGGTACTCTTCCGCCTGAACGATGAACTGCTGAAGGCTCGTGTCTTCGTCGGAGCCGCCCCCGGCCATTTTCAGCATTGTGCGCATCACGATTTCCGGGTCCTGCACGGCCAGGAGTCCGGCCCGGTCGCACGACAACTCACTCTTCCTGGACCACTCCAACAGGGCAACGAGGACGGCTCGGGCAGCGAGACCCACGATGGGGAAGCCCATCGAGGCGAGCTGGAGAAGGAGCACGGTCATCGTCTTGTAGAGGACGTGATCGCTCATGATGTGCCCGAGCTCGTGGCCCATGATGTAGGCGATCTGGTCGTCGTCCAGCAGACTGACGGTGCCCGAGTTCAGAATGATGAACGGCTCCTCCATGCCGTACGCGCCGGCATTCACGATGGGCGTCTGCGAGATGAAGAGCGGATAGTCCTCCGGCGAATCCAGCGTCTTCAGGACGTCCTGGTAGAGCCCGTGCAGGCGGCCGAACTGGTTGGGTCCCACCCGGACGGCATTGGCCTGGAACGCCAGGCGGATCGGCTTTTCTCCGAAAAACCCGAAGAGCTTCTTGAGGACTTCGTCGAACACGGGAACACGTCGAAGCGCTTCCAGCGCCGCCCGGTCGGCGGGGTGCTCCCAACTTCTCGGCGCGATATCCGTGAGGACGCGCCGTGCGCGTGCGCTCCCACCGTCCGGTTCGTTCGGCGTGGTGTCCTGATCCTCGGCCATATCGTCATCCTCGTAGTGCGAAACAAGCGTGTGTCCGTCCGTCCCGATTCCTTACGGTTGGCCAAGAGACCCGGTTTCAGGAGTCCTTGGGGCCGAGAACCGTCTTCAGGTCGGCAATCAGGTCCTGTTCGTCTTCGATCCCGACGCTGAGGCGAACGAGTCCAGGCGTCACCCCCATCTCGGCCCTCAGATCCTCGGGCACCGACGCGTGCGTCATGAGCGCCGGCACGCTGATCAGCGACTCGACGCCCCCAAGGCTCTCGGCCAATGAAAAGAGGCGGGTGTTCTCCGTGAAGGCCTTTGCGCGTTCGAGCGTGCCCACATCCGCGGACACCATGCCGGTGAAGCCCGACATCTGGGACGCCGCGAGGGCGTGCTGCGGGTGGGACTCCAGCCCCGGATAGATCACCCGGTCGACGTTCGGGTGCCCCTCGAGCCAGCGAGCCACGGCCAATCCATTTCGGTTGTGCCGCTCCATCCGCACGTGGAGGGTCTTGAGCCCACGCAGGGTCAGGAAGCAATCCAAGGGACCGGGCACGGCACCGGTCGACTTGCGAAGGAACATCAGTTCGTCCCACAGCTCCTCGTCCTTGACCGCGAGAAGACCCCCGATCACATCGGAGTGGCCGTTCATGTACTTCGTCGACGAGTGGACGCTGATGTCCGCGCCGAGCTCGAGCGGGCGTTGGTTGTAGGGAGATGCGAAGGTGTTGTCGACGCACAGCAGGGCGTCGGCGCCGTGGGCGAGATCGGCGAGGGCACGGATGTCGCACACGCGCATCATCGGGTTCGTCGGCGTCTCGACGTGCACCAGCTTCGTCTCCGGACGGATGGCGGCGGCCACCGTGTGCGGGTCGCGGGAATCGACGTAGCTGAACTCGATGCCCAGACGCGACAGTACGCGCGTGAACATCCGGGTGGTGCCTCCGTACGTGTTCTCTTCGCTGACCACGTGATCACCGGCCGACAGCAGTTTCACGACGGCCTCGATGGCGGCGAGCCCGGACGCGAAGGCCATGGCCCGGGTGCCGGACTCCAGCGCCGCCACGTTCGCCTCGAGGGTTTCGCGGGTCGGATTGGCGGTTCGCCCGTAGTCATAGTGCCCGTTGGGCTTCCCCACCGCGGGCTGTACATAGGTAGACGTCTGGAAAATCGGGGTCATGATGGCCCCGGTCACAGGCTCCGGCGTCACCCCGGCGTGAATGGCCCGGGTCCCGAATCCCATGTCGTTCATGTCGGCGTCTTGCATCCCACTTCCAGCGTGAGGCGTGGCGTGCGGGAGGGCCCGCGGAACGGGCGGAATCTACCGGAATCGGAAAGAGGGCCGCCACCCGGCCGGTCCCGATTCAACGGGGACAACCCATCCGTGGTCCGCACGTTGACGTCTCATGCGGGTTTCCGACAAACTTGGCGGTCCCAGTGCCCCCCGCCATCAGGCCTTTCATGCCGGTTCAACTCCCCGAAAATCTCATGGTCAGCGTGTCCGGCGTCCGCGGTCGGGTCGGCGAACCACTCACCCCCGAACTGATGGCCGGAATCGCCGCCGCGTTCGGTGGCTTCCTGCGGGCGGAGGGTCATGATGGTCCCGTCTGTGTCGGCCGCGACTCCAGGACGTCGGGCCCGATGTTTCTACGGGCGGTCACGGCGGGCCTACAATCCGTCGGGTGCCAGGTCGTGGACCTCGGCATGGTCCCGACGCCGACTGTTCTGCTCGCCGTGGCGGACGCCGGGGCGGCCGGGGGTATGGTGGTCACGGCCAGCCACAACCCGGCGGAGTGGAACGCGCTCAAGCTCGTGTCCTCGGAAGGAATCTTCCTCGACAACGAGATGTCGGGCCGGTTCCGCTCGTACCTCGCGGCGGAGGACCCGCCCAGAGCCGCATGGGACGCCCTGTACGAAGTAACGTCCGATCCGGATGCGTGGAGCCGCCACCTCGAGCGGATCTTGAAGCTCCCTCAACTCGACCTGTCCGCCATTCGATCACGCTCGCTGAGGGTAGCGGTCGACTGCGTGCACGGGGCCGGCGGCCCACCGATCACGGAGTTGCTCCAGTCACTGGGATGTGCGGTGCAAGGCATCGGCATGGAGCCGGACGGGCTCTTCCCGCGCGATCCCGAGCCGACGGCCGCGAATCTGGCGGCGCTGGGTGATCTGGTACGGGAGACAGGGTCGGACGTCGGGATCGCCATTGATCCGGACGCGGACAGGCTCTCGCTCGTGGACGAAACCGGCACCGCCCTCGGCGAGGACCTGACGCTGGCGCTCGCGGCCGCGGCAGTCCTGTCGCGGACGCCGGGCCCGGTCGTGACGAACCTCTCGACCAGCCAGGTCGTGGAGGATGTGGCCCGCTCGTTCGACGTTCCCGTGATTCGATCGCCCGTCGGCGAGGTGAACGTGTCCCGCCGGATGCAGGCGGAAGGTGCGGCCGTCGGCGGCGAAGGCAACGGCGGAGTCATCCTGCCCGCGCTGCACTTCACTCGTGACGCCCCTCTGGCCGTGGCCCTGGTCCTTCAACACCTCGTCGATCGTGGGATGAAGCCGTCCGAGGCCGCGGCCCACTGGCCCACGTACACGATCGTGAAGACCAAAGTCTCCTTCGATCGAAGCGCGCTGTCGGCCGCCTACGGCGCCTTGCGCGAAGACCTCGATCCGGTGGACGTCGACGAATCCGACGGCCTACGACTTGCGTGGCCGGGAGATGGCCGATGGCTGCACGTCCGTCCCTCGGGCACCGAACCTGTGGTCCGGCTGATCGCGGAGGCCCGAGACGGCGATGCGGCTCGGGCGCTCGTGAAGCGAGCGGCGGATCTTCTCGACGGCGTCGCCTGACTCTGGCCGACTCATCGGCTACAAGGAGAGCTAGTCCATGTGTGGGATCGTTGCATACGTCGGTGATAAGGAAGCCGCACCCATCCTTCTGGAGGGGTTGAAGCGCCTCGAGTACCGCGGGTACGACTCGGCGGGCATTGCCCTGCTCGACTCGAACGACGAACTGACCATCATCAAGCGGGCAGGGAAGATCGTCGAGCTCGAAGGGGCCATCCTGGACGAGGCGCCCACCGGGTCCTGCGGGATTGCGCACACGCGTTGGGCGACGCATGGAGCGCCCAACCAGACGAACGCACATCCCCATTTTTCGGGGACGTGTGATATCGCGCTGGTTCACAACGGGATCATCGAGAACGCGGGCGCGCTCCGGACCATGTTGACCGGGGTGGGCTACACCTTCTTGTCCGAGACCGATACCGAGGCGGTGGTGCATCTGATCGACCATCTCTGGGAAGAGGGCGAACCACTCGAACACGCGGTCGCGGCCGCCCTGGGTGAGGTCGAAGGGGCGTACGGGATCGCCGTGGTTTCGAGTCGTGACCCGAACAAGATCGTCGTGGCACGGAACGGAAGCCCCCTCCTGGTCGGGGTGGGTCGGAACGGGGAGATGTTGGCCGGCTCGGATGCGACGGCGGTGATCGCGGAAACCCGCGAAGTCGTCTACCTCGATGATGGCGACTATGCTGTTCTAACTGCCGAAGGATATCGGACGTACCACCTCCGGGACGGGGAGGTCGAGCGGTCGATCCATCAGGTGACCTGGGATCTCAGCACCATTGAGAAGGGCGGGTACGACCACTTCATGCTCAAGGAGATCTTCGAGCAGCCCAACTCCCTACGGGATGTCATGCGGGGTCGGTTGCTCGAGGAGGAGGGCGACGTTCGCCTGGGTGGTATTGCCGACCACGGGGAGACGCTGAGCGAGATCCGGCGAATCGTCATCACGGCGTGTGGAACGAGTTGGCACGCGGGTCTCGAAGCCGAATACATGATGGAGGAGTTGGCGCGGATTCCCGTCGATGTGGAGTATGCGTCCGAGTTCCGCTATCGAAACCCGGTCCTCGAAGACGGCACGCTGCTGCTGGCGATCAGCCAGTCGGGTGAGACGGCCGACACGCTCGCGGCCCTCCGTGAAGCGAAGAACCGCGGGGCGCCGACCATGGGAGTGGTCAATGCGGTAGGCTCGACCATCGCGCGGGACACGGACTTCGGGATCTACCTGCACGCCGGACCAGAGATCGGGGTGGCTTCGACCAAGGCATTCACCAGCCAAATTGTGGCCCTCGCGATGTTCACGCTGCACATGGGACGGCGGCGCAACCTCTCCGCCCTGCAGGGTCGCGAGTTCGTCCAGGCACTGAAGGCCCTGCCCGATCAGGTGGAGCATCTTCTGGAGATGAACGACGCGATCCGTGCCCTGGCGGAGGAATACCACGAGGCATCCAACTTCCTCTACCTGGGCAGGGGCTTCCAATTCCCAGTGGCCCTGGAAGGCGCGCTGAAGTTGAAGGAGGTCAGCTACATCCACGCCGAAGGGTATCCGGCCGCCGAGATGAAGCACGGTCCGATCGCGCTCATCGACGCGGAGATGCCGGTGGTGTGCCTCGCCCCGCGCGACCCGGTGTTCCAGAAGGTCGTGAGCAACGTCGAGGAGGTGAAGGCTCGCGGTGGTCGGATCATCGCGGTGGTCAGCGACGCCGCTCCGGAGTTGCGCGGAAAGGTCGATCATCTCATCACGGTGCCGCAGACCATTCCAGCGCTCCAGCCGGTGCTCACCACCGTGCCACTGCAGCTTCTTGCATACCACATCGCGCTGCTGCGCGGCACGAACGTGGATCAACCGAGGAACCTGGCGAAGTCCGTCACCGTCGAGTGATCGGGCAGGGGAGGCCGGGCGGGAGGATGGCCTGATGCGGGTCGTGCTCCAGCGCGTGACCGAGGCGTCCGTCGTGGTGGGCGACCGTGTGGTCGGCTCCATCGGGCCGGGCCTGGCCCTGCTCGTGGGGTTCCGTTCGGGCGACGGGCCGGATCATGTGCGTTGGATGGCGGATAAGGTTCTCGGCCTGCGCGTGTTCAGCGATGACGACGGCAAGATGAATCGGTCCGTCGCGGACGCCGCTGCCGACGTGTTGATCGTCAGCCAGTTCACGCTCTACGGCTCCACTCGGAAGGGCCGGCGCCCATCCTTCGTCGCCGCGGCCGACCCGGAGGTGGCTGAGCCGCTCTATGAGGCCTTCGTGGCGCAAGTGCGGTCGGCGGCGCCCGCGATCGTCGCGACCGGGGAGTTCGGAGCCACCATGTCCGTTCGACTGGTGAACGACGGTCCGGTAACGCTCATTCTGGAGCGTGAGTGATAGGGCACCGTCCGGTCCGGGTCGTCCTGGCCTCGGCGTCGCCCCGACGCCTCGACGTTCTACGCCAACTGGGACTCGATCCGGAGGTCGTCCCGGCCGACCTGGATGAGACGGTTCACCCCGGTGAAGCGCCCGCGGCCTACGTCGAGCGTCTCGCGAGAGCGAAGGCGGACGAGGTCGCGGGACGGGAGGCCGGGTTGATCGTGGCGGGTGATACGATCGTGGTCGCGGACGAGCGAATCCTGGCCAAGCCGGAGTCACCGGGGCAGGCCGTCGAGATGCTGGTGGGCCTCTCCGGAAGAGTCCATGAGGTCGTCACGGCGGTCGCCGTCGCCTTCGAAGGCCGGCGCGCCAGCGGCCTGCAGCGGACTTCGGTCGGGATGCGCGCGTATACCGCCGCCACTGTCCGCGCCTACGTCGAGACGGGCGAGCCGATGGACAAGGCAGGTGGCTACGGGATCCAGGGCCAGGGCGCCGCCCTCGTCGATCGGATCGAGGGGGACTACTACACCGTGGTTGGCCTTCCCGTGGCGCTGACCCTGACGCTTCTCGACGACGTGGGCTGTCAGTTCCACTTTACGGGGATCACCGCGCCCGTCTACCGATCCTCCTCGGAGAGAGAACCGTCATGAGCGTCCCCGCCGTTCTTGCCATCGACCAGGGAACCACGGGCTCGACCAGTCTCGTGATCGGCCGCGACGGACAGGTCCTGTCACGGGCCTACTCCGAATTCACCCAACACTTCCCGAGACCCGGGTGGGTCGAGCACGACGCGCGGGAGATCTGGGATGTGACGCGCCGGGTCGCGCGCGACGCCCTGGCGGAGGCCGGCGACGCCGACGTGCGCGCGGTCGGGATCACGAACCAGCGGGAAACGGTGGTCCTGTGGGACCGAGAAACGCTTGAGCCGGTCCACCGCGCGATCGTGTGGCAGGACCGGCGCACGACCGATCGATGTCGTGCGCTCAAGGAGGCCGGGCACGAACGGATGGTGCGCGAGCGGACGGGGCTCGTTCTCGATCCGTACTTCAGCGGGACGAAGATCGCATGGCTCCTGGAGTCGAACCCCGAGTTGAAACGGCGAGCCGAAGCTGGCGAGTTGGCGGCCGGGACGATCGACACCTGGTTGATTGCGCGGCTGACCGACGGCGCCGTCCATGCGACCGACCCGACCAACGCCTCTCGGACGCTCCTATACAATCTGGCGGACCAGCGCTGGGACCCCGAGTTGGCGACTCTGTTCGGCGTTCCGGAGGCGTTGCTTCCCGAGGTCCGGCGTAGCTCCGGCGACTTCGGCACGGCCGGGGGCCGCCACCTCGGTCAGGATGTTCCCATCCTCGGCGTCGCCGGAGATCAACAGGCGGCGCTGTTCGGGCAGGGCTGTTGGACCGCGGGCCTTGCGAAGAACACCTACGGGACCGGGGCCTTCCTGCTCCTCAACACCGGCGACAGGATGGTGCCCTCGAGCCACGGTTTGCTTACCACGGCCGCCTGCGACGCGGACGGCGGTATCGCCTACGCCCTGGAGGGTTCGGTTTTCATTGCCGGCGCCGCGATCCAATGGCTGCGGGACGGCCTGGGGATCCTGGACGCGGCCACCTATTCCGAGGAGATGGCACGCGAGCTCGACGGAAATGACGGCGTGTACATGGTGCCGGCCTTCGTAGGTCTCGGCGCCCCCCACTGGGAGCCGGATGCGCGCGGCACGCTCGTGGGCCTGACACGGGGCACGACCCGCGGACATATCGTTCGGGCGGCCCTGGAGGCCATGGCCTACGGGACCGCCGATGTCTTGCGTGCCATGGAGGCGGACTCGGGCGTCCGCACCACCGAACTGAGGGTGGATGGGGGCGCGGCCCTCAACGACTGGCTGATGGAGTTTCAGGCGGGGATTCTCGGCATCCCGGTCCGTCGGCCCGCGCTGGTCGAGACGACCGCTCTGGGAGCCGCGGGTCTTGCCGGGATCGCCAGCGGCGTCTGGGGAGCGGCGTCCGACTTCCTCGAGGCTCAGGGTGCGCCCCGTCACTTCGCGTCGGACATGTCCGACGGGGAGCGAAGCGAATTGGAGGCCGGGTGGAACCGAGCGGTGCGTTCGACGGTCGCGTGGGCGCGGGACATCCGGATACCCGAGTAGGGGATTCTACCGACTGGTTTGCCCTCGTGGCTTCCCGCTAGATTTGGCCCGTACCGGATTCTCTATGCCCCGATCGAAGCGAGAGCGTTTTCCATGAAGAACGGACGGTTCATGGTCGGCCTGGTCGCGGTAGCTGCGGTCGTAAGCTACCTGGTGTGGACGGGCGTGACGGAAACGATGGTCTACTACCTGACGCCCACGGAGCTCCTGGCCAAGGTGTCGGACGATCCGACGTTTCGCGATGTCGGTGTGAAAGTGAGCGGTAAGGTGGTGTCTGGGACGTACGCGCGGGGCGATGGAGGTGGGGAACTCCTGCACACGTTTACCGTCCGCGACCTCGTAGATGAGTCGTCCACGTTTCAGGTGGAATACCGCAGCGCCCTCCCCGACACCTTCAGTGACGAGGTCGAGGTCGTGTTGGAAGGCCGACTTCGACCGGATGGGGTCTTCGTGGCGAACACGTTGCTCACCAAGTGCGGGAGCCGGTACGAGGCGTCAGTGGAGGAGCTGACAGGGTGACCCTTCTCGGGGAGTTCGCGCTCTGGATCGCGCTCCCTCTGACCATGTGGGGCATGGTCATGGGCTTCGCCGGAGGGCGGACCCAGCGCGGGGACATGGTTCTCAGCGCCGAGCGCAGCATCTACGCGTCGTCACTCGCGCTCACGATTGCGTCCGCGGGGATCATTGCCGCCTTCGTCGGTGACCGGTTCGAATACTGGTACGTCGCCAACTACTCGAACATCAACCTGGAGTTCTTCTACAAGGTCACCGGGTTGTGGGCAGGACAGCGAGGGTCGTTGCTCTTCTGGGCTCTGATCCTGAGCTACTTCGCGTGTGCTGCCGTGTTCATGAACCGCAACAAGAACCGCGAGTTCATGCCCTACGTGGCCGGTGTCCTGCAGACCATCATGTGGTTCTTCGTGGTGGTTCTCCTGTTCGCGGATGTGAATCCGTTCGAGCGGCTGCCGTTCGCTCCTGCCGACGGTAGGGGGCTGAACCCACAGTTGCAGAACTACTGGATGACGATCCACCCGCCCACGCTCTACCTGGGCTTCACCTCGTTCACGGTGCCGTTCGCGTTCGCGGTGGCAGCGCTGCTGAACGGGCGACTCGACGCGCGCTGGATCCAGCTCACGCGACGGTGGATCCTTCTCAGTTGGTTCTTCCTGTCCATTGGCATCGTATTCGGCATGCGGTGGGCGTACGAGGAACTCGGGTGGGGTGGGTATTGGTTCTGGGATCCCGTAGAGAACGCTTCGTTGCTTCCGTGGCTGACGGCGACGGCTTTCCTTCACTCGATCCAGATCCAGGAAACCCGGGGGATGCTGAAGGTCTGGAACATGTCGTTGGTGGTCGTGACGTTCGTCCTCACGATCTTCGCCACCTTCCTGACGCGGTCGGGGCTCATCGAGTCGGTGCACTCCTTCGCGCAGGAACTGAAGATCGCGTACATCTTCCTCGGTTTCATGACGTCGATCCTGGGGGCCAGCGTGGTGCTGATCCTCTACCGACGTGAATCGCTCCAGAGCGAGAACCAGATCGAATCGTTCGTCTCGCGCGAGTCGGCGTTCCTGTTCAACAACCTGATCCTCCTCGGTGCGGCGTTTGCGGTGTTCTGGGGCACGATCTTCCCCTTGGTCGCCGAAGGCGTGACCGGTCAGGCCATCAGTGTAGGGCCGCCGTTCTTCAACCGCGTGAACATCCCGATCGGTCTGGTACTCCTGACGTTGGCGGGAATCGGCCCGGTCATCGCCTGGCGCCGGGCGTCCAAGAAGAACCTCCAGCGCAACTTCCAGTGGCCGGTGGCGGTCGGGCTCGTGGTTGTCGCGGCGCTCTGGGTGAGCGGCGCCCGCCACCTCTACGCCCTGGCCACATGGGGCATCGGCGCGTTCGTCACGACGGTCATTGCCGTGGAGTTCTTCAAAGGCACGCGGGCACGGGCCCGCATCGAAGGGGAGGGGTACCCTCTGGCGTTCTTCCATCTGGTCACGAGGAATCGTAGGCGGTGGGGTGGCTACATCGTCCACATGGCGATGGTGCTGATCTTCGCGGGCTTTGCGGGCTCGGCCTACAACGTGGATGAACGGGTTCACGTCCAGCCTGGGGACGTGGTGAACGTCGAATCGCCGTTCGGCCACACCTATCAGATGTCGTACGAAGGGCTGTCGGTGTCACAGGGCAAAGGCCAGCGGAATCTGGACTTCCAGGTCATCGCACTGGTGACCGCGTCGCGCGACGGGAAGGTGCTGGAACGCATGACCACGGAGAAACGACGGTACGTGACGGGCGACCCCGGACAGTTGATCACGGAAGTGGGAATTCGTTCGACCTTCTTCGAAGATCTCTATCTGATCCTTTCGGCCGTCGATGATGCCGACGGCGCGCTCCGCAACGATCCGAACGCCCAGGGAATCGACCTGGAGATCCTGATCAAACCGTTGGTCAACTGGATCTGGATCGGAGGCTTCATGCTCGCCATCGGTGCGCTCATCGGACTGTGGCCGAGCGCGGACAAGCGACGGTTGGCCATGGAGTCCGCGGGCCAGGAGCCTTCAGAGCCCGTGGTCGTCGGGGCGAGCTGATATGGGCGTCGCGCTCGGGGCTGCGCTGATCGCTCTGTCGGCGGTGCTCTTCATCGTGCAACCGATGTTCCGAGGGTTACACGCGTCCTTGGAGCGTGAGGACGACGAAATGACGGACACGGAGGCTCGGAAGCGAGTGGCGCTTCTGGCTCTTCGGGACGTGGAGTACGATTTCCTCGCGGGCAAGCTCGACGAGCAGGATTATCGCTCCCTCAAGGGAGAGCTGACCGCCGAGGCTCTGGCCGCCCTCGAGGCCGATGAAAGCTCGAAGTCGCTTTCGGCGGTCGGCGCACGCGGGCCCGATGGTATCGAGGCGGAGATCGCGCTGGCCCGCCAACGTATGTTCGCGGACATGGTGGCATGCGACGCGTGTTCGTTCGCCAACGAGGCTGAGAGCCGGTTCTGCTCCGCGTGCGGCTCGGCGCTCCTGTCGACGGCGGCGGGCTGACGGCATGGCTGTCGCGGTGGTCGCCGATCGCGGCGCACCCATCACGCGTCCTCGGCTCGGGGGCGAGACCCCGGCGCTGGAGGCGCGGGATGTGGTTCGGGAGTTCGGTCCCACCATGGTCGCGGTGGACGGGATCGACCTTCGGCTGCAGCCCGGGGAATTCCTTACCGTGTTCGGGCCCAATGGGGCGGGGAAGTCCACTCTGCTGGGCCTTCTCGCGGGCCGGCTACGGCCCACGCGAGGTGAGATCTCGGTGCGGGGGCAGCGGCTTGATCCGGGTTCCACGGAGTGGCGGTCGGATATCGGCGTCCTGTCGCATCATGGGATGCTCTACCCCCATCTGACCGCATCGGAGAACCTCCGCTTCTTCGGTCGGCTGTTCGGTCTGGATGCCCTCGATGAGCGGGTCGAGCGCGGCCTGGCTCGGGTCGATCTGTCAGACCGGCGCGACAGCCGGGTACACACCCTGTCCCACGGGATGCGTCAACGGTTGGCGATGGCGCGTGCGCTTTTGCATGACCCATACGTTATCCTCCTCGACGAGCCCTATACCGGCCTGGACCCCCACGCCGCCTCCGTCCTCCAGTCGGTTCTGATGTCGCTGCGCGATGGACAGCGCACCGTGGTGATGGTCACCCACAATCTGGTCCAGGGCCTCCAGATGTCGACTCGACTGGCGATTCAGGTGCGCGGTCGTCTGGTGTGGGAGGCGGCCAGGGGCGAGGTGGATGGGCGGGGCTTCGAGTCGGTCTATCACGAAGTGGTCGCGGCGCGATGACCTACCTCGGCCAGGTGTACGCCATCATCTGGAAGGACCTGCTCATCGAAGTCCGGACACGCGAGCGGGTCGCGTCCATGGGTGCGTTCGCCGTGCTGTCCGGGGTACTGTTCAACTTCGCGATGGACTGGACGGCGGTGCGTCCGCAGGATGTCGGCGCCGGGCTGATCTGGATGACGATCGTGTTCGGCGGGATGCTCGGCCTCGGTCGGACGTTCATGCTCGAAGCGAGCGACTCCGCGTTCGTCGGCGTCCTCATGTCCCCGGCACCCAAGGATGCGATCTTCCTCGGGAAGGCAATTGCGAACTTCATCTTCTTGATGCTGATTGCCGTGTTCATCGTGGTCGTGTTTTCGGCGTTCTTCGGCCTTGACCTGGGGCCCAACCCCGGGCTCGTTTTCGTGGTGCTCGCCCTCGGAGCCCTGGGGTTCGTTGCGCTGGGCACGCTCTTCAGCGCTCTGGCGTCGGGCACGGGAATGGGCGAGACCCTTTTGCCGATCCTCGTTTTCCCCCTTCTGGTGCCGATGATCGTCTTCGGCGTATCAGCCACCAGCCGTCTCCTGGCCGGGCGGCCCGTGTCCGAGGTTGCCGGCAACGTGCGACTTCTGGGCGCGTTTGCCGTCGGTGCCGTCGCGGCGGGTGCCGCGCTATTCCGTTTCGTCGTGGAGGAGTGATGCCGTCAGCAACGATTCGAAATGCCGGTACGGTGCTGGCCGTCGTCGGCGTGCTCGGAGTTCTGATTCTTCACTGGCTGGTGTTCTTCTGGGTGCCGACGGAGGCGTCTCAGGGCGTCATCCAGCGCATCTTCTACATCCACGTTCCCTCGGCCTGGGTCGCGTTCCTGGCCTTCGGGATCGTGGCGCTGTGTAGTGCGGTCTACCTGTGGCTGGGGGACGAGAGGGTCGACCAGGCGGCCGCGGCCGCAGCCGAGGGGGGCATGGTGTTCACCACGATCGTCCTGCTTACCGGCCCGCTGTGGGGCCGGATCGCGTGGGGTACGTTCTGGACCTGGGAACCCCGGCTCACGCTGACCCTCCTCCTCTGGTTTATCTATCTGGGGTACTTCATGGTGCGCTCCTCGACCCAGGACCCTCAGCGGGGAAAGCGCTTCGCCGCCGTCGTCGGGATCGTAGGAGCGATCGACATCCCGCTGATCCACATCAGCGTGCTCTGGTTTCGTTCGCT
Source organism: Gemmatimonadota bacterium (assembly GCA_029262115.1). Classification (GTDB taxonomy): domain Bacteria; phylum Gemmatimonadota; class Gemmatimonadetes; order Longimicrobiales; family Gaopeijiaceae; genus JAJCZZ01. The sequence continues at coordinate 117,932 of JAJCZZ010000024.1, read as the reverse complement.
CCACCCGCAGCCGGTGGTGATGAACGTGGAGGGCCCGGCCCTTCCTGCGGAAATGCTCACGGTGATGTTTGTGGGGGCGGGCTCGTTCCTTCTCCTTTTTGGCGGGATCTTTCTCTTACGCTACTCACTCGGTCTGGCCGAGCAGGCAATTGCCGTGCGTGCGCGAGCCGCCCAGATCTGACACCTCGAGACGAGCAAATGCTATGATTCGGCTGTGGGCAGCACGTGGTCTTACATCTCTCGCGCTCTTTCTCGCGGTGGTCGGGCCACTCGTGGGTCAGGAGTCCGGATCGGGCTCGCTTGGAGCACAGAACCTGCGCCCGTTCGGCTTCGTCTTCGCCGCATACGCGCTCGCCTGGTTGATGGTTCTGGGGTGGATTGTGAGCGTCGGGCGGCGCTTGGCACGGCTCGACCGTGCGGTTCGTGACTGACTGGAGAGAGTGGGGTTTGTACGAATTTCTGAATGTCGTGGCGCACATTTCTGATAAAACGTTTGTTTCCACTGGCCGAATGTGCCAGATTCTCTGTGACCAATGTCCGGACCGGCGTTCGCCAAGTCATGAAGTGGCAACAGGATTCCCACAGTGTCCGTTCTGAGGGACAAGTGTGGCACGGTTTTCGCAGAGGGCTGAGACAATGTTCACTCTTACTTCAGCACCAAGTGGAACCTGATCGCCGCGAAGTCGCCGGCCGGTTCCTTCCAAGGACAGGAGGCTTCAACACGATGAAAAAAAATGTACGGAGTCAGTTCGGTCGCTTGGCAGCGGGGTCCGCCCTCGCCGCCGCGCTGCTTGCACCGGGACTTCAGGCGCAGACCACCTCTATGCCGAGCACGCTCCGTTGGGGTTCGGGTCTCATGGATATCCCGGTCGCCAGCGTACTGCCCCACTTGGCCATCATGGGTACGTACTCAGGCTTCTTCGTCGATATCCCGCGTTCGGTCACGACCGACGTCAACGGCCAGATCGACGGATTTGGTCCTGCGGTCGACGAGTACTACCAGGATGGGTCGGTCACGCTCGGTCTCTTCGATCGGGTCGAAGTTACCACGAGCCTCCAGCAGTTCGCGGATGCGTCCGAAGGCGGAAGCATCTGGGGACTCGGCGGCCGTCTTCAGCTGCTGAAGCCGTCGAACCAAGGCATCGGCTTGGCTGTTGGTACGCAGTGGCTCAAGGCCCCGGAGTTCACCGCCACGGAGGGTGGCTTCGAAGAGCAGCCGACTCGCCTCGGGTTTTCCGATCCGCGTTTCGGTGAGGACTACCCAGCCCTGAGCGAGGACGTCAACACCATCCTCACTGTCTACGGTGTCGCTTCCGCGTTCTTCCGTGGGTGGGACGGTGGCTTCCTGCCGCGGCACGACGTGACCCTCAACCTCGGGTACGGTTCGGGTACGTTCCAGGAGGGCGACCAGCTGCCGTTCTATCGGTTCGCCGACGGTGACGGCTTCTTCTTCGGTTCGTCGTTGCACTTCGGTCTGGGCGACAACTCGATGCTCACCTTCATGGGTGAGTACAACGGCTTCGACGTCAACCTCGGTACGCAGCTCGACCTCGGCGGCATCCGCCTCGGGGCGCACTACCTTGCCGCCAACTACGACGAGCCGACCGGTGGGTACTACAGTGAGTACCGCACGCCCAAGTTTGGACTCCTGGCCTCGCTCGGCTTCTGCCCCGGCAGTGGGCTGTGCGGCGCGAACATGCTCGACCGTCCGGAGCCGCAGATCGTACAGATGCCTGCGCCTGCCCCGGACACGGTTCGTATCACGCGTGAGGTCGCTCCAGCGCTTCCGAACGGAACGCCTGCGACCATCTGTCTCGCCACGGGTGAGAACGTTCAGGTCCGCGTGACCGCACAGGGCGACACGCTCGTCGGTCCCAGCCGCGTGTCGATCCGGACGCTACGCCCCGGCGTGGTCTTCGCCGGTACGTACGCTGACGGTCGGATGTGGTTCGAGAACGACGAGGCCATCACCTTCGAGACCCGCAGCTACAACAAGTCGGGCAACGAGGTCCGCCTCGACTGCCCGAACCTGATGCGGGTGGGTGAGTACATGGGTGTCCCGCTCTTCGCGATGCGGAACGCCGATCGCCCCTTCGAGATGCTCTACGTACCGGTTCGCCCGGGCATCTGGCAGCCGTACCAGTCGGGTCTCCAGCAGACACGTGGAGACTTCTGATCGGGTCGACCTGACCTGAGAGGGACAACGAAGAGGCCCGTCCGGCGTTAGCCGGGCGGGCCTCTTCGTATTCGGGGGGGGGCGCTACAGGGGGGAGAGGCCGGACGTGGGGGGCTGCCGGCTCCGGCAGGTGCCTCAGTCGGACAGATGCTTGTCCAGGACCCGGTTGATCGCGTCCAGGACCGAGCGAGCCGTACAGCGACCGAGCATGGTCTCCTCCTCGCACGCCGCCGAGCCGAGGAGCCGATAGGTGCGGTCCGAATCCGTGGCATTCACCCGGCACACCACCACCCATCCGTCGAAGGCGCGCACCGACTTGATTCCCGCCAGCTCGAATCGGACCGCGGGCGTGGCGGCCATCACGGCGTTCAGGGTCGCGACCGCACAGGCCCGAAGTCGACCCTGGGGTGTTTCCAGGCCATCGACTTCGGCCAGGAACGTCTCTCCCTTCCACTCGAGGGCTACCCCGATCCGACACCGACCGTCCGCCCCGACGTCGTGTCGTACTTCGTCGAATCGAAGGCGGCGGCGTGTGCGATTCGCTTCCGTCATGCAGGCTCCACGCGGATGCCGAGGGGAGGGTTGTACCGAACTTGGGCGTGTGGCGGCCGCGCCTGCAAGCATCAAGCCACCCGCCTACGGGAAGGCCGGTGCGTCGAGCGCCACGGTCGAGCATTCCTGAGTCCCGGATCCCACCCTATGTTCCCGGCGTGCGGACCTGGGCGAGTTTCATGGACTTTCGCATTATCTTCGGGTCCGGTACATTGTCGAAGTTCCACGAGTGACGTCCATTTCCCGGTCCACAGAACAGGCGAGAAACGATGGCGGAAGTCAGCCAGGAGAAAGCCAAGGCGCTCAGTACGGCCATCACCCAGATCGAGCGATCGTATGGGAAGGGCTCGATCATGCGGATGGGAGTGGACGGCGCCATCGCGCCCGTAGAGGCCATCCCCACGGGGGCGCTCAATCTGGACGCTGCCATCGGTATCGGCGGCTTTCCGCGGGGCCGTATCAGTGAGATCTACGGACCTGAGTCGTCCGGGAAGACGACCGTGTGCCTACACGTCATCGCCAACGCCCAGCGCCTCGGGGGCATCGCCGCGTTCGTCGACGCCGAACATGCGCTGGACGTTGCGTATTGTCGGAAGCTCGGAGTCGATGTCGACAACCTGCTCGTCTCTCAGCCGGACACCGGGGAGCAGGCGCTGGAGATCGCCGAGGTCCTGATCCGCAGCAGCGCCGTGGACGTGGTCGTCATCGATTCGGTGGCAGCACTGGTGCCGAGGGCCGAGATCGAGGGCGAGATGGGCGACACCCATGTCGGTCTGCAGGCCAGGCTGATGAGTCAGGCCCTCCGGAAGCTCACGGGCGCGGTGAACCGCTCACACACTTCGGTCATCTTCACGAACCAGATCCGAGAGAAGGTCGGGGTCATGTTTGGCAGCCCGGAGACGACCTCTGGAGGTCGCGCGCTCAAGTTCTACGCAGCGCTTCGACTGGACATCCGACGGATCGGGGCCATCAAGGATGGTCAGGACGTCGTGGGCAACCGGACCCGCGTGAAGGTGGTCAAGAACAAGTGTGCGCCGCCCTTTCGCCAGGCTGAATTCGACATTCAGTACAACGAGGGCATCAGCCACACGGGGCTTTTGATCGACCTGGGCGTGGAGAACGACATCGTCGACAAGGCGGGCTCCTGGCTCTCCTACGGGGATCTGCGGCTGGGTCAGGGTAAGGAGAACGCAAAGATCTTTCTCAAGGAGAATCCGGATATTGCCGACGAGATCGAGTTGCGTCTACGGACCAAGCTCGGACTGCCTGGCGGTGAACAGGAGGAAGCCGCCAAAGCCGACGTGGAGGATCAGGAGGTCGCGGAGGTTTAGCGAGCCTCTGCGTAGCTGAGCCGACTGGCGCGGTGGGAACCGATCCGGCGGCGGGCCGGGGATACGCTCGGGACGGAATGGGGGATGAGCCGTTATGTTCAGGGCTCGCATCGACTCTCGGACAGACCTCCACGCGAGCGCTATGAAGGCCGCTGACATCCGACAGAAGTTTCTCGAATTCTTCCGTGCGCGTGGGCATGAGGTCCGGCCCAGCGGCACGCTCGTGCCGGCCGATGACCCGACGCTTCTGTTCACCAACGCCGGGATGGTCCCGTTCAAGAAGGTGTTCCTGGGACAGGAGGCCGCGCCGTTCTCCCGGGCGACGACGTCGCAGAAGTGCGTCCGAGCCGGCGGCAAGCATAACGATCTCGAGGAAGTCGGCCGGACCGCCCGTCACCATACGTTCTTCGAGATGTTGGGCAACTTCTCCTTCGGCGACTACTTCAAGCGGGACGCGGTCCAGTACGCGTGGGAACTGCTGACCGAGGTTTATGGCTTGGACCCGGCGCGGCTCTACGCCACCGTCCACCACACGGACGACGAAGCGGCCGCACTCTGGGCCGACGTGGTCGGCTTACCGCCCGAGCGAATTTTCCGGCTCGGTGACAAGGACAACTTCTGGCAGATGGCGGACACCGGGCCGTGCGGTCCCTGTTCCGAACTCCATTACGATGTGCGTGAGGTGGTTCCCGAGCGTCAGACCACCGAGGAGTTCGAGGCGGCCGGAGAGCGAGAGGACATCATCGAGCTCTGGAACCTCGTCTTCATGCAGTTCGATCGCGACACATCGGGCAGGCTGAATCCGCTGCCGGCACCTTCGATCGACACGGGCGCCGGTTTGGAGCGTCTCGCGATGGTCCTCCAGGGAGTGGATACCAACTACCACACGGACCTCTTCCTTCCGCTTCTGGCACGGGTGGGCCAAGCGGTCGGCCGTGCCTACGACTCCGAGAGCGCGGAGGCCGTGAGCTACCGGGTCCTTGCGGACCACGCCCGGGCCGTCGCGTTCCTCCTGGCCGACGGTGTGTTTCCGTCCAACGAGGGCCGTGGATACGTGCTTCGTCGGATCCTCCGTCGGGCGGTGCGCCACGCCTGGCTGCTGGGCGTGAGAGAGCCCGTCCTCGTCGACGTGGTGGACGCCGTCGTCGATTCGATGAGCGGCGCCTACCCGGAGTTGGGCCAGCGGAGGGACCATCTGCTCCGCACGACCAGGTCCGAGGAAGAGCGGTTCCTGGCCACCATCGAAGGCGGGATGGTCCGCTTCGATCAGGTCGCTCCTGACGGAGCGGGCGACGGAGGAGGTGTCATCTCCGGCGACGAGGCGTTTCGGCTGTACGACACGTTCGGATTCCCCCTGGATCTCACCGAGCTGATGGCCGAGGAGCGGGGCTATACCGTGGACGTGCCGGGCTTCGAGGCGTCGCTGGAGGAACAGCGTCGCCGGTCACGGGCGGACCGCGCCAGCGCGTCGCCAGCGGGTGATGAGGCGGACGAGTCCGCCCCGTGGGAGCGGGTCGCCGAGGGGGATCAGTCTTTCGTCGGCTACACGTCCACCGAGGTTTCCACACGGGTCCTCCACGTCCGACGGATGGACGAGCGCGCGCAGGTGGTGCTGGAGGACAATCCGTTCTATGTGGAAAGCGGCGGTCAGGTCTCGGACGGCGGTCGTGTCGAAGGCGAGGGCTGGGCCATCGACATCGACCACGTGGAGAAAGTGGAGGCTGGTACGGCCGTGGGAGGACCGCTTCAGGGTGAGTTACCGGATCCGTCGGAAGACCGTTGGACGGCCGGAGCCCTCGTTCCGTCGGATGTGCGCCGGGACACGGCCCGGAACCACACGGCCACGCACCTTTTGCACGCTGCCCTCCGACGCGTGCTTGGCGAGCACGTGGTTCAGCGTGGCTCGTTGGTCGCGCCCCAACGGCTACGCTTCGACTTCGCCCATCCCGGCCCGATGAGCGCGGAGGAGCGCGCGGAAGTCGAGGTCCTGGTGAACGAGGCCGTCTGGGCAGACCACCCGGTTCGAACGGAGGTGCGAGCGTACGCCGATGCCGTGTCCGGTGGCGCCATGGCGCTGTTCGGCGAGAAGTATGGCGACAAGGTCCGCGTGGTGGACGTGCCGGGCGTGAGCACGGAGCTGTGCGGTGGCACCCACGTGCGGCACACCGGTGAGATCGGGCTGTTCCGGATCGTGGGTGAGAGCGGTGTGGCCGCGGGCGTGCGGCGGGTGGAAGCCGTGACGGGTCCGGGAGCGTTCCGTCTGATGAAGGAACGCGAGGACTGGCTGGATGACGTGGCGAGCGCTTTGCGTACGCAGCCGTCCGCCGCCGCCCAGAAGGCGCAGCAACTCCTACGCGAGGTCGCGGATCTGGAGGCATTGCTCGACGAGGTGCGTCGGGGCGGCGGCGGGGCGGAGACCGAGGTAGCCCGGCACACCTTCGATCTGGGCGATGGCGCGACTGCGGAGTATCGAGGGGTGCGGATCAAGGCCCGTGGAGCGGACGATGCGCGGGCGTGGGGCGATGCGTTTCTCGAGGAAGGGGGTGCGAGAGCGGCCGTGCTCGCGGCGGAGATGCCGGAGGACAAGAGGACGCTGTTCACGTTCGTGAGTGACGGTTTGATTTCTCGCGGGGTCCGAGCCGACGCGGTCGTGCGAGAGGTGGCCGCCATGGTGGGGGGGCGAGGGGGTGGCCGCCCGCATATGGCGCAGGCGGGCATCGAGAATCCGGAGAAGGTCGACGACGCACTCCTGGCCGGCCGGGCCGTTGTGGAACGTCTGCTCGGGGGCGCCCCTTGACGGGGGCGTCGGCGCCGGATGGGCTCGAGGAGTTCCTTAGGCGTGAGGGCCTGGTCGGCGACCCGCTGACGGGCGGGCGGGCGGCGCTCGACAAGGCGGGCGGCGCGAACGGAGCGAGCAGGGACAGCGCGTGGTGGTTGTTGGCGGCCGACGCACTGATCACCCGTGCGTGCGTCGAGGTGTTGGACGGACGCGGCGACCCTGAGGTCACCCTGACCGAACTGGTGTCGGAGGTCTCATCGGTACGCAGGTGAACGACAGCGATCCGGCATCCCTTGCGGATATCCACAGCCACCTGGTGCCGGGTGTCGATGACGGATCCCGTGACCTGGACGACACGCTGACGTCGGTGGAGCGCCTGTCCCGATTCGGGATTCGGAAGATCATCACGACACCGCACCTCGACGGGTCGTTGACGCACTCCCCGGAAGCGCTCGAAGCACGGCTGAGCGAGGTCGACCGCGCGTTCGACGCGGCCGCGGAGGCCGTCGGACTACGCTTTCCCGAGATCGAGTTCCGCCGCGGTCACGAGGTCATGCTCGATGTGCCCGACGTGACGTTCGACGACCCCCGGATGCGCTTGGCGGGGACATCGTTCGTACTGGTCGAGTGGCCGCGACTCCATCTCCCGCCTGGGACGATCCAGGTCATCCGGAGAATCGTCGCCGGCGGATTTCGGCCGATCATCGCGCACCCCGAGCGATACATCGGCATCGACAAGGAGCTCGACCTGGCCGTGCAGTGGCGCGCGGCGGGGGCGTTCTTGCAGGTGAACTATGGCTCGCTCGACGGGCGATACGGAGCCGACGCGAAGTCGACCGCCATGCGCCTTCTCCGACGCGGATGGGTGGACTACCTCGCGTCGGACTTCCACGGGCGGCCGGACCGAAAGATCTATGAGTCCGAGGCGCGTGAACTTCTGCATGACCTGGGTGCGGGCGAGGCACTCGGCCATCTGGCGCTGACGAATCCAGCCCGGGTCTTTCGCGACGAACTTCCGCTCCCGGTCGCGCCGCTCCCCCCGGAGCAGGGCTTCTGGGCGAAGGTGAAGAGCATGTTGGGGACGGACGACCTTTGAGCGCGCAGGGACGTCGGGAACGCTTCGCCGCGACGTTCAGCGTCGCCACCGAACTGGTCGAGCGGTGCCGGGTCGAGTTGATGGACGACATCATCACGCTGTCGGATCTCGTGTTGGAGACGCTGCGAGCGGGCGGAAAGATCCTCCTGTGCGGAAATGGTGGATCCGCCGCTGACGCACAGCATCTAGCGGCCGAATACGTGGTCCGATTCGAAAGCGAGAGGGCGTCTCTGCCTGCCATCGCCCTGACGACCGACACGTCGATCCTGACCGCCGGAGCGAACGATCTGGGCTTCGACGAGATATTCGCGCGTCAAGTGCGTGGGCTTGCACGGGCCGGCGACCTGTTGATCGGCCTGAGCACGAGCGGCGAGTCCGAGAACGTGATTCGAGCGGCGCGTGCGGCCCGCGACATGGGCGCCCACACGGCGGCGCTCACGGCGCGGGGTGGGGGACGGCTTCGCGATGAAGTCGACCACGTCATCGTCGTCCCGACGTCGTCGACGGCCAGGGGTCAGGAGATGCATATCTTGATCGGTCACATGGTCTGCGATGCCGTGGACCACTGGTGGCGAGAGGAGAACGGAATGAGCGAGCTGGTGCAGCTTCTGCGCGAGGGGCGGCGACGCGAGCGCGCGCAGGCCGCCTTCTATCGCACGCTTGCGGGCATGGCCGACGAAGCAGACGACGTGGCCGCGGCAGAGCGCCTGAACGGACTGCTTGCCGATGAGCAACACCATGTGTCCCGGTTGTCAGCCCGATTGCTGGAACTCGGCGAGGCGCTGGAATCTGGGAGGGTCGCACCAGGGAGCGTGCCTCCCCTGGACGATTGGGAGGACACGGCGCGGACGCGGGAGGCAGATGAGATCGCTTGGTACGAGGCCGCCGCGCGCATCGTCCGGGACGAAGCGACGGTCACGATCATCGAGGAGATCCTTTTGTCCGAGCGGCATCATCACGAGGAGCTTGGAGGGAAGTGGATGCCGGCGGAGCCGCCCGGGGAGTCGGATCTGTCATGAGCGGCCTCCTCGATCTGAGCGGGATGTGCGCCGTGGTCACCGGCGGCTCACGTGGCGTGGGCCGTGCGACGGCCATGCTCCTGGCCCGGGCCGGCGCGGACGTCGGCATCGCCTACCGCAGCCGGGCAGAGGATGCACAACGGGTCGTGGATGAGTTGTCCTGCACCGGCGTACACGCCTGGTCGTTCGGCGGCGATCTGTCCGACCCATCGGCGGTGGAGCGGCTCTTCGACGAAGCGGACCGTCGGTTCGAGGGCCTCGACATCTTCGTCGGCAACCACGGGATCTGGCCCGTGGATGACGTGGCCATGTCCGAGATGTCGGATGAACGCTGGCACCGTACGGTCGAAGCGAACCTGCATTCGATCTTCTACACGTGCCGGGCCGCGGCACGCCGGATCCGGGATGACGGCCGGATCGTCCTGGTCGGGAGCACGGCCGGCCAGCGGGGCGAGGCGTTCCATGCGGACTATGCCGCAACGAAGGGGGCGATGATCTCCTTGGTGAAGGGGTTCTGCGTGGAGTTGGCGCCCCGTGGGATCACCGTGAACTGCGTGGCCCCGGGATGGATCGACACGGAAATGGCGGCGCCGGCCTTCGCGGGAGGCGTGCGTGCAGCCGTGGAGGCCGGGATTCCTCTCGGCCGGATCGCCACGGCGGACGACATCGCGGGGCCGATCGCCTTCCTGTGCTCCCCGCTGGCACGCCACATCACGGGAGAGATCCTGAATGTGAATGGTGGGGCGGTGTTGGTGGGGTGAACGAGCGGCGCATTCCGGTGCCGGCCGCCGTGGTCGACATCGTCCGGACCCTCGAAGATGCCGGGCACGAGACGTGGACGGTGGGCGGTGCGATTCGCGATATCCTGCTGGGGCGCCGAGCCGGCGACTGGGACTTGACCACCCAGGCTTCCCCTGGTCGGGTCCGGAAGCTGTTCCGCCGCACGGTGCCGGTGGGAATCGCCCACGGGACGGTAGGGGTGTTGACACCCGACGGGACCATGTACGAAGTGACGACGTTTCGCAAAGACGTCGACACCGATGGGCGGCACGCCGTTGTGGAGTTCTCCGACCGGCTGGTGGATGACCTGGCCCGGCGCGACTTCACGATCAATGCTATCGCCTGGCACCCTCTCCGAGAAGAACTCTTCGACCCCTACGACGGGGCCTGCGACCTCCGGGACGGGGTCTTGCGCACGGTCGGAGACCCCGTGGAGCGATTCCGGGAGGACTACCTCCGGATCCTACGCGCGCTTCGCTTCTCCGGCCGATTCGGCCTGGACATCGACGGACCGACATGGTCCGCATTAGTGGGTGCTGCGCCGCGCCTCGTGGAGCTGTCCGTCGAGCGGATTCGCGACGAACTGCTGAAGGTCCTGGACGGCGACCCGATGCCGTCGGTCACGCTCGACCTGTACGTCGAGTCCGGGGCCCTGGCGGTCCTGCACCCCGAAGTCGCCGCGCAGGCATCGGAGCCGGACTGGTCGGTGCGCATGGACAGCGTCGATCATCTGCCGATGGGTCGCCCGTTCCTCCGACTCACGGCCCTCCTGCACGGGCTGTCCGGCAAGGAGGCGGCCCAGATGCTCGTACGTTTGCGCCTCTCCAACCTTCAGACGGATACGGTCGCGCGGCGGGTCGAGGCGCCTGACCTCCCGGGACCTTCCGCCCGGGACTCCGATATCCGGCGGTGGCTGTCCGTGGTCGGACGCCGGCACGTCGAGGCGGTCGCCCGCGTTTCGCTTGCCCGGGCCCGGGTCGGTGCCGGTGCCGACCCGAGGGATGTCGTGGACGCGTGGAGGCGAGTGAAGGCCGTCTTCCGGACCGGCCCGCCGCTCGCGGTCGGAGATCTGGCGCTGGGCGGACGGGATCTCATGCGGTTGGGCATCAAGCCCGGGCCTGCCTACAAGGGGATCTTTGCGCGGTTGCTCGACGTGGTCCTCGAGGATCCGTCCCAGAACGTTCCGGAGACGCTCGAGGCCGAGGTGGGCCGTTTTATGGAAGAAGGACATGTCTGACCTCGACCTGTTCCGGGAAGACGGCGAGGGCGTCGGGGACAGCGGCGGCAAGGACGCTGTTTCGCGCGAGGTTGACCCGAACGCGCCGCTGGCCGCCCGCATGCGTCCCGACGCCTTGGCGGAGTTTCGCGGGCAGGACCACCTCCTCGGGCCGGGTAAGGCCATTCGCGCGATGTTGGACTCGGGCCGTCCGGCAAGCATGATCCTGTGGGGCCCTCCGGGGAGCGGGAAGACGACGCTCGCCCGGCTGATCGCGAGGGAGACGGCGGTCAAGTTCGTCCCGTTCAGCGCCGTGACCGAAGGCATCGCTCGAGTCCGCGAGATCATTGCCGAGGCCGCCGAACGGCTGCGCGCCACCCAGCGGCGCACGATCCTCTTCTGCGATGAGATCCACCGGTTCAACAAGGCACAGCAGGACGCCTTCCTCCCGCACGTCGAGGCGGGGACCATCACCTTGATCGGCGCGACCACGGAAAACCCGTCTTTCGAGATCGTTCGGCCGCTCCTGTCCCGCGCCCCTGTCTACGTGCTGAACCCGCTCGGGCGCGAGGCGCTCGAGGAAATCCTCGCCGAGGCAGTCGCCTCGCCCCGCGGCCTCGGCCATTCCGTCTCGATCGAAGCCGCCGCACTCGAGTTCCTGGCCGAAGCGTCCGACGGCGATGCTCGGCGGGGGCTCGGTGCCCTGGAGGCCGCGGCCCGCTTGGTCGGCCCTGGTGGGAGCGTGTCCGTGGAGGCCGCTCGAGAGGCGCTGCAGCACCGCTTCGCGACGTACGACAAGGGCGGCGAAGAGCACTACAACCTGATCTCCGCGCTGCACAAGTCGGTGCGCGGATCGGACCCGGACGCCTCGCTCTACTGGTTGGCGCGCATGCTGGCCGGGGGCGAGGACCCGCTCTACATCGCACGGAGGCTCGTGCGCATGGCCGTGGAGGACATTGGAATGGCGGACCCGCGCGCGCTCGAAGTTTGTATCGCCGCTCGAAACGCCTTTCAGTTCCTCGGCTCTCCGGAGGGAGAGCTGGCTCTGGCGGAAGCCACGGTCTACCTGGCCACCGCCCCCAAGTCGAACCGGCTGTACAAGGGATGGTGGGCCGCGATGGGGGCGGCGCGCGAGAGCCCGGGTGACGCGGTCCCCTTCCATATTCGCAACGCCCCGACCGGGTTGATGAAGGACCTCGGGTACGGCGAGGGATACCGCTACGATCCTGACGAACCGGACGGCGTGGCCTCGCAGGCGTATCTGCCGGAGCGGCTGGAGGGGTCGCAGTTCTACGAGCCCAGTCGTTTCGGATACGAGAAAACGATCGGGGAGCGGCTGGATTGGTGGGCCCGGCGCCGGGAGCAGTCGAACGGTGGCGAGTAGCGCGAGACAGGGGGACGACAGGCGGCGGCGCATCGGCAACGGTTGGCGCGACGCCTTGGGTGTCTTCTGCCTCCTGGCTGCGTGCGCAGCTTCCGCCTGCTCGCTCGTTTTCGAGCGGCCGGAGGTTCGGGTAGCCGAGGTTCGTCTCGGTTCGATCGGCCTGACCGGCGGGACCGTCGACCTGGCGGTGGACGTGGCCAACTCCAATGGCTTCGACCTGGTCGCGGAAGCCTTTCGCTACGAGGTCGACTTCGCGGACAACGAGTCTGACGCGTCCGACGACTGGAAGCGACTCGCGGAAGGAGAAGTCGAACGGGTTGTCCGCGTCACCGCCAACGACTCGGCGTGCGTCGAACTCAGTGTGCCCTTCAGTCACAAGCAGGTAGGGTCCGCGCTTCTTCGCCTTCTCCGTAACAGGGAACTCCACTACCGTTTCCGGGGCGACGTGCTCTTCGACACCCCCGTGGGAGCCATGTGGGTTCCGTTCGATCGGACGGGCCTCGTGCGTCCCTGACACCCGACTCCAAACGGAGGCTCACGATTCCGACCCAGCTCATCGACCTGCACACTCCGGTAGATCGGGTTGTCCTCGTCGGCGCGCCGAACCGGGAACTCGATTCACGGCTGGCGGAAGAGCACCTGGAAGAACTGGCTCGCCTTACGGACACGGCCGGTGGAGAGGTCGCCGGCACACTGAGCCAGAGGCTGAACCGTCCGAGCCCGCGCTTCTATATCGGTGAGGGGAAGGCGGAAGAACTGCGAGGTCTCGTCTCCGAAGTCGAGGCGAACCTCGTGATATTCGACGAGGAGCTGAGCCCCGCCCAGGGAAAGAATCTGGAGGAGCTCCTCGACGTCAGGGTCATGGACCGGTCGGAACTCATTCTGGACATCTTCGCCACACGGGCGCGCTCGCACGAGGCGCGGATGCAGGTGGAGTTGGCGCAGCTCGAGTATCTGCTGCCGCGGCTGCGCCGCATGTGGAATCACCTCTCGAGAATCCGCGGAGGGATCGGGCTCAGAGGACCGGGCGAAACCCAGCTCGAAACCGACCGGCGGCTGATCGGGACACGGATCGCGGACCTGAAATCGAAGCTCCGAGACGTTGCGAAGGCTCGCGAGATCCAGCGACGGAGCCGCGAGGGCCGATTCCGCGTCGCACTCGTCGGATACACCAACGCCGGCAAGTCGTCGCTCCTGCGTTCGCTGTCCGGCGCGGACCTCTTCGTCGAGGACCGGCTGTTCGCGACGCTGGACTCCGCGACGCGCTCAGTGGACCTCCAGGACGGCTACGAGGCGCTGGTCACCGACACCGTCGGCTTCATTCGCAAACTCCCCCACCACCTGGTGGCCTCGTTCCGCTCGACGCTCGAGGAAGCGCGGGAGGCCGACGTCCTCCTTCATGTCATCGACGCCTCCCGCCCCGACTGGATGGAACAGCGCCTGGTGGTCAACGAGGTGTTGCACGACCTCGGCCTCGACGGGACGGAGATCATCCTGGTCTTCAACAAGATGGACCGCATTCCGGAGGGTGCACGGAAGGCGCTCGAAGAGCGGTCTCGGGCCCTCGAAGGCGATCCCGCGGTTTTTGTTTCGGCCATCGATGCGGAGAGTTTGAAACCGCTCGAAGAGACGCTGAAGGCCAGGATGCGGGCTCGCCTGGAACATGTCCGCATCCGCATTCCGTCGAGCGACGGTGAGACGTTGGCGACGCTCTACCGGGAGGGAGAGGTCCTGCACCGCGAGGACGTGGACGGTGTCGTCGTGGTGACGGCTCGGCTGCCGATCGCGGCACGGGGTCGCCTGCAGGGGCGCTCCGGTCTCGTGTTCGAGGACGTCGGGTGAGCCGGCCGAACGTCTCGATCATCGGGCCAGGCCGCGCCGGCCTCACGCTCGGCTACGCGCTCCTGCGTGCGGGGGCGGCGTCGTCGCTCACGTACTTCGGTCGCAGGCCGGAGCCCCCCAACCATCCGATTTTCGATGACGACGATGTCGAATATGTGTACGGACTCTCGCCGTTGCCCAGGAGGACCGCCGCCGTATTTCTGGCGATCCCGGACGCGGTCGTCTCCGACCTCGCTATCGCCCTGGCCGAACAGGGTGGGTCGCCGGAAGGGTGTGTCGCCTTTCATCTATCCGGCGTCCTGGCCACGGACGTGCTCACGCCCCTCCATGAGGTGGGATACTCCGTGGGCTCATTTCACATCCTGCAGGCGTTCGCGCACCCGGTGACGTCCGCGGCGAGGCTGCCTGGATCGTTCGTCGCGGTCACGGGAGAACCGGGAGCGACCGCCATGGGTCGAGCCTTCTGCTCGGATCTGGGGTGTCCCGTGCTGTCCGTTCCGGAGAGTCGGAGGCCGAGCTACCATGCGGCCGCGGTCATGGCCTCGAACTTCCTCCCCGCTCTTCTCGATGTGGCGCGCCGGGCCCTGGTGGCGGGCGGCGTCGACGCCGACGAGGCGCTCCCGGCGCTGCTCCCGCTCGTGCGGGGGACGCTGGCCAACATCGAAGAGGTGGGGCTGGAGGCGAGCATCACCGGTCCGCTCGCGCGGGGAGATATCGACACGGTCGGGCTGCACCTGCGCGCACTGCAGGGAGACGATCGCACCCTCTACGCGCGCCTGGGTATGGAGCTGGCTCGGCTCCTGCAGGGCCATCTGGATGAGGACCTACGTCGCTCGGTTCTCGCCCGTCTGCAAGCTTCCTTGGACAACTGAACCATGCGCCTGTACATCAACATCGACCACGTCGCCACGGTGCGGGAGGCCCGAAAGACCGACGAGCCCGATCCGGTCAGAGCTGCGGTCCTTGCCGAGTTGGGTGGGGCGGACGGGATCACCGTCCACCTCCGTGAGGACCGACGTCACATCCAGGACCGCGACGTCGCGCTCCTGTTGAAAACCGCTCGCACACCCCTCAATCTGGAGACGTGTTCGGCCCCGAGCATGGTCGATCTGGCGGTAGCGTGGCTTCCGGCGCAGGTGACGCTCGTTCCCGAGAAGCGGGAGGAGGTCACGACCGAGGGGGGCCTGGACCTCTCCACCGAGGAACGGCGGCACGAGGTTGCGGGTGCCGTGCGACGGCTGCGAGACGCAGGCATTCGTACCTCGCTCTTCATCGACCCGGACGAAGGCGCGATTCGCGCGTCGATGGACAGCGGTGCCGAGGTGGTGGAGTTGCACACCGGGGAGTATGCCAACGCACGCGGCCCGGAGCGAAGGGAGCAGTTCGCTCGGTTGAACCGTGCGGCCTCGCTGGCGCGCAAGCTGAGCCTGGACGTGCATGCAGGACATGGACTGACGTACGAGAACGTCACTCCCGTGGCGGCCGTTCCGGAGATCGAGGAGCTGAACATCGGCCATAGCGTGATCTCGCGCGCCGTCTTCGTTGGCCTTGAGCGCGCGGTCGGGGAGATGGCGACCACCTTGCGACGAGCTCGGAGAGAGCGGTGAGGAAGCACTGGGGAAAAGCCGTGCTGGGCCTGGTCGTCACCGCCTTCTTCCTCTGGCTGGCGCTGCGCGATGTTCCGTTCTCGGACGTCTGGACGGAGATGCGGCGCGGCGACCCGTTCCTGCTCGCCGGCTGCATCATCGTGGCCACGCTGGGCTTCGTGATCCGAGCGATGCGCTGGAAGGTGCTCCTCCAGCCTATCTACTCGGGGACCTCGTTCCATTCCCGGTTCGCCTCCGTCAGCATCGGTTTCATGGCGAACAACGTGTTGCCCGCCCGGGTTGGTGAATTCGCGCGGGCGATGGCGCTGAGTCGCCTCGAGCCGGTGAAAGCGAGTGGTGCCTTCGGGAGCCTCGTCGTGGAGAGGGTGCTCGACGGCGTCGTGCTCCTCTCCTTCCTCATCATCCCGGTGCTTACGCCGAACTTCCCGGGCGCGGCTCTGTTTGACGAAGGGTATGGCCGCGCGCTGCTGCGTTTCGGGCTCGTCGGGGTCACAGTCGTTCTCGTTGCCCTCGTAGCCATGGCGTTCTTCCCACGAAGCTTCACTCGGGGAATCGAACGTGTGGCGAAGGTCCTCCCCGCCGTCGTCGGTCGCCCTCTCGTCGCCGCCATCGAGTCGTTCCTCGAGTCGGTCGAAATCCTGAGGAATCCCGTTCTCCTCCTCACGGCGTTGGCGTGGTCGTTCTTCTTCTGGACGTTCCACGCGACGTCGTTCTGGCTGGGGATGCTCGCTTTCGGGATCGACACCGGCTTTGTGTCGGCCATCTTCACGACCGCCGTGGTCGGCTTCGGAGTCGCGCTGCCCTCCGCCCCGGGCTTCATCGGCCTGTTTCAGGCCGCCGCCCGCTTCGCGCTCACGGATGTGTACGGGGTCGCGCCCACCCAATCGCTTGCCTTCGGCTTCGCCTACAACGTGGGCACCTGGTTCCCCATCACGGTTATCGGCCTGTGGTTCGCGTGGAAGGTCGGGATGTCGCTCGGCGACGTCGGTGCCGCGGAGGAGCGCGTCGAGGACCGTGTGGAAGCGGCTCACCCCGAGGTGGACATGCCGAAAAAATGAACGATCTCGACCAGGGGTTGGAATTGGCGGCTCCCGCCAAAGTCAACCTCAAATTGACCGTCGGGACACGTCGGGCCGACGGGTTCCATGAGATCGACACCCTTTTTCAGGCAATCGGTCTGTCCGATCGGGTCGGGGTGCAACTCACCCGCGGGGGCATCTCCCTGGAGATGGACGGACCGGATTTGGGCCCGATCCACGACAACCTGGCGTTCCGTGCGGCTCAGTTCTTCGTCGATCGAGTCGCCCTGGACGTCGGCGTTGCCGTGCGCCTCGAGAAGCGGATTCCCGCAGGCGCCGGACTCGGCGGCGGGTCGTCGGACGCCGCTGCTGTTCTGAAAGCGCTGAACGCGCTGACGGAGTCGCCGCTCGAGATCGGGGAGTTGAGCGCCCTGGCGGCGGAGTTGGGCTCGGATGTCCCGTTCTTCCTGGGCACGAGCCCGCTCGCCCGCGGACGCGGCCGAGGCGAGGTGCTTCAATGGCTGCGGCCGCTCCCGCCCGCGTGGGTGGTCCTGGTGACGCCTGACGTTCATGTCGCTACGGCGCCGGCCTACGCGTCGCTGGCTCGCCCCGAGGGCGAACATACGGTGATTGACCAGATGGGCGGCGCGTTGGACACCGGCTCGTGGGAGGGAGTGATGGCGGACGCATCGAACGACTTTCAGCCGGTGGTGGCCGAGGTGTACCCACAGGTTGCCGAGGCCCTCGCTGCCCTCGCCGACGTAGATGCCGAGCCCGCCCTCCTGTCCGGGAGCGGGGCCGCCTGCTTCTGGTTGACCGAGGACGAAGCCGCTGCCCGGGCCGTCTGTTCGCGGTTGGAATCGGAAAATCGCTGGCCCGTCTACTGCGTGCCGACCCTGATGTGTTTGCCGTCTCCGAGGCCGTTGGTTTCGGTGGGGGGTTGAAAGCGCCCAAGGGATTCGGGTAGGATGGACCCTTGGTGTTGGCCCGTGGTGTAACGGCAGCACACCGCTCTTTGGAAGCGGCGGTGCCGGTTCGAGTCCGGCCGGGCCTATCGCAAGACCGACCGGCGCGAGCGCCCGGTGTGGGAACTGTAGCCGGGACCGAGCCGGTCCCCTCAAACGGGATGTGCGTGGAGGCCCCCGTGAGCGACCGGAATGCGAGCGGAGAGCGACTTCTCCTGGCGCTCCTCATACTTGCGTGCCCGTCCGCCGCGTGGGCGCAGTCCGCCTCGGAGCCCGTGTCCGCTCCGGTAATCGAGGCCTTCGACTCGGCCAGTGCCGTCGGCCGGGCGCGCTCGCGCCAGTCCCGGTTCGAACGCCGCCGAGCCCGTCTGCTTCCGCGGACCACCGCGGACTGGTCCGGTCGCTGCGATGAGGTGGTTGGACGGTTCTGCGAGTGGTGGGACGAAGGGGAATGGGTTCCGACGCCGGAGTCGCCCGAGATCGATCAGGAGCGGCGCTCGTTGGTGACGTACCTGGACAGCGTCGCCTCGGTGCTCCCTCACGACGACTGGCTTTTAGGCCAGAGGGTTTGGTACCGGGTCGAGGGTGGTGCCTGGCTCGGGGCGGTGGAGGCCGCCCGGAGCTGCGGTGGCGCCACGCCGTGGTGGTGCGCCGCGTTGGAGGGCCTGGCCCTGCACGGCGCCGGCGACTTCGAGGGGTCGGGAGCCGCATTCGACCGAGCGCTCGGTGAAATGCCCGCCGAGCAGCGCGAGCGCTGGACCCTGCCCGAGCGACCTCTACGTGGAAAGGCTCGGGACGTTCTCTCCGAGGCCCGCACGGAATCGCCCGACTCTCTCGGCAGCGCGCTCGAACGGTTCTGGTTGCTTTCCGATCCCTTGTATCTGGTTCCCGGCAACGACCGCCGGACGGCGCACTTCGCCCGATGGACGGTGTCCACCCTACGCGAAGACGCACGAAACCCCTTCGGCATCGCATGGGGGCGGGATCTGGAGGAGCTCACGGTGCGCCACGGGTGGGAGCTGTGGTGGGAGCGGAGCCAGAGCTTCGACGTGTCCGCCGGTCTGAACGTGATCGGACATAAGCACCCGGAGGGGCGGGAATACCTCGCCGCGGGCGAGACGCTTCTGGAGCCGTGGAGCGCCACCGAGGACGATATGGTGGTACGCAAGCGGCGTCCGCGGAGCCTGTACGCGCCGGCGTACGCTCCCGTCTTTCTTCCGATGAACGGGCAGTCGGTCGTATTCCCGCGAGGCGACCGTGTGGCGCTGGTCGCGACGGTGGCGCTCCCGACCGACACGACCGTCCACAGCCGCCATTCCCACCCCCGCCCATGGCTGGAGCCACCGCCGACGGCCGTCGGCGCGTCCGACACCGTGGCGCTGTTCCTGATTTCGCCGGCCGGCGGGGCACGGGTTTCAACGCGGCGGGCGGCAACCCAGGGAGGGCTCATGGTCGAGGCCCCGGCGGGGCGGTGGATCGCCTCGGCCGAGGCGTGGAGCCCCGGAGAGCGACGGGCGGGCCGGCGCCGGTGGGGGGTCACGGCGGACACCCTTCCGCCGGACCTGCCGGCGCTCTCCGGTCTCCTGTTCGTTCGGGCAGATGGTCCCGAACCGACCACTCTGAGCGACATGCTCTCCGTGGCCCTGCCCGAGGCTTCGATTCGTCTGGGGGACCGCATGGGCGTGGTGTGGGAAGTCACCGGGCTGGGCTTCGCGCCGTCGACGCTTCGGTACCGTCTTTCCGTCCAGAGGCGCGACGGCAACGTCGCGCGTCGGCTCGGGCGTTGGCTCGGACTCGTCGGGGACGCCCAGGCGCTCGAGTTGTCGTGGGAGGAGGCGGGCCCGGATGCCCCGACATCCGTCCTCAGGCGCGTCGAGGTCGAGAGCGGCAACCTCGAGCCCGGGGACTACGACGTGACCGTCGAGGTCGGTGTGCCCGGTCGCAATCCTCTGACGTCGGTCGCACGCCTACGCGTTGACCTCCCCCCGCCTCTCTCCTAGCTTTTCAGGCTGTCGCAATCGCGGGACGCACCGGCTTCTCCACGACCCCACAGGTATGGACGACACCTTCAGGCGGGGACCGCTCCTCCTCCTCTCCGGCCGGGCCAATCGGCCCCTCGCCGCGGAGATCGGGGAGCGAATCGGGAAGTCACCCGACGGCGCGACAATCAAGGACTTTGCGGACGGAGAGATCTTCGTCCGGATCGACCGGAACGCCCGCGGCCGCGATGTCTTCATCGTTCAGCCGACGACCGCTCCGGCGGACAACATGATGGAGCTGTTGCTCCTGATCGACGCGGCGAAGCGGGCCTCGGCGGCGCGGGTCACGGCGGTCGTGCCGTACTTCGGATATGCGCGCCAGGATCGGAAGGATCAGCCGAGGGTGGCCATCGGAGCCAAACTGGCGGCCAATCTGATTGTGGCGGCCGGTGCGGATCGTGTGGTCTCGATCGACTTTCACCAGCATCAAATTCAGGGCTTTTTCGACATTCCGGTGGATCACCTGTACGCGGCTCCGGTGCTGACGCAGTACTTCAGGGGGCTCGGTCTGGATGATCCGGTGATCGTTGCGCCGGACGTCGGATCGGCCAAGATGGCGCGGGGTTTCGCGAAGCGGTTGGGGGGCACCTTTGCCATCATCGACAAGCGCCGCCCGTCGGCGAATGTGGCCGAGGTCCTGAACGTCGTGGGAGAAGTGGAAGGGAAGGACTGTTTGCTCGCAGACGACATGGTCGACACGGCGGGCACGCTGTCCAACGCAGTATACGCACTGAAAGAGCGCGGCGCCCGTAAGGTGTACGCGTGCGCGACGCACGCGGTGTTTTCGGGAACGGCAGTCGAGCGACTGTCCGAGGCGCCACTGGAAGAGATGGTGGTGACCAACACGATTCACCTCCCGGAAGGGCGGCGCTTCGACAATCTGAAGGTGTTATCGATTGCCGACCTCCTGGCCAAGGCCATCGACCACATCCACTCGAACGAGTCCGTTAGCCAGCTCTTCGAGATTCCGCAGGACGGCTGAACCAGACGTTTCCACGGGCTGAGCCCGACACGGTCCGAGGGACCCAGAACGCAGGCAGAATGATATGACGATGACGAAGACGCTCGCCGCCGAGAAGCGCGAGGGCACGGGTAAAGGCGTAGCTCGGAAGCTTCGCCAGAGTGGTCGGGTGCCGGCCGTCGTGTACGGGAAGGACATGGACGCCGTCTCACTGTCCGTGGACGCGAACGAAGCGCTCCATCTCTTCGAGACCATCTCCGTGGAAAACACGGTGGTGGACCTCCAGGTCGACGGCGAATCGCACACCACCCTCGTGCGTGAGATCCAGTCGCATCCGGTTCGACGGGAGCTGATCCACATCGACTTCCTGCGGATCCAGGCGGGCGTGATGGTGGAGCTCGAAATCCCGGTTCACCTCGAGGGCACTCCGATCGGGGTCAAGATGAACGGTGGGGTCCTGGACCATATCGTCCACGAACTTCCGGTTCGCTGCATCCCGTCGAACATCCCCGACTCCATCAACGTTGACGTCTCCGGATTGGACCTCAACGATTCAATTCACGTGTCCGATCTGGTTCTCGGAGATGACATCGAGGTCCTGATGGAGCCGGAGCAGACGATCTGCGCGATCTCGGTGCCCCGCACTCCGACGCTCGATGCCGAGGAAGAAGAGGCCGAGGCTGAGGCCGAGGCAGCGGCTGCCGCGGAGGCCGAGGCCGGCGCGGATGACGAGGGCGACGAGGACTGATCGGGCACGGGTCGGCTTCGAGTCGTGATGAAGGTCATACTCGGCCTGGGGAACCCTGGGCCAGAGTACGACGCCACCCGGCACAACGTCGGGTGGTGGGTCCTCGACCGGCTCGCGTACGACTGGAAGTTGCCCACACTTTCGCGGGAAGGGCGCGCCCTCGTTACGGAAGGATCGGTTTCGGGCCACGATGTTCGGCTGGTGAAGCCGACGACCTACATGAACCGGAGCGGCCAGGCCTTGCGAGCGGTGCACGACATCGAGGACTTCGATCCGACGGCCGACCTCCTGGTGGTGGTGGACGACGCGTCGATGGACGTCGGTCGTGTCAGGATCAGGCCGAGCGGGAGTCCGGGGGGCCACAACGGCTTGAAGTCGATATCCGGCGCCCTGCGCTCGAACGACTACGCGAGGTTGAGGGTCGGGGTGGGGACGAAGCCGGACGGCTGGGATCTGGCGGATTGGGTGTTGGCCGACTTCCCGCCGGACGATGAAGAGACGGTGGTAGAGTTGTTGCCGGAGTTGACCGAAGCAGTCGAAGTGTGGATGACCGAAGGAAGCGAGGCGGCCATGAACCGCTTCAACCGTTGACGACGTTCCCGAGGAACAGAGGAAAACCGATCCGATGACCGACCTCGTTGCATTGACTGACTGGGCCTGGCTCCTGGGCCTCATGGGCCTCGGCGTCGCCGCCGGCGTGTATGGCTACGTGAAGAAGCAGCCCGCCGGTTCCGACTTGATGATCGACCTGGGTGAGCAGATCCATGACGGAGCCATGACCTTCCTGCGAAGGGAGTACACGGTTCTTTCCGGGTTCGTCGCTGTGGTGGCGGTGCTCCTCGCCCTGGCCATCGGCACCATGCCTGCGGTCGCCTACGTCTTTGGTGCGCTCAGCTCCGTCGCGGCCGGCTTCCTCGGCATGAAGTCCGCCACGCGCGCCAACACGCGCACGTCGGCCGCCGCGAACACGTCGGGTCAGGGCAAAGCGCTTCGCGTCGCCTTCTTCGGTGGCGCGGTCATGGGCCTGGCGGTCGCTTCGCTTGGGCTGATCGGGCTCGGCTCTCTGTACTTCGTGTTCGGCGCGAACGCCATCAGCAACGGCGAGTTCGCCTTCTTCGCCGAGGTCATCTCCGGCTTCGCGATGGGTGCGAGCACGATCGCGCTCTTCGCACGCGTGGGCGGTGGAATCTACACGAAGGCCGCGGATGTCGGGGCGGACCTGGTCGGGAAGGTCGAGGCCGGCATTCCCGAGGACGACCCGCGGAACCCCGCCACGATCGCGGACAACGTCGGCGACAACGTCGGCGACGTGGCCGGAATGGGCGCCGACATCTTCGAGTCGTACGTGGGCTCGGTCGTCGCGACGATCGCGATTGCCGCGACGGCTCCAGCGCTGGCTGCGTCCCGTGCGGCGGCGGTCGCCCTCCCGATCGTCACGATCATGGTGGGTATGCTCGCGTCGCTGGTCGGAATCGGCATGATGAAGGTGCTGGAGCGCACCAACCCGGCTTCCGCGCTGCGCAACGTCACCTTCATTGCGGCGGGGCTTTTCCTGGCGCTGATGTACCTGGTCGTGCAGTCCATGGGCATCGCGTTTTCCGACCCCGAGACGGGTCGTGCGTATTCGTTGATCGGACCCTGGGTCGCGATTCTGGCCGGGACGCTCGTCGGCATCGCCATCGGGCTCGTGACCGAGTACTACACGGCCGCCGGACCGGTCAAGAAGATCGCCGACGCCAGCCAGACGGGTGCGGCCACCAACATCATCACCGGGCTCGCGGTCGGAATGGAGTCGACGGCCATTCCTGTCATCCTGATCTGTATCGCCATTGGTGTCGCCTTCTTCTTCGCCGGGCTGTACGGAATCGGCATCGCGGCCGTCGGCATGCTCGCGACGGTCGGTGTGACGATGTCCGTGGACGCGTACGGACCCATCGCCGACAACGCCGGCGGTATCTCGGAGATGAGCGGTCTGGGCCCGGAGACCCGCGCCATCACCGACTCGCTGGACGCGATCGGAAACACCACGGCCGCCATCGGGAAGGGCTTTGCGATCGGCTCCGCCGCGCTGACGGCACTCGCGCTGTTCAGCGCATACAGCTCGAAGGTCGGCCTCCAGGCTTCGGGAATCGATCTCGTCGATCCGATGGTGGTCATCGGGCTGTTCATCGGAGGCACGCTACCGTTCTTCGTGGCCGCGCTGACGATGACCGCGGTGGGTCGCGCCGCCGCCGGGATGGTCGAAGAGGTTCGCCGTCAGTTCCGCGAGATCCCGGGTATCATGGAGGGCACCGCCAAGCCCGATTCCGCGCGCTGCGTCGATATCTCGACGAAGGCGGCACTGCGGGAGATGATCTTGCCGGGTGTGACCGCGGTGCTCGCGCCGGTCGTGGTGGGTCGCTTCCTCGGTGTCGAAGCGTTGGGCGGCATGCTCGCCGGCGCTACGGTCACCGGTGTCTTGATGGCACTGTTCATGGCCAACGCCGGCGGTGCCTGGGACAACGCGAAGAAGTTCATCGAGGGCGGGGCCCACGGCGGCAAAGGCTCCGATGCGCACAAAGCGGCGGTCGTGGGTGACACGGTCGGAGATCCGTTCAAGGACACGTCCGGACCCTCGCTGAACATCCTGATCAAGCTGATGAGCGTCGTATCGCTCGTGCTCGCGCCCTGGTTCGTGCGAGTGCACGGATTGGACGTCGAGAGCACGTCGTGGATCGCCAATCTGCTCCAGGGCTTCTTCGGCTGAAGTCCAGGGACGGGCAGCGAGCTGTAGGCGAGGCGGGGCCGAACTCCACTCGGGTTCGGCCCCGCCTGGTCCATTTCATGGAGATGACATGTCGGTCGACCCGAGCTTCGAGAACGCGCTTTCGTTCGCAGCCGATCTGATCCGGATCCCGGGGCTGCCCGGGCACGAGGAAGCCGTGTCGCGGCGGGTGCTCGGGGAGTTCGAACGACTCGGTTTCGAGGACGCGCGTATCGACGACGGAGGCAATGTGATCGGGGTGGTGAAGGGCGTCGGATCGGCACCGCCGGCGCTGCTGAACTGCCACCTCGACGTGGTGGCCGAGGGCGACCACGACGAGTGGGATTTTCCACCGTTCGGGGGTGTGGTGGCGGACGGGGCGCTTCACGGTCGCGGGGCCATGGACATCAAGGGGCCCCTCGCGCTTCAGACCTACACGGCGGCAGCCATGGCGGGCACTGCCCCCGGCGATGTCCTGGTCGCGCATACCGTCCTGGAGGAGCGCGGAGGACTGGGCATGAAGCTTCTTCTCGAGAGCAAGACCGTCACCCCGGGCGTGGTCATCATCGGCGAGGCGACCAACGGCGACGTCTGTATCGGACACCGGGGGCGGGCGGAAGTCGAGATCGTCATCCGCGGGACGGCGGGCCATGCCAGCGCGCCGGAGCGCGCCCACAACGTGCTCGATCTTCTGGGTGACGTGCTCGCCGCGGCGGGCACCCTCGGGGCCGATCAGCCCTCTGACCCGGTGCTGGGGCGTGCCACCTGTACGCCGACCATGGTCGACGTGAAGCCCGAGAGCCGAAACGTAATTCCCGACCTGGCGGTGGTGTGCCTCGACTGGCGGATTCTGCCTGGGAGCACCGACGCCAGTCTGCTGGAGAGGGTGGCGGCTGCGCTGGCGGATCGGGTCCCGACCGTACCGGACGGCTTGTCTGTGGAAGTGCGGCTGGCCAGCGAACATCAGCGCACGTGGACGGGCCTGGCGGAGGAGAAGAACCTTCTCACCCCGGGCTTCCTGATGGAGGCGGGCCACCCGGCGGTCGAGGCGGCGGCCCGCGCGGTCGGAAAGGTCGATGACGTCTCGCGACCGGCGGCGATCCGGCCGTGGACGTTTGCCACCGACGGGGGCTGGTCATGCGGGGTTCACGGGATCCCCACGGTGGGATTCGCGCCGGGCGAAGAGCGGTTCGCGCATACCAACCGGGAGCGTCTCGACATCGAGCAGGCACGCTGGGCCTTCGGACGCTATCCCCATCTGGTGGCCGCCGTCCAGACAGCCATCGCCTGACCTCACATCTTCGGTGGTCGTCGGGCGTCAACCGATCCCATGACATGACCACTCACCGTAGCTGTCGTCCAACGGCTGTCCCTGCGCCGCACTTCGCGCGTGGGCCCGCCGGCGGACATCGCCCAACTCATACCGTACGTCGTCCACCATGCTGAGAGTCGGAATCGTAGGTCTGCCCAACGTCGGCAAGTCGTCTCTGTTCAACGCGTTGACCGCGGCCGGAGCACCGTCGGAGAACTATCCGTTTTGCACGGTGGATCCGAACGTCGGCACCGTGGAGGTACCCGATCCTCGTCTGGAGACCATCCACTCGATCACGCAGTCGAAAAGCATCGTCCCGACCGTGATGCAGTTCGTCGATATCGCGGGACTCGTCGAGGGTGCCTCCGAAGGGGAGGGGCTGGGCAACCAGTTCCTGGCCAACATCCGGGAGGTCGACGCGATCGCCCATGTCCTCCGTTGCTTCGACGATCCCGACGTCACCCATGTCTCCGGCTCGGTGGATCCCGTGCGAGACCGGGACATCGTTGAGACGGAACTGGCGCTGGCCGACCTCGATCTGGTCGAAAAACGGGTGGACAAGGTGGCGAAGAAAGCCAAGTCGGGCGACAAGGTCGCGATCCGTGAGGAGGCGGCCCTCCGGCGGGCGTTGGGCGCCTTGTCCGAAGGAAAGGCGGTCCGGACGCTCGACCTGACCGACGAGGAGCGCCAGACGTTGGGCCAGTTCCAGCTCCTGACGATGAAGCCGATCCTGTACGTGACCAATGTGTCGGAGTCGGATCTGCCAGCAGGGACGAACCTATGGACCGAGGCGGTGGCCGATGCGATCCGAGGCGATTCGGACGCGGAGATCGTGTCCGTCTGCTCGGCCATCGAGTCGGAGCTGGCGGAGCTGGAGCCGGACGAGCGAATGGAGTTTCTGGCCGATCTGGGGCTCGCCCAGGGCGGACTGGTTCGCCTCATTCAGGCGGCCTACGATCTCCTGGGTCTGATCACCTACTTCACGACCGGCGAAAAGGAGTCCCGAGCGTGGACCATCCGCCGTGGAACGAAGGGGCCGGGAGCGGCGGGGGTCATCCACTCCGACTTCGAACGCGGCTTCATCCGGGCCGAGACAATCGCGTATGAAACGTTCGTGGAGATGGGCTCCATGAAGGCGGCGCGGGACAAGGGCCTCATCCGCTTGGAGGGAAAGGAGTACGTGGTGAAGGACGCGGACATCCTCCTGTTTCGCTTCAACGTGTAGGCGGCGGGGAGCCGTCACCTTCCACCGACCGGCCCCTGACGGTACCTTTTCAGGCTCGCCTTCGCACGAAGGCTCGGACATCCATCCCGCTCCATTCGCCGACGGCCTTGCGCAGAGCGTCGTCGGATCGGTGGAGCCCGTTTTCACGCACGGACCGAGGGAACACACATGCGACTCTATGAAGTCGTGTACATCCTCGACCCCGCCCTGGAAGAGGGTGCGGTCGGCAGCAAGCTCGAGAAGTTCCACGAGTTGGCCACGGCCAACGGCGGCGAAGTCTCGTCCGTCGACCACTGGGGTGTTCGGCAGCTCGCCTACCCCATCGCCAAGCAGTCCTCCGGCTACTACGTGGTCGCGCAGTTCACTGCGGCGGCCGAGGCGCTTCCCGAGTTCGAGCGCCTGCTCAAGCTCGATGACGAGGTCATGCGGTACCTGCTCGTGCTGAACGAGGGAGAGCCGACGTCGGGCCAGTCGATTGTCGCCGAGTCCACCAAGCCGGAATCCGACCGGGACGGGGACGACGACGATGACGACGATGAGGACGAGGACGAGGATGACCGGGACTCGCCGCCGGAGTTCCAGGGTGCGCGCGGGCGTCGTCGCAGGATGGAGGGACCGCCGATCGTGCTCCTCAACTTCAAGGACGTGTCGACGCTGTCTCGCTTCCTGACGGAGCAGGGCAAGATTCTGCCGAAGCGCACGACCAAGGTCTCGGCCCCGTTCCAGCGGCAGTTGGGGACGGCGGTGAAGCGCGCGCGGTTCCTCAGCTTGATTCCGTACACGCGGCGCCACGAAGCGTAAGGATCATGTCGGCCCCGTCGTCGGTGGATGAACCGGTACCGGGCCGCCCCTCCAGGGGGTGGCCGCGGGCTGCCGCGCTCGCGGCCGTGTCGCTGGCGGCTGCGGTGGTCCACCCTTCCGTACTGATGGCCGTCCCGTTTCTTGCGTGCGCAGCCGTCTTCGGTCTGGGTGGAATCTCCACGGCTCTCATGGGCGGGCTGGCCGTCGTCGTCGTGACCAGCGGGATGCCTGGCGACGGGATGTGGTTCATAGAACGGGCGTGGGCGCTTCTGGTGGCGGGCTTCTTCGTGGCGGTCACTCTGCGCCGGCCCGGTGCGACGTTCAGCGCCCGGGCGCTGACGTCCGTGGTGGGAGCGGCCGGGGTGTCCGGCCTGGTGCTCGGGCTCCGGAGTGGGGCGTGGGGTACGCTGGATCTCGTGATCCGTAACCGAATGATGAGCGGGGCCGACAACGCGATCGAGGCCATGCGGCTGCTTCGCGGTGGAGATACGTTGCCAGCGACCCTGGTCGGGTCGCTCTACGAAGTGGTGGAGAGCCAGGCGTCCGTGTTTCCGGCCATGCTGGGAATTTCGAGCATCGCGGCTCTCGGTGCGGCGTGGTGGACCTACCGGAGGTTGCGAAACGGCGATGATCAGGCCCTCGGGCCGCTGGCCGACTTCCGTTTCAATGACCACCTCGTGTGGCTGTTCATCGGAGGACTGGTCCTTCTGGCCGGCGGCGACATGCTGGCCCGGGGAGGCGCGAACGTCGTGGTGTTCATGGGGGCGCTCTACGCCCTTCGAGGCGCCGCGGTGGTGATGTTCTTGAGTGGGGGGCTGTCCGTCTTCGGGTATGCCCTCTTCGTACTTGGAATGCTGTTTGTGCCGCCCCTGGTGCTCACGGGAGCCCTGGTCATCGGCATTGGAGACACATGGTTGGACGCGCGCACACGCTTGCGTGACCTGACCACCTGACGACCATCGTTGGAGATATCATGAAGTTGATCCTCAAAGAAAACGTCCAGAATCTCGGCGAGGCCGGGGACATCATCACGGTCAAGCCCGGCTACGGCCGTAACTACCTGGTGCCGCACGGGCTCGCGTACGAGGCCAGCGAAGCCAACATGAAGCGACTCGAGGAGGAGCAGAAGCTCCAGTCCGAGAAGACGCGTCGCGACAAGCTCGAAGCGGGTCGGCGGGCGTCACAGGTGTCCGGCCAGGTCGTCGTGTTCAAGGCTCGCGCCAGCGACGAAGGCAAGCTTTTCGGCTCCGTGACTGCCGCGGACATCGCGGACAGGCTGAATGCCGATGCCGGTCTCGACTACGAATTGGACAAGAAGCTGGTCATGCTCGACGAGCCGATCAAAGCCGTCGGGCAGTGCTCGGTCACGATCCGGTTCCACAACGATGTCGAGACCGAGATCGAGGTTCGGGTCGATCCGGAAGAAGGCTGACGGTCACTTGGCGATCTCCGAAGTCGAAACCCGCGACCTTCCGTCCTCCGTCGTGCGCGCCGCAGAGCTGGCCCTGGAGCGCAAGGCGCAGGACGTTGTCGCGCTGGACCTGCGCGGGATCTCCTCCGCATCCGACTTCTTTCTGCTTGCCAGCGGGACGTCGGACGTCCAGGTGAAGGCCATCGCCGACCATGTGGTCGACGAACTGAAGAAGGCAGGCGAGCGACCGACCCACGTCGAGGGGCGGGAAACGGGTCGGTGGGTCCTGTTGGACTACATCGACTTCGTGGTACATGTGTTTCACCCGCAGGCGCGCGATTTCTACCAGTTGGAGAACCTCTGGGGCGACGCTCCCCGGTGGTCGCCCGACGCAGTCTGAAGGCCGCGCCGGGCGGGCCGTTTCGGCGGTTCTCCAGGTTTGCTCACCGGCAGTGGCACCCGTAAATTGGGCCACGATCCGGACTCTTGCCCATGGGCCACCGTCCCCACTCCACGGCGTTCATGACCGATTCGTTACCGACCTGGACGCGATTCGCCGCCTCCACGCCGCCGTCGCTTCCGGATGAACCGGGTCGGATCGTGGCCGTTGTCGCATCGCCCTCGACCGAGGCGTGGGCACCGTCCGTTGCCGTCCGGCTGGCCCGCGCGTGGGGCCGTAATGGGCGGCGCGTCGTCCTGTTCGACGGGGGGATCTCCGCGCCGACTCTCCACGACGAAGTCGGGAGGGACAACGACGAAGGTCTGACCGACGCGGTCCTCTATGGCGCCTCGGTCGGCCGTGTGGCGCGGCGGGTCGGCGGCGAGCCGATGTTCTTCGTTCCCGCAGGCACGGCTGTGGCCGACCCGGCGGGCGTCCTGCGGCACGAGCGATGGTCCGGGATGTGCCGGGGCTTCCTCCAGGCGGGCGCGACGCTCGTGGTGTTTGTGCCCCGGTCCGACGCAAGCGCATCCCAGGCGATGGTCGACGCCACGGACGTGGTGGTCCTGGCCGCCCCGGACGACGACGTGGCCGATCTCGTGGGCGCGTCGTCGTCGAAGGTTCGAGCGGTCGTCGGTGCCGAACACGGCGGCGACGCCGCGG
Organism: Gemmatimonadota bacterium; assembly: GCA_029262115.1. GTDB lineage: Bacteria > Gemmatimonadota > Gemmatimonadetes > Longimicrobiales > Gaopeijiaceae > JAJCZZ01. The sequence goes on along the minus strand of JAJCZZ010000024.1, from coordinate 87,824 downwards.
ACGCCGGGCTGGGACTCGGGGCCGGGGATGAGGCCGAGGTCGACGTCGGGCCGGGCCCGGTCGGGAACTTCCCGGTGGGCGACGGCTTCCTGGCAGATGAATCCGACGAGCTGTTCCGGACCGACGACGACGGCAATCACCTCGTGGACCGCCTTGAATTGGCGGACGAGGGAGAGACCGTTGGTCCCGACGACCGTCCCTCGGCCACGGCTGACCGGGACGTCTCGCCCGATACGGACGAGACCTCCTCGGCCACGGCTGACGCGGATTTCTTGACTGATACGGACGAGACTCCGTCCGATGCGCCGGACGGGGACGAAGGGAGTGATGATGGCGCTTGGGCGTACGATTCGGCGGGGGGTGACGGGCACGTCCTGACGGGCGCTCAGACCGAGGAGGAAGGAGCGCCAGCCGCCTTCGACGATTCGTCTCGGGACCTCGAACGGGATGTGGTCTTCGGAGAGGCCGCCGGAGAGACCTCGTCCCCCGAGCCCGATTCCACCGAGAAGACCGACGCCCTCGGGGAGAGCGGTCGGGACGACTCGGCGCGGAAGGCGACCGACGCCTATGTGACCTCCGACGCGGGTACCGGAGGCCGTGATTACGCCGCGGGGGTGGCGCCCGGTGGCGAGGCGGAGGCGCCTCCACCCGTTCCGACGGCGGACGAGATCATCGCGGAAGTCGAGGCAGCCCGCGCTGCGCCTACAGAAGAGCGGGTGGCGGCGGCGTTCGACGTGGCGCAGGAGAAGAAGACGCGGAACCCGCTGCCGGCGATTCTGATGCTCCTGTTCCTGGTCGCGCTGGCCGTTGCCGGGTGGTGGTTCGGGCTGATCGCTGTTCCCGGCCTCGTGTCGCCCGGGGTGACGGCCCCCCCGCTCGACGGTGCGGTTCCCTCCACGACGCCGGGAGACGTAGCGCCTGTTGCCCGCTCACAGGCGATGACGCCGCCGGCCGCCTTTTCCATTGTTCTGGAGTCCTACCGCGACGAGGGCGTGGCCAGACGTCGGGCCGCCGAGTTGGCGGCGCGGGTCCCGGATCGGGTGTGGGCCGTGGCGCCCGTCCTGGTGGACGGCAGTCTCTTTCACCGCGTCATCGTTGGACCGGCGGCCGACGAGGTCGGCGCGGAGAGCCTGTCCCAGTCCGTGGCCGGCATCATCGGTGGTGATCGCTCCCGCTGGATGGTGCGCCCGACGCCGAAGGCCTTTCTTCTCGGTGAGGTGGCCGACCGAGGCGAGGCTCAGAATCTCGTCGGGAGTTTGAGCCGTGACGGTATTTTTGCATACGTGCTGAGGGCGACCGCCAGGGAGGGCGACGCTACCTACCGCATCTACGCCGGGGCCTACGCAGACGAGTCAGAGGCGGCCCACATGGCGTCCCTCCTGGCTGAGCGAGGCTTGCCCGTCACGCTGGTCGACCGGGCCGGGGTGGCCCCCTGAGGCACCCCTCCTTCCTCCGTTGCGGATCCCCGCGACATCACCGAAGAACGCTTTCCGTACCGGTTGACGATACATGAAGCTTCGCGCGCTCAAGGTCCATGGATTCAAGTCGTTCGCCGACACGACCAAGGTCGAGTTCCACGATGGTATTACGGCCATCGTCGGGCCGAACGGGTGCGGCAAGTCCAACATCAGTGACGCCATCCGGTGGGTTCTGGGCGAACAGCGCCCGACGGCCATCCGCGGCGCGAAGATGGACGAGGCCATCTTCCAGGGCTCCGTGAACCGACGGCCCGTCAATCGCGGCTCGGTTTCCATGACCGTGAGCAACGAGGACGGGGCGCTTCCCGTCCCCTTCGAGGAGGTCGAGATCGGGCGGCAGGTGTTCCGGGACGGGGGCTCGGAGTACTTCATCAACCGCTCGTCGTGTCGCCTGCGGGACGTCGTGGATCTCTGCCGGGACACCGGCCTTGGCGCCAACGCCTACTCGATCATCGAAGGGCGGATGATCGACGCGATCCTGTCGGACCGGACCGAGGAGCGTCGCCATCTGTTCGAGGAGGCCTCCGGCATCGGGAAGTACAAGGACCGTCGCAAGGCGGCCACGCGCCGCCTCGAGCGCGCGGAAATGGACCTCCAACGCCTGGAGGACGTGATCTCCGAGGTCCAGACCAAGGTGCGCTCGCTCGCGCGGCAGAAGGGCAAGGCGGAGCGCTACCTGGAACTTCGTCAGCGCCGTCTGGACGTCGAGGTCACCTTCGTCCGGCACCAGTTGGAGGAGTTGGGCGGGCGGCTCACCGCCGTCGGCCGGGAGCTCGAGGGTGACCTGCAAACCGGGCAGGGCATGGCCGCGGAGCTTCAGGCCGCGGAGTCCGAATACGAAGCACTACGTCTTCGCGAAGTCGATGCCGAGCGGGCTCGGGTCGAGGCGTCGGGCAAGTTGGAGGTCATTCGGGAGAAGTTGGTCCGGTGGGAGCGGGATCTCGCGGTCGCCGAGGAGCGCACCGTGTACGCATCACGCCGCCTGGCCCAGATCGGTGAAGAGCGTTCCGAGGCTCGCGAGCGCTCGGCCACCCTCGGGGCCGCCACGGATGCCCTCGCGGAAGACCAGACCCGACTGGCGGGAGAGCTGGGCGACCTGCGCGCCGTGGCCGAGGCCCGCGGGGCCGAAGCCGACGCTGTGCGCGCCAGGCTCCAGGAAGCGCGGCAGCACCTCGAGGGGGCGGAGTCGAAGGAGCGCGAGCTGGCTCGACGGGGAGCTCAGCTCGAGGGGGACGCCGAAGCGGCGGACGCTCAGGCTGCAGAGCTGGAGCGCCGGCTCGAGCGCTTGGCGCAGGAGCTTCAGCTCGCGACGGACGAGGCGACGGATCTCCAGTCCCAAGGAGATCTTTTTTCCAGTCGGGTGCGCGACCTCGACAACGCGGTTCAGCGGGCACGGAGTGACGTTGCCGTCGCTCAGGCCGCTCTCTCGACCGCCCGGGAGGCGATGGACGCTGCACGGCTCGCGGAACTGAAGGCGGCGGACCGTGCTCAGTCGCTGGCGGCCAAGGTCTCCGGCCTGAAGGAGTTGGAGCGGGACCGTGAAGGGGTCGAGCCCGTCGTTCGGGCCGCGCTCGATCTCGGGCTCGACGGCGTCGAGGGGGCTCTGCTGGACTTCGTGGCCGCAGGAGCGGACGTGGCGCGGGCCGTCGAGGCGTACCTCGGCCCCCTCGCGAGGGCGCTCGTGGTCCGGGATTCGACGACCGTCGCCCGACTTGGCTCCTGGTTCGAAGAGGAGTGGGCGGGCGGGGGCGGTCTGATTTTGCTCCCGGTCGATCGTGCGCCCAACGTCACGGCGGGCGGGGGGACCCTCCTGGACCACGTGAAGCCCGCCGGCCGGGGTGCAGCCTGGGTCCGCGCCCTTCTGGCCGGTGTCGACCTCGTGGAGGACGAGGGGCTGGTGGAGGGGGAGGGGGACCGGGTTTCCCGTGGCGGAAACGTCGTCGACAGCCGGGGAGTGGTGCGGATCGGCAACCCGATGGGTGCCACCGGCGTCCTGGAACGGAAGGAGCGGCTCAAGGAGATCGAGGTCGAACTCGGTGCGGCGAGGACCGACGCGGAGGAGGCTCTCGTCCAGCGGGAGGCTGCCGAGGGTGTGGTGAAGGCTGCGGAACTCGGGCTCGAGGACGCGCGACAGTCCCTCCGTGAGGCGGAGGACGTCCAACGGAAGGCGGTCGCCGAGATGGAGGCCCAGACGCACCAGCGGTCGCGCCTCGACAGCCACCGGGACGAGTTGGCCCGTCAGGTGGAGGGGACGAAGGCCGCCCGCGGTCGGGCGCTCTCTCGGGCCAAGGAGGCGCGAGAGGACCGGACGGCGATCATCGATCGGGAAGCCGAGATCCACGACGAGCGGGCTGCAGCCCGGAGCGTGGTCGAAACCGTACAGGAGGAGTGGGAGACCGCCCGCGCGGAAGGCGCGCGCCTCGCGGTCGACGTGGCCCGCCTCGAAGGTGATGAGGCCCGGGTACGTGAGCGGCTGGAGGGCGTCGTTTCGGCCCGCGACCAGGCGGATCGACGGGTTGCGGCCCTCGATGTCGAGGAGAAGGGTCTCGGTGAGGAGCTCGCCGAGACCGGTCGGATCAAGGAGGAGGGCGGACGCGCGACCGAGGCGCTCTTCGCCGCCCGCACCGAAGCAGAGGCCGAAGCCCGCGCCCGTCAGGAGGCGCTCCAGGAGGTCCTGGATGCATTGACCGCGGCCGAACGGCGAGCCCGCGAACTCCGCACAGCGGAGCGGGCGGCCACGGACCGCCGCCACACGCTGGAACTCGAGAAGACGGAGTTGACCGGTAAGATCGCGCGGATTCGCGAGCGGCTCGAAGCGGAGTGGGGTCGCACCCTCGATGCGCTTCTGGGCGACGCTCAGCCCGTCGACGGAGACCCCGAGGATCTCCAGGAGGAGCTTCGCGAGATCGTGGTAGCCCTCGACCGCATCGGCCCGGTCAACATGCTTGCCGTCGAGGAGCACGAGGAGGAGTCCAACCGCCTGGCCTTCCTGACGGAGCAGCGCGACGACCTGGTGACGGCTCGCAACGACCTGCGTTCGGCCATCCGGGAGATCAACAAGACCGCAACGGATCTCTTCATGAGCACCTTCGAACAGATCCGAGAGAACTTCCGGAAGACGCACTTCGGCCTGTTCGAGGGAGGCGAGGCGGACATCTGGCTCCAGGAGCCGGACGACCCGCTCGAGTCGCCGATCGAGATCCATGCGTCACCGAAGGGCAAGAAGACGCAGCGGATCGATCTCCTGTCGGGGGGAGAGCGGGCGCTCACCGCCCTCTCGCTCCTCTTCGGGATCTATCTGGTGAAGCCGAGCCCGTTCTGTGTTCTGGATGAGGTGGACGCTCCTCTCGACGAGAACAACATCGGTCGTTTCATCCGCCTGCTCCAGCAGTTCAGCGCGGACACCCAGTTCGTCGTCATCACCCACAACCCCCGCACCATCGAGGCGGCCGACTGGATCTACGGCGTCACGATGGAGGAGCCGGGCGTGAGCACGATCGTGGGTGTGAAGCTCCAGGAGGCGCTCGAGACCGCGGGGCTCGCCTGAGCGCGTTGAGTGGCAACCGCATGCGACGGGCTCCCGACCGGAACGGAGCCCCCCGAACGGGGTTCCAGCCCCGCCGTTCCTCCGCTGATCGAACGAAGGCCCCGCAATGCTGATCGTCATGAAGCACAACGCCTCCACGGACCACATCGACCGTGTAGTAGACGTCATCCGTGACATGGGCTACGACGCGCGTCCGATCCCGGGGGGGCAGCGCACGGCGGTCGGACTCATCGGCAACGACGGCCGGGTCGACTCGGCCCGTATCGAGGGCCTTGACGGGGTCCTCGAGGTGATTCCGGTCACGCAGCCGTACAAGCAGGTGTCGCGGGAGTGGAAGGAGGACGACACGATCATCCGCCTCGACAACGGCACTCGAATCGGTGGGACGGACGTCGTCTTGATGGCCGGTCCGTGTGCGGTGGAGAGCGAAGAGCAAATCGTCGGGATCGCCGAAGTGCTGCGCGACCAGGGCGCGACCATCCTCCGAGGAGGGGCCTTCAAGCCCCGCACATCCCCCTACTCCTTTCAGGGGCTGGGCAAGGAGGGGCTGGAGCTCCTCGCTCGCGCTCGCGAGGCCACGGGGATGGCCGTGGTGACGGAGGCCATCGATCCGGATGGGGTCGATCTGGTGGCCGAGTATGCCGATATCGTCCAGGTCGGCGCCCGGAACATGCAGAACTACCCGCTCCTGCGGCGGGTTGGGCGGGCGGGCAAGCCGGTTCTGTTGAAGCGGGGCATGAGCGCCACCATCGACGAGCTTCTCCTTGCGGCCGAGTATATCCTCGCCGAGGGGAACGGCGACGTGATCCTGTGCGAGCGGGGCGTACGCGGCTTCGACAACCACACACGCAACATCCTCGACCTGACGGCGATTCCCGTCATTCGTGCGCTGTCGCACCTGCCGATCATTGCCGATCCGAGCCATGGTACCGGTATCCGCTCCAAGGTGATCCCGATGGCGAGGGCCGCCGTCGCGGCAGGGGCGGACGGGCTTATGGTCGAGGTGCACCCCGATCCTCCACGCGCGCTCTCCGACGGTGCGCAGAGCCTGTACCCGCAGCAATTCGAGGAGTTGATGGGGCAGATCCGGGTCATCGCACGGGCCATCGGCCGTGACCTCGCCGCCCCGCTGACATCGGCCGGCGTCGTCTGAGGGGCACCTGGTCCCCGGGGCCGGACGCGTGGCCAGGACGTGCGACCCGAGCCCCGACGCCGAGGCCTGCCTCGACATTCCAGCGCCCGCGTGCGCTCGACAGCTTGGCGCATGCCGCCTGGACCGCACCACGCCGAAGCCCCGAGCCACCCGCCGCACGCATTGGGACGTAGGGGAGAGTCCCTTGCTGCCCGGTACCTCGAGCGCCTCGGCTGGACGGTCATGGCGCGGAACTACCGGTTCGGTCGCCGAGAGGTCGACCTCGTGGTTCGGCGGGACAGCCTTGTCGCCTTTGTCGAAGTGAAGAGCAGGGCGGGGGCGGGATTCGGAAGTCCTCTGGAGGCCATCACCTGGAAGAAGCGGCGGGAGATCCAGACCGTTGCCGCGCACTTCCTGGCGACCCGTCCCCAGGGCGACGTGGACGTCCGGTTCGACGCGATCGCCGTCATCGTCGAACGAGACACCCCCGTGAAGATCGAGTATGTGCCCGACGCCTGGAGAATCGATCGGTAGAGCCGCCGCCGTGGGGCTGATTTCGTCGGTAGAGCCGCCGCCGCCGCGCCGCGCCGCCGCCGCATTCCGTTGACCTCCCCAGGGGCCTCCGGTAGCTTCTATCCGTGCCCCAGGTCCGCAGGGCGAGAGCCCGCGAATCCCGTCAGGACCCCGCAGGTAGCAGCGGTAAGTGCGGTGATCGTCGCTGCGGGTAGCCTGGGGCATTTTTTTATCCCCGCACCCGCGGACGGCCTTGTCCCACACCGCTCTCGCCCGGAAGTACCGACCCCGTAGCTTTGCCGACGTGGCCGTTCAGGAGCACGTCTCCGAGACCCTTCGCCGCGCGGTCTCGGGCGACCGGGTCGGGCACGCGTACCTCTTCTGCGGGCCCCGCGGCGTGGGAAAGACCACGCTGGCCCGGGTGCTCGCGATGGCCCTGAACTGTCCCAACCGGACGGACGAGGGAGAGCCGTGCGGGGTCTGCGACAGTTGCTCGAGAATCTGGGCGGGCCACACGGCTCTGGATGTCGTGGAAATCGACGCGGCGTCCAATCGGGGCGTCGACGACGCTCGCGACCTCAGGGAGCGGGCCATGTATGCGCCGTCGGAGGAAGGGCGCTTCAAGATCTACATCGTGGACGAGGCCCACATGCTCACCAGGGAGGCGTGGAACGCCCTCCTCAAGATCCTGGAAGAGCCGCCCCCGAGAGTCATTTTCGTCTTCGCCACGACCGAGCCCCAGAAGATCCAGCAGGCGGCGGCGCCCATTCTGTCCCGCTGCCAGCGCTTCGATTTCCGGCGGATCGGTGTGTCGGACATCGTGCAGCGGCTTTCGGTCGTCCTGGAGGCCGAGGAGACCGAGGCTCCTGCCGAAGCGCTGCGGATTCTTGCGCGCAAAGCCGACGGGGGGATGCGCGACGCCCTGTCGCTGCTCGATCAGGTCATCTCGTTGACGGGCGGGGACATCGACACGGACGCGGTTCGCCGCGTGCTCGGGCTCGTCGAGGAGGAGCGCTACCTCGATCTCCTGGGGATCGTGGCCGAAGGCCGCCACGGTGAGGTCTTCGACCTCGTGCAGAGCCTTCTGGACGACGGCTACGACCTCGTCGAGTTCTATCACGGACTGTTGGACATCCTCCGTGCGCTGCTTCGACTACGCTTGACCCCGGACGCCGACATCGACGTGCGGGCGGATGTGCGCGAAGCACTCGTGGCCCGGGCGGCCTCGTTCGACGTCGCGGACCTCGTCCGAATGATGGCTACGGCCGCCGAGTTGGAGAGCAACGGGAATCTCCGCAGGAGCCCGAACCCCCGGGTCCTGATCGAGATGTTGCTCCTGCGGCTCTCATACCTCGATCGGACGGTTTCGATGGAGGACCTCATCCGCGCCCTTGGTGGCGCGCCCGTGTCACGAGGTGGCGCCGCCTCGGGCGGTCCGTCGCCGACCGCGCCACCCCAGGGGGCGGCTGCAGCGGCCGCCGAGGTCGTCGACACCTCTGCCGAAGTGATCCCCGGTGACGACGTCGCACCGGCGGCTTCGTTGGAGGAGGCGTGGACGCGGTATCTCGACGCAGGCCATCGCGTGCCGACGGGGCTCGGGCCGTTCCTCCGATCCTCGACGGTCTCATATGGAGACGAGGGGGCTGTGGTTGTCACGCCTCCCGCCGGTCCGGCGCTCGAACGGTTGGCCGAGCGCGGCGTTCTCGATGAGATCGAAGCGGGCCTGCGTCCCCACGTGGGCCATCGGGTGGCCATCGTGTTGGCGGAGGTGGGGGGAACCGTTCAGCCGGGTCCGCGGATCTCTCAGGACGTGGTTCGTGGAGACACGATGAGTGCACTGTTGCGCAAGGAACCCCGCCTGAGACAGGCGGTAGAAGAACTCGATCTCGAACTCATGGAGTGATGGCTTCGGCCTGATACAGCCTGTCGATGAACAACATTCAGCAACTCATGGAACTCGGCCAGCAGCTTCAGGCCAAGATGACCAAGCTCCAGGACACCCTGGATTCGGAGAAGATCACCGCCTCCTCGGGTGGAGGAATGGTCACGGTGACCGTCGACGGGAAGGGCGGAGTGCGCCAGGTAAAGATCGACCCTACCTGTGTGGATGCTCGGGACGTCGAGATGCTGGAAGACCTCGTGTTGGCCGCCGTGTCCGAGGCTCAATCGAAGGCGCACCGCCACTACGAGGCGGAGATGAAGAAGGTCTCGGGTGGGCTGCCGATGAACATCCCGGGGCTCCCGGGCCTCTTCTGAGGAATCTTCGGTCCCGGCCTCGTCCGTGTCGGTGATCGATCAACTCTCTACGGAGTTGGCGCGCCTTCCTGGGATTGGCCCCAAGACCGCTCTTCGACTGGTGCATCACCTGCTCAAGGGCTCGCGTGAGCAGCCGAGGCGGTTGGCTCGCGCGCTCGAAGAAGTGGCCGACCGAGTCCGCGCCTGCCGGGTGTGCGGCAACTTCACGGAGCATGAGGAGTGTGAGGTTTGTGTGAACCCGCGGCGGGACGCGTCGATCGTCTGTGTGGTGGAGGAAGCGTTCGAGGTCGGTGCCATTGAGCGCACCGGGCAGTACCGTGGCCTGTTCCACGTCCTGGGGGGTCATCTGGCCCCGCTGGACGGAGTCGGACCCAATGAACTCAACGTCGCGTCCTTGCTCGGACGGATTCGCGACGCGCGGGGTGGCGTGAATGAGGTGATCCTCGCGACCAACGCCAGTGTCGAGGGGGAGGCCACGGCGGTCTACCTCGAAGAGATGATCCGGCCGATGGGCGCTCGGGTGAGCCGCCTCGCCCGGGGCATCCCGGTAGGGAGTGATCTCGAATACGTGGACGGGACGACCATCGCCGAGGCGCTGGCCGGACGGAGGGAGATGTAGATGGCGTCGAGGCGATTACGGGTTGCTGGAATTACAGTACTGGCCGCTGCCGCTGCCGGTGCACTGACCGCCGTGGTGGTGCGTGATCAGATCACGCGTCATCAGCGGGATCTCTTCAGCCCGCGTGTACTGCGGCGCTTGGCCGCACTCGGGTACATGGGGCGCGAGCCGGCTACGGTGGACAACATCCGCCTGCTTCGGGACTTCCTTCGATGGGAGCCTCGCAAGCTCCTGCGCCGCAGGGCCCGGTCCATCGTCGCACGCATGGAGGACGAGGCCGCGGAGCGTGGTGTGCCGGCCCGTCTGGGGGTGGCCTGATCGGGGCGGTCTTGCACCGGCACGGTCGCAGCCCGACTTTAGTGGCCGCTCGCCGGAGCCGGCCGGGGTTTCCCCAGCACGGTGCCCGGCGATTCTCCGGTCGGGGGGATGCTTGCGAGGTCTCCGCCTACTTCGACACCCGTCTAGGGGGTCCGTTGCACTTGAGCCGTAAGAGGGGGAGGTAGCGTCGACCGATGTCGATGATCAACTACGCGTCCCGCGAGATCAACTGCAAGATCGTCTACTACGGGACGGGCCTCGGCGGCAAAACGACGAACCTCGAGTACATCTACTCCCGTGTGAACCCGGACACGAAGGGGAAGATGATCTCGCTGGCCACGGAGACGGAGCGCACGCTTTTTTTCGACTTCCTTCCCATTGATCTCGGAGAGATCCGAGGCTTCAAGACCCGCTTCCACCTCTACACCGTCCCGGGTCAGGTCTACTACAACGCGAGCCGTCGCCTCATCCTGAAGGGCGTGGACGGACTGGTGTTCGTGGCCGACTCCCAGGCGACACGGGCCGAAGCCAACATCGAGTCGATGCACAACCTGTACGAGAACCTGTCGACCTACGGGTACGACCTTCAGACCATTCCGTTCGCGATCCAGTACAACAAGCGCGACATGCCGGACATTTTGCCGGTGGAAGATCTCAGGGCGCAGATCAACCCGATGGGCGTTCCCGACTTCGAGGCAGTCGGGATCGAGGGGAAGGGTGTGTTCGAGACCCTCTCCTGCGTGAGCAAGCTCGTTATCAAAGCCCTGAACTGAGGTCTCGCGTGTCCGAGACGCGCTGGAACCTGCCCAATCTCATCACGGTCATCCGGATCGTGGTGTCCCCGGCCATCTTCATGATGGCCCTTTCGCCGGGAATCGGGACACGGTTCGCCGCGTTTGCTCTTTTCGTCGCGGCGGCCCTGTCGGACATCTGGGACGGCTACCTTGCCAGGAAGCACGGCCTGATTACCGACCTGGGGAAGTTGCTCGATCCGCTGGCGGACAAGCTCCTTGTCGCGGTGACATTCATTCCGTTCTACATGATTTCGCACCGCGAGGTCGACCCCGGACTGGTGCCGTGGTGGGGAGAACTCCCGATGTGGGTCATGGTGGTGATCTTCGGGCGGGAGATCTTCATCACGGTCTTCCGGAGCTACGCTGCCCGAAGGGGAGTGATTATCGCGGCCGGGAAGTCAGGGAAGCGGAAGGCGCTGCTGCAGGCGCTGTTCATTGGCGGGCTCATGCTGTGGTACCCGTTGTCCGATCTGGCCGCGGCGCGCGGATGGGAGGGCAATCCACTCTGGTCGGTCTGGTCGACGCTCCATGAGGCATGGGTCGGACTGACCCTGGTCGGAGCCGTGGTCCTGACCGTGTACTCGCTGGGCGTCTACCTCTGGCGGTACCGCACCCTCCTGGGTGCGGAGGAGTAGCTCTCTGACGTCGCCGAGCGCCGTCGTAATCACCGTCGGCAACGAGTTGCTGTCCGGCCGGACGGTGGACACCAATGCGGCGTGGCTCGGTCGGTTTCTCTCGGACCGGCTCGGGATCGAGGTGGATCTACGTCTCACCGTTGGAGACGAGCAGAACGCCATCGCCACCGCGGTGGCCCAGGGCATGGCACGGGCGGAAATCGTGATCGTCACCGGTGGGTTGGGTCCGACGCCGGACGACCTCACGCGTGAGGCGGTGGCGCGCGCCTTGAATCGTCCGCTGCTCCTCGACCAGGGACTCCTCGACCAACTTACGGGCCGCTTCCGCTCTGCTGGCCGGCCGCTCCCGGACGCCAACCGCAGGATCGCGATGGTGCCCTGGGGCGCGCAGCTTCTTTCGAACCCACTCGGCACGGCCCCGGGCCTCCTCATGGACGAGCAGGGCATCCAGGTCGTGCTATTGCCGGGCGTCCCGCGTGAGATGAACGCCATCGCCTCGGAGGCCGCTGCCGAGGCACTTCGGCGGGTGTTCGCGGGCCGGCTTCCCGACATCCGCTCGCGTGAACTCCACACGACCGGCGTTCCCGAGTCGGCTCTCGCCGGCCTGATCGGCGATGCGTTCCCGTCGGGCTTCGGTGGAGTCCGCCTTGCCTTCTTGCCGGAGGAAACCGGGGTGGACCTCAGGCTCACGGTGACGGGCGGCACCGCCTCGGTGGGTCGCTTGGATGAAGCTGAGGCCCAGTTGAGGGAAGTAGTCAAGCCCTGGCTGTTCGAGGCGCCCGAGACCGGAGATCTTGCCGAGGCGGTCCTGACCGCACTACGAACGCGCGGACTGCGTCTGGCGGCGGCAGAGAGTTGCACCGGCGGCCTCGCCTCGAAGAGGCTCACCGACGTGGCCGGTGCCTCCGACGTGTTCCTGGGCGGTGTGGTGGCGTATTCGGATGATGCGAAGGAGGCTCTTCTGGGCGTCGAGCGTAAGATCATCGACTCCTGTGGCGCCGTTTCCGAGGAGGTGGCCGAGCAGATGGCGCGTGGAGCCCTCATGCGGTTCGGAGCCGAGGTGGCGGTCTCTCTGACCGGGATCGCGGGGCCGGGAGGCGCCACGCCCGACAAGCCCGTGGGAACCGTCTGCTTCGCCGCGGTACACGGAGACCAGGCCGTCGTGCGGCGCTCCGTCTTCCCTGGAAACCGGGACGGTGTCCGCCAGCGCTCCGCTCAGGCCGCCCTTGCGCTGATCTTGCATCTGGTGGACGGGCGGCTGACGCCTCCATTGGACTGAACCAGCGGCCGCGACGATGGTATCTTCAGGCTGGCTTTCCCGACATTCTGGCAACCGACGAGTGATATGACGGATTCTGTTCCCGATCGAGACGACGTGGACGTGCAAGAAGGGGCCGAAGACGGCGCTGTCGAGACGGTCGTGCCGAACGGCCTCGATGGCCCTGAGGACTCCGGCGAGACGGGTAACGGCTCCGGCGCCCCGAGCGGTTCGGACTCGGATCTCGAGACGGTCCGGGCAGACTTTGCCACCCTGAACGACCGCCACCTTCGGCTCGCGGCGGAGTTCAACAACTACCGGCGCCGGGTGGAGCAGGAGCGCATCGACTCATGGGGCCGGGCCCAGGCAGATCTGCTGGCGAAGCTCCTCGACGTTCTCGACGATCTGCAGCGCGTGGCCCAGCTCGATCTCGGCAACGCGACCGTTGAGGCGATCATGGAGGGAGTGGACCTGGTGGAGCGGAAGTTCGTGCGGCTCCTGACCGACGCGGGGGTCGAGACGCTCGACCCGGAGGGCGGGGCCTTCGACCCAGAGAAGATGGAGGCGGTGATGCGGGTTCCGGCCGAATCGGAGGACGCCGATGAGACGGTCGCTCAGGTCTTCCAGAAGGGATACGCTCTCAAGGGGAATCTGGTGCGACCGGCCCGCGTGAGCGTCTACAAGTACGACGGGTAGGCGGGACGACGGATGGCCGCTGCGAACAAGGACTTCTATCAACTCCTCGGCGTCGGGGAGAAAGCGTCGCCGGACGAGATCAAGAAGGCGTACCGGAAGCTCGCGAAGCAGTACCACCCGGATGCGAACCCGGACGACAAGCGAGCGCACGAGCGTTTCAAGGAGATCGGCGAGGCGTACAGCGTCCTTTCGGATACGGAGAAGCGGAAGCAGTACGACCAGATGAGGAAGTTCGGATCGTTCGGCTTCGGGCGGGGCCGGGCGGGTGGGCCGTCTCCGCGTCCCGGGAGCACGCGTCCGCCCCCCGGCGGCCCGGGGCCCCAGGATTTTTCCTTCGACGATCTGGGAGGCGGGTTCGGAAATATCTCCGACCTCTTCACGTCACTCTTCGACCGCGGCCGCACGGACAAACAGCCGGGGCCCGGCGCCGGACGGCGTGGGCCCGCGAAGGGACAGGACGTCGAATACGTCGTCGAGATTCCCTTCGAGACGGCCGCGCTGGGTGGCAAGGTCTCGGTTGCGGTGGCGATCACGGAGGAGTGCACGACGTGCGGCGGAAGCGGTGCCAAACCCGGCAGTTCGCTACGGACCTGCGCGGAGTGTAGCGGCACCGGCAACGTCTCGTTCGGACAGGGCGGCTTCGCCGTCAAGCGTCCGTGCCCGGCCTGCTTCGGGCGTGGGCAGATTCCCGAGGATCCGTGCGTTTCCTGCGAGGGCCGGGGCACCGTCCGTCAGCAGCGAAAGATCGCCATCAATGTGCCGGCAGCTACGGACACCGGTTCGAAGGTGCGGCTGACCGGCCAGGGTGAGCGCGGCCGCCAGGGCGGTCGTCCGGGAGACCTGATCATCACCTTCAAGGTCAAGCCGCACCGCTTCTTTCGTCGGGAAGGCCTCGACATCCACGTGACGGTGCCGATCAACATCGTTCAGGCCACGCTCGGCTCGAAGATTCGCGTCAAGACCGTCAGCGGAAAGAAGGTGGTCCTACGGATCCCTGTCGGCACTCAGGCAGGAACTCGCTTCCGGATTCGGGGCCAGGGGCTGGAGAAGGCGGGTCGACAGGGCGACCAGTACGTCGAAGTGAAGATCGAGGTGCCGGACACGCTGAGCGATGACGAGCAGAAGGCGATGGAAGAGTTCGCAGCCGCGAGCGGGCTGAAGCACTGAACCGGGCCCGGATACACCGGCTGCGGCTCTCGCAGAGCCGAGTCGCGTAGGTATCACGCCGACGACCTCGAAGCCCTGCGGGTGTGGGGCCCGATTCCGGACTCGCAGGGCCGAGTCGCGCTCCTATCCCGCCGGCGGGCGGCATGAGGTGGCCAGGCCGGTCACTCCCGTCCGAGCGTCCCGATCCCAGCTCCGCTCACACCCGGACGGCGCTCTCCGCCCGGACGATTCGGCCGCCACCCAGCACCCGGTCGTCGTCGAACACCACGGCGGACTGGCCCGGCGTGACCGCCGCGACCTCCTCGAGCAGTTCCAGGCCGAGTTCCTGGTGGAGCGCCGTCACGACCGCGGGAACGGCCGGTGCGCGGTAGCGGAGCTGGACATGCACCCGACTCCCCACGGCAGGCGGGTCGGTAAGCCAGTTGAGTCCGGCAATGTCCACTGAATCGGCGTGCAACTCCTCGCGCTTGCCTACAACCACGGCACGCTCCTCCGGTCGGATCTCCAGCACGTACATCGGCGCTCCGAAGCCGCCCCCGAGTCCCTTCCGCTGCCCGACCGTGAAGCCGGCGTACCCCCCGTGCCTGGCCAGTTCACGGCCCTGCCGGTCGACAATCGGCCCTTCCTGCAGGGCTGGATGGACGGCTCCGAGTCGGGTTTTCAGCAGATCGCGGTAGTCGCCCGTGGGCACGAAGCAGATCTCCTGCGACTCCGGTTTGTCGGCCGTAACGAGGCTGAGGGCACGAGCGCGGGCGCGCACCTCCGACTTCTTGAGCTCTCCGAGGGGAAAGAGCAACCCCGGCAGTATGTCCGCCGGCAATCCCCACAGGAAGTAGCTCTGGTCCTTGTCGGGGTCGAGTCCCCTGAGAAGCGCCGTTCCGCGCTCGTCGCGCCGCACCCGGACGTAGTGGCCCGAAGCGATGCGATCGCACCCGAGATCACGACCGCGGGCCAGGAGGTCCCTGAACTTCGTGTTGGAGTTGCAGCGTACGCAGGGGTTGGGTGTCCGCCCCTGTGCATACTCCGCCACGAAGTCGTCGATGACATCCCGGTTGAAGTCCTCCTCGACGTCGAAAACGTAGTGCGGGATGTCGAGAGCGACGGCCACGCGGCGAGCATCAGCGATTCCGTCGAGGCCACAACAGGTCTTCCCGTGATCCTCGGTTCCGGAGTAGCAGAACGTCTTCATGGTGACCCCGATCACGTCGTGGCCGGCTTCGACCAACATGGCCGCTGCCACCGACGAGTCGACGCCCCCGGACATCGCGACGAGGACGCGGCTCTTCATACCGGCGCGCCGCCGCGCAACCGCTCCACCACACGCGCCAGGATCTCAGCGCCCCGGACCACGTCCTGTTCCGTCGTATGGCGGCTGAGCGAGAAGCGAATCGTGGCACGAGGGTCTGTTTCGCCGTACAGTGCGGACACGACGTGGCTGCCCGACGCGCTCCCGCTCTGGCACGCCGACCCGCCCGATGCCGCCACCCCTTCCAGATCCATCGACATGAGGAGGCTCCGCCCGTCTACCCCGGAGATCCCGACGGAGCACACGTGGTGGGCCCGACACGCGGGCCCACCATTGATCCGGATGTCCGGAACCGACTCCAGAATCGTCCGCTCGAGACGGTCCCGGAGTTGGCCCTGGCGCGCCGCCTCAACGGCCCGCTCCTCCACGACGAGCCGGAGCGCGGTGGCGAAGCCGACCGCTCCCGCTACGTCCTCCGTGCCGGGCCGGAGCATCCGCTCCTGGCCGCCTCCGTGCAGGAGGGGCGCGACTTCGAGGCCGCGGCGAACGAACAAGGCGCCGGTGCCCTTGGGCCCATAGATTTTGTGGCCCGCGAGGCTCAGCAGGTCGACCGGCACCTCGTCGACGCGAACCGGAACCTTTCCGGCCGCCTGAACGGCGTCCGTATGCATGGTGCCACCCGCGTCACGCACCCTTTCGGCCACTGAAGGCACCGGCAGGACGATGCCGGTCTCGTTGTTGACCCACATGAGCGAAATGACCGTGGGGCCCTCATCGAGCGCGGCGTCGATGGCGTCCATGTCGACCGAACCGTCGGGCCGGACGTCGAACACGCGACATCGTCCCCGCCCGTCGGCGGTGGCCTTCTTCGCCGCCGTGAGCACCGCCTTGTGCTCGACCGAGCTGACTGCCACAGTCGGGCGGTCGCCCTGGGACATGTGCCACCCAACCCGCCCGCATACCCCGAGGTTGTCGGACTCCGTCCCCCCCCGAGTGAACAGGATTTCAGAAAAGCGGGCTCCCAGGACGGTCGCGACCTCATCGCGGGCCTCCGCCAGAGCGGCAGCGGCCTGGCGTCCCCAGCGATGGGTGCTGGACGGGTTGCCGAACAGTTCGTCGAAGTACGGCGCCATGGCGTCGCGCACCTCGGTGCGGACCGGTGTCGTGGCGGCGTAGTCTAGATAGATGGGGTTCATTGGCGGTGGCAGAGCGTCTCTGGCCCTTCGAAGCGTCGGCGATAAGTTACAACGGTAGCTCTTTGCGTGAACCTTCGAGCCCTGAAGCCGGGAGTCAGGATCTACCGACCACCCCCCTTTCCAAACGGATGCCCGAGCGCGTTTCGCGCCACGGTTCACGGAATCGTGTTCGCCGGCCGGGATCGTCACCTGGAGGTCGTGAGTGATGGAGATGCCCTGAATCTCGTACCCGATCCGCCGGGTCAGGACGACCCGGCGGTGTGGGTGCATCTGAACTCGGGCGAGCCGGTCGGCCACCTGCCCCCGGAGATATCCGATTGGCTGTGGCCGTGGATGCGGGGCGGGGGGAGCACCGAGGCCAGGGCTCTCAGGGTCGGCGGTCACGACGTGCCGTCGTGGCGGCGTCTCGTTCTCGAGGTCGTGTGCCTGACGCGATCTGGAGGCTGGAACGTTTCGGCCTCGGACGAGTCGGTTTCGGCGTCGCGCCAACAATGGCAGGAAAGCCGCCCAAGGGGCATGGCCTCTCGAAAAAAACCTTGAATATCGGTCTTGGATGCTGTCCCGACCCCAGCCCCGGACGTTCCGGCCGACCCACCGCTGGACTCGTCCCGGTGGTCCAGCTCCACCGAACCGGCCCGACCGACCGGGCTTCATCCCGTCCCCCGTCTACCGACGACGGCGGCCCGAACGGACGCCACTCCACCAGGTGGTCCCGCACCATCTCGAGACCTTCCTCACAATGGCCGATGAGGGCGAGGTGGATTCCTTGCCTCCATGGACCGAGCACGAGTTCCGCCGCTACCTGACGTGCGGGATTCTGGCGTTTGGGTTTGCTCGTGCGCGCTGCACAGACTGTCGACAGGAGCGCCTCGTGGCCTTCAAGCTGCAAGGGGCGCTGCGTCTGTCCCTCGTGCATGAACCGGCGGATGGCGGGGGTCGCGGCGCACCTGAGCGACAGTGTGGTACCGGCCGTGCCGGTGCGGCAGTGGGTGTTGTCGGTGCCAAGCGCCTGCGGCCCCAGCGGATGCGGGATCCCGATCTGGGCGGCGCGGTCCTGCGCATCCTGCTCCGCGTCATTCGGAGGGAGCTCCTCCGTGCGAGGCACCCCAGCGTCCGACGCCCGGCTGATCTACGAACTGCCTCGCCCTGCACACGACGGTCGGACCGCGATCCGAGTCAGAGCCCCCTGGGATTGCTCGACCGACTCGCTCGCCTGATCCCGCCGCCCCGAGTCCACCGGCACCGGTACCACGGCGTCTTCGCCCCGAACGCGATGTGGCGAAAGGAGGCGACCCGCTACGGGCGTGAGGATGCGGCCGAAGCCGCGAGCGACTCTGAGCGCGATGGGGGCACCGGCGCGCTCGTCCCTGCATGCGGCCACGGGTCCGACCGCGGCCCGCGTCGTCGCTGGGCCCGGCTGCTCGCGCGTATCTACAAGGTGCACCCACTACGCTGCCCCACCTGTCATGGCGAGATGCGCATCCTCGCGTTTCTGACCGAGCCCGGGGTCGTGCGCCCGATCCTCCGGCATCTGCGCATCCCCGGACCACCCGCCCCCGGTCGCCCCCGCGCGCGGGCCGCCACAGACCGAGCTGATCGCGGTCGATCCGCCCTCGCCTTGGGACCAGGGCAGCCATCCGGCCACCGGCCGCGACCCCTTCGACCAGAGCCTCCCCGGAGACGACGGAACCGGGACCGCGTGAGCCGACGCCCCGAGTGCCCGGGGCCGACCGCCGCTTGCACCCCCACCGCCCAACCACGCATCAGGCGGACGCACCCGCGCATCCGCCCGCTACGGCGAGCCAAACGTCCTCCCCATGGGATCGGAAGCGCCGAACGACCATCCTTGACCCGCACGAACCTACCCCACCACATCGCCTCCACCTGGGACCGGAGGGGAGGTTGCGGGGGGTAGGGAGGTCGGTGCCGCGGAAGGTGGCGATGCCGACAGGCCCGGGGCGCCGTGGCCGAGGACGCGTGATCGGGCCCGGAGGAAGCTGCTTCCGCTCCGCCCCGACTACCGCAGCGCCGTGGCCGCGTCGGTCTTCTCGTCCCGGTGCTTCACGGTGACCGGCGCGTACATCGCCAGGCCGTGCTCTCTCGACGGAGCGCGCCGACCGTTTCTGGGGTGCCGTTCGCCAGCCTGAGGGTGGACAAATACCGCAGAGTGCTTATAATTTGATACGTGATAACCGCGTGTGGAGGCGGTAATGACGTATCGTAATATAATCAGCCTCAGCGATGCCGAGGCGTCGTTTCTCACCACCCTGGCGGCCCGGGGCAAGGAAGTCTTCACGACGGCTGACGCCTACGAGGAGCTGGGAGAAGGCAGGTCCACGAGGGATCTCCTGGACCGCCTCGTCGAGAAGGGTTGGCTGGAACGGATCGAGAAGGGGAAGTACCTCATCGTCCCCCTCGAGGCCGGCCCCGACCGGACCTGGAGCGAGGACGCCCACGTCCTCGCAGGACACCTGGTGAGTCCCGGCATGGTGGCGTACTGGTCCGCCCTAAACCATTGGAACCTCACAGAACAGGTCCCGCGGATAACCTACATCCAGACGACCGCTCGGAAGGAAAACCGGACGCCCACGGTCCTCGGGATGAAGTTCCGGATCGTGCGCGTCAAGCCCGAGAAGTTCTTCGGAGGCCACAGGTACCACGCGGGCGACGCGCCCGTCCAGGTGACCGATCGTGAAAAGACGATCGTCGACTGCCTGGACAGGCCGGACCTGAGCGGCGGGGTGACCGAGGTCGCCAAGGCGCTGGACGCCGGGAACGGCGACCTTGATTGGGCCAGACTCACCCGGTATCTGCGCCGTTTCGGATCGGGCGCGGTCGTGAAACGCCTGGGGTTCCTCGTCGAATCCCTGAACCTGACGCACCTTCCGGAACCAGATTTGGTTGACGAGTGGACCCGGCTGCTCACGGCGGGTATCAGCCAGCTCGATCCCTCCTCCCCGAGAGAACCCCACCGCATCGTCACCCGCTGGCGAGTGAAGGTGAATCTACCCGAGGAAGGGCTCCTGAGCTCGACATGATCCGGGACGCGGAGATCCGTCGGCTGGCAGGGCAGGCGGGCGTGGAACCCAGGATCGTGGAGTTGGATTACGCTCTCGGATGGGCCCTCCGAGGTCTCGCCGGCCATCCGTACCTGAAGGATCGACTGGTCTTTAAGGGTGGAACCTGCCTGCGGAAGTGCTACTTCCCGGACTACAGGTTCTCGGAAGACCTCGACTTCACGGCGACCCGCTGGTTTGGATGGGAGGAGTTCGAGGCGGCTGTGAGGGAGGCCTTCGCGGACGCTCAGAGGGCGAGCGGGATCGATTTCGGGGCGCGGGACCCGAGGCTGCGCGTCATCGACGACGAGTACGGGCGCGAAAGCCTGAAGCTCACTATCTATTGGCGAGGCCCTCATGCTGGAGGAGGATCCCCGGCCGGGCTTCGCCTGGACATCACCCGAGATGAAGTCGTGGTGTTCGACCCCGCTCTTCGAACCGTCGTGCACCCCTTCTCGGACGCCGACGAGCTCGGAGAAGTCCGGCTAGGGTGCTACGCCTTGGACGAAATCATGGCCGAGAAGGTGAGGGCCGTCCTGGGCCAGCGAGTCTACGCCATATCGAGGGATATCTACGACATCTTCTCCCTCATGGAGGACGTGGACGCTCGGAAGGTCCTGGCCGGCTTACCCAGGAAGATGGCTGCGCGAGAGGTCGACGCGGAAGCGGTCGAGCTTGGTCGGATGACGGACCGAAAGGACGAGTTCCGGGCCGACTGGGACAGGAATCTGGCCGGCCTCCTCCCTCCCGGAGCGGAGCGGGAGTTCGACGAGGTCTGGGAGTCGGTGGTCGACTACGTCGGGCGGATGGCCGAAAGGCTCGACCGCGATCGAAAGGGTGCGCAGTAGACACCTCCCGTAGACACCTGGCCCCCGAAAGGACCGGTGCGCTGCCCGAAGGAATCCCTATAAATCCCGTAGGGCAGCGCACTTGCGCCAAATGGGCCTGGCTGGACTCGAACCAGCGACCTCACGCTTATCAGGCGAGAGGCTCCAGAGGCCGATCCCAGCATAATGTAGGGATCTCGGGGGATTTCGGGGTTGATGTCGGGATCGAGTCGGCGAGAAATCGGGTTCGGCCGGGTCAGTGGACACATTGCAGACACCTGGTCACGGGCGGCCTCGCCCGCGGCAACGCGGGCCCTGATCCGCCATCTCCCCGGACACTACTCGTCCGGTCCCCGGTGCGCCGTCTCCTCCTCGTCGATCCAATCCTCTTCTTCCCACGTCATCCCCCGACGCCCGGGAACCTTTCTGGTTGACCCGGCCCGGTGGAAGGGGCAGCTCTTGGGCCCATAACAGAAGGTCTCCGTGCGACCCATCCTCCGGCATCTGCGTATCCCGGAACATCCACCGCCCGTCGCGCCCGCACGCGGGCCCCAACAGACCGAACTGATGGCCCTCGATCCGCCCTCGCCCTGGGACACCCCGGCCCATCCGGCTACCGAGCGCGAGCCCTTCGACCAGAGCCTCCCCGGAGACGACGGGACCTGGAGCGCCTGAGACGCCACGGCACCAGGGCTCAGCCGCCGCCTGCGCAACTACCGCCCATCCGCGCATCATCTCGACGCACCTGCTCATCAGCCCGTACCGGCGCTCGCCCGACCCTCCTGATACCAACGGTCACGACGCCAAACCCGGCTTGCGCCGCCCGACTTCGCCTCACCACGTGGATCCCCACCGCGACCGACCCCGGTTGGATTTCCTTCTATGGGGCAGGCTGTCAAGACGCACCTCGACTACACGCTGTCCGATGCTGTTTGACGGTCAGCGTCCGTTGTTTCCGGCGCCCGGAACGGTCGTGTGCGGAGTGGGACTGAGGGCTTGACGGTGGCTCTCTTCTTCCGTCCGGTCATCGTGTGAACGGTTGGTATCGATACCGCACGATGTAATTCACTCCGAGTTCGTCCATCTCGACGCCCCAAAGTCGGTCCTCGTGGACCGCCTTCAGATCGAATCCCTCCGGGGTCTCGACCCTACCCAACGGCGACATGTCAGGGCCGAGAACCCACCAGGTGGGGGGAGATCCTCCTCCATCCGTGGCGAGCAACCATGTCGACCCGTCGCCCGCGACGACCAGCGACTCTACGGGGGGGAGGAAGTCAGGGCGGTATAGGGCCTCGCGGTATTGTCGCTCGAAGCTCTCCCGAGTCAGATCTGGTCGGAATTGCTGCATCATCTCCCACATTCCGCCAACCCGCTCGTCGACCAGCTCCTCAAACAGGTCTTCATCGAGTGCGATCGGGTCGTACGCGAGGCGAAAGAGCGCGATTGTGTCCCCGGACGGTGCTTGCCGTCGAACGACCGCCTCGGCCTCGCCCGTACCGTCCCATGACAACCGGTCGACGCGAACGACGGCTGATTCCTCCGCTTCGAGGAGCGGCGCGTCCGTCACGAGTTGGGGCGCGAACGGGACCCCCCCCGCCGGGTTCGCGAGTGGGACGATGTCGGTGGGTCGGTGTGGGATCGGGTCCAATCGGGCAAGTTCCTCGCCGGTGCCATCCACCCACAGCACCTCTGTCTCCGTCATCTCGCCGCTCGCGACGAGGCGTGGGTTCGCCACTCCGCGGGCGAGGTACGTCCCGTCCCGGAATGGCCGAGTCGGCCCCACCGGCGAGCGATTCTCCCCGCTTCGTTCGACCCGCGCTGTCGAGGTGCCGAGCAAATTCCCCTCCAGGTCGAGGTAGATCACTCGGAACCCGGAGAGATCGAACACCCAGAGCGAGTCGCCGAAGAAGCCGTAATTGCTAGGCCGCCGGAATTCACCGGGCCCCTCGCCCTCACGACCGATCTGACCACTGGGAGCGCCGTCCGCGGTCCAACGGCGAAGCATCGCCTCCCCGTTGTGCATTGAGTACAGAAGTCCATTCGGGCCCTCCCGCAGGAGCCGGACGGCTCGGAATGCGTAAGCCGGGTCGTCGAGTGTGCCGATGCGTACGTCCGGCCCGGTCGGGGTGATCGGGGGCTGAGCGAGCGGACCCGTCGACTCCGCATTCTCGGGGCCACCACAGGCGACCGTCATGCCGACCATCAGTATCGCGGTCAGCACTGCGCCATCGCTCCTTTTCGTCCCCTTCTTCGTCGATCGCATGAAGAGCTCCGCCCAGGTAGTTTCCCACGTTAATCCGGCCCCGTGTTTCGGCCAGAACAGGCCAGGTCCCCATCCGCCGAACGAGTCCGGCTCTCGGCTCCGGACGACGGCCAACCAACCCTCACGGAGAATGCGCTCCCGCTCCCAGATCCGCTTCCCTCCGCAGTGCCTTGCCGCGACAGGCCGTGTCCGACAACGTTGATATGGAAGGGGCCTGTCAAGGTTGAGGAAACGCGAGTGGGGAGCCTGGGGCGTCTTCGACCGAGATTAAAGGTTCGTCAACATCGGTAGTCAGTTCATCGGGCCCATCACAGGCCGACCTCCGCTCGCCTCACACGGACCGGCACGGCGTTGCGGGTGGGCCACGGCGTCCATTCACCGTCCACCCGCATGAACGTGCGCTGCTCGAGCACGTCGGGCGCAATCAGGCGCAGTTCCCTGCGGAACTCCCGAACCCGGTCGGTCAACTCGGGAAAGGTGTTGTGCACGAAGTCGGGTGGGTAGTGAACCCTGTACACGCGGGTGAGGGCGCCCGGCTCGAACTCGTAGTACCCCTCGAAGAAGAACAGCATTCGCGCGTTGTAGCCAGTGAACTCGACTCGGTCACGCACTGGGTGCCAGAACGCCTGCCCCTCGAATACCGTGCGGCGTGGGTCCTCCTTGTGGACGGTCTCTCCGAGCTTGACGACGGTGCCGTGCGGGCCCCAACTCCAGCTGCGAGCGTAGAAATCGGCCGACGACGGGTTCGCCTCGACCAGCGCCTCGGGGGCGTCCCAGGAACCGATGAACGGGTCGAAGCCGTAAAGCCGCGGGTCACCGTCGACTTCGGAGGAAGACGCGGTCGCGCCCTCGCCCTCGCCCCGCGTCTCGTTCGACGGCCCGCACGGGACGTTCCCGCCCCTGCGACGCTCCCATGTATAGCTGCGGTTCGGTACCCACTCCCCCTCCCGCCAGGTCAGACTGGCGCCGACTCTGGTGTCGTCGTCGATCCACCGCTCATCGTGTCGGGTCCGCGAGGTGGTCCCGTCCGTCCACCAGAAGTCCTGGTCGAGAATGCCACCCTTGCGGGTAAGCTCACCGACGTAGCCGAATCCGGACCCGGTTCCGCTGGTGTGGGCCTGATAAACGAAAGGCCGACCGCGCGTGCCATCCCACCCCTGCTGGAAATGCCAGGCGATCTCAACCAGCCCGCCGTCGTGAATGCTCCACAGACATCCGATAGCGGAGATGGCGCCCGGCGCCAGCCAGAAGCGCATGCCGTAGGCCTCGGCGCTACCCTCGCCGTCCTGCTCCCGGTAGGCCTCGTTCGACGTCCACCACCACGACCCATCCCGGGTGCGACGCAAAAGGTCCGCACGATAGCGCGAGAGGTCGATCGTGTCGGTGAGGGCCGCGCGAATGGCGAGGGGTGTGGTCGGGCGCTCCGTCCCCGCCAGGGGCGGGATGAGCACCAGGAGTGGGAGCAGGGTCACCGGCATCCGCATGGTCGTTTCTCCTTGTAGCTCCGGGTGCGTTTCAACGTGAGGAGGCGTGGCCGGACGATCCCTGCCTCCCGCGAGTGTGTGAGCCCAGGACCCGACGAAGTTGCATGGCCGCCGATACGGGGTGTCATGCAACCTCGGACGGTTCGGAACGCACATATGGAGGGGAGCGCACGCTGCGATGACTTCCTGCAGAGGAGATCCGCATGCCGAGGACGCCATGCCCCATAGTCCTTCAGCCCCGGTGGTGACCCAGGACGATGCCGACGGCACTCTCGTCTCGCGTTTCCTGGAGCGCGGGGACGAAAGCGCTTTCATCGCGCTCTATGACCGCCATACACCCCGGATGTTCGGCCTTGCCCTGCGACTCGCCGCCGGCTCCGAGGCCGATGCGTGTGACCTGGTGCAGGAGACCTGGCTGCGAGCGGTCGCCCGGCTTGGTGGCTTTCGGGGCGACTCTCGCCTGTCCTCGTGGCTGTGTGGCATCTGCTCCAATGTCTGGCGGGAGTGGCTGCGCCGGGGCGGGCGGGAACTGGCGCTGGAGGCTGCCCCCGAATCGATGGTGCCCGGTAGCCGCGCTGGCCGCCGCAGCGGTCGTGCTGGCCTTCTTCGCCGGCCGGACGAGCGCCGGCGTGCCGTCGGGGCCGTCCGCTGCCCTGGGGCCGGCGGAGTCGCCCGAGTCCCCGCCTCAGGCAGAGGAAAGTGCCCGCTGGGCATTCCTCCTCTACGAGGACGAGCGCTTTCAGCCCGACGGCCTCTCGACGCAGGCAATCGATTCGCTGTACATGCAGTGGATCGACGCGGGTCGCGAGTCCGCTGATCTCGATGCGGCCGAAGGGCTGGGCGCGACCGAGTTCGTCGTGACCGAGTTCGTCGTGACCGACGGGCCCACCCTGCGTCGGCCCGCGGGGTCGGTCGAGCCCCCGGGGTTCCTCACGGCCATCTTCCTCGTCCGCGCACCCACCCTTGATGCCGCAGTGGAGTTGGCCCGGGGCACGCCCCACCTGCAGATGGGCGGAACCGTTCATCCGTTTCATCGAACCCGACTGAGCCCCGCTTCCAGCGCTACCACCGCAGCGTTTCGCTCCCCCGGAGTGAACTCGGCTGCCCCTTGCCCACGTTCCTGGGTGGAAACCCATACGGAAGGCCATCACTCCGCTCTCAGCGCCACCGCAGGCGGCACTCCCGCGGCCCTCGCCGCCGGGACCAGGCGCGGCCAGCGCCACGACCGCGAAGATGACGACCGCCACCCCGTAGGTCGGCGGGTCGAAGGGCGTGACGCCGAAAAGCATTGCCGCCATGACCCGCGCTGCGGCTGTTGCGCCCACGAGACCGACGACGATTCCGACGGCGGCCAGCGAGAGACCGTCGCGCAGGATGAGGCCGCGAGCCTGCGGACCGGAGGCGCCGAGCGCCATGCGGAGCCCAATCTCTCCACGGCGCAGTCGCACCGAATACGGCAGCACGCCGTAGAGACCTACGGCACCCAGAAGAGAGCGGCCGCCGCGGCCAACCCCATCATGAGACCGGCTAACACTCTGGTTCGAGGAAATGAAGCCCGGCTTATTCACGATGGGACGTGGTGTTGGAAGCGCGCGTACAATGAGGATGTGAGGGTGGGTACTACGCTGGAGTGGGCAGGGTCTCGGGAGTGGGGGAGCCACGGGCGAGAGGGAGATCAAGTAGGCGGGCCCGGAACCGCAGCCACAGGTGCGCTCGGGCGGCTTCGATGACGACGGTTGCGCGGCGGCCACCGAGCAGGACACGGGTGGCGGTCTTGAGGAGCAGGGAGCGAAAACGTTGGCGACTCATGCGCACGTCGTCGTCGGAGCTCAAGAGATCGGCGCCGGCGGCGAGGATGTAGGCGGCCAGGTTGAGCCTTTCGCCCTAGAAGGCCGACACTCCCAGCTGCCCGAGGGTGTCGACTTCCAGCATCTCGTCGACCCGGAAGGGCTCTCCGTACGCGGCGCGGATGAGCGATCCGTAGTGGGCGAGATGGGCGTCCACTTGCTCGGGGAGGGGGCGGTCCCCGCCCGGGAAGACCTCCCCGGCTTGAACGGCTCCGTCGAACTGGGAGTGGAACGCCTGCATCGCCGACCGGCGTCGTTCCATCTGAGCGGTGACGTCCACCACGAATGAAGGTGGGCCGGCGTCCTCACGGAATGCCGTCGCGTAGACGAGCTTCTCGGGCCGGAACGGCGCGCCCTCGGCTTCGAACTTCTTCAGACCGGTCAGGAAGCAGGCATCGCGCACGATTTCGGCACACAGACGGTGATCCCGGTGGCGGCCGACCTTCCAGTGCGTGATCACCACCCGTGGCCGGAATTCACGAATGAGGCTCACCACCGTACGGCGCGTCGCCTCGTCGTTCTCCAGGCGGGAGTCGGGAAGCCCAGCGCACCTGCGCACCCCAAGACCGAGGATCTCGGCCGACCGGGCGGCTTCCTGCGCGCGAAGCTCGGGCGTGCCGGCCGAGCCCATCTCCCCGGCGGTCAGGTCCACGACACCCGTCCGCTCCCCCGCGTCCGCGCTCTTCAGGAGGGTGCCTCCACAAAGGAGCTCGGCGTCGTCCGGGTGGGCCATGATGGCCAGGACGTCCAGACTCATTCGAAGCGCAGCGCCACGACGGGATCGAGGCGGGATGCCCGGTACGCCGGGAGAAGCCCGAAGACCATTCCCGTCACCGCTGCCATCCCGAGGGCGGCACCGACCGCCCACAGCGGAATCCGAGCGGGCAGGGGGGTGAACGAGGAGACCGCCGTGGCCAGGCCCCACCCCATCAGCATGCCGACCGCGGCGCCAACCGCCGTGAGCAGAGACGCCTCGACCAGGAACTGCCAGAGGATCTCCCGGCGGGTGGCCCCGACCGCCTTCCGGATGCCGATCTCCCGGGTGCGTTCGGTCACCGAGATCAGCATGATGCCGATCACGCCCACGCCTCCGACCAGGAGTCCCGCGGACGAGAGCGCCAGCATGACCAGGAAGAAGACCCCGGTCAGCCGGTTGAACAGCTCCATGATCTGAGCCGAGGCGAGTACCGCGAAGTTGTTTTCCTCCCGTGGACCCAGGCCGCGCATGCCCCGAAGCGCAGCAATGACGTCGTCCTGCGCCCGCTCCATCGTCACGCTGTCGTTGGGTACCACAAGGACCTGAGCCTGCCAGTCGGACTGTCGGAGTCTCCGCTTCGCCGCCGTCCACGGGACGACCATCCACTCCGATACGATCGAACTGAAGATGTTCGCCTCGGGCTCGAAGACGCCCACGACGGTGAACTCCTCGAGAGTCCCGCGGAAGGTGCTTCCGATGCGCACCCTGCGCCCCACCGGATCCCGCCCACCGAACAGTTCGGTCGCGAGCGCCGACGAGACCACAACGACGGCACGGTTCTGCCGCACTTCGGCTTCCGTGAAATCACGACCTGCGGTGAACTCGCCCTGGGTGTACTTCACCCAACCCGACGAGTAGCCTTGTCCGTTGATTCCCCGCACGGCCTGGCTTTCGAACTGGATGTCGGCCTG
Source organism: Gemmatimonadota bacterium (assembly GCA_029262115.1). Lineage (GTDB taxonomy): Bacteria > Gemmatimonadota > Gemmatimonadetes > Longimicrobiales > Gaopeijiaceae > JAJCZZ01. Next base: position 59,824 of record JAJCZZ010000024.1, on the reverse strand, counting down.
GAATCCGAAGTTGTACAGGGCCTCCTCGACCGTCTCCAGTTGGGCGAGCCGCGCCGCCTCGATCGGCTCGATCTTCGGCTTGTTCCACCAGGGCGGCCGGTTGTTTCCGTCGTCGCTCAACCGAACCGCGGTGAAATCGAAGCGCGTCACGTTGAAATTCGCCGGTCCGGCCGCCTCGAACGCCGACATCACGCTCGTACGGATGCCGGTGATCAGCGAGGCGATGGCGACGACCACCGACACACCGACCGCGACCCCCAGAATCGTGAGGGACGACCGGATGCGATTCGCCCACAAGGCGTCGGTCGCGACGGTCAATCCCTCGCGGAGCGCCATGAGGCCGGATGCGCCCTGTCGGCTCGGGCTTGGCGGCGGAGGGGGGGGCGGGCGTCCTACGTCCCGATCACTCATACCGGAGCGCGTCCACGGGATCGAGCTTCGACGCCTGCGACGCCGGATACACGCCGGCGGCGATGCCGACCGTCATGCCCAGAGCCACGCCGAGGGCGATCCACTTGCCGCTCACGGCGGCCGGAAGCGGCGAGACCGCGGCGACCAGTCCTGCGAGGCCCAGACCCACCGCGACGCCGAACGCGGCTCCCACCGTGGACAGCGTGGCGGACTCGATAAGCACCTGCGTGAGGATGTCACGGCGCCGAGCTCCGAGGGCTTTTCGCACGCCGATCTCGCGTGTCCGCTCCAGGACCGAGACGAGCATGATGTTCATGATTACGATCCCACCCACGACCAGAGAGATGGCCACCAGGCCCGGAAGGGCCAAAAACAGGATCCGGGAGATGTTGTCCCAGAAGCTGATGGCCTCGTCGGCCGTCTCGAGCGAGAAGTCGCTGTCCTGGCCGGGTCGAAGCCCGCGCCGGGCCCGCATGATCCCTTCGGCCTCCCCCTGGGCCTCCCGCAGGCGTTCAGGGTCGAGGGTCTGAATCACGATCTGGTCGACGTTGCCACGGGGAGCGGTGAACGACTGGATCGGCGACCGCGCGGGGGCGATAGCGAGGTTGTCGAGCGACTGTCCGAAGAGCGACCCCCGCTCCTCGAGCACGCCGACGATCCGATAAGGAAAGCCTCGGATGCGGATCGTCCGGCCCACCGGATCGAGATCCTCGAAGACCACCTCGGCCGTCTCCGAGCCGATCACCACCACGGGCACACCCGCGCCGGCCTCCTGAGGCGTGAAGAGGCGCCCCCTCGCGACGGCGAGATCACGGATCTCGAACAGCTCCGCCGAGGCTCCCGTGACCTGCACGCCGGTAACCGACCGCCCATTATCGCCGACGGCGTCGGCGCCGGCCTGGCTCTCCACCGCCACCCGAGACGGCACCGTGAGCCGTGCGCGTAGAGCCTCCGCGTCCGCGTAGGTGAGCCGCTGCCGGCGAAGGCGTGCCCGCCACTCTTCCTCGTCCGTGTTGATGTTCACGCTCTGCCACCGCCGGAGCGTGATCGTGTTGACACCGAAGATCTGAGAGGTGAAGTCCTCGCGAACATACTGATCGAGGCCCTCCACGACGGTCACGACCACGATCAGGAACGTGACGCCGAGGATCACACCCAGGAGGCTGAACAGACTCTTGAGCTTTTGGCTCACGATCTGCTGCATGGCCAGGACGACGCCCTCCCACACGTGCATGGAGGCTAACCCACCATCACGAGCGGACGTTCAGCAACGGGGGCGCGGGCCATCAGTTGGCCTGGTTCTGTGGACCGTCGAGACGCTTCACGGCGTCACCGTCGGTCAGTTGACGGATCCGTTGGTACGGTCCGACCACGATCGTGTCTCCCTCCGCGATCCCGTGGGTGATCTCGAAGTACTCCTGGCCCGCGATGCCCACGTCGACGGGGGTGAAGACGACCGACCGATCCTCGACCCGGAACACGCCTTCGACGTCGTCTTCACCGCTTCCGGTCGGGGCCACGGCCGTGACCGAGTCGTCCGGTTCGCGAACCGTCAGGGCGATGATCGGAACCGCCAATACCGAACTTCGGCGTTCGACCACGACGTCCGCGGTGGCAGACAGGTCGGGGCGGAGCGGTGCCTCGGTCGGATCCAGTGTGATGACGACTTCGAAGTCGATGGCCGCCTGCTGACCGGCCGTCTGCTGCGACGGCGGGCGGATGGCCGAGTTGCCGATCTCCGTAACCCGCCCCGAGAACGTACGGGTCGGGAAGGCGTCGATGCGGATGTCCGTGCTATCTCCCAGAGAGATCTCCGGGACGTCGGTCTCGTCGACCTGCACGACGACCTCGACGAGCGAGAGATCGGAGATCGTCAGGATGAGCGAGCCCGGGTTGTTCATGGTCCCGATGATCACGGTCTCGCCCTGCTCGATGTTGAGGCGGGTGATCTTCCCGTCCATCGGCGCACGAATGACCGTTTTCGACATTCGGTCGGCCGACTCGTCAAGGCCTGCTTGGGCCTGATTCACCCCGAACTCGGCCGACGATAGAGCGGCTTCAGCGACCTCGACGGACGTCCTCGCGTCGTCGATTTGCTGCGTGCTGACCAGGAGCGAGTCCCGCCCCCGCAGCGCCAGGAACCGGTCCAGATTCCGGCGCGCCTGGAGGAGGTTGGCACGCTGCTGCGCCTCGCCCGCTCGCGCCTGAGACAGGGCGGCCTGCGCCCGCGACACACCGGCCTGATACTGCGCCGGATCGAGGCGGATGAGGACCTCGCCCGCCGAGACGTCCTCGCCCTCTTCCACCAGCACGGCCGCGACCTTGGCCGAGATGTCCGAACTGATGTCCACGGCCCGGCGCGCGCGGATGTTGCCGCTGGCCGTGACGATCTGCACCAGGTCGCGGCGTGTGACCTCTTCCATTCTGACCTCCACCCCCCGGTCGTTGCCGCGAACCGCGCTGAGCGCGGCGGCCGAGCCCAACACGGCCACGGCGGCGACTCCGATGATCACTTTGCTTCGGGTCTGCATCGATGGCGTCCCGCTTATCGGTTTCTGAGGGAAGTGCCGACCAGTGCCTCGAGGTCGGTCACGAGGTCGTGGTACGCGAAGATGGCCGCGATCCGGTCGCGGTCGGCCTGGGCGAGGACCGTCTGGGCGTCCACCAGCTCCACGAAGCTGATCACACCCAGTTGATATCGCTCCCGCGCGAGTCGAAGCTGCTGCTCCGCGAGGTCCCGGTTACGCGCTTCCAGGAGCGCGCTCTGGTACGCAGTACGGGCGTTCGCCAACGCCACCGAAAGATCGGCTCTCAACGCGATCTCCTGCTCGCGGTACTGCTGGCTGAGATCCTCCCGCTGGAGCCTCGCGGCCTCCAGGTTGCGTTGGCGGCTGAATCCCTGGAACACGGGAACGCTGACCGTCATACTGACGCTCGGCGGTGACCGCGTGAAGTTGAACGGAAACTTGTCGTTCTCGCTGATGATCTGCTGACGGTCGGCATCCGTGAACGCGAAGCGCCCGCAGTCCTGCAGGGGCAGAGGGTCCGCGAGCCGTGAGAACAGCTCGTTGGTCTGGGCACAACTCGCCACGGCCGAAGCGACCTGGCCTTGCGCCTGCGCGATCCGCGAGTCGACGGAGCTGGCCTGCTGCGAAAAGCCACTGAGGCCCGTGGACACCGAGACGCTCGGGAAGTACGCCGATCGGGCCTGAGTCACGCCGATCTCGGCCGCGTCCTCGGAAAGGCGAGCCGCACCGAGTCCGGGGTTGGTGGTCAGCGCCCGAGCGTAGAGTGCGCCCAGCTCCCAGGTCGGCTCGCTGAGAACGAACTCGGTGGTCAGTTGGGGCGATTGGTTCACGGGCACGCCGAGCTGTTGAAGAAGGCGCATGCGGGCGGTCTCTCGCGCATTCTGCGTCTGGAGGAGCGTCACTTCACCGCGACCCACCTGGACTTCCGCCTGACCCACGTCGATGGGCGTCGCCCCGCCGACCTCGAGTTGGCCGCGGGCCAGACGAAGATTGAAGCGACTGTTCTCGAGTTGTTGTTCAGCCAGTCGGACCGCTTCCCGTTGACGTAGGACCTCGAGGTACGCCCGCGTCACCCGTGCCGTCAGCCCCACGTTCGCGGACAGGATCCGTGCCGTGGTCACATCTCGCTCGATTCTCGCTCGTGAGGGGGCCACCCAGGAGGCGAGATCGAGGTTGTAGGACAGGCCGAGGCTGTAGCTGGAGGAGTAGATCGACGGCTGGGAACCGAATCCGAGATCGCCGAGCGTGATGCTGCCGAACTGCTGATCGCCGGTCCCTCGCCAGCCGATGGTCGAACTCGCGTTGGCACTCGGCAGCAGACGGCCCCAGGCCTGCCGTACGTCCCACTCGGCGAGTTGAGCGTCGTTGCGGGTCTGCAGGTATGCCGGGTTGCTACCCTCGGCGATCCGGAGGGCATCCTCCAGAGACAACGAAGGCGGGACCACGTCCTGCGCCGAGAGTACAGCAGGGGCGACGATGCCGGCGGCGAGAGAGAGGGCGCGGAGAGGGATCCTCATGCGCTACACGTCCTGGGGAGATGGCCAGAGTGGGGATGTCCGCCCGTACGCCGTGCGGTGCCGGGTGGTTTCGACTCCACTACGGAAGCCACCGATACACCCTTCAACCACCCCGGGCGGGATACGGGAGAAAGGTACACGGGGTGCCCCGGCCTCCAACCCCGGCGCCGCTCCGCCCGGTTGGGCGGGGCTCAGTCCACCAGGTCCACTCGCACCAACCGCTTGTGCGCGGATCAGCCCACCAGGTCTGTCCGCACCGCCCGATAGGAGATCGACGGAACATCCACGCGCAGGACCCGACCCTGCCGGTCGAACCAGACCGTTCGCGTTTCATCACCCGCTGAGAAGGTCAGCTTCCTCGCGGGCACGTCGTTGACACCGAGCCGGAGCGTCTCCTCCACGGCGGTACCGCTCGTCAATTGAAGCTGGCGCCGGCTGCGCGGCTCGATGACCGGTACCTGGGATCCGTCAGGGACGTCCCGAAGGAAGTAGTAGTGATGCGCGACCCACGGTTCGATGATCCGCGTCTGTGGGCGGGCAAGGAACTCGCGCTCTTCCTCCCCGACATCGGAGCGAAGCATCGACACGTATCGCCGACCGGCGAGATTCACGCTCAGTTCGGTGGTCTCGGCGCCCGAGATCTTCAACTGGTAGCCGGAAGCCGAACCGTCCGCTGGAAGCGCTTCGAGAACCGGGCGCAGTTCACGGGCACCGTCCGCGACCGAAAGGGAGACCACCGCGTGTGCGATGATCGTGGCGGCGTCGCCCATGCCCGTCCGTCGGATCGTGAACTCTTCGGTGCCGACGGCCTTCCCGTCGACCGAAATCCGGAACGTACCCTCGTCCACTACCACGCTCTGTGCAGATAGCAGGGTAGGGATCAGGATCAGGCCGGCTGCGAGCCGGCGGCCACGTTGTAGAATGGTCATGCCGATGGTACCCCTGGATGGGTGGTGTGGTCCCCCGTACGGGGCCCGAGAACCGGTGCTCAGGCCCCCACGCCGTGGACCTCGTACAAGGTGTTGCTGAGGGTCGCCACGTAGCGGGCGAACACTGCGGCGCCCTTCTCCGGCGACGCGAGGCCGGGGCGACCCACCGTACCGCGCGAAGCGGCCGGGGGTGTGGGCATTCGGCCTCGCATGTACTTTTGCAGCGTCCTGCGCTCCAGAACGTAGTCGGTGGCCTCTGAGAGCCGAACGCGATCCGGTGCCAGATAGAGGAGAAGCGACGTCTCGAGTTCTCCCCCGTGCTCCATTTCCGGATGTCCCTCGAGAAGGTCGGTCACATCGATCTGAAACAGGTCGTACACGGTCGTCACGGACTCCGAGGAGAGCGCCATCAACATGGCCTCCAGATGGGGCTCGTAGCGGTGCGCCGTCACGAGAATGATCTCGGCCACGCCGCAGTCCTCCCAGCCCGCCAACAACTCGTTGACCGCGCGATGAAGCGTCTTACGGCCGAGCCCCGACGCGCCGGAAAACGGATCTCCCGCCGGGATCACGCCGTAGGGGAACGTAGGGGCACGCAGTATCTTCATGTGCTGCGACACCTCGGTCACTACGCGCTCCGCGACGAGGACATTCGCGCCCAAAGGGAGGTGGGGTCCATGCTGGGCAAGGGCTCCCACGGGAATCATGAGCCGTGGGTCGGTCGCGAGGTGCCGTTCCACCTCTGGCCAGCTCATCTCATCCAGGGCGTATGAATTCACCCGCGCGTGTCTCCGTGAAAGTGCACCCGGCTGCCCTCTGGTTCGGACGTATGGGCCCGTGGCTCGCTGTTGCCGCGCTGGCGCTGTGGTCCGCTCGTCCAGGAGGAGCTTCGCTGGTCCTCGCGTCGGCCGGTGTGGTGGCGGGGCTCCTCTGGCGCAGGGAGCGTGCCACGTCCTGGGCCATCGGTACGGTCATCCTGATGTCTGGGATCGTGGGGGCTTTCGCCGCACACCGCCAGGTGGCCCTGCTTCAAGCAGACTGGCCCGCCTACTGGGAGCAGCGAGAAGCCGAGGTTGGCGTCCTCCTGGACGAGGAACTCCAACGGCGCCTGGAGAACGGCGAAGAGGCAGCGGGGATCCTGGCGGACCTCGGGTCGGAGCCCACCGCTCTTCCAGCCACCCAGCGGCTCACACAACTTCGCTCCGACTACGGACTCACCGCCGTGGCGCTGTACGATTCGTCGGGGCGGCTTCGTGCCTGGGACGGCGTCCACCGGGGTCGCGTCCCGGACGGTGTGCAACGGGGCCTTCGGAGGTACGTGTACCACGACCAGCCCCTTTTCGGCTACCTGTACATCACGGCGCCGGCGGGCGGTGCGGGGACGGCCGTTGCCGCTTTTCTTCTCCGGAGCGACCTGCCCGGGCGGCTCGGCGCAGGGATCGACGACTTCGCAACCCGCTTCCGCGCCGAGGTCGGCGAGCGAGTCAGCGTGTTCTCCGCGCCGTTGGCGGAAGGGCAGGGTGGTTGGGAGCTCAAGACCGGAGATCGCGTGTTGCTGTCGGTCGTGGTCGATCCGCCACGACCAGCGGACCGGATCGCTCGCGTACTCCACCGGTGGCGCCTCGGCGTGGCGTCGGCCGGTCTCCTCGCGTGGCTTTTGCTCGCGTTCGCGGGACCTCCCGTCAGGACCGACGGTGTTCTGGCTGCGGGCACGCTCTTCGCGGTGGCCGCGTGGGCGCCCCCTCCCCCGGTCGCCGCCGTGGAAGCCCTCTTCAATACGTCGCTGTACGCCCTTCCGGGGCCGTTCTCGGTGTCGTTGGGACGGACCGCGGCCCTCGCCCTCGCGCTGGTTACGCTCGTCGCAGTGCTACCCCGGCCGGATCGGCGGCGGCTGCCCCCGTGGCTCGCCGGTCTGTCCGTGGGCTTGGCGGCCCCCATCCTGTTGGCGTGGATCAAGGCGGGCGCGGCTCCGGATGCGCTCGCCGGGGGGCAAGCCCTGTGGCTGACGTATCAGGGTGCTGCCACCACGCTGGTGGGAGCCCTCCTGGCGTCCACTCTCGTGTTCGCGCGGTCGGATCGGCCGCGTCGGCGGGCTTCGTTGGTCGCCTCGGGGCTCGGGGCGGTGCTGGCGGGCGTGGGCGCGTATCTGGTCTGGACGGTCGGGTCGGTGCCGTGGTGGTTCGCCGGGCTCGTCGGCCTGCCCGCCGGAATCGCCGCCACATCGATGGGCGCCTGGAAAGGGTGGCGGCGCTCGTTCGCTCCGTGGGTGCTGGCCGTGCTTCTTGCGTGCTCCATGACGGTCCCGGTCGCTTGGGGGCACAGGGTCGAGGCGAGGCTCGCGGTTGGGGAGCGCACGCTTCGGGGGCTGGCGAGCGTGCCGGACGCCGATCTGGAGTCCGACCTCTATCGGGTGGCCGCTGTTGCGGACAGCCTGGACGCGCGCGGCGACGACGGCGTCGAGTTGCTGTATGGCGCGCTCAGGCGTAGCGGCCTTTCCGACTCCGGTCACCCCGTGTGGATGACCCTCTGGTCCGGGGCGGGCATTCCGCAGGAGGAATTGCGTGTCGGCGTGGGGCTCGATCGGCCCGCGGCGACCGATGCCGTGGCCCTGGCGGAGTCGGGCCCGGGGCCGGAGCTGCTCGAATACGATCGGAGCGAGGCCCAGTACGTCATGAAGGTGCCGCTCCGGGAACGACGGTTGATGACCGTCACTGCCCCTCCCTTTTCGGAGTTTGGAGGACGCTCGCCGCTTGCCCCGCTTCTGGGTGGCGGGGCGCCCACGGCGACGGACCCCCTCACCCTCATTCCTCTAGGGGATGGGGACGCCGTTCGAACCGACCAGGTCTCGTGGAAGTCGACCGACTCGGGGTGGCAGGGCGAGCTCCCGCTCGTGTATCCGGACGCCGCGTACCACGCCCACTACGCCGTCGACCTGCCGGGGGCCCTCCTCGCGGTCGCGCGAGGAACGCTCCTGATCGTCCTCAACCTCCTCATGGTGCTCGCTTTCTGGCTGCTCGGTCGCGCGCTGCTCCGCCCGGCCCTCCCGCGCGAGGCGACGTTGCGCACGCTCGTCATCTCATTCCAGGCACGTGTCACGCTCGCGCTGTTCGGCTTCTTCGTGTTGGCCAACGCCATCTTCGGGACCGTGGCCTACCGCACCATCGACCGTGCCTCCCATCGCGCGGCGGTCGTCCTCGCGGAGCGCGTGGCGGAAGATGCCGCCGGTTGGTATTTCGAAGAGAGCGGAGCCATGGAACTCCTCGCACGACGGGTTGGTGCGGAACTCCTGGAGTACCGGGATGGGGAGCTTCGCGAGGGCTCGGTGGAGGAGTTGGTCGAACTCGGATTGTATGAGGGGTGGGTGCCCTTTCAGATCTATCAACTTCTCGACGGACGGGAGGGCATTCGAGCATCGGAAGAGACCGCACTCGGCCGCTGGGACTACGTCACGTCGTATCGCCGCCTTCCCGACGGAGACCTCCTGGCCGCCCAGATCCCTCTTCAGGCCGGCGCCACGGCCGTGCGCAGTGCGGATGTTTTGCAGCTCCTCGCGTTCGCGGTCATCATGGGAGCGCTCCTCTCGCTCGTCCTGGCCCTCCTCGTCGGACGGACCCTCACACGGCCTATCCAAGCCTTACAGGTCGCAAGTGAGCGGGTCGGCGCGGGAAATCTGGCCCTTCGGCTCCCGGACGAGCGGTCCGACGAGTTCGGGGCGGTCTTCCGGGCGTTCAACCGCATGGTGAACCGGCTTCGAAGGGCTCGTCGGCAGTTGGTACGGGAGACTCGGCGTACGCAAGCCATCATGGAGGAAGCGGCCGTTGGAATGGTCGCCCTCGACCCTGATGGCGCCGTGACGATGGTCAATCCGCGCGCCGAGGAGCTCGTGGGCGCGGCGATGGCGCTCGGACAGCCACTTCCTGCCGCCGGGGAGCTGGGCGCCGCCCTGGCGGTGTGGGTCAAGGCGTATCTGGCGTCGGACGAGACCGAGGCGGGGTCGGAACTGAGTGTCGGCGACCGGAGAATTCGCGTACGGGGTCGGCGGCTGGACGCTTCCGGCAGGCCCGGCGGCGCCGTGCTGGCGCTGGAAGACGTGACCGACGAGCTGCGGACGGAGCGTGTGCTGGCCTGGGGTGAAATGGCGAGGCAGGTGGCGCACGAGGTCAAGAATCCTCTCACGCCCATGAAGCTGAGCGTCCAGCATATCCGACGTGCCTGGGACGACGGTCGTGAGGACTTCGGAAGCATCCTCGTGAAGAACGCGGACGCAATGGAGTCCGAAATCGATCGGCTGGCCGCGATCGCGACCAGTTTTTCCCGTTTCGGTGCGCCGGGCGGGGGCGCTGCTGCGGACGTCACTGCCGTCGACGTGGGGTCGGTCGTGGGCGAGATCGTGGCGCTCTACGGAGCCGGTGACGGGGGCGTTTCCGTGTCGGGCGACGTTCCGGCGGGGCTCCCGCGAGCGCGGTGCCGTGAAGCGGAGCTGAAGGAGGTTCTGGTCAACCTCCTGGAAAACGCCCGCGACGCCCAGCCGGGGGAGGGCACGGTCACGATTCGTGCCCGAGATGCTGGAGGGAGACGCATATCCGTCCACGTCATCGACGACGGCGCCGGGATTCCCGAGGAACTCATGCCGCGAGTGTTCGAACCACACTTTTCCACGCGGTCCCGCGGGACCGGGTTGGGGCTGGCCATCGTGCGCCGGTTGGTCGAGTCGTGGGGCGGTGAAGTCGACTTGAAAAGCGAATCGGGCGCGGGCACGGAGGTCGTCCTGACGTTGCGGGTGGCGGAGACCGAAAAGGGGTAGCGACGCCGGAGCACTTCCGGCACATTGGAGGGCGCCTCGAGACGCGGCTCCCGAGGGCGTCGGCATGGGCTGACGACCGTAGAAACAGGCTCCCAGCAACGGTGGACATGAGGAATCTCGCGCCAGACTTCCCCGCTACGCCCTCCTCGTTTCCTCGTTCTCCTGCCCCAGTAGTCGCTCGCTCGTACCCGGAACCCCCACGCTCGTTGGATTTGTCGGAGTGGCTGGAGGGACGGGTTGGCCCCATCGCGGACCGATGGGTAAGAGATGTACGAGGAAGGGACATGGGAGGCGGGGCCGCGGACGGCCTCCTCGAGGAGTTCCTGGGACTGCTCGTTGGTATGCTCCCCACGGTGCTCGGCCCGCACCGAGACCAGGCCGAGCCGCTTTGGATCCGAGCAGCGGAGCTCTTCGGAGCGACGGCCGCGCGACGGGGCCTCGCGGCCGGTGAGGTCATCGAAGAGTTCCAGATCCTACGGGAGGCCGTCATCCGGTTCCTCTATCAGGAGCCGCCGGTGTCGGGCGGAGCCCGTCTCTCGCTCCGGGACGTACTGCGACTCAATCGCGCCATCGACCGTGGTGTCACGCACGCCAGCGTCGGCCACACCGACGCGCTCTTTTTCGCACTGTTCGAAGGCTCGGGGATCCCCGACACGCCCCCCAATGGGCGGTTGGTCGACGAAGTCAGGAGCCAGTTGGACGAGCTGCGCCACGACGTCATCGACGTCATCGGGCATCTCCCGGGGTGTAACGGAGACGGGTCGATTCGTTGAGCATCGACGGGGGCTCCGCCCGCGTCCGTGACCAGGAGTGGGACAGCGGGAGCCTGGGTGACATGCCGCCGGAGGAGTTCAGTCGGCTCGCCCACGACGTGGTCGATTGGATGGCCGGCTACCTGGACGGAGTAAGAGACCTTCCCGTGTTCCCCAACGTGGCCCCGGGAGACATCCGTTCACAGCTCCCGACCCACGCCCCGGATCACCCTGAGGATCTCAGTGATGCGCTGAGGGACTTCCGCGACATCATCGTACCGGGGATCACGCACTGGAATCATCCCTCGTTCCACGCCTACTTCTCCATTACGGGCTCCGCCCCCGGCATACTGGGCGAGATGCTGGCGGCCGCGCTGAACGTGAACCACATGGTGTGGCGCTCGTCCCCGGCCGCGACGGAACTCGAAGAGGTCGCGCTGGCCTGGCTCAGGGGTCTGGTCGGCCTCCCCGACGTCTTCGACGGACACATCAACGACACGGCGTCCACGTCCACGATGTACGCTCTGGCGGCGGCCCGCGAACGCGCATACCCCGAGGCGCATGAGGCCGGACTGTTCGGGCAGCGGCCGGGTCGTGTGTACGCGTCGGGTCATACGCATTCGTCGGTGGAAAAGGGCACCCTCGCGCTCGGACTGGGGCGCCAGGCGTTCCGCGCGGTGGACACCGACGATGAGCACCGGATGCGCCCCGACGCGTTGCGCTCGGCCATGCTGGAGGACGGGAAGGCGGGGCTTGTGCCGATCGCGGTCGTTCCCACGCTTGGGACCACGTCCACCACGGCCATCGACCCGGTTGCCGAGGTCGTGGACGTCGCGAGGGAGTTCGGCGCGTGGGTCCACGTCGACGCGGCATACGGCGGGCCGGCGGCCATCGTCCCCGAGGTCCGAGAGCTCTACCACGGATGGGAGGGCGCCGACTCGATCGTCATCAACCCGCACAAGTGGCTGTTCACGCCCATCGACTGCTCCGTTCTCTACTGTCGGGATCCCGATGCCCTGATCCGGGCTTTTTCTCTCGTCCCGGCGTATCTCGAGACCCCCGAGTCCGGCGCTGCTCGCAACCTGATGGACTACGGGGTCGCGCTCGGTCGCCGCTTCCGTGCGCTCAAGCTGTGGTTCGTCATGCGCGCGTTTGGGCGGAGCGGACTCGAGGCACGCATCCGGGCACATCTGCAGATGGCTCGGACGCTGGCCGACGCGGTGGATGCCGAACCGAACTGGGAGCGTATGGCGTCTGTCCCGCTCGCGCTGGTCGTGTTCCGGTACGCCCCGCGCGAGATGGACGACGAGGCCGCCGATGCCGCCAACCGGGCGATCATCGACCGAGTCAACGAAACCGGCCGCGCGTTCATCGGACCTACCCGGATCGACGGACGGACGGTCATCCGGGTCGCCATCGGCAACCTGAAGACGACGCCGAGCGACGTGGAGTCGGTCTGGGACGCCATCCGGGACGCCGCGGCTTCGCTGTAGGGGTGATCCGCCCCGCCGCCGAGGCGACGGAGGACACTCGCCGCCGCAACTGAGGACACCCCGCCGCCGCCACGACTGCGGATACGCCGCCCCCGACGCAGCGGCGGACACGCCGCAGGCCCTCGCGCGCGCCGTCAGCCCAACTCGCGCACCTCGCGGGCCAGGTCGGCCATCGACTGCTTGGCATCTCCGAAGAACATCAGCGTGTGGTCCATATAGAAGAGATCGTTGTCGATTCCGGCGAATCCCGGGGACAGAGATCGCTTCATGACGATGACCCGGCGGGCCTTGTCCACATCGAGGATCGGCATCCCGGCGATGGCCGAGCCCGGCTCCCGCGCGGCAGGGTTGACCACGTCGTTCGCGCCGACGACGAGCACCGCGTCGGTCGACGCGAAGTCGTCGTTGATTTCGTCCAGGTCGAACAGCTTGTCGTACGAGATGTCGGCCTCGGCGAGCAGCACGTTCATGTGACCCGGCATGCGGCCCGCCACGGGGTGGATCGCATAGCGGACGCTCACGCCGCGCGCCTCGAGCAGGTCTCCGACCTTGCGGAGCTCGTGCTGCGCCTGGGCGACCGCCAGCCCGTACCCCGGGACCACGACGACGGAGTTCACATATCCGAGCTCCGCCGCCACCGCGTCCGCATCGGCCCGCTTGTGGGGCCGTTGGCCGATGGACGCTCGATCCACGGAGGCCGTCCCCCCAAAGGCGCCGAACGCGACATTGGCGAGCGAGCGGTTCATCCCCTTACACATCAGCATGGTGAGAATCAGTCCGGACGCCCCGACCAGTGCCCCCGAGATGATGAGGACCATGTTGCCGATGACGAAGCCCGCCGCGCTCGCGGCCAATCCTGAGTAGGAGTTGAGCAGCGAGATCACCACGGGCATGTCGGCGCCGCCGATCGGAATCACCAGCGAAATACCGAGAACCAGCGACAGCCCGATGAGGGCGTAGAACATCGTGCGCGGGTCCGTGCCGCCGACCCCGAGCGCCATGACCGCGGTCGCGAGCACGGCCGCGAACAGGAGCCCGTTGGCGATGTTCTGGCCAGGAAACGTGATCGGGTTGCCGCTCATCAACTCCTGAAGCTTCAGGAAGGCGATGAACGACCCCGAGAACGTGACCGCGCCGATCAACGTTCCGAGCATCATCGTCACGCCCGCCGTACCCGCACCGGGCCCACCCGTGTAGCTCAGGTACTCGGCGATGGCGACGAGCGCGGACGCCCCGCCGCCGAAGCCGTTGAAGAGACCGACCATCTGGGGCATGTCGGTCATCTTCACGAACCGCGCGCCTACACCGCCGACCAGGCCGCCGACCGCCATCCCGATCAGGATCCCCGTCCAGGACAGGATCTGGTTTTCGGCGATGGTCGCCACGATGGCCAGCAGCATCGCGAGCGCGGCCAACCCATTCCCACCACGGGCCGTCGCGGGCGACTGCAAACGCTTGAGTCCCACCACGAAGAGGGTGGCCGACAGCAGGTAGACCAGCTCGACGATCACGGATGCATTCATCGTCTAGCGCTTCCTGAACATGGCGAGCATCCGGTCGGTCACCATGAAGCCGCCGACCACGTTGACCATGGCCATGGCGATCGCGACCACCCCGATGACGGTCTGGGCCGTCCCTTCGGCGCGGCCGGTCACGACCAGCGCGCCCACGATGGCGATTCCGGAGATGGCGTTCGCCCCCGACATCAGCGGCGTGTGCAGCGTAGGCGGCACCTTGGTAATCACCTCCCGTCCGGCGAGGGTGGCCAGGACGAATACGTAGAGCCCCATCATCAGTTCACCCATGGTCCCCTCCGGACGCGTGAGTCACCGCCTGTTTCACCCGGTCGTTCACGATCTCTCCCCCGTGGGTCACGGTGGCGGGGCCCACCACATCGTTGTCGAAGTCCAACGCCACGCCGTCTTCGGTCACGAACTCGCTCACGAGCGTGACCACGTTCTTCGAATACATCTGGCTGGTGTGGTGCGGGATGCTCGCGGGAAGATTGACCGGCCCCATGATCGTGACCCCGTGCGCGGTGATGGTCTCGCCCGAGCGCACGAGCGCGCAGTTGCCGCCGCTCTCGGAAGCCAGGTCCACGACCACCGCGCCCGCCTTCATGGTCTTCAGCATGTCCTCGGTGACCAGAAGCGGCGCTTTCCTGCCCGGGATCTGCGCGGTCGTGATCACGATGTCGGTGCTCACGATGTGCGAGGCGATCAGCTCCAACTCCTTCTGGTGCTGCTCCTCTGACAGTTCTTTCGCGTACCCGCCCTCACCCTCGGCAGAGACATCGTATTCGGTCTCGAGAAAGGTCGCGCCTAGGCTCTGCACCTGTTCCTTCACGGCCGGCCGGACGTCGAACGCCTCCACCACCGCGCCCAACCGGCGCGCGGTCGCGATCGCTTGCAGTCCCGCCACGCCGGCGCCCAGGACGAGTGCCTTGGCGGGGCGAATCGTGCCGGCGGCCGTCGTGAACATGGGCAGGAAGCGGGGAAGCTCGGAGGCGGCCAGAAGCACCGCCTTGTAGCCGGCCGCCGTCGCCTGCGACGAGAGCGCGTCCATCGACTGGGCCCGTGTGATCCGCGGCACCATCTCCATGGAGATCGCGGTCAGGCCTGCCCGAGCGAGTGCGGCGATCCCATCCGCATCTCCGAGCGGATCCAGAAAGGAGACGACGATCGTATCGCGGCCGATTGCCGCGATTTCGTCGCCCGTCAGCGGGTTCACGTGGACGAAAAGCCCGGCGCCCTCGAGAGCCTGGGCGGCGCTGCCCGCTACCTCCGCACCCGCCTCCGCGTACGCCTCGTCCGAGACGCCGGAGGCGGAGCCTGCACCGCTCTCGACCGACACGGTGAGGCCCTTGGCGACCAGAGCCTTCACTCCGGCGGGGACCAGGGCGACCCGGCGCTCTCCCGGGCGACTCTCTTTCACGACGGCGACCTTCATGCACGCTCCTCGTCACGGACGAGGGGCCGACTTCGGCCCACGCGCCTCGCGGTGGATTCCGTGGGTATTGGAAAAAGCACGAGCGTAGGGTAGGGGGCGCCCTCAGGCCGCACAAGCAGGATTTCCCCTCGGCTTGCGGGGGCTTTTCCCCACGCCCACCCTTCCTGTGCGGCGCGCCCGCGTCTCATCACGAGCAGACGGTAAGGAGCATCGACATGCTGGATCGCAAAGCCTTCATGGGATATTTCAGCGCCATGGGGATGGCAGGTACTCTGTTCCCCGGCGTGCTGTGGGCGAGGATGCAGGAGGCCCGCGAGGTCACCAAGGAAATCCTGGCCGATGCCGAGAAGGTGGCTGGGCTGGAGTTCAGTGACGAGGAGCGCGAGATGATGCTCCGCGGGTTGAACTCGAACCTCGAGGCGTACGCCGCCATCCGCGAGGTGCCGATTCCCAACAGCGTCGTTCCCGCGGTCATCTTCGAGCCGTCGCTTCCATGGCACGAGGTGCCGACGCTCGAGACGCCGCTGCGGATGACCCGGGAGCAGGTCGAGCGCCCGCGCGATCTGGAGCAGGTGGCGTTCTGGCCGGTCACGAAGCTGTCCGCGCTCATCCGCACCGGGCAGGTCACCTCGGTGGAACTCACGGAGATGTATCTGGGCCGGCTTCGGGAGCACGGTCCTCGGCTCGAAGCCGTGATCACGTTGACCGACGACCTGGCCATGCGGCAGGCGCGCCGCGCCGACGCCGACTTCCGGGCCGGACGGTACCGGGGTCCGCTCCACGGGATTCCTTGGGGGGCGAAGGATCTCCTGGCGGCGAGGAGCTACAAGACGACCTGGGGCGCGGAGCCCTACGTGGACCAGGTCCTGGAGGAGGACGCGACCGTGGTCCGTAGGCTCGAAGACGCTGGCGCCGTCCTGGTGGCCAAGCTCACCCTCGGAGCACTGGCCATGGGCGACTACTGGTTCGGGGGGCGGACACGGAATCCCTGGGACCTCGAGCAGGGATCGAGCGGGTCGTCGGCGGGCTCCGCGGCCGCCACCACGGCCGGCCTGGTCGGTTTCGCGATCGGCTCGGAGACGCTGGGCTCGATCGTCTCGCCGTCCACGCGGACCGGGGCCAGCGGCTTGCGCCCGACGTTCGGTCGTGTAAGCCGCGCCGGAGCGATGGCGCTGTCGTGGACGATGGACAAGCTGGGCCCACTCTGCCGCTCTGCGGAGGACTGCGCACTGGTTCTCGACGCGATCCACGGGCGCGACGGGGTGGACCCCACCGCCCGGACGGTCCCCTTCAACTGGGACGCCGAGCAGGATCTGTCGGACCTGCGCATCGGGTACTTCAAGAGCGCGTTCGAAGAAGAGCGCGACAACAAGGCGTTCGATGACGCCACGGTGGACGTCTTCCGGCGGCTGGGCGTCGATCTCATTCCTGTGGAGTTGCCCGATTCGTATCCGCTGGGCGCGCTTAGGGTGATCCTCTCGGCAGAAGCGTCGGCCGCATTCGACGAGCTGACCCGATCGGGCCGCGACGAGTTGCTCACGAGGCAGACGGCGGGCAGTTGGCCGAACTCCTTCCGCACGGCGCGGATGATCCCGGCCGTTGAGTATCTCCAAGCCAACCGCGTCCGCACCATGGTCATGGGAGCGATGGACGCCGCCATGGAGGGCATCGACGTGTTCCTCACCCCGTCGTACGGCGGTGGACCGAACAACGGCGTGCTGTTGATGACCAACCTGACCGGGCACCCGGCGGTGGTCGTTCCCAACGGCTTCACGGAGGGTGGCACGCCGGTCAGCACGTCGTTCATCGGAAAGCTATGGGGCGATGCGGAGGCGCTGCGGGTTGCCAAGGCGTTCCAGGACGCGACGGACTTCAATCGGCGGACGCCGCCGCTGTTCGCGGTGTAGGGGGCGGGGGGGGTGGACATGCCGGAGACTGGCGGAGTCATGAGGCCGGTGAATCGCCGCCGGCGACGGCTGCTGCTTGCCCTGGTGCTGTTCGCGCCTTCCTGCGGAGATGATCCTGAGCTTGGTGAGAGCTCCGTCAGCAGCGACGTCGGGCCCCCAATCGTCGACGTGGCGTCCGGCGTCATCGGGGAGGTCGCTGCCCTCGCGGTGACGTCCGGAGGCGTCGTCGTGGTCGCCGATCCACTGAACGACGCGGTGCATCTGTTCGACTCGACCGGCGCGGCCGTCGCACGGATCGGAAGGGAAGGGTCGGGCCCCGGCGAATTCCGCAGGCCCCGGGCGCTCGCCGTGGTTTCTGGCCGAATCCTTGTGCTCGACGAAGGGAACGGGCGGATCCAGGAGTTCACCGAAGCCGGTGAGTACGTCGGATCCACTCCGACGCCTCCGGCTCCCCGCGGCGGCTATTGGGCGTTGTCCCCCGACGGACGGGTGGTGGCGCCCACGCTTGGGCTTGACTCGGCGCTCCTGAAGATCTTCGGCCCGGACGGGGAAGGCCGCCGGCTGGGAACAGTTGCCGGCACGCCCAGCCGGCTACTCCAGATTCGGCAGATGAAGTCCGATCTGATCGCTGGGGAGATCCCCACCATCTTCCTGAATACCGTCGTGCCATTCTTTGATGATGCCGGCGGCCTCTGGTTGGTCGAGCCGGCTCGCAGAGTGGTGGAGCGATACGACGCGGTGAGCCTCCAGCGTAGCGATTCAGTCTTCCTCGACTTCCCTGAGGCAAACCGCGAGCGTGACCAACGAGTTCATGGCAGAGAACGCCCGGTTGGAGGTCTCCAAGTATGTTCAATGGTCACAGCCGGGGTGCTCGCCGGCGCGTGCGTGAGTGTCCCAGAGTCCCTCCCTGGACCGGAGTCGTTGGTGGCGAGGGCGATCGACGAGATCATGTTGGCCGACGGTCTGTCGCCCGACCCGATGTTGGTGGATGACCGCCTCCTCCCACCCAACACCTCGGAAATTCCCATGGTGCATCAGTTCCGCTATCCGGTATGGCATCCGAAATGGCGGGAGCTGGCGAATCGGTCTGGGTGGGGACGAGGCGACATCATTGAGGCGAACCGCTGCAACCCGCTGGGGTTCCTGGGCTTCGGTCTCCGGATCTTCCGGGAGGGCGAGCCCGAGCCGCCGATGCGCGAGGAAGATCTCGAACTGATGCGCTCGTGTGGAAAGACCGCGAAGATATTTACCTTGGCAGCCTCTCCGCCGACCTCACCCCCCGGCTCGGATCGACTGAGGGTGCGAGTACTAGGCCGTGGCGGGGGAGTCTTATACGCTGCCGATGTGTACTTCTCTCCCGAAGGACTGATGGAAGAGGTTGTCGAACTCTGGCGCCTAATTACCTGACTACGAGTGGGTACGCTTGACGAAACCATGGAGGTCCCTTCGTGGGCGAGCTCGGGGAACTAAATCAAACAGCCGCTCAAAATCTCGCTCACGCAGGGCCTCGTCCACGAGCTGGAACACTGGATGAACAAGCGGCACATTCCGAACTCAGCGGGAATCATGAGCGCAGTTTTTACGCCGAATTTCCGCTGTGATGGAATCGGATCCGATCTCGGGTACGTGCTCGGGGCGAACACGGCTATCGGGTCGTGAAGCGACAGTGGGGCTTCACCAAGGTTCGCTATCGAGGCCTCGTCAAGAATCGAGCGCGGGTCTACACCCTATTCGCACTCGCCAACCTCTACATGGTCCGTCGCCTGCTCACCCCGCCGGGGGCGACATGCGCCCTGTGACCTCGATTCGGGATCAGCGAGCCGCTCCCCGGCGAAAATCGGGAGCGAAAAATCGCTCTTCCGCACCGGTAGTTCCGCACCTTCATCCGTCCCGGCCCGGTCCCGCACACGTCGTGCTCCCTGTGCAGAGCTTCCCTGGGTGGGCCGAGAGGGGTCGGATCCCGGGCAGTACCGGAACTCTCAGGAGTTGGCGCTTCTCCAAGACGGCCGAATCGAGCTGCGAGATACCGATGCACTGGGGCGGATCACGGTCCACCGACCGAACGGATCTTCGAATACAGTCCACTCCCTCGGCATCACATCGACAAAGCCCTGATGAGAGCGGTACCACGCCATGAAAGATAGAGCGGGACTCAGGCGCTCCTCGTTCGCCCTGTTGGTGTTCGTAGGCTGCAGCCGCTCAGAACCTGCCCGCGACGCAAGGCCGGTGGAGAACGATGCGCCGGGACCTGAGGCTGTTGTCCAGGCTATGGAGGTACTGCGCCTCGGGTCCCGCGGTGGTTCCGGTCCCGAATTGTTCGGTAACGTGAGCTTCGTTGTCGCCGACAGTCGCAACCGTCTCTTCGTTGCAGATGGCATGGCTCAGGAGGTGAGGGTCTTCGATGAGGCCGGCCGGTTCCTCAGAAGCTTTGGGCAGAAGGGCGAAGGGCCTGGGGAGTTCCTTGATATGAAGGGACTGACCTTTGATGCGGTCGGCATGGCGTGGGTTTGGGATTGGAGGCAGCAGCGCCTGACAGTCTTCGATACTTCAGGGGTCTTTGTTCGAAGCGTACAACGGCCCTGGAGCTCCACCCTCTCGCCTTGGCCAGGGCTCTGGGCGCACGACGGATCCCTCTTGGATGTCAAAGTCGACTATCGGGGACTCAATCCGGGTCAGCGAGTCACGCGGCGGTTCGACAGCGAGGTGCGCGCATATTGGTTTGACAGCCAACTCCAGTTGAGGGACTCGCTCCCCGCTCTGGTGACGCAGCGCACCGCCTTTGCGGGAAACCATGTCGTGCCATTCGAAAGCGCCGTTGTCTGGGCGTTTGAACCGGATGGGTCGAGCTGGTCGTCACATGGACCCGAGTACCGGATCATGCGTATGGACGCCCAAGGCGACACTGCCTTGGTGTTCTCTGTGGATGTCCCGGAGGTTCCGGTGACGGCTGCGGAGAGGGACTCTGCGCTGGCTGCGTACCCTGCATTGCGTGGCGTTTCTCCGATGGACCCGGGGCTCATTCCCAGGGCAAAACCAGCGGTGGTCCGTTTGGTTCGACTGGCACCCGGTTGGGTAGGCGCCTTCCCGGAACTTGGTGCGGTGACCGGTCGCTACATGGATGTCTTCTCGCCTGAGGGAGAGCTTCGGGCGAGGGTGGATCTCGGCGCCAAGGTCATCCTGAGGGGCGCTTCTCCCTACGGAAGGGATGGCTACCTCTTCGGCGTAACACGGGATGAAGTGGACGTGCAATACGTCGTTGTCCTGGACCTAGGCCTGCCGGCGTTGTGAACCGCGCCGGGATTGTCGGAGGCCCAATCCGAACTTCGCCGTTGGCGGGGTCCAGGGAGAGCACTTCGCCGTAGGGCGTGCTCAGCAATAGGCTCGCTTTCCAATACAGTGGAGTCACTTCGAACCTGAACTGCGTGGCCGCCGTTCCGCGGATAGGCCAGGAGCCGTTTCCGACACGGGTTTGCCAGGCTGTGTGAAGCCGCCTAACGTTCCCTCTGTGGATCTGACCGGCGGACGAATATCGGCTACCGCCTGAATCGCCACCCCACGCTGACCAATCCGCCGGGGCCTCCGTTGGTGGCCCCGGGACCGCCCAATCCGAGCTGTCGCCACACGCCCCTGCGCAAAGTACGAACACCGCGACTCTCGGTCGGGACAGGAGTCTGCGAATCGGCCTTGTCGTGCTCCGAGGGCGTGCAGGCGTCACCTGGGCGGAGTGCTCCCCCCACGAAGGCGTTGGGCCGCCCTCTCCCTCGTCAGCGCGATGATCTCAGGATCGTGAATTCCTCGAGCTCGTACTGCATTCGAGTCATTGGCGAGTTCCCGAACGGTGTCCAGCAACTCAGGGTCGCCCAAGAGTACGGCCAGATCCATTGCCGCCCACAGTGTCGTGAAGTATTGCTGGCCGTTGAGCCGCATCGTCACCGCGCGCAGGACACTTGCGCGGGCAGCGGCGGGTAGCGCTCCCTCCTGCGCGGCAACGATCTGACCAAGACTCCTCAGACCGTGAATGACAAGGTTGTGATGGTTATCGCGATCCTCTACAACCGCCACCACCGGTGGTATAGCCGCCGGGCCGAAAGAAGCCAAGGCCTCCGACGCGAGCCATCCACCGTGCATGGCTCGCGCCAAAGCTCCGACAGCGTTGGGGTCGCGGATCTCAGCCACCCGCCGTGAGACGGCAGCTACGAAGTCCGGGTCCTCACGGGGGTAAAGCGTTTCACCCATGGAAATGGCCTCGGCCACAACCACGTTCAAGTCCTCGAGCAGTCGCGTGAGGGCTCGCGAGAGTATTGGCAGTACCTCGTCGTGAGGAATGCCCAGGCTTTCATAGAACGCCTGCTTTCGTTCGGCGGCGTCAGGGCTGCGGAGTCGCTCCGCCCATCGGGCTTGCTGTTCTTGGTCGATTCGTGCGACCTGCCCCTCCACTCGCCCGAACGATGTGGCTACCAGTAGCGCTGATAAGATGATCAGTCGCACTGCCGAATGGATACGCATGTGAAGCTCCTTACTACCAGGCGGCGTGGTAATGGCGATCCGCGTAATCAGTCCACAAGAAGGATTCTAGCGCGGCGGGACTTGTGGCGTCTGCAGCCGTCCTGAGGCGGTCGAACTCCACCTCCGTCCAATTTCGTCCCCGTGATCCGCGGAATACATATCTGCCGCGCGACCGCGGGTGTGGTGACTGTCGGTGCTGGGGCTTCCAACGGCGAAGTTGCCGTGCGGGCAGCGATACCCGGACGGAGTTCGGACCAAGAGAAGTTCGTGCTGTGAGGATCCGCTGCTTGCGGATCCATTCGCCCAGAGTGGAGGGATGACTCTTGTACGGTGGCGGAGTTTGCGGTTTCTGTCCTCTCAGAGTGACGTGGCAAGTTGGTAACACATCCGTTCGGCATGGGAATCGATAAGCCGGACGTTCGGGTGGCGGCGCACGTTCAGCTTCCCGGCACGCTCGAGGCGTACTACCGAGCGCGGGGGCCTCACCCGCCTCTTCCGAGCCCTCCGCAGCAGCGCCGACCCGACGGATTCGTCGACGTCGAGCCCGATCGACACGTCCGCTGGCTCGGGCGGCGGGCGTTGCCGGAGCAAGTGTTTCCCGCTCTGGAGGCGCTGGCTCGGTGCGATGTCGTGCGGCTGTACCTGGAGGGGACGGAAACCGGCGCGGGAACAGGCGAACCTGCACAAGGGTCTCATCACCGAGTCCGAGTTCGGGCGCGGGGGGACCTGAGCGTCGCCCGGGCTCTTCGACGGTCCGCGCGGAAGAAGCTCGAGGCGGTCCGCCGCTACGCGTCGGGGCGCGGGTGCCGCCGACGCGCCCTTCTTGGCTATTTTGGTGAGGTCGCCCCGGCCTAGTGCGGGTCGTGCGACCGTTGTGCGCCGGCCTCCATCCCACGCTGACGAGTTCGACCTTACATGGAACGCTACCTCAACGAGGACCAGATCCGCCTGCAGGAACGGGTTCGTCGCTTCGCCCAGGAGCACATCGAGCCAGTGGCTCGCGACCTCGACGAACGCTCTGAATTTCCCTGGGAGAACGTGAAGGCCATGGCGGACATGGGCCTCCTCGGCGTTCCGGTACCGCGTGAGTACGGCGGCCTGGGGCTCGACTACATGAGCTACATCCTCGTGGTCGAGGAGCTCGCGAAGTTCGACGCCAGCCATTCGATCACCGTTTCGGCTCACACCACGCTCGGCACGTCCCCGATCCTGGCGTTCGGGACGGACGATCAGAAGCGGGAGTTTCTCCCGAAGCTGGCGGGGGGTGAAGTCCTGGGCGGCTTCGGGCTGACCGAGCCGGGCGCCGGTTCGGATGCGTCCGGAACGCGCACGCGGGCGGTGCGCGACGGCGACCACTACCGAATCAATGGCTCGAAGATCTTCATCACCCATGCCGGGGTCGGCGAGATCTTCGTGGTGACGGCGGTCACAGACCCCGAGGCGGGCTCGCGCGGCATCTCCAGCTTCATCATGTGCAAACCCACCGTCGACATCGACGTGGCCGAGCGCATCGGATTTGGACACGCCGGCGACCTTCCGTACACGGATGGATTCCGGGCGGGAAAGAAGGAAGACAAGATGGGGTGGCGGGCGTCCGACACCCGTGAGTTGCTGATGGAGGACGCGATGGTACCGGCCTCCCAGCGCGTCGGTGAAGAGGGAGCCGGCTTCGTCAACTTCATGAAGACGTTGGACGCGGGCCGCATCGGAGTGGCCGCGCTGTCGCTCGGGCTGGCCCACGGGGCCTGGGAAGCGGCGGTCCGCTACGCGAACGAACGAGAGCAGTTCGGTCAGCGGATCTGGGACTTCCAGCAGGTCCAGTTCAGCCTGGCCGACCTGGCCACGGAAATCGAAGCGGGCCGGCACCTGACCTACCATGCCGCCTGGCTCAAGGACTCCGGGCGCCCGTACGCGAAGGAGGCCGCGATGGCCAAACTCTTCTGCTCCGAGTTGGCGATGAAGGCCACGCTCGGCGCGATCCAGGCGATGGGCGGCGCGGGATATACCAGCGAGTACCCGGTGGAGCGCATGATGCGTGACGCCAAGATCTGTGAGATTGGAGAAGGAACCAGTGAGATCCAGCGATTGGTCATCGCCCGTCACGTGTTGACGGAGGTGTTGGCCGATCCTGCCATGAACACCCCGGCGCCGACTGCTCGAGAGGCGGTCGGCGCATCTAGTAGCTGACGTTCGAGACGGGAGGAGGGCCACGGCAGTGTGGCCGTTACTTCACGCTCCTCAGACCCGCGGCCGTTCGCGGTTCGCCGGTGCACGAGGGTGACCCCTGCTGGGGGTTTCTCGTGACCGGGGCCGGCGAACCGTAGCGTCAGGAGTGCCCTGTCTCGATCCGGATTGGAGAACAACAAGTTGAAGAGGGAAATCCTCGTGAGCGCCACGCCCCAGGAGTCGTGGGTCGCGCTCATGGAAGACGATCAGTTGGTGGAGCTGATGCTCGACCGTCCGGACCAGAATCGTCTGGTCGGAGACATCTATCTCGGTCGGGTGGAGGCGGTCCTCCCCGGCATCCAGGCGGCCTTTGTCGACATCGGTACCGACAAGGCGGGCTTCCTTCATGTGTCGGATGTGAACTTCGACGAGGAGGACCTCGACGACGACGACAATGGCAACGGTGGGGGGCGGGGGCGGCGTTCGAAGAAGTACCCGCCGATCCAGGAGCACATCCGCAAGGGTCAGGAGGTCCTGGTCCAGGTTACGAAGGAGCCGATCAGCACCAAGGGCCCCCGGCTCACGGCGCAGATCTCGTTGGCCGGCCGTTTCCTCGTGTACATGCCCGATTCGTCGCACGTAGGCATCAGCCGGAAGATCGAGGGCCGCGAGCAGCGGAGTCGGCTCCGGAGGATGGCCAAGGAGATGCTGCCCAAAAATTCCGGCGGCATCATCGTGCGCACTGTCAGCGAAGAGGTCACCAAAGAGCGCCTGAAGGGCGAGTTCGACCGTCTCCACGAGGCGTGGAAGAAGATCGACGATAAGCGGAAAGGAGCGCGGGCGCCCGCGTTGATCCAACGCGAGGCCAAGCTGATCAGCGGCGTCATTCGCGACCTGTTCAGCGACAAGTTCGATGCGCTCCGGATCGACAATCGGGCGGTGTACGACGAGGTGAAGGCGTACGTCGAGAGCGTCGATCCGTCTCTGATGGACCGGGTCCACTTTCATGCCGGGGACGTTCCTCTCTTCGACAAACACGATGTCGACGAGGAGATCCAGCAGGCGTTCAAGCCCAAGGTCGTACTCAAGTCGGGCGGTCACGTGGTGATTGAGCCGACGGAGGCCCTCGTGTCCATCGACGTGAACACCGGCCGGTTCACGGGGAAGGGGAAAAAGGACCCCGAAGAGACGATCCTCCGGACGAATCTGGACGCTGCGCGCGAAATCGCGAAGCAGCTCAGGCTGCGTGACATCGGCGGTATCATCGTCGTCGACTTCATCGACATGGAGTCACAGGCCAACCGAGACAAGGTTCTGCACGAGCTTCGTAGCCACCTGGGGCGGGACCGGGCGCGCACGAAGGCTTCTGAAGTGTCGAGCCTGGGTCTCCTGGAGATGACTCGGCAGCGTGTCCGTCCGTCCCTGTTCCAGTCCCTCACGGAGGAGTGCGGATCGTGCGGCGGAGCGGGCCGGGTCTACACTCCCGCGACTGTCGTGCGGCGCATCGAGCGGTCGCTCCGCCGGGTCGCCGGAGGAAAGGCCGAGAAGAGCCTGATCATCCGGGTCCACCCCGAGGTGGCGCTCCAGGTCATCGAAGAGGAGCCGGATTTCCTCAAGCGCCTCCGCAAGCGGACGAATCTGGGGCTGGAGATGCGCGACGACCCGTTGATGCGGCAGGACGAGTTCCGCCTTCTGTCCGGACCGGCCGAAACGGACGTGACCGACAAGTACGTCTCGATCTAGAAGTGGTGTTGCGAAAGTTCGCGAGCCACCGAGAGGGTCGAGGCGCGACCCAGGTCCTGCGGACCCGGGTACCCCCGAGGAATAGCAGCGCTCTGGGGTACCCGCGCCGAAGGCGTGGGTCGAGGAGCAACGACCCAGGGCCGGATGCGGGCACCGCGCGAAGCGTGGTCCTCTCGAATGGCCGAGACACTTTCGTAACCCCACACTTAGCAAGCCTCGACCATGCACGGCTTCCCTACGGCGTAACCTCGGAAACCGTAGCCCCCGACACACGAACCTGTGTCCCCGATGGTACGGCCGCGAGCAACGGCCACGGGACCTCCAGGACGGGGATCGCATCCTGGTCGAGTTCCCGACCCACCACCACGCCCAGCGCGAGGATGGCGTCCGCCGTTCCCATGAGAAGGGCGACCGGCGCCGTCCCCTCGCGCAGCAACTCGAGCATGATCGCGCTCGACGACGACGAACCGATCGCCGACGGGAGCGCGAGCACCACACCCGTAATCGAGCGACCGAAGTCGGGGTGCCGGGGGTCGGAGATCCGCCCGGTCGCCGCGTCCACGCCGCCCCAGAAACTGAGCGGGGCCTGGAGCATCAAGAGAGGTCCGACCGCGGGGGGCGCCAGGACCAACGCGCGGCCCGTCACCACGACCACACGCCCTCGGCGCGCACCACCCTGCCCTCGGCGGCCGATCGGACACAGTCCTCCAGACTCCCGAACACCGTCTCGAACCCGGTCGTGGCCGGCCCGTAGTGGGCGAACTTCCCGGAACACGTCATGAGCACCCCTCCCCCCACCGGTAGGATCGGCGTTACGACGACACAGGTGTCCACGATCAGGACGACCCCGGCGCGCTCGAGCGCCTCGCGCTGGCCCGTCCGCTCGAGCTGTTCGAGGACACCCCGCCCCGTGCAGGCGTAGAACGGCACACGGAAACGGATACCGTCGAGGAGCGAGACCAGCCGGTCGAACTCCTGCACGGAGAAGTGCGGTGAGCCGACGGCAACGGCATCGAGCACGAGGGAGGCGCCTGACCCGGGCACGGCCGTGGTGAGTCGGTCGGCCGCCGCGCTCAGGTCCAGTCCCGTCAGCACGAGGCGTCTCCCGGCGGGCTGGTGGCCCAAAGCGTCTTCGACCGTGGGCGCCTCAGGAGTCACACCGGCCACGTGGAAGAGCGCCACTGCGCCCGACGAGGCGGCCGCGGCGCCCAGCGCCTTCAATTGATCCTCCGTCGGATGGGCGTCGAGCCCGCCGATCACTCCGATCTCGCCCTCGCCCAGAGCCCGTCCCAGCCACGTGCCCAGGACCGCATAGAAGACGTCACGGGCCGCGAGGTCTGGAGGAACCCGCGATGCATCGATCACCACGGTCGCTCTGCGGGCCTCGGAGGTGTGCAGTCCATACAGGGGCGCGCGCGCCGTCACGGCACAGCACGCGTCCAGGAAGTCGCCGTACCGTTCCGTGCGGGCACCGAGGACGGAGTTGCAGAAGGCGATGGCATTGCTCTCTCCCCACGCCACCTGCTCCCCGAACGCCGGTCGGTGTCCCGCCTGGTATGGCGCGCAGGTCCAGGTCGGAGTGCACCCGAGCGAACGGTACGCCTCCATCTGCCGCCGGGCCATGAAACGCGCATGGGAGCCGCTGCGCACCCGTTCCGGGTGAAGCAGATCCAGCGCCCCAACGTTCAGGGTGGTCGAGACCGCCACCTTCCCCCCACCGGCGACGAGGCGCTCCGCAAACTCGACACCGCCGTCTCCGTGGTAGAGACATCCGTCCACGTGGGCGGACGCGATCTCGACGAGCTCGTTCGCCCCCAGCATCTCGGCCGCCGCAACCAATATGCGCATGGCCAGAGCGCGGGCTTCGCAGTCGCCCCCGGCGAGCAGATGCCGCTCGAAGGCCGTTAGTGTGAGCGGCATCGGGGCGAGCCTCTACCCACTCTCGGGCCGGACGTCTCCGTCCGTGAGCGCGTGTGGATCGGGCACCAGCATCCCCGTCAGAATCCGATGCCGGAGTTCGCGGGTCTCGGCCATGGGCGCGATCCCCAGCTCGTCGCGAAGGACCTCGCTGAGGCGCTCGAACTGAGCGAGCGCGGACGGCCGGTCTCCACGCGCGTTGTGGCAGAACATCACTTCCCGGTGCATCGGCTCCCGCAACGGGTCGGCGCGCAACGCCGTGTGAGCCCGGAGTAGTGCGGCGGACCACTCTTCCCGCGCCCGCTCCCACGCGACCAGCCGCTCGAGGCCCGCCAGCCATGTCATCCGAAGTCGAGCTCGTTGGGTCTCGCACCAGAACGGCTCCTCGCCTTCGAGAAAGGGGCGGCGGTGCAGGTCCACGGCTTCCCCGACCCGTGCCGCGTGCGCGGCGTCACGGATCTCCACACCCGACTCCAACATTCCGGCCAACTCATTCTCGAACGCCCAGACGTCCACCCACCAGTCGTCGCCGGGAGCGAGATGAACGTGGTCCCGATCTGCCCGGATCCGACCCTCCTCGCCCAGCTCCGCCAACAGCGTGCGGATCCGCCAGAGGCTGTTACGGAGCGCCTTGCGCGCCTGATCCTGGCTGCCATCGCCCCACAGAGTCCCGGATAGTTTGTCCCGGGCCACAGGGTGACCGCGGTTGACGAGAAGGAACGCGAACAGGTGCCGCGCGGACCGTGACGACGGAGGGAGGAGCGCCGTGCCACTGCGGCTCATTTCCAACTCACCGAAGAGCCGGATCGCGAAGGGGGTCATGGCCGAAAGTGTACCCCAGAACGCCGGGAAAGGACACCGAGTCCGGCGGATTCAGCTCTCGAACGTCCGAGCGGCGCGGAGGTACGTGAACTGTGGGTGCAGGCCGGCGTTCAGATGCTCCTGCGACCAACGCGCGAATGGTGAGTCGATGGTACCCCAGGCGCCGGTACGAACCCGGCAGATCTCGCCGAAATCGCAGAAACGGCAGTCGTTCTCGTCGTTCGTCGGGACGAAGTAGGCGGCCGCGACCCCGTCGAGAAGGTGTGCAATGAGCGCGCCCACGGACGCCAGTTCGAGACGCGAAAACCGAAAGACCGAGTTCTCTCCGCGGCGCGTGGGGAAGTGGTATTCGCCGCTGACCACTTCCCGGCCGAGCCTCGACTCCGCCACGTGCGCGTACAGCCCGTGCTGGAGCCGACGGCCGCCGAAGAACGTGCCTTCCTTCGGACTGAAGTTCCTGGGCACGCCCGTCTTGTAGTCGATCACGTGAAGCCCCGCCAGATTCTCGTCCACTCGATCGATGGCCCCACTCAGGCGCACCGTGCCTCCCTCGATCTCCAGAGGCATGGGTGGATCGTTCTGGCGCCCGAACGACAACTCGAGCGCGGCCCACGCGCCGCCGTGCTCGCGCGACAACCGGACGAAGGAACGCACATCTTCCCCGAGCCAGGCCAACTCGCGGCGGAGGACACCCTCTCCCGGCGACGGGATCTCCAGCCTGGCCGCCGAGGCATACGTCTCCAGCACCTCCAGAGCCAAGGCCTCGAAGCGTGAGTCGCCCACCTTTACGCCCCTTTCCTTGGCCGTCCGGAGCGTGCTCTCATACACCTCGTGCAGGAGCCGGCCCCGTGCGAGAGGATCGAGCCACCGATCCGGATCCAATCGGACGTCATCCGGGGGATAGAGACGTAGGATCTTCTTATAGAAGTACCGGAGCGGACACGCGCCGAGGTCCTCGAGGCGACTCGCCGAAAGCACGACGCCCTCATTGCGGCGGGGGTCGAAGGCATCCGGTCGTGGCTCCAAGATCCCGTGGTGGGGGCCGGGCACGCCTTGCCTTCTTTCGCGGCGGGCCACCGTCCCCTTTGCCAGAGAGGAGTATGCCTCCAACACGGACTCGAGTCCGTTCGCGAGGGATCCACCGCGTCCGAGGGCCAGCATCCATACGTCCTGCTGGTCCAGAGCCGCTCGATCATGCGCTGGCAGGGGCGACGCCACACGCCCCAGCCGCCGGTGTAAGGCCTCGTAGTCGAGGAGCGGATTGCGCTCGGCGAGACGGAGGGCCTGGAGTAGGGCGGGGCTGGGCGCCACGGTCCGCGCGTCCACACCGCTCCAGGCGCTGTAGCTCAGCGTGACAGATCCACGGATCCGCGCCATGAACGCGGCGAACTCGAACACTCTCTCGCGGAGTCGGTCCGTCGACGTCGGCAGGTCCCCGCCAAGCGCCATCCTGTCCGCATCCAGGAGCACCGGATCCTGTCGACCGGCACCCGGCACCCGCTCCGCATCGACGCCGACCACGAAGATCGCGGCCCTTCCCGACAGGCCGCCGTGCGCCAGATCGGCGAGGTGAAGGTGCCCGCCCTCCGATCGGAACGGCGCACCGAGATCATCCGCGCTCTTCGGGGCGGTGGCGGGTGCACGCACCGTGATGTCCAGATGGCGACGGAGGATGGTGATGGCCGCGTCGAATGTCGTCTTTCGCCGGAGGGTCGTCTCAATGCGTTCCAGACGCGCGTTGACGGCATCGAGGGCGGACGCGTCCGGACCGGTCCCACGGGGCACCCGCCGAAGAAAGGCCGAGAGGCCCCGTGCGAGCTCTCCGGGTGACACCGGTTCACCCCCTTCGCCCATGTGGTCCGGCACGGAGGGCGTCGCCTTCAGCGCCGGAAACAGAATCGAACGGAGCGCCTTCAACTCGTCCCGCTCTTCACCCCTTCTGCGATCGAGCGTCTCGGGCGTGTCCCACGGCCGGGGCTCCTGCACCTGGGCGGCGGCCAAGGCCTTCCGGACCTGTGTGCGGTAACGGAGACGACCCCACCCGACCCGTAGAGAGCGGAACCGCCGGGCCAGATCAGCCGATGAGAACGAGGTCTTCGACCGCGTCCCCGGCCGGAGATCTCCGGCCTCCAGAAGGCGCCGAATCACATGCGCCTGGAAGCCTTCCGCCACCCAGTCGAGATAGGCGTGCACCACCCGGCCCGCCCTCGTTCGCTCGAGAGGAAGGCCCGCCGCGTAGGTGACGGGAACCCCCAACTGGCTGGCGAGCGCGTGTAGCGCCGACCCATACGTGCGTGCGTCCGGTGCGACGATCTCGACCTGATCCCACCGCAGCCCCCGCTCAGCCGCCCTCCGGAGAACCTCGCGGAGTTCCTCCGTCGGAGAGGCCGCCGCGAACAGGTCGATCGGCACGGCGACGGCCTGGCCCTCGACCGAGCCAGGGGCGTGGAGGTATGACAGGTCGATCGTCGCTTCCGCGGCGGTCCACAGTCGACCGGCTACCGGCTCGATTCCGTAAACCGGATCGGTCGGAAGGCTCACGGCTCCCAGACTGACCAGTCGTTCGATCAACCGACCGGTGAGGCCCCGCGTCTCGAGGCCCGGAAGCAAGGCGACCACCTCGACGCCCTGGCCGAGCATCGCTGGCTCTCCGCCATCGAGGGTCTCGATCGCGAGTGCCAGCACGGTGGCCGCGTCCGCTCTTCGGCGGTCCCTCAGGAGGCCCTCGTAGCGCTCGAGAACCCGGGCCACGAAGCGACGCTTCCGCGCATCGCGTATGCGGGATTGGCGAATTCGACGGGGAGAGATGTCGGCGAGCCGCAGGGCGTCCACGGCGTTGTGGACCGCCTCCCTGAAGCCGACCCCTTCTGCCAGGTCGCCAAGTCCCGCGTCATCGAAGCCGGCCGAGAGGGCCGCGTCCAACGCCTCATCGATCAGGGCCTGCCGGTCAAAGGAGTCAAGGGCCGTCAGTCCGAGGTCGAGCAGCCGGGTGCGCGCCACCCGAGCCGCAAGGGGCCGTGGGGTCGCGACGTCGATGCCGATCCAGCCCTTGCCGGCGAGGGCCACACGCCGGAGCACCTCCCTCCCCGCCCCGAAACTCGGCGCCACGAGCAGCTTCCTCTCGAGAGGGTGCTCGCGGGCCAGCCGTGCCAGAGATTGCTGGAGGCGCGCGTCGGACGGGTTGGGCGGCATGCGGCAACATAGAATGATGGGCGCCGGGGCGGGAGCGTGGTCGACGAAACCAGGGAGCCTCGGGGACGTACTTCATGATGGTCTCGATGATGGTCTCGTCGACTGCGCGTCCGACGCGCTTCGGTCGCCGACCACCGCCGGTACACCCAACAACGGAATCGTCATGAAGCTCCCAGCCCGCCTCGCTGGCCTCGCTCTTCCTCTTCTTCTGCTCGCTCCAAGCGGGAAGGAGCCTGCAATGCCCTCGGCAACCCCCGAAACGGGCCAGGAGGCCCCGTCCTGGCAGGCCTTCGAAGTCGATCAGATCCGGGAGATGCGCTCAGAGCACGGACGACCCTGGCAAGAATTCATCCGATCGCCCGACCTGTTCGCCGGCCTCTACGAGATCGAAGCCGGAGGAGAGGACCTCCAGCGCCCGCACGACGCCGATGAGGTCTACTACGTGCTCTCGGGTCGGGCGACGCTGTTGGTCGACGGTGATCGGACGGACGCCGGCCCCGGATCCGTGATTTTCGTGGCCAAAGAGAAGGATCATCGCTTCGTGGACATCGCGGAGGATCTCTCGGTTCTGGTCTTCTTCGCGACCCCTGGCGACCCCGCACGAGAAGGCGGGGGGTGACGGTCGGGTGGAAGGGATGATTCGGGCGAGTTAGCTTCCCTTCCCGAAGAGATCGCGCTCGCCTCCCCGAGAACCATGAGCTTCAGCCTCCACATCGACGTCCACCGCCAACAGGTGGAGATCCGCATAGAGGGCGCGCGGAGGAGTGGGGAGTGGGAGCTCATGCTCGCGGAACTCATCGACCATCGGGACTTTTCGGACGGGTTCGATATCCTGATCGACGCGAGCACGGCGGAGCCCATCGAGGCTCCGGACCTACGGAGGGCGGTGACCTTCTTCCGGGCGCACGCTGAGCACTTTCGTTCGTGCCGGGTCGCGGCGGTGGTGGGAAATCCGGCGGGGTACGGGATGGCGCGGATGGCCCAGGGGCTGACCGGGACGGACCTCCCCACCTTCAAGATCTTCTGGTCGGTGGACGAAGCGCAGGGCTGGTTGAGCGAGCCACGGGAGCGGAAGCTGGGCTGACGGCTGATCGGCTCGTCGATTTCCGGTCGGGCCGATCGTCAGTGGACGACTGCACTCGAGTCGTCGCCTCTCGGTAGGAGCACGATCATGATCCGCCCCACGGTAGTACTGGCTTTATCGTACTTCGTCGTAACGCCGGCAGCGGCGCGCGCGCAACACTCACGGCTGCCGATTCGTCCGGCCGTGGAAGAAGCCGCCCTCGCGCGGTCGGCCGCGACTCCCGACATCGGGGACCATGCCACGGTTTGGGTGCTCACGCCTTCCGGGTACACGCTCCATGCGGAGGGCACAAACGGGTGGACGTGTATGGTCGAGCGTGACCACCCCGAGAGCCTGGCGCCCCAGTGCTACGACCCGGAAGGTACGCGTACGATTGTGCCGGGCGTCCATCGGCAAGAGGAGTTGCGCGCCAAAGGGCGGTCCTACCGCGACGCCGTGGCGCAGGTGGAAGACGAGTATCGGACCGGCATCCTCACGCCGCCGTCACGACCGGTGGTGAGCTACATGCTTTCGCGCGGCCAGCGCCTGCACGCGACACCGGAAGGTCCGGCGGTGGGCCATTGGAAGCCGCACGTCATGATCTACCACCCGTCGTTTTCGGAGGAGGCGCTCGCGCTCCCGGAAGGCGGGCTCGGCAGCGTCAGCGTCCTCGGTCCCGTCTTCACCTATCTGGTGTTCCCGGTCGCCCGTTGGTCCGATGGCGAACTCGCGGAGAAGCCCTGACGAACCGGTACTGACAGGAAGGGGGCGGCCGGTACGACGCCGACCGCCCCCCCCAAGCCTCTGGGTAGGGGAACCTCCCCAGGCACGTCTACTTCACGAAGAGCATGTCCCGGTAGTTGGGAACCGGCCACAGGTCATCCGGGACCGAGCGCTCCAAACGGTCGACGACGTCTCGGACCGCCGTGAGAGCCGGGATGATGTTCTCCCTCATATGCGTCGCCTTCGAGACCACATCGTCTCCGCCGAGCTCCTGGTTCTGCTCGGCAAGGACATCGAGCCTCTCGACGAGTTGGTCCACGAGGTCGTTGACCCTCCGAGCCGTCTGCATGATCCCGTCGGTCTTCATCCCGAGATCGTCCGCGCGCTCGGCAGTGTTCAGGAGTTCCGAGAGGTATCGAGCTGCCGCAGGAAGGATCATCGTCTGCGCCATATGCTGACCTCCTTCTCCCTCGATGTTGATCGTCATGAAGTACTGCTCGACGTAGATCTCGTAGCGGGACTCAAGTTCCCGGTGGCTCAGCACGCCGTACTTCTCGAAGAGCGCTTTGTTCTTGTCACTGACGAGGTACGGGAGCGCGTCCATGGTGTTGCGGAGGTTCAGCAGCCCGCGCCGCTCCGCCTCCTCCACCCACTCATCGCTGTAGTTGTCACCGTTGAAGATGACGTGCTTGAACTTGTGGATCTCCCGGCCCAACAGACGCTGCAGCGCCGTATCCAGGTCGTCCCCTCCCTCCAACTCCTTCTCCAGCGTATCGCAGAGCTCGTCGATAGCCTCCGCCACGATCGTATTCAGGACGGTGGCTGGGAACGAGATGCTCTGCGACGACCCGAGGGCACGGAACTCCCACTTGTTGCCCGTGAAAGCGAAGGGCGAGGTCCGGTTTCGATCGCCAGCGTGCTTCGGAAGCGTCGGCAGGATGTCGACGCCCAGACCCATCAGACCGGACTCCTTCGACCGCTTGGCCTCGCCCGCCTCCGCCAACTGCTCGAAGATGTCCTGGAGCTGGTCCCCCAAGAACGCCGACATGATGGCCGGCGGCGCCTCGTTGGCCCCGAGACGGTGGTCGTTCCCGGCGTGGGCGACGGCGACCCGCAAGAGGTCCTGGTGACGCGCGACGGCCCGAAGAACCGCCGAGCTGAAGAACAGGAACTTCATATTGTCGTGCGGCGTGTCCCCGGGCTCAAGCATGTTGTGGTCGTCCGTGCCGAACGACCAGTTCAGGTGCTTCCCGCTTCCGTTGACCCCCTGGAACGGCTTCTCGTGGAGGAGACAGACCAGGCCATATTTCCGCGCGACCCGACGCAGAGTGGACATCGTGAGCTGCTGGTGGTCGGCCGCCGTGTTGGCGTCTTCATAGATTGGAGCCATCTCGAACTGTCCCGGCGCGACCTCGTTGTGTCGAGTGGTCACGGGCACGCCGAGCTTGTACAGCTCCAGTTCGACCTCGTTCATGTACTCGAGGACCCGCGGAGGGATCGACCCGAAATAGTGGTCGTCCATCTCCTGGCCCTTCGGTGGCTTGGTCCCGAAAACCGTCCGGCCAGCCGTCATGAGGTCCGGTCGGCGGTAGAAGAACTCCTGGTCGACGAGGAAGAACTCCTGCTCGGCGCCGAGCGTGGCACGGACCGGCTTCACCTCACCGCCTAAGAGACCGAGGGCCCTCCGGGCTTGCGTGTCCAGGGCGTGGATCGACCGGAGGAGAGGGGTCTTCTTGTCCAGCGCGTCGCCGGCCCACGAAGCGAACGCCGTGGGAATGCACAGGTAGGCGCCTCCCGGTCCTTCAATCAAGAACGCCGGCGAGGTCGGATCCCACGCGGTGTAGCCGCGGGCCTCGAAGGTCGCGCGCAACCCGCCGGACGGAAACGAAGATGCGTCGGGCTCCCCCTGCACGAGGGCGCTCCCGCTGAATTCGGTAATGGCGCGCCCGTCGCCGGTCGGCTTCAGGAAGGAGTCATGCTTTTCCGCCGTGGCGCCAGTCAGTGGCTGGAACCAGTGCGTGAAGTGGGTCGCACCTCTCTCCATGGCCCATTCGCGCATGGACACCGCGACGGCCTCCGCCACGCCGGGGTTGAGCGGACTCCCATCCTGGAGCGTGCTCAGCAGGGTCCGGTAGACACCCTTCGGTAGCCGGGCCTTCATCTGCGTCAGGCCGAATACGTTCTCCCCGAAGACCTTCTGGAGATCGATTCGGGTCGAGGCGGACGACGCGTCCGTCGCGTCGGGGGACCCATAGCGCGCTGCGGCCAGGGAATCGAATCGAGGGGCCAGGACGGACATCTGCTGTACTCCGGACGAGGTGGGCGTTTCGTTGCTGGAAGCTCGACGGTCGTGCTGTCCCGCTCAAGGCCTCCACCTCCCATTATTGCCTAAATTTCATTACGCTAATCATTTATTAGTTAAGACTCATGCGGCACGGTACGGTCGACAAAGGGGGGGCGATTGGCACCATCACCGCGACGGTGGGAAACCTTCATTGGCCGGTCCAGCGAACTCGGCGACCTTCGTCGGGCTCTCGATCGTCCGGCGTCATCCGTCGTCGCGGTGAGTGGACCTGCGGGGATCGGGAAGAGCGCGCTCGTTCGGAGGGCCGCTGAGGGGTACGACTCGATCGTCACGGTCGCGCCACCTCTACCGGAACCCGATCAGATTGACCACCTCGGTCGGGACGTCGCGACGTGGGCCGCAAGATCCGGAGAGTCGGAACCCGACCGTCCGCGCACCTGGGAGAAAGTGTTCAGAGCGATCATAACCCGCCCAGGCGATCGACGCGTGCTCGTCGTGGACGATGCGCACCGTTTGCGTCAGTCACGAGCCCGTCTGGAGCAGCCTCTTCGCCAGGCCCTCGAGCGCGTGGACCGAGCGGGTGGCGCACTTCACGTGGTGATCGTGGGACCAGCGCCTCTGCTCCCGGAGTCGGGGCGCGCTCCCGCCTTGCATCTACGCCTGGGCCCCCTGGGCCTGACGGCCGCGACGCATTTCCTTCCGCGCGGCAGTCCAACCGAGATCGTCCAGGCGTACACCGTGTTCGGGGGGTACCCAACCCGCCTCCGAATGCTCGACCCCTCCGCCACCTGGACCACGAACCTCAGGCGTCTCCTGCTGGAGCGCGGTGCCCCGCTTGCCGATGCAGGGCTCGCCATGCTCGAGCGTTCGTTCCAGACTCCCTCCCGGTACGCAGCGGTGCTGGCCCGGCTCTCGCTCGGTGAGGCCGATTGGTCCACCGTGCATCAGTCGGTGTCCGACCTCTCGGCGAGCGGCCAACTCGCGCCGTACATCAAGAGATTGAGCGAAATGGGTGTCATCGAGACCCGGAGGTCTCTCGATCATCCGCCGACGTCGCGTGCCCGTCGATACCGCATCCGTGATGCGTTCCACGCGTTCTGGTTCCGGTTCCTCTTCCCGAGCGGTCCGGACGCGGACCACCCGAACCAGGCGAGGCGATTATTCGAAGTCGTACGCGACGGGGTGTCCGTTCACTCTCACGAGATCTTTCGCGGCGTGTGCCGCGATTTCATGCGATCCGACGCGATCGCGTCCCTCGGGGCCAACGCGCGAGAGACGGGCAGCCTTTGGGGGACGTCGTTCGACATTCCGGTGGCCGGCGTCCTTCGGTCTGGCCAACCATTCTACGGTCGCACCGGTTGGGTCGAGCGTCTCGACACGTCCGCCCTGGACCATCTCGATCGCGAGATCCGCAACACCCGGTACGGGTTCGGAAGGGAGGTCCGCCTGCGCATCCTCTTCGGGGGCGCGGGATTCACCCCATCGCTTCGCCGAGCCGCCGCGAGGAGGGACAACACCCTCCTCATCGATGCGGCCGAGATGGTGTCGAGCGACTGAGGCCTGCCGAGTCCCGAACCACGTCCCGGCTGGGGTCCGCGAGAGAGCCGGTGTCCCGACCGCCACCCCTCTACGCACCACTGGGCAGCGGGGGCACCGACCGAAGGAAGGCCCAGACCGCTTCCATCTCGAGGTCGGTCATGTTTCGCGTGTACGCGGTCAGGTCCGACATAGGCACGGCCATGGGCGTGCCATCGGGACGAACACCCTCTCGAAGCGCCTTCACGAAGTCGTAATACGTCCAGTCGCCAAGGCCGTCGGCGTGAGGCGTCAGGTTCGCCGCCGGTGGCCAGGACGGATCGCCGGATACGATCGGCCCACCCGAGAGATCGGCACGGTGACACCCCACGCACACGCCCGCCACATGGCGCCCGAATCCGACGCTGACCTCCGAAGGGGGCGGCTCGGCCCTGTGATCCGTCAGATGATCCCCGATGATATCCGCTGACAGGGGAAGCTTTCCTGTAGCCACCAGGAAGGTCCCCAGCGGCCCCAGAGTGACCGGAGGCACCTCGTTGTCGACCGGGGGAAGCGAGCGGATGTAGACGATCAGATCCGAGAGTTCCTGATCCGACATCCGTTGGAAATCCTCCGACGGCATCGCCGCGGGCCTGTTGTCCGGCAGGACACCGTGGCGAACGATCCGATCCCAATCGCCCGGCGTGTAGTTCAGCGTACGACTCCCCTGACCCGTCGTGAGGTTCGGGCCCAGAATCCGGCCCATGATGGGTACGTCGACCATCACGCCGCCGCTGAAGTCCGAACCGTGGCAGACCGTACACGCAAAGCGCGACTCCGCGAGATGACGACCCCGCTCGATCGCCCGAGCCGTGGCGGCCGAATCGGACTGCTCCGGCGTAAAGCCCAGTGCCGCCACTTCCGTCTCATCCAACGCGAACGGAATAGGGAAATCCGTCTTGTGGACCGCGATCGAGCGGCTCCGCAGATCGGCGGACTTACCCGATGCCCACGTCAGTCCACCTCCGGCGGTGACGCCCACGAGAACGACTAGCGCCAAGAACAGCTTCAGGACTCTCTTCACGCGTCCACCCCGTAGTCAGCGGGACCTGGGTCAGGAGGTCTACGCGGACTACGGTGGGGCCCAGAGAGCCAACCCGCAAGATGACGTGGATGTCATCGGCGAACACGCACAAGTCGCGCATACGTACGCGACGGGGTCGACCGCCGGATCACTTCCCGAGCGAGCCGACCCCGTCCACATGGGTCGAAAGAGCCCCTGTGTGCCTGGCTCCCTCAGCCAGGGATGCGCAGCACCTGACCAGGGTAGATCTTGTCCGGATCCTTCAACATGGGCTGGTTGGCCTCGAAGATCCGGCGCCATTCCCCTGCGTCGCCCATGCGCCTCGCGGCGATCTTGCTGAGCGTATCGCCCGACTGCACGGTGTACAGTGTCGCACCGAAATCTGCGGTACCGCCCCCTCCACCGACTTCCAGGCGATCATCCACGTATGCCACGCCGGGGGTGTTACCCGCAATGAGCACGGCCTTCTCGCGAGTGGCCTGGTCCGCGACCCGGCCCTTGATCCGAACCCTGCCGTCGTCGAAGTCCACATCCATGTCGTGAATCTCGATACCAGCGCCCATGATCTTGCGCGCCACCGTGTTGCCGGTCTTCAGCTCGTTGAACTGTTCGTCCGAAAGACCGGTGCGTGCGTCGTCGTCGTCACCGGAGTCCTTCAAGAAATCGAAGATGCCCATGGGTCTCCCTGCAAGTTGAAAACGTAGAAACGTCTGCCACCATCCGGCCTCGGACCGGCGGCGACCTACGGCTCGATACTTGCAACTACTGCGCCACTCTGGGACGTCGCTCCCAAATCCACACCAGAATCCTGAGGAGGCTGCATGTCGTTGGCGAAAGTGGTCGAGCTACTGGCGGAGGGCGATTCGATCGAGAACGCGGTTCAGTCCGCCGTGAATGAGGCTGGCGAAACCGTGCGCAACATCCGCCACGTCTACGTGAACGAGATCCAGGCGCACGTGCGTGACGGCAAGGTCTCGAAGTACCGTGTCAACTGTAAGATCACGTTCCAGGTCGACGGTTCGCGCGACTGAGCGGGGCCTCGGCAGTTACACGAGAGCAAAAGGCAGAAGCGGCCGCCGGGATCACTCCCGACGGCCGCTTTTTCAGTGGGGTGGTCCAGCCTCAGCGGGGCACCCGATCACGCTCACACCCTGGAGGTGCGGCCGTAGGCGGTCTCGACGTACGGCCTCAGCACGTCGTACTCCTGATCATGCTTCCAGTTCGACCGGAGGTCTGCCTCGATCTCGTTGAAGCTTTTTCCGGAGTAGTCCGGGTTCCGACCGGCCACATGGCCGACCCCGTAGCCGACCCTGGCGGCATCGTACGCGACGCCTGGCTCGCCCAGGGAGGAGTAGTGCTCCTCGTAGTAGGGCTCGTGGTCACCCCAGTCCTCGATGGAGCGACCGGCCTTCTCACCGGCCCACCATCCGCCCACGGCACCCGCGATCCCGCCGATGATCGTGCCCAGCGGCCCGGCGGCCGAACCCAAAGCTGCGCCAGCCAGCGTGCCTCCAATGCCGCCAACAGCCTCGCCAGCCTGCTCACCTGCGCCCGGGTTCTTGTCGCGGGCGTCACCGATGTCCCTGTCCATGGTATCTCCGTCTGTAGAGTCGAAACGATCCTGATGATTTCGTACTCGTACGAACGTGCAAGAACCGATCCAGCGCGTAGGCCGCGTGCGCTGGACGACGCAACATACTAGATGTCCAGATTCCTCACGTACTTCGCGTTCTTCTCGATGAACTGGCGCCGGGGCTCGACCTCGTCTCCCATCAGGCGATCGAACAGACTCGAGGCAATGGCGGCGTCTTCGATCTGCACTTGGAGGATGGTCCGAGAATCCGGATCCATCGTGGTCTTCCAGAGCTGGTCCGGGTTCATCTCTCCAAGGCCCTTGTAGCGCTGGATGTTCACCCCCTTGGGGGTCTCGCCGTCTTTCGCGCCCATCCGCTTGAGCACGTCGTTTCGCTCGACTTCGGTATAGGCGTAGTGCTCTTGCTTCCCCTTCTGCACGCGGTAGAGGGGCGGCTGTGCGATGTAGACCATTCCGCCTTCGACCAGGTCGCGCATCTGCCGGAAGAAGAACGTGAGGAGTAGTGTTCGGATGTGCGCGCCGTCCACATCGGCATCCGTCATGATGATGATCTTGTGATACCGGGCGTTGCCAATGTCGAAGTCGTCTCGAATGCCGGCTCCGATGGCCGTGATGATGGCGCGGATTTCGTCGTTTGAGAGGATCTTGTCAATCCGGGCCCGCTCGACGTTCAGAATTTTCCCCTTCAACGGAAGGATGGCCTGGTACGACCGATCCCGACCCTGCTTGGCAGAACCGCCCGCAGAGTCACCCTCGACCAGGTAGATTTCGCACAGCGTCGGATCGGAGAACGAGCAGTCGGCGAGCTTGCCCGGAAGGACGCCTCCTTCCAATGCGCTCTTCTTTCGCGCGAGGTCCCTCGCTTTACGGGCGGCCTCACGTGCCCGCGCCGCCTGAAGCGACTTCTCGATGATGCCCTTGGCAGCCTTCGGGTTCTCATCGAGAAAGGTGGCGAGAGACTCGTTGACGGCGGTCTCCACGGCACCCCTGACCTCGCTGTTGCCGAGCTTCGTCTTGGTCTGCCCCTCGAACTGGGGCTCCATCACCCGGACGCTGAGGACACATGTGAGGCCTTCACGGACATCGTCGCCCGAGAGGCTCTCGTCCTTCTTGAAGATCTTGTTGCGCCGCGCGTAGTCGTTGATCGTACGCGTCAGCGCCGCCTTCAATCCGGTGAGGTGCGTCCCGCCCTCATGAGTGTTGATGTTGTTGACAAACGTGTGCGTGTTCTCACTGAAGCCCTGATCGTACTGAAGCGCCAGTTCGATCTCGGCCTCCGGCTTCGACACCTCGAAGTAACAGACCTTGTCGTGAAGTGGCTGCCGGGTCCCGCGAAGGTACTCGACGTACTCCGCGAGTCCACCTTCGTACTGGAACGTTTCGGACTCCTGAGGCTCCCGCTCGTCCTCGAGCGTGATCTTCAGTCCTTTGTTGAGAAAGGCGAGCTCGCGCAGCCTGTTCGCCAGCGTGTCGTAGTTGTAGACCAAATCCGTGAAGATTTCCGGATCGGGCTTGAATCGGACCGTGGTGCCGCTTCCCGCGGCGGTACCTTGGTCCTCGAGGTCCTTGGCCTTGATCCCCCGTTCGTACCGCTGGTGATACTTGTTGCCACCACGACGGATCTCGACTTCGAGATACTCGGAAAGCGCGTTCACGACCGAGACACCGACACCGTGCAATCCCCCGGACACCTTGTACGTGTCCTTGTCGAACTTCCCTCCCGCATGAAGCGTGGTCATGGCGAGTTCGACGCCCGGCACTTTTTCGGTCGGATGGAGGTCGACCGGAATGCCGCGTCCGTCGTCCGTGACCGTGATCGAATTGTCCTCGTGGATCACGACCGAGACACCGGTGCAGTAACCGGCCATCGCCTCGTCGATGGAGTTGTCCACTACCTCATATACGAGGTGGTGAAGACCGCGCGCCGACGTCGAACCGATGTACATGCCCGGGCGCTTGCGAACCGCCTCCAGGCCCTTGAGGACCTGGATCTGACCCGCAGTGTAGTCGCCGGTCGTCTTCTTCTCTTCCTTCGCCATGTCCGCTCCGTGAGCAGTTGCTACTGGGTTCGGCTATTCCGTCTCCGCCAACACGAAGACGATCCGTTCGAGCGGCGCTTCCTCGAGTCCGTCGTTGACCCGCCGAAGCACGTCCCGCTTCATCATGTTCAACTCCATCAGCCACGCGCTCGTTCGCACCTCCACAAAGAGCGTCGCCTCGGAAATTCCTCGCGCGCTCGTAACGCTCGCCACGTGGGGTCCCACCAACTCGTCCCAGCGTTCAATCACGCTTTGGCGCGTGACCTGATCTTTGATCCCTCGTGCCTCCAGGAACCCATCCACCAAGGAGCCGAGTCGAGCCGGCCCCCCTGCACGCCCCCTCACGAGGCGATCATCCCATCTCGAATCCTCCATCTGGGAAGCGAATCGCTCCGTACCCGTACGTCCGCGTCCTTCGGGGCCGTCAGTACCACCTGCCCCGTCTCCTCCCGCTCCATCAGATCCAGGACCCGCTCACTACGCCCTTCGTCGAGTTCCGCGAACACGTCATCAAGGAGAACGATGGGTTCCTCTCCGCGCGACTCACGGACGGTACGGGCCTCCACCATTCGCAGGGCAAGCGCCGCGGTGCGACGCTGGCCGCCCGATCCGAAGTCGCGGAGATCGAGATCCTCGCCCTCGTCCCCCAGACGCAGTCGGACATCGTCTCGATGGGGGCCCACCACAGTCGAGCCGACGCGCCTCTCGCGGTCCCGGGTCGACGCGATTGCTTCTCGAAACGCGTCGGCCACGTCGTCCAGGCTTCCCGCCGGACCGAGCGCGAAGCTCGGACGATAGCTCATGGAGGCTCGAGACCCTCCCGACACCGTCGAGTAATAGTGACAAAAAGCCTCTCTGCGGTTTTCGATCCAGCGCAAGCGGGAGAGCATGATCCGCGCTCCGGTCCGGATCAGCCCATGGTCGAAAGCCGCGATCAACTCCGCCGCCTGGTCGTCCTTGAGGAGCGCGTTCCGGCGGGCCACCACCTTGCGATAATCCTGAAGCGCCAGCAGGTACCCGTGCTCGTTCAATGAGAGGAGAATGTCGAGGAACCGGCGCCGATCTCCCGGCCCTCCGCTGACGAGCTCCACGTCCGAGGGCGAGAACACGACGGCGCTGAGGCTTCCGAGCGCGTCGCTCAACCGGTCGGGCTCTACCCCACCCATCGTCACCTTCTTCCGCTTCCCTTTCTTCTGAAACGCAGCCGACACCTCGACCGACACGCCCGTCCCTCCCAGATGCCCCACCAAGCGAAAGACGTCCGAGCCGAACTCGACGAGTTGCATATCGGGCGCGCCCCGGAATGAACGCAATGTCTCGAGGTAATAGATGGCTTCCAGAAGGTTGGACTTGCCCTGCGCATTGTCGCCGACGATGGCGACGCCCTCCGGTGG
Organism: Gemmatimonadota bacterium; assembly: GCA_029262115.1. Classification (GTDB taxonomy): domain Bacteria; phylum Gemmatimonadota; class Gemmatimonadetes; order Longimicrobiales; family Gaopeijiaceae; genus JAJCZZ01. The sequence goes on along the minus strand of JAJCZZ010000024.1, from coordinate 16,471 downwards.
AAACTCGAGGTCCTGAACACCGAGGTTTCGAAAGCGGCGCAGAGAGAGCCGCTGAAGGTGCACGGCCTACCGTGGGGAGACGCCAGATTTCATCGCCAAAGCTAACGGATACCAGGTCCCGAGGCCACCCCGGCGACGTGGAGAAAAGCCTTGTGCCCTAAAGGCTTTCTGACGTTTTCCACGCTCCCTCTACGAGCGGTGCACACCCCGGTTCCCAACAAGACAGACAGGGCCAGCGATCCCGGTCAGCGATCCCTTCAGCGACCGTGGAAGTCCGCCTTTCGTTTCTCCAGGAAGGCGGTCATGCCCTCCTTCATGTCTGCCGTCGAGGCGAGGAGGCCGAACAGGTTGGACTCGTAGTCGAGCGCGTCCGCCATGGATGTGTCGACCGCGCGATACATCGACTCGAGGGCCAGCCGCATCGCGACCGGACCATTCTTGGTGACCTTGGCCATGAGCGCGCGCGCCTTGTCGGAGAGTTCGTCCCGCGGAACCACCGCCGTCACCATGCCTAGGGCTTCGGCACGCCCGGCGTCGACCATATCGCCCGTCAACGTGATCTCGATGGCCCGACCCAGGCCGATCAGCCGCGCCAGACGGATGGTTCCACCGTACCCCGGAATGATACCCAAACCGACCTCCGGCAGACCAAAACGCGCATTCTCGCTGGCGATACGCATGTGGCACGCGAGGGCCAGTTCGCACCCTCCGCCCAGGGCGTAACCGCCGACCGCGGCGAGCACGGGCTTGGGAAAGCGCTCGATGGCCAGGAACACCTCCTGGCCGGCACGACTGACCTCCACGCCCGACAGGGAGTCCATGGTCGCCAACTCCCCGATGTCGGCCCCGGCCACGAAGGCCTTCTCCCCGGCTCCGGTGAGAATCACCCCGCGAACTTCTCCGTCGTCGCGGACAGAGCCAAACGCCACGCCCAGCTCTCGGACCACCTCCGCGTTCAGGGCGTTCAACTTGTCCTGGCGATCAACCGTGATGATGGCGAGATCGCCCTCGCGCTCAACGCGGATGTAGTTCAACTCGGGCATGGGTCTGAAGCATCCTTATGCCGGGGAGAAAAGTGCTGGGAGTGCCCAAGATAGGGCTGGGAGTGCCCAAGATAGCGGCGGGCCCTGAATGGAAAAACCGTCATGTCGCGCTTAGTTTCCCGCCCAATCGAGGCCGTCACCCGCCGGCCATCCCCCGTTGCCGGGGCGCTCGCAGCCCACCACCGCAGGAGACTCAAGACATGAGTCGGTCGCTCAACAAGGTCATGCTCATCGGCAATGTCGGAAACGACCCGGAGATCCGGGCCACCTCCTCGGGTGCCCGGGTCGGAAAGATCTCACTCGCCACGAACCGAAGCTGGTCCGGGCGGGACGGACAGCAGCAGGAAAAGACGGAGTGGCACCGACTGACCTTCTTTGGCCGGCTCGTTGACATCGTGGAGCAGTGGGTCAAGAAGGGAGACCGGCTCTACGTCGAAGGGCGGATCGAGTACAGCCAGACGGAGGGCGAGGGTGGTCCGAAGTATTGGACCGATATCGTCGTGAATGAGATGGTGATGCTCGGTTCCAACGCCGGTTCTGGTGGGGGCGGAGGTGACTTCGGGAGTGGCGGCGGCACGAATCGCGGGAGTGGGGGCTACTCGGGCGAGGGCGGCGGCGCGGACAGGTCCACCGTCAGCGAGCCCGACGACGACCTGCCGTTCTAAGGAGACCCTGCACAGGTGAGGCGGGCCTCATCTGTGCGGAGGCCCGCTACGCCTGCGTCTCTTTCGGCTCTTCCCAGAGCCCGAGGAAGTACTCTTCGTAGAGACCTGGGTGCGCTCTGTAATCGTCGAGCCACACGTCGAACGGGGGCAGGGGAATCCGGGATGCCAGCCACTCCGTGGCGATCCGCACCATTGCCCCGTACGTCAACTCTCCCGTACCACCCTTTTCCGCTTGGGCCCGTTGAGCCAGGACATAGATATCGTCCGGACTGAGGTAGAGAAGAAGTTCAGCGAGTTGGGAGGAGCAATAGTCCAGATACTTCGATCGCAGTACGTCGATCGACTCGTCCGACGGACGACCAGGACCTGCGCCCACCTGAACCTCACACCCCGAATAGAAAAGAGCCCGCCGAACGCGTCGAACGACACGTAGCGGATCGCGCCGAACAATTGCGTCGGTGGGCTCCGACGGCGCAAGGCTTCAGGACAGCGGGGCGACAGCCTCGTTCGGTGCGCCCGCCGCCTGCCCATGCCTCTGCTCGCGCAGGTGCATGTAGATCGACCGTCGTGTCAGGCCGTAGAGCACGACACGACTCAGGAACTCAGGGTCGGCCTCCTGAACCTCTTCAGCGAGTGCTGCCATGTCACGCGGAAGGCTTACTGTCAACTCCACGGAACACGTATCCCACATGAACAATGCCTCGCCGGCTAAGACCGAAGGAAACGTTACAATTCGAATCGGCCCAGACGCTCCGCCTCCGGCCCCTGAACGACGGCCATGAGTGCGAGGGACTGCACCACTCGGAGACCGAGTCTAAGACCGCTCCAACTAGCACGCAACCCCTTGGCGTAGACCGTCGCCTCAAGTGCCGCAGAACCCTAAGTTGTTGTGAAATAACGACTTACTGTTTACGCTGCGACAACCAAATCCAAGTGTTCCCAATTTTGATTGCATTATATTCGCGGCATCGGCGCGGGGACGCAACCGCTTGGACGGCGCGGGCTTCCGAAGATCGACGGACGACGACCCGAGGTGCGGACCGTCACGACTTTTTTACAAAAAACCGCTCTGGCAAGCACGACCGGAGGAAGGCGTGCAGCGCGTGCCGATCGAACGACCGAAAACGCGCTTGAAGCACCGCCAGATCCTCCTCGCAGAAGATCTCAGACGTGCGGCACTCAGTCCCGTAATCCTCGGCCTGAAATGAAATGAAGCCGCGCCAGATGGCCCCGTCGCGAAACACCCGCACTCGGGCGGTCCACCGAGTTCCCGAATAGACTACCGGCCGCGACCCGACCGTCGCCGGCGCCCCGGCGGACGGTCCAACGGCGACGTCCTCGGCCAGGTCCTCGTCGTAGGCGCGAGGGTGCTCCTGAAAGTCCCGGCACCACCGTTCGAATGGCGGGAAGGGGATGAGCCGTTCGCAATAGGCGGCGAGGAGCGCGAGAGGGTCGGATCCCGTCTCCGTGATCGAGCCCGTCATGGCCTCGACGGCCTGACGGTACAAGGGGCGGACGGCGTCCCTGGGCATCATGCGTATGAGCCTCGACGCCTGCCGCTTCCGGTACCCATCGTAGCGAGCGCGTAGGTCGGCAAGATGGAACTCGGCTGGACCGCCCCGCCGGTCGACTCGGACCATCGGCGCCTGCGTCAATGGACTGTCCCCGACGTCGGGGAAGCTCGATTCACACGAACCGCCCGAACCGCCGGCTCGTGCAAGCTGAGCGTGCCGAGCGTTTCCCGAGCACCGAACGTGTCGACCAACTGGTCGAGCGCCCGATAGCGCGCGGGTTCGTACCGAGCAACAAGAGATGTGATGCCATGTCGCATCGACTCCAGAACGGACCGCGCCTCTCGGAGGGTCTCCGGAAGGGGGTGGCGGGCCTGGTACTTGAGCGAGGCCCCGCTGTGCTCGGGAACGAGGCGCATCAGGTCGGCATCGGGAAACGCCTCGAGGAGGGCGTGCTCGAGTCGGGCATCGGGGTCGCTCAGCGCCGTCCGGAAGACGAGAGCGCACGCATCGTAGTCGAGATGCGCCCGCGTAATTTGGCCCTCCCCGAGGCTCACCCGAATCGAAGTTCCCTCGTGAAGGTCGAGGTCGCGGCAGATATCGCGAAACCCGATGCGCAGGAACGTGGGTCGACTCAACGGACCGTAGCCGACGCGCTCGAGGACCCGGAGGCCGAGGCGGAACGCGTACCGCCGCAGTTCGTCTCGCCCGCCGCCGATGGCTGCCGCAGTGACGAGTGAGGCGAGGTGCGCCGCCGTGGGCTCGTAGATCCAATCCAGCACGACGAGCTCGGTGCTGAGATCGAGTTGCTTCAACTGACCGCTCCCGAGGTCGATGACCTCGGACGCCGCAGCGAAGCGTCCGTCGACGACTGCGGCCAACCCCACATCCTCGATGCGCCCGCCAGGCGAGTCCACCTCGTGCACGTCCCGGTATTGGACGATCGCGCGCGTGAGGGGGAGTTCGCAGACCCCCGGGACATCGCCCATCGCCTCGGGACGAGCGTCGTGCACCATCGTACCAGTCATCATCGGTCTCCATTGGGGGCATACGCCCACCTTGACACCGGTCCGACGGTCTACCTAGCTTGGTCTCAGCCAATTGAGAGCAAGCGGGCCGCCAAACCCGTATCTCTGAAAGCGTCCTCGGTGCCAGCCGGGGGCGCTTTCTTGTTTGCCTGTCGATTCCGCCACGCCCGATCTGCCAGGATCAGGCGTGGCGACGAACGAAGTCCGCCTAAGTAATCATCTGTTTACCGGTTCTGCAAGGAGAACCTCGTCCCCCACCTCGATCGGTTGCTCAGGCTGGCCCCTCCCCACATCTTCGCTCTGTTCCAAGTGACCGACGACGAGAGCGCCCTCCTGTAATGACCGCCGTGGACGAGCACCGACGCTCCGTAGCCTTTATTGAGCGCGATGGCGAAAGTTGGGCCTGCTTTCTCGTCACGCGCCCTCACGCCGCTTCAGGTCGATGGCACGGCTTCTTCTCGTTTCGGCCGGGACACGGTGGCTTTTCCCAGGACGACGTGCGAACGGCTGATATCTTCATCGAGGCGTCCGAGGCCGAGATCCACAACAAGGCGCGAGGGCTGGGACGGCCCCTTCTCGGTGGCCTCCTCGCGTCGGCACTCCACACGACCACCTCCGTCGACGACCGACTGACCGAGCGCTTCCGCGAGCTGATCGCGGAAAAGTCCGGTCGCCTCGCGACCAACCCTGAGCCCGCCGCGGCGCAAGATCATCCAACCCGATCACTATCCGACGACCTACGCTCGCTCTACGCCTCATACCGTCTCGATCAGGTGGCCCACTTCATCGCACTGGTCGACCCCCTCGTGTTCGAGGACGTTGTCGACCGGATCCTCGACGGGAAGCGGATCGACTTCCGCGCGAAGGACCGGATCCAGTTCGCGATGATGGTGGTCGAGCACATCGAGACGCTCCTCCCCCTCCCTCCTTTCGAGATCTGGGCGGAGGACTACCTGGCTCAACCGGAGAGGTACCGACTCTACACCCACACACTCCATCGGGAGGGTAGGCTCCCATGAGGTCGGAACTTGCTTCCCCCACCGGGCGCGTTTAGCTTTTTTAGCTTGACACTGAAATAACATACCTGAGGAGTGTGATCGTCTTGGAAGTGCTCGTCCAGGATAACGAGAGCCTAGAACGCGCCCTGCGCCGCTTCAAGCGGAAAGTGCAGCGGTCCGGTCTGTATTCGGAGTTGCGGAAGCGCCGCTTCTATGAGAAGCCGAGCGCCCAGCGTAAGCGCAAGCGTGAGGCGGCTATCCGTCGCGAGCGGCGGCGCCAGCGGCGGAATCGGCGGTAAGTTCGACTACCGAGCCCAGTACAGGACGGTCCTCCGGCGCCACAGCCCGGGGGGCCTTCTTTTTTTTGGAGGTGGCTCAGGCCGTCTGGACGAAGAGGTCGTCGAGTTCACGCCAGCCAGCCAGGGCTTCGGGCGTCAAGTGCTGCCAGGCAAAACCCAGGAGCAGACGGTTCCTCCCCTGAGGAGTGCGAACCTCGGTCGGTGAGAGGCCCGTCAGGCCCTGCATCGTCCGGCACAGATTCCCGTCGGACGTAAACCCGAGGCGATAAGCCGCCTGAGCAACGGTCACCCAGTCGTCGGCCAGCACATGCGCGCAAGCCAACATCCGTAGCCATCTCACATAGGCGTAAGGGGACGGCACACCGCGACGCCGAAACCGAGCCTTCAATGCACCGCGCGTCGTCCCGCATCGCACCGCTACCGGGTAGAGGTCGTCGTAGTGCGACGGGAACTCGAGAATCCTCCGTGAGAACGTACGGAGCGCCGGAGGGAGCCGCGCTCCGGCGGCACGTCCAAGGTCTGCCAGGACCTTGTCGACCCACGATACCGACTCGGCGCGCTGCTCGATCATCACGCGTACCTGCCGAACGCTGAGGCGCGCAGGGGCCACCGATTGACGAGCCGCATGCCGCCCAACACGAATTGTGACCACGGGAATGTCGGTTAAATGCGACAGAGAGGGTCGGTCGTCCCCGGTCTCCACGAGTAGCCGCGGGTATCCCATGGCGAGGGCCTCGAGAATCAACTCGGGCTCCCACATGACCTCCTCTTCCGGGTGCGCTGCCTGCAACAGCGCCTCCCTCAGGGGGCCATCGGAGATATTCGCGAGAATCATGTGACTGCCAGGAGGGGGTGAGGCCCGTCCAAAAATGTGTAACGAGAGGGCCGCACCGCGCCAGGCCCGGTGTGGTGTTTCGAAAGTTCGCGAGCCACCGAGAGGGCTGAGGCGCGACCCAGGTCTTGCGGACCCGGGTGCCCCCCGGTAGGCGCGACCCAAGTCCTGCGGACTCGGGTACCCCCGAGGAATAGCACCGCTATGGGGTACCCGCGCCAAAGGCGTGGGTCGAGAAGCAACGACCCAGGGCCGGATGCGGGCACCGCGCGAAGCGTGGTCGTCTCGAATGGCCGAGACACTTTCGTAACACCACACCAACTATCCGACCGACGGCGGGGTAGGTGTCCTGGACCTACCCCGCCGTCTTGTCAGACGGGAAGTGGAACCGGCTCGTCACCCGACCAGTCGTAGAATCCCTTTCCGGTCTTCCGACCATAACGGCCCATCGAGACGATCCGCTTCAGGAGTGGTGGCGGGGCGTATCGCTCCTCGCGGTACTCCTCGAACATGATCTCGCTGATCCGATACAGGGTGTCGATGCCGACGAAGTCGCAAAGCACGAACGGGCCCATCGGGTACCCGCACCCCAGCTGCATGCCGGTATCGATGTCCTTGATGCTAGCCACCCCCCGTTCGAGCTGACGAATCGCGTCGAGCATGTACGGGACGAGCAGGAGGTTCACCACGAAGCCGGAGTTGTCCTTGGCCGCGATCGGTACCTTACCGAGCGCCTCGGAGAACTCGAACGCTCGATCGAAGGTCTCCTGGCTGGTGGCAATCGTCTTCACCACCTCCACCAGCTTCATCACCGGAACCGGATTGAAGAAGTGCAGTCCCACGAAGCGATCCGGCCGGTCGGTAGCAGCCGCCATGTCCGTGATCGTCAGCGAACTGGTATTGGACGCGAAAATCGTGTTCTCACCACAGAGCTCGTCCAGTCGCTGGAAAAGCTCGTTCTTCGCGGAAAGGTCCTCGACGATGGCCTCGATGACGATATCGCACTCCGCCAGGTCATCCACGGACGTCGTGTACGTAAGCCGACCGAGGGCGTCGTCACGATCTTCGGTCGTCAACTTCTCCTTGTCCACGGCCCGATCGAGCGACTTCCGGATCCGGGCCCGCCCCCTCTCGAGAAAGTCGTCCGTGACCTCCCGGACGACCACGTCGAACCCGCTCTTCGCGGCGACCTCGGCGATCCCGCTCCCCATGAGCCCGCACCCGACGACACCTACACGCTTGATATCCAACGTCACTCCCCCTCGTGTGTTTCGTTCGTTGTGTGTTTCGTTCGTTCGATTCGAATCGTTCGAGCGAAGCCCTGAGCTACCGTTCGAGGTCTCGCGCGACACCATGAAATTGTCTCCGTACCCATCGGCGCCACGACGGCGGCGGCGGCTCGAGCGGCTCTCCCGCCTCGAGCAGGTCGAGAATTCCCTCGACTTCGGCCTCCACCTCGGTCAATCGACGTCGATGTCCTCGACCCACGGCCACCGCAATTCCTGAACTCACGATGCTCCCAAGAATCACCCCGCCCGCCACCGCGGCGGCCAGGGGCCACGCAGGCGTCAGAAGGATCGTCGCCCCTACGCCGAGTCCCACACCCGCCGAGCCCCCTCCGATTCCGGCACCCGCGAGCTGTTCGCCCCTCGTGCCCGGGTCGACCGTCAAAGCGACCAACGTCCGCTCGTCGTCCACGCGGTCCAACCGGACATCGACCCGCCGGGCCGATGCCACGTAGTGCTTCTTCGACCGCAGGCTCGCGGCCTGCGCCAACTTCGACGCCCAGTCGACCGCGGGTCGATACTGCAGCATTCCCGGAGCACGACGCACCGGCTCCAGCAACTGAGACGCGACGAAGAACTCATCGATCGATTCCCGAAGCTCGTCAGGCCGCCCTGGCACGACGCGGGACGCATGAACGGTCGCCGCCCCGAACAGCCGATCCAGCAAGCCCGACCCACCGGGTGATGCCCCCGAGCGCACCTCGGCGAGGGCCCGCCGTACGTGCCCCTCCCCGAGTCCTACGTCGCCAGCGATGCGATAGAGGTCCGCCTCGGACAGATCGCCGTCGGCCGCCTCCGGATCCGATTGCGCCAATTCAGCGGCACGCCGGATGACAGCGTCGAACTCCTGTCGGGTGAGACTACGGCCGGGCTCCACCACCTGGAGTCATCCCTCCCCGTCGGTCAGAAGGCCTCCACCACCACGGCACCGCCCTGCCCCCCGCCGATGCACGCCGAACCGAGACCGAACCTCTTCCCGCGGCGTCTCAACTCATGGAGCAGATGAATGGTGATGCGCGCGCCCGATGCCGCGAGCGGATGGGTGATCGCGATGGCTCCACCGTTCACGTTCGTCTTCTCGGGATCCAGGCCGAGTTCCTTTTCGACCGCCTTGTACTGGGGCGCAAACGCTTCGTTCACCTCGACCAGGTCCATCTGATCCAGGCCCATTCCGGCCTTCTCCAGCGCCTTTCGCGCCGCCGGCGCCGGGCCGATGCCCATGATCCGTGGGTCGACCCCGACGGAGGCCCACGAAACCAACCGACCGATCGGCTCCACTCCGTTCTTCTCGGCCCACTCGGCCGACGCCAGAACGGCGCTGGCCGACCCGTCTCCGATACCACTGGCGTTGCCCGCCGTCACGAAGCCGTCCTTACGGAAGTAAGGGCGCAGTTTACCCAGCGTCTCGAGGGTCGTGTCCGGCCGCATGTGTTCATCGGCCGCGTAGACGGTTTCACCCTTTCGACTGGTCAGCGTGACCGGAGCGATCTCTGCTTCGAAGTAGCCGTTCGCCCACGCCTCCGCCGCCCGCTGTTGCGATCCGACGGCAACGGCGTCCACCTCCTCACGGGTGATATCGTACCGGTCCGCCAACTCCTCGGCAGTCTGAGCCATAGTCAGGCCGCAGTTCGTGTCCAGGAGCGCCTGCCAGAGAAGGTCCTCGAAGAAACCTCCCGCCTCACCCAGGCGGAGCTTTCCCCATCGCGCGCCGCGGACAACGTGGGGAGCCTGGCTCATCGACTCGGCCCCGCCCGTCAAACAGACGGATGATTCTCCGAGCAGAATTTCCTTGGCGCCCTGGACGATGGCCTCGAAGCCCGAGCCACACAGGCGGTTGACCGTCAGCGCGGGCGCCTCCTCCGACACCCCCGATTTCAGGGCCACATGCCGCGCCATGTAGATGGCATCACCGGACGTCTGCAGAGCGTTGCCGAAAAACGTGTGTTCGATTTGCTCCGGATCGATCCCCGCCACCTCGATGGCCGCCTTGCTGCTCACAACTCCGAGATCGGTCGCGCTCAGATCCTTGAGCGAGCCCCCGAAGGTTCCGAAGCCTGTTCGCTTCCCCGAAAGGAAAACGACATCCGTTTGTTGTCCCTGCGTGCCCATCGAGCCTACCTTGTAGGGGTCGTCGGTAACCGGCTGGACCGTCGCGTACCCCGCCGGCTGGCGCTGGTTCAAGGGACGACGTCGGTCTCACGAACGCAGGCCGCGGCAGGCTCATGTCTGGCACGGGATGTGCAAATACGGTCGGCAGGAAGGACGAAAATCGATAACCTCCGCTTCGGCGGATTTTCAAGAGAGAGGACGACATCCATGGGCGACCTGATCAAGCTGGAAACGAACGAGCCGAAGAGCGACGCCAACGTCATCAGCTCCACGAAGTGGCTGGTCGGGATCTTCTGCGACAGCTGCTACCAGCCCTGGGCTGAGCTCGCTCCTTGCCCCCACTGCGGAATCTACGCCCGCCCCGTGTCACGGACGTTCCGCCGGGTGGTGCGCGGGAAGTCGCTCATGCCCTGGACGTGGGAGAAGGGGTACGAGTTCACGGCCGAGGATCAGTCCGAGGCCGAGACGGCAGGCCCGCAGGTCAACGTGGCGGTGCGCTGACGCGTTTCCGTAGCTGGCTACCGCTCTCGCGGCCGAGAAAACGAGAAGGTCCTCCCGCCGAGGGAGGACCTTTTTGTGGTACGCCCGGCATGGGCGGTGGTCAGGAGCCGCCCTCCGTGCCGTTTGGGCAGCACCAGACCCGACTCGCACGTGAATCGCGAAGACCGGAGCCGGTGCCCGGTGGGTTGACGTCCAGGACGCCCCGAGCCGTCAGACGAATTCCGCCGCGGGCTTCTCTTTCAGGTACTGCTTGAAGGCCTGCTTGTTGTTCGCCTTCATGTAGGCCTCCTCCGCATCGATCTGGTCGCTCATCAAGAACTCCAGGATGTGCTGATCCAGAAGCTGCATTCCGTCCTTCTTCCCTGTCTGGATGATCGACGGGATCTGATGGATCTTGTTCTCCCGAACCAGATTGGCAATGGCCGACGTGCCTACCATGATTTCATGGGCAGCCGCGCGCCCCTTGCCACCCTTTTTTCTGAGCAGGACCTGGGAGACGACGCCCTTGAGCGACTCCGCGAGCATGGCGCGGATCTGCTCCTGCTGATCGGCAGGGAACACATCGATGATTCGGTCGACCGTTTTCGGTGCAGAGTTCGTGTGGAGCGTCCCGAACACGAGGTGGCCGGTCTCGGCGGCGGTGATGCCGAGCTCGATGGTCTCCTGGTCGCGCATCTCACCGACGAGGATCACGTCGGGGTCCTCCCGGAGTGCGGCGCGCAGGGCGTTCGCGAAGCTCTTGGTATTCGTCCCGATCTCGCGTTGGTTGACCAGTGACTTCTTGTTGGGGTGCACGAACTCGATGGGGTCTTCAATGGTCAGGATGTGGTCGGCCCGGGTATCGTTGATCAGGTCGACCATGGCTGCCAGGGTGGTCGATTTCCCCGAGCCGGTTGGCCCGGTCACGAGAACGAGGCCTTTGGTCAGCATGCACATCTTGCGAACGGCGTCCGGCAAACCCAACTGATCGGCTGTCAGAATCTTGGAAGGGATGGTCCGCATGACCGCGGCCAGCCCCTTCCGCTGCCAGAAGATGTTCACCCGGAACCGCGCCAGACCTTCGATCTCGTAGGCGAAGTCGAAGTCCATGGTGTCGAGGAAGCGCATCCTCCACTCCTCTTCCATGATCTCGTAGAGAAGCGCCTCCATGTCCTTGTGGCTCAGCTCGCGGAACTTGATCCGCTGCATGTGGCCATGGACCCTCATGACAGGGGGTGACCCGGTCGTCAGGTGGAGGTCGGACCCTCCCTGATCCACGAGCACCTTGAGAAACTGATCGATCTGCGCCATCGGCTGACTCGTCTCCGTTCCGTGTAATCAGGCGTTCAGTCGCCGGAGCGACCAGTCGAGAGCACCGCCCTCTTCCCGCTCGATGTGCAATTCCCATCGGATGCCCGCGTCATGCGCGGCCGTCCGATCGTCCTGTTGGTCCCACAGGAGGAAGGCGACCGACGCTGCGTCGAGGGCCGAGTTCGCCCAATCCCCTACGTTCCCTGCCAAGTCCACCGTCACGACGTCGAATCGGAACGCCTTGAGTGTTTCGAGCTCCTCCGCCCAACGCTCCGGGTCCGTCGGAATCTTGAGGCTGAACGCTCTCTCTGCGGCGTCCTGCTCGGACGCATTGATGTAGATGCTCCGCCACGACGGGTTGAGGAGTAACTCGGGAAGATGAGGAAGGATCTCGTGGCCGAGGTCCTGAGGATGGGCCGTGACCACGAATCGTGCGGAGCCCGAGCGAGCCATCATCCGGATCTCCTGCACGATGCCCGCAGGAGGAAGATCGTAGCGGCGACTCGCCAGCACCTGGGGGCGCTCCAGGCGGAACAGGAACTCATGCCCGGACTCGTCCGAGAGATAGTCGACGTGAACCGGCACGGGGCGGCCCCCACGAACGATCACGCCCGACCATTCCGCTCGGGCCAGCCCCTGTATCCGAGCTGCCGGCGCCGGATCGAGCAGCTCCGCCAGCTCCGCCTCCCACAGGCCCTCGAGTTCACGGCGGCGAATGGTGCCCGAGTCCTCCCACCATCCCCAGGTACGCAGTCCGCGTGTGGAAATACCGAAGCGGGAAGCCCCGACCGAAAGGGCCCGCGCAAGCACCTCCGAGAGGTGAATGGGCGCCGGAAGCTGATCGTCGAATTCCTCGACGGCGGTGCCCCGAGCGTATACCTGGCGGATCACGTCCCGGATCACGTCGGGCGACGCAAGCGCCATCTCGATCCGCTTCGAGGTCATCTCCTCGAGTTCCGATACACCATCCGCGTTCATGGGCGAATCGACGACCACGGTCAGGGCTTCAGCGGTCTCCATGATCGGGAGCGTCATGTGCGCCAGCGCCCACTCGGGTGACACCAGCGCCGCAGCCTCAGGATCGACGGCGTCTGCCTCCGGGAACACGTATGGAAGGTCGAACTGAGCCGCGAGCCCGAACTCGAGCTCCTCCGGGGTCACGATGTCACACGCGAGTAGCGCGCCGCCGAAGTACCCCCCGTGATCTCTCTGGTACTCCAGCGCACGTGCCACATCGGCCTCGGAGATCCGGCCGAGGCGCGTGAGGATCTGACCAATGCTACGCCGCTCCGGCATCAGGACGCCGCCCCTGCGTTGGCGGACATACGATCAGCAACCCACGCGCCGACGTCGGCGGTGGACAACGACCCCCCGAGGTCGGGCGTCGTCTGGCCTTCGTTCACGCTGTCCCTGACCGCCCGATCCACCCGTCCAGCGGCCGCATCGAAGCCGAAGTGCTCGAGGAGGAGGGAGACACATCGAATGGTGCCGAGCGGGTTGGCCTGGCCCGTACCCGCAATGTCGGGCGCCGAGCCGTGCACCGGCTCGAACAGGGCGTAACGGCCGGGGTGGATGTTCGCGGAGGGGGCGAGACCGAGGCCACCGGTAAGCTCAGCGGCGAGATCGCTCACGATGTCTCCGAACAGGTTGGAGGTCACAACGACCGAGTAGCGCTCGGGCCGGCGCACCAGATCCATCGCCATGGCGTCGACGTACATGGCATCCTGCTCCACATCGGGGAAGCCCGCACCGACCTCGGCGAACACCCGCCGCCACAGCCGACCGGAGTTGCGCATGGCATTGGCCTTGTCCACGAGCGTGACCCGCGGACGTCCGTGCGAGGTCGCATACTCGAACGCAGAGCGTACGATGCGCTCCACCCCCTTGTAGGTGTTGACGTCTTCCTCCACTGCGACCTCGTCCACCGTGTCCGCCTTGAAGCGTCCCCCCATCCCCACGTAGGAGCCTTCGGTGTTCTCCCGAAAAATCTCGATGTTCATTCCGGCGGGTGCGTTGCGCAGAGGGCTCAGACGCGGATCGAGAAGGGCGCACGGGCGGAAGTTGACGTAGAGGTCGAGCCGAAACCGCATGCCCAGAAGAATGTCACGGGCATGCTCGTTTCCCGGTACACGGGGATCGCCCAGCGCACCGAGGAGCGCGGCGTCGTGCTCGGTGGAGAGGCGGTGGAACTCCTCGTCCGTGATCGTAATCCCCTCCCGGAGGTACCTGTCGGCGCCGAGGTCCCACTCCACCAGCTCGAGGTCGATGCCTCCCTCGCACTCCCCCACCCGCTCGAGGACACGGCGAGCCGCAGAGACCACTTCGGTGCCAATACCGTCTCCTGGAATGAGCGCAATACGTGGCATCGTGTGTGGGACGGGTAGAATTGGAGAGTACGAGCGTCAGAAGGCCGGGAGATTAAGGGTTGGCCCGGACCACCACCACCCCGCCACCCGGCAAGCCGTTGCCCTCGACCCGGAAGGGATAGCGGCCCTCCGGCGCCTCCGCGAACGACAGAACGAAGCGGGCGCCCGCGTCGATCAGGGGCGGGGACGCGACCTGGTCCGTGCGTATCAGGAAGTCCCGGGCGCCGGCCGCGAGGCTGTCCAACTCGAACTGCATCTCGTGGACGTAGAAGTCCGTGGTGATGAACTGCACCCAGTCGCCAGGAGCGACGACCGTCTCCGTGGGACCGACACGTTCCGCCTCGCCCCCGGTGATGGACACCGTGTGAACGACGTCCCCGTCATCCAGTCCCAGTTCGGCACGAAGGATCTCGTCGGGTTGAAGCTCCTCGGGCACACCCGGCCGGCACCCGGCCGAGAGCAAAGGAACCAGGACGGCGCACACGGCCCCGACCCGAAAAACCACTGAGTTCAACCCGCCGCCTCAGTCCCGCACGCGATGCAAAAACGCCAAGCCGGATCGAGTTCTTCACCGCACTTCGAGCACGGGATGACCTTCACATCGGTCCCACAAAACGGGCAATAGTTGAGGTTGGCCCGGTCCGGGAACTCGGCCCGACACCAACGACACGCCGCGCCGTCATCCACGACCAGTCGAGGAGCCTGGGACGTATCCGCGTCCGTCACCATGGTCCCGGCATCGGCTGGGTCCCCACTGACGACCTGGCCCGCCGCATGAGGGTCGTCGCCGCTCGGAGCGAGGTCGCCCACCGAAAGGAGCGTCTCGTCGCCGCGCAGGCCATGGCCGTCACCGCTCGTCGGACCCGCGTAGGTCGCTCCACCGTCCACATCGTGCAGCCGGGACTGATTCAAGCGGACGTCGACGGCGGCGAACTCCCGATACACGCCGGTGTTCGGGTTGGCCGATTGGAGTTCCTCGCGAAGCTCCCTCAGCGCCGGAGGCGACTCCACCTCGAGGTAGTCTCCTTCACCCGCGAGGAGGCGAAGTAGCGCATCCTCGTAATCCCCGTTCATCTCGACCCCGATGCGGTCGCGATGGGAACCGTACGGGACGAGGTTCTGGTAGATCTCCGCCACGGTAAATGGGCCCCTCAGGTACTCAGGCCGGTTGGCGCGGATTTCATCCACGAGGGTCTGGTGGAACCGAGACAGAACGTCGGACATCTTGGGTTCTTACTCCGAAGGATCGCCGGGATCGGTCGCGTCCGCCACCAAATGGAGGAGGCCTGCCTCCACGGCGGTGCGCAGAAACGATTCGGGATCGGTGAAGGGGATCTCCACTCCGCTCTGCTCGTGCCAACGCTCGGCAAGGCGGCGCATGTAGTGGGTGAGTGTCTCGTGAGAGAATCCCGCTTGATCCCTCATCTGACGAACGATCTCGTGCCACGTCCCGCGGATCAGATGTCCGTCGGTCAGGCGGACCGCGTTCCGCGGAGGATCTTCATCCGTGTTCTCGCCCTTGAAGAGCTCGAGCTGACTCGGATCGTAGGGATCCGCGCCGACCGGACCCATTCGGCTCTCCAACTCGGCCAGGAGTCGGTCGATGGGATCGTCCATGGCCTCGAGTTCGATGAGCCGTCGCTCCCACGGCGACAGCCGGGCGTCGCCTGCATCCAGATGCCAGAGCGCCCGTTTCAACTCCATCAGACGCCAGACGGCGAGCGGATCCCAATGCTCCGGCGGGGGAACCCGCTCGAACTCTCGCAACGCGCCCTCCCAGTCCCCCCTGTCGTAGAGGAGGTGACCGAGATAGACGCGAGCCTCGTGGAGGTCGGCGTCGAGCCGGAGGGCCCGCCGGATCTGTCGGCCCGCTCCCACATCGTCTCCAAGGCGATGCAACGCATAGCCGAGGGATGCCGCCGCATCCGCGTTGTCAGGCCGGACGGCGGAGGCCTTCGCGAAGACGTCCCGGCTCTCTCCGTACATCCCCTCTCGGTATAGGGCGCGTCCCATCGTAAGCATGAGGTCGGTGTCGTCTTCCAAACCGAGCTCGGACACCTGCCCGAACAGAGCCAATGCCTTCTCGCGCTCGCCGAAGCGCAGCAGCGTCTCGCCGAGGCCGACGAGGACATCCTCATGGGATGGATCCAGGAGAGCCGCCCGCTCGAACGCTCTCCGTGCCCACGCGAACTCCTCGCGCGCGAGCCGCGCGTACCCCAAGCCGACGTACAGCTCGACGGCGTTCGGATACAGCGAGAGGCCCTCCTTGAGCATCTCGAGGGCCCCTTCATAATCACCATCGTTGTAGAGCTGGTGAGCTTTTTCGTCGTATTCCTCTGAACTGAGGAACGGGTCGGGCATGTAGGAAGACTCCTTGGCGGACTGCGCCTAGTGTGGTGTTACGAAAGTTCGCGAGCCACCGAGAGGGCCGAGGCGCGACCCAGGTCCTGCGGACCCGGGTACCCCCCTGGTAGGCGCGACCCAAGTCCTGCGGACTCGGGTACCCCCGAGGAATAGCACCGCTCTGGGGAACCCGCGCCGGA
>JAJCZZ010000023.1 GCA_029262115.1 Gemmatimonadota bacterium | reverse complement strand
CTGGTCGGCGCGGTCGACGACGTTGCGCTCGACGTATCGGCGCTGGCAGACGAGCCCGTGATGACGCTCGACGACCTCGCGCCGGACGCGAGCGACACGGTCGGTGCGGTTGACGACGTTGCGCTCGACGCGAGCGACATGGTCGGCGCGGTTGACGTGGTCGAGTCCACCGCCGCCGAGGTCGTCGCTTCCGCCGATGTTCGGGCGGCTGACGACCAGGTGCTCGATGTACTCGACGTTTCAGAGCTGGCGGACGAGCCGATGCTGACGCTCGACGACCTCGCACCGGACGCCGATCCATCGCCGCTCCCCACTCGTACGCTGGCGGACCTCTACGCCCGGCAGGGACTCGTGGACGAAGCGCTGTCCGTGTACCGTGCCATTGCCGAGCGCAGGCCGGGCGACTCGGAGCTATCCGCGCGCATCGCGGAGCTCGAGACGAGTCAGGAACGTACGGGCGATTCCGATTCCGATTCCGATTCCGATTCCGATTCCGCCACATCCCCGTGGGGCGGGGGCGAGGCGGAGACGGCGGAGGTGGACTCCCCGTTTGCGTGGGCCGAGTCCGAAGCCACGGCCAGCGACACGGGTCCGCCCATCGCCGACTACTTCGCTCGCCTGCTGTCCTGGCCCGACCGCAGCGGGTCCGCGGAGGGGGAGGGAGACGCCGAGGCGACGGGCAGCGGGGACGTCTTCAACGCATGGGACGACCCGACCCCGTGAACGTCGCCGTGGTCCACGGCCCCAACCTGCATCTCCTGGGCCGCCGTGAGCCCGAAGTCTACGGGACGGACACACTCGCGGATGTCGACGAGCGCATCCGTTCCTTGGGCGCGGAGCTCGGCGCGGATGTCGAGAGCTACCAGTCCAACCATGAGGGCGCGCTGATCGACTTCCTCACGGAGTCCGAGTCGCGTGTCGCCGGGTTCTTGATCAATCCGGGCGCTTTCACCCACACGTCGATCGCCCTGCGAGATTGCCTCTGTGGCCTCGCACTCCCGTTCGTGGAGGTCCACCTCTCGAATACGGCGGCCCGAGAGCCTTTCCGGCGCCACTCCTACCTGTCTGACGTTGCGGTCGGCGTGGTTTATGGATTCGGGGGCGACAGCTATCTTCTAGGGCTTCGGGGCCTGGTGGCCCATATCCGACACAACAGTCGATCCAACTGAGGGCTGCATGGCGAGCACCGCGGACTTCCGCAACGGTATGGTTCTGGACATCGACGGTGACCTTTGGGCCATCACCTATTTTCAGCATGTGAAGCCCGGGAAGGGCGGGGCGTTCGTCCGGACCAAGCTGAAGAACGTTCTGTCGGGTGCAGTGGTCGATAAGACGTTCCGATCCGGAGAGAAAGTCGTCGACGTTCGCCTGGAGCGGCGTCCGGTCAACTACTCCTACAGTGACGGTCAGCTCTACTACTTCATGGACGCGAACACCTTCGAGATGATTCCGCTGGCCGGCGACCTGATCGGCGATGACCAGTTGAAGTACCTGAAGGAGAATATGGAGTGCGAAGGGCTCGTCCATGACGACGTGGTCATCAGCGTGGACCTGCCCCAGTTTGTGGAACTGGCGGTGACCGATACCGATCCAGGCGTACGCGGCGATACGGCCCAGGGTGGGACCAAGCCCGCTACGCTCGAGACCGGCGCCGTCGTTCAAGTCCCCCTCTTCATCGAGGAGGGCGACGTGCTCAAGGTCGACCGCCGCGAAGACAAGTACCTCACCCGGGTCTAGGTAATGATCGAATTCGAGTTTCTCGAACGTCTGATTCAGGCCATCGACCAGAGCTCCCTCGACTCCATCGAGATCGAGCGGGGTGGGACGCGCGTCCGGCTGTCCAAGTCGGCGCCGGCCGCGGGGATCGCCGCGGGCGTGTCGCATGCACCGATGATCGCCGGGCCCCCGCAGACCGCCCACGGGTCGGCGGCGTCCGCTGGCGATGATTCGGCGGCTGCTCCCTTGGTTGCTCCGTCGCATCTGGTGGAGATCACATCACCGATGGTCGGGACGTTCTATCGATCTCCGGCGCCGGACGCCCCTCCGTACGTGGAGAAGGGCAAGCGCATTGGCCTGGGTGACACGTTGTGCATCATCGAAGCGATGAAGCTCATGAACGAACTCGAGTCGGAAATCGAGGGCACGGTGGTCGAGACGTTGGTGGAAAACGGTCAGCCGGTCGAGTACGGACAGGTGCTTTTCAGAGTGGACCCTGGCTGACGCCGGCCCCGCCGTTCGTGCGATCGAGCGCGAGCAGGCGATCGATCACCTGCCGTCCGCGGGACGGAGGCTTCAGGCGCGCCCGGATTCCCACTGAGGAGTCGGGCGCGCTCCGATAAGAAGGGAGGCAGATTGTTCAAGAAGGTCCTGATTGCGAACCGCGGGGAGATCGCACTGCGCATCATACGCGCGTGCCGCGAGCTCGGCGTGGAAACGGTGGCCGTGTACTCCGAAGCGGACCGGGAGTCGCTGCATGTGCGCTTCGCGGACGAAGACGTGTGCATCGGACCGGCGCCGGCGGCCGAGAGCTACCTGAACATCCCCAGGATCATTGCCGCGGCTGAAGTCACGGGCGCGGAGGCCATCCATCCGGGCTATGGATTCCTGGCCGAGAATGCGGAGTTCAGCGAAATCTGCGCCCGCTCCGACCTGACCTTCATCGGGCCCACGCCCGCACAGATCCGTGCGATGGGTGACAAGGCGACGGCGCGAGAAAGCATGATGGCCGCGGGCGTGCCGACGGTTCCAGGCTCGGACGGAATCGTGGCCGACCTCGAGGAGGCGGTGGCGGTCGCCGACGGGATTGGCTTCCCGATCATGATCAAGGCGACGGCGGGTGGCGGCGGAAAAGGGATGCGCATTGCCGAGGACCGGGACGCGTTTCCGAAGATGGTTGCGGCGGCGCAGAATGAGGCCAAGGCGGCCTTCGGCAACGCCGGTGTCTACCTCGAGCGGTGCATCCTCAAGCCGCGGCATGTCGAGATCCAGGTCTTCGGCGATCAGTTCGGCCGGGTCATCCATCTGGGTGAGCGGGAATGCTCCATTCAGCGGCGCCATCAGAAGCTCATCGAGGAAGCGCCGTCCCCCGCGCTCACGCCCGAACTGCGGGCGGCCATGGGAGACGCGGCGGTGAAGGCGGGCCAGGCCATCGACTACGTGGGAGCCGGCACGGTCGAGTTCCTGCTGGATCAGGATGGATCGTTCTACTTCATGGAAATGAACACCCGGATCCAGGTGGAGCATCCGGTCACCGAGGTCACGACCGGGGTGGACCTCGTGAAGGAACAGATCCGGGTCGCGGCGGGCGAACCGCTTTCCGTGCCGGACGGAAATGTCGAGCTGCGAGGGCACGCCATCGAGTTCCGGATCAATGCGGAAGACCCGGCTCGCAACTTCGCACCGGGGCCGGGCACGATCACCGCGTTCCACCCCCCGGGTGGGCCGGGCGTGCGCATCGACACGCACGTGTACGACGGGTATCGGGTGCCGCCCCACTACGACTCGCTACTGGGCAAGCTCATCGTCAGCGGAAACACGCGCGACGAGGTCATCGTCCGGTCCAGACACGCCCTTGATCAGTTCATCATCGAGGGGGTTCCGACCACGATCCCGTTCCTCCGTGAGATCCTGGACGAGGCGGACTTTATCTCGGGCGACCTGGACACCGGATTCGTAGGCCGGATGATGGCCCGCGAGAGGAGCGAAACGTGACGTTCGACGTATACTTCACGCCGGCCGAGGCCGAGGCCTCGTCCCTGCAGAGTGCCACCGTGGTCGTCATCGACGTCATTCGGGCGACCACGTCGATGGTCGAGGCCGTCGCGAACGGTGCCAGCCGGGTCTATCCGGTCGTTTCCGCCGAAGACGCGGTGAAGCTGGCCCAGTCGATCGGGCGTGAGGACACCCTCCTGGCGGGCGAGCGGAAGGCGGTGAAGATCGAGGGCTTCGATCTCGGCAACTCACCGCGGGAGTTCGGCCGGGAGGTCGTAGAGGGAAAGCGCCTGGTATGGACGACCACGAACGGTACGGTTGCCCTCGCGGCGGCGAAGGAGTCGGGCCGGGTCGTGGCGTGCGCATTCACGAATCTGAGCGCGGTCGCCCGACTGGTCGCGCGGGACGAGGCGGTCGTCGTACTGTGCGCCGGACGCGAGGGACGCTTTGCCGTCGACGACGCGCTGTGCGCCGGGGCCCTCGTCCGACGCGTGGCACAGAGCGCGTCGTCGGCACCCGTCCTCAACGACGCGGCCCGGGCGTGTGAAGTGTTGGCGGCGCACATCGAGGTCAGCGCCGACTTCCTCGCCGGCACGGAGGCCGGGCAGATGCTGGAGGCGGTGGGCCTCGGGGACGATGTGCCCCTGTGCGCCGAGATCGACCGGCACAACGTCGTCCCGGTCATCCGTGAGCAGGCGCTGGTCGCCTCCGACGAGTGACACGGAAGGCTTGGATGCTGACCCGAGACCAGCAACGCGAGATCCTCGCCATCGGGCTCCTGGCGCTCTCGCTGTTCGTCCTCCTCGCGCTCGTTCCGGTGGGGGTCCTCGGCGCACGGAGCGGTGAGTGGTTTCCGTCCGGTAACGCGATGGGCGTGGTGGGTGCGGGCCTTCGAGGTGCGTTGGTGGGCGCCCTGGGCTGGAGCGCCTACCTGGTTCCCCCTCTACTGGTTCTGGCGGGGCTGCGGGCCGGGCACTGGCTCGACACGGGCCGCGCCCTGCGGTGGTCGATCTTCAACGGCGGTCTGATCGTCCTCGCCCCGCTCGCCGTCTGGGTCCTGATCGCCTCACCGGCGGCGGCGGGTTGGCTCGGCACGAACCTCGGTCTTCCTCTCCAGGGCCTCCTGGGTTGGCTGGGCGCCCTCCTGGTCACCGGTGTCCTCGTTGCGGCCCTTTCCGTGGGGACACTGGGGTGGAACCCCCTGCGTTCCTTGCTTTACGGAGTGTCCGCCGGGGGCGGGGTGGCGGCCCGCGGGGCAAATCTGCTTCTGGAGCGAGGTCGGGAGTACGCCGAGGCGCGGGCCGAGCGAGCGGAGGCCGTCGCCGAGGAGCGCTCGATTCTCGACGAGCTCGCCGAAGCGGAGGCCGCGGGGGACGTCGAGCGCGAGGTCGACCCGGAGGCGGACGGGCGGGACGTGCCCGTCCGTAAAAAGAGGCGCTCGCGTGTGGCCGAACCGGCCGAGGCGCCCGCTGACAGACCGGCCGACCTGGCCGAAGCGGAGGACGCCCCCACCGCTCCTCCTCCCGAGCCGTTCCAGGAGCCAATCGAAGGCGACCTGCCCGAGCATGGCGATGCGGCCGTTCGCGCGGACGACATCCTGCCCGACATGGGGCTCCTCACGGAGGGCGACGATCTCGACCGGGCCGCCATGGGTCGAGAACTCGACCGCCTCGGAGACGTCCTCGTCGAGAAGCTTGCCACCTTCAACGTGAAGTGCAGTCTGGGAGGTCGGACCACCGGTCCGGTCGTGACGCAGTTCGAGGTCGTGCCCGCCCCAGGTGTGAAGGTCAACCGGATCGCCAACCTCGATGCGGACCTCGCGCTCGCGTTGAAGGCCAAGAGCGTCCGGATCGTCGCGCCGATACCGGGCAAGGGGGCCGTGGGTGTCGAAATCCCCAACCCCCATTCTGAGATCGTCCAACTCAGCAACATCCTGCGGGCACCGGCCTTCCAGAACACGAAGGCGGAACTGCCGCTCGCGCTGGGCAAGGATCTGGCGGGACGGCCGTACGTCGCGAATCTCGCCAAGATGCCGCACGTGCTGATTGCCGGCGCGACCGGGTCGGGCAAGTCCGTGTGCGTCAACACATTGGTCACGAGCCTGATCTACCGGCACACGCCGGAGACCCTCCGCTTCCTGATGATCGACCCGAAGATGGTCGAACTGTCGATCTACGCTCGACTTCCTCACCTCCGCCACCCGGTGGTGACCGACCCCAAGGACGCCGCTGGTGTACTGAAGTGGGCAGTTCTGGAGATGGAGCGTCGGTACGCGCTCCTGAGCCGGAACCATGTCCGCTCATTGGCGGAGTTCAACAAGAAGGTCGAGGACGGGGCGCTCCTGCGTCGGGTGGATCCGTCCGGGCCCGAGGGAGATGAGGACCGGTGGATCTACAAAGACGGGATCATGTCCTACATCGTGATCGTGGTGGACGAGTTGGCCGATCTCATGATGCAGGTCCAGTCCGAGATCGAGAAGCCGTTGATCCGGCTCGCGCAGAAGGCACGCGCGATTGGAATCCACCTGATCGTTGCCACGCAACGGCCCACCACCAACGTGATCACAGGCCTGATCAAGGCGAACTTCCCCTCACGAATCGCGTTCAGAGTGGCGTCGAAGGTGGACTCCCGCACGATTCTCGATCAGAACGGGGCCGATGCCCTGCTCGGCAACGGCGACATGCTGTTTCTGCCCCCGGGGCAGAGCGAGCCGGCGCGGATCCAGGGCGCCTATCTCTCGACGGAAGACACGGAGCGTCTGATGTCATGGTACATCGAGCGAGCCCATCGCCTGCAGGAAGGAGAGGAGGTCTCCGAGGGCGCCATCGAGACGGCGGAGCCGGACATCCTGGACGAAGTGAAGAGCCAGGAGATGGAGGACGCGTCGGCGGCCGTGGAGGAGATCGGGGGCGACTGGGACGAGCTGTTCCGGGCGGCGGCCGAGGTGTGTATTCAGAACGAAGGGGGCTCGACGTCGCTTCTCCAGCGCAAGCTGAGCATCGGGTACGGGCGCGCCGCTCGTATCGCGGATCAGTTGGAGCAGGCAGGAGTCCTTGGTCCGTCCGAGGGGGCGAAGGGGCGGGAGGTGCTCGTCACCTACGACGAGCTGGACGAGATCTGTGGCCCCGGCGGGGTGAGCGCGTGAGGTCTGCCGCGGCCAGGACGCTCGGATCGTGGGCGGTGGCCGGCGCGCTGGCCCTCGTCGGGCTCTCGTTTTCTGGCGCGGCCGAGCTTCAGGGGCAGGATGTCGGCGCGATCCTAGAGAGAGCCTCGGCGCGCTACGCGCCGGTCACCGTGCTGTGCGCGGACTTTCACCAGCACCGCTCGGTCCCCCTTCTCGGTGAGGAGCACGAGGGACGCGGTCGCTTGTGTCAGGCCCGCCCCGACCGCTTCGCCATGCGCTTCACCGAGCCGAAGGGCGACGTGATTGTCATGGACGGGACGTCGGTCTGGCTCTACTGGCCGAGCGTGGATCCCGTGCAGGTCGTGAAACTCCCCGTGTCCGCGTCGGCGGGCGGCTTCGACCTTCACCGGGAGTTCCTGGCCGATCCTTTGTCGAAATATCGCGCCACGTACCAAGGCTCGGAGGTGGTCGCGGGTCACGAGACCCATCGCATTCGGCTCGTCCCGCGTGGTACGGAGTCGTACGCTGCGGCGACGGTCTGGATCGATGTCGCGACACCCGATCTCCGGCGTGTCCGATTGGAGGAGGAAAACGGTTCCATCCGTACCATCACCCTCGAGAACATCCAGATCGGGACGCCCGCGCCGGCGGGGTGGTTCTCGTTCGTCGCCCCGAAGGGCGCTCAGGTGATCTCGTGACCATCGGACCCGCCGTATCGTGAGGGTCCGGGACCTTCCTGTCTTTCCGGTCACGCCGGAGCCGGTGCGCCCTGGCGTGCCGGCGGATGTCGCGGCCGTCCGGCACGAGTTGGATCCGGGTGGGTCGTTCGGCGGTCCGCGGATCGCGCTGGTGACACTCGGATGCGACAAGAACACCGTCGACTCCGAGCGAATGATGGCGGCGCTCGTGGGACACGGCGCCCGGGTTTCTTCGGACGTGGACGGCGCCGAGGTCGTCATCGTGAACACCTGCGGCTTCATCCAAGAGGCGAAGGAGCAGTCCATCGAGACCATCCTCGAGGCCTGCGAACTGAAGGAGCGGGGCCAGATCCGTGCAGTGGTCGCGGTCGGGTGCATGGTCCAGCGGTACAAGTCGGAGCTGGAAGTCGAGATCCCCGAGGTCGACCTGTACATGGGCCTGACCGAGTTGCAGGGCCTGGTGCCCGCGCTACGCGAACGCGAGCTCCTGCCGGCTGTCGAAGACGTTCCGCTGATGGAGCGACCGCTTCGCATCCTTTCCACGGAGAACGCCCATACCTCGTATCTGAAGATCAGCGAGGGGTGCGACCACACGTGCGCGTTTTGTGCGATTCCGCTCATGCGCGGCCTCCACCGCTCTCAGCCACTCGACGAACTGGTGGCCGAGGCGGCCGGCCTTCATGCGCAGGGCGTCAAGGAGATCAACGTCATCTCGCAGGACACGACGTGGTACGGACGCGACCTGCGCCGTGGGGCTCTCGGGGCTCAGGCGCCCCTCCTTCCGGATCTACTGCGTGCTCTTCTCGAACGTACCGACGTTCCCTGGTATCGGCTCTTCTACATGTACCCGTCCGGCATCACCCGGGAGATGGTCGAGATCCTCGCGAACGGACGGCCGAGGATCCTCCCGTACCTCGACATGCCGATCCAGCACGGGACGGATCGCATGCTTGCGCTGATGCGTCGACCCGAGCGTCAGCGCACGATTCGTGAGCGGGTGGCGTGGCTCCGGGACGCCATCCCCGACCTCACCCTCCGCACCACGGTCATCGTGGGCTTTCCGGGCGAGACCCGGGACGACTTCCGCGACATGCTCGACCTGCTGGAAGACGTGCGCTTCGAACGGGTGGGCGCCTTCGCCTACTCGGTCGAGGAGGGAACGCGCGCCGCTGAAATGGAGGGGCATATCGACGAGGCGGAGAAGCGGGACCGGCTCGGGGAACTGATGGAGGTCCAGCGCCAGATCTCCTTCGACGCCAACCTCGACCTGGTCGGGCGGACCTTCGACGCGCTGGTCGACCAGGTAACGCCGGATGACCCGGACTTCGGGGCCGTTGCCCGAACGCAGGGACAGGCGCTGGATGTCGACGGCGTGACCAACATCGTCGGTGGGGAAGGGCTGACTCCGGGTGAGATGATCCGCGTCGGGATCGTGGACGCCCTCGACTACGATCTGATCGGGGAGGTGGTGGGGTGAAGACGAGAAGGCTGAGTGTATGCGTGTGTGTTGCGGTCGCCGCCGGAGTGGTCGCGGGAACGTTGCCGGCCGCGGCGCAGGAACTCGCGGACTTCGACTACGAGAACCTGACATTTCGAGGCGTCGGTGTGGACTGGGGGTACCTCTGGCCCGACCGGGTGGAGCCTACCCAGAGCTTCGGCATCCGTGTCGATCTCGGATACCTCGGGCCCGGGCTTCGCCTGATACCGAGCGTTGGATACTGGTCGAGTCGCTTCCGCGCGGAGGAAGTGGACGAGCTGGAGGGACGTGTGGCACAGTTGGTTGCCAGCCAGACGGAGGGTCCGCCGCCCGCGGTGGATCTCGGTACCATCGACTGGTCCGACGTCCGGACGGGACTCGACGCGCAGGTCATGTGGTCCACGCCGGGTACCGGCTTCACGTTTGCGGGCCTCGGCGCCGCCGTGCATCTGTTGAATGGCGACGGCGAGGCGATCAGTGGGACGTTCATTGAAGACCTTCTCGATTCGGTCACGGCGGGCTTCAATGCGCACGCGGGTATGGAGTACCCGATCGTCGATCGCCTGAGGGTATACGGACAGGGGCGCTACGAAATCATGGGCGATCTCCGCTATTTTGAATTCCGTACGGGGCTCCAGGTGATGACGGGTAGACAGACGAGAGGAGACGAACGAGCACGATGACGCAGGAACGCGATCCGATCCGGGTGGCTGTCGTCGGGACGGGAGCCATCAGTCAGGTGGTCCATGTGCCGATCCTCGCCGAACGGGCCGATGTCGAGCTCGTGGCGTTGGCGGATACGGACGCGCCGAAGGCCCGAAGCGTCGCCGAGCGGTTCGGGGTCGGCGAAGTGACCAGCGCCGAAGCGATCTGCGCGCGGGACGATGTGGAAGCGGTGGTCTTCTGCACACCCAACGATCTGCACGAAGAGCAGGCGATCGTCGCCCTGGAGGCTGGGAAGCACGTGCTGATGGAGCGCCCGCTCGCGCTACACCCCGACGGCGTAGAACGCGTATTGGACGCCGCGAAAAAGGCGGGCACGCGCCTCCTCATGGGCGGTCCGCACAGGTTTCGGCCGGAAGTCGCGGCGCTGCGCAGCTTCGTGGCCGGCGGCGATCTCGGTGAGGTCTATGCCGTACGGGGGAGTTGGCTGACCCGTCCTCTCCCGATGGCGCGTCCCTCGTGGCGCCAGGTGCGAGAAAAGGCCGGGGGCGGCGCCTTGATGGATCTGGGCGTACCCGCGATCGACCTGTGTCTCTGGCTCGTGGGATATCCGACCATCAAGCGCGTGTCGTGCTCGCTCACCTTCGGAGACCACGAGGTGGAGGATGCCGGCACGCTGATGGCGGAGTCGGAGGGCGGGGTGATTTTCACGGTCGAGGTCAGCAACCGCTACTTCGCCGCGGCGGACCGGTACTACGCACGCGTCATGGGCACGGAGGGGTCCGGGTCGCTCCCGGACTTCGAGGTGTTCAAGCAGGTCGGTGGGCGCCCGCTGGACATCACGCCGAGGCAGCCGAAACCGCAGGGCGGTGAAAATCCCTACACGAACGCGTATCGCCGGCAGATCGACCACTTTATCCGCGCCGTCGGGGGCGAGGTCGACGCACCGATCCCGGGTGAGCAGGTCGCCCTGATGCGGCTGATCCAGGCCGCGTATCGCTCTGCGGAGGAAGGTCGCGAGGTCGAGGTATAGGCGGGGTCACGCCGGCCGTGCTCTCGGGGCTGCTCCTCGCCGCCTCGTTCCCCCCGCTCCACCTTCTGGTCCCGCCCTTCATCGGGTTGGTCCCGCTGGTCGTCTTCCTCTCGGAATGTCCCGAGACCGGTGAGGGCCGACGGCGCGCGCTTCGTAGCGGCATGGTGTTCGGGGCCGTCTATTTCGGGGTGATGTTGCACTGGGTGCCGTTGGCGATGGCACGCATGTCCCTGCCGGCGGCGGGTGCGGCGTTCGGGCTGGTCCTGTCGGTCGCGGCCGGCCTGGGCGCCCTGTTCGCTTGGTGGGTTCACGGGGGTCTACGGGGGGGACTGCACCTCGCGCTCGTCGTTCCGGTCGCGTGGACTGCGGGGGAGTGGCTCCGAGCCCACCTTCCCGGTGGGCTGGCCTTCCCGTGGTTGGGCCTGGGGATGTCGCTCACGTCCCATCCCGAGCTGGCGGGTGCGGCCGAACTGGTGGGTAGCCGCGGCCTGTCGTTCTGGATGGCCGTGGTGAACGGGCTGATCGCGTCCGCTATCGTGGGTGCGCGAGCGGGGAGGCGGTGGATGCGGTGGGGTGTGGGCGCCCTCGTGGTGACGTTCCTCCCCATGGGGTGGGGCGTGTGGCGGGCGAGCACGCTCGACACCCGGCCCGCCGGGCGCGTGGCGCTCGTGCAACCCGCGACGCCTCGGCTGGGCAGCGATGCGGCGCGCACCTACCCGGCGGGGTTGGACTCCCTTCTCGGGGGTCTTAACGCGTCCGAGGCGTTCGATCTTGCGGTCTTGCCGGAGGGCGCGATCTGGGGCCTGATCGCCCGGGGCGAACCCGGGGGGGATCCCCTCCCGTCCCTCCGTCGGCGCGCCCAGGCGCTCGATGTCCCGATTCTGTTCGGCGCCACGGGCATCGACAGCCCGTTGGACGATGCCGTCGGCGCGTACAACTCCGCCTTTCTGATGCGGCCGAACGGACTCGAGCCGGAGCGACAGGACAAGCTCCATCTGGTTCTCGGGGTCGAACGCGCGCTGTTCGGGGCGAGCTGGTCCGGGCGACAGCCGCCTGGGGCTTCGGGGGCCGGCCCACTCCGCCCCGGGGATGGGCTGGAACTGTTCGAGGTCGGCGGCCACGCGTATGGCGTCCTGATCTGCTTCGACTCGGCCTTCCCGGAGACATCACGTGCGCTGCGACTTCAGGGGGCGGACGTTCTCGTGAACATCACGAACGACGCCTGGTTCCACGGACCCGAGGGTTCCGGCGAGACGACAGCCTTCCGCCAGCACCCCGCGCACGCCGTCATGCGGGCCGTCGAGCACCGCGTCGGCGTGGTGAGGGTGGGCAACACGGGCGTGTCGATGGTCGTCGACCCCTCCGGCGAGGTGACATCGGTCTTGCCGCCCCGGCGGGCCGCGTTCGGCGTCGCGACCGTACGGACGACCGACCGGCTCACTCTGTACGCCCGATTCGGCGATGTCATGGGGTTCGGCGCGGCCATCGCGGCGGTGCTGATAACGCTCGGATCGCTGGTGCGAGACCGGCGAACGGGTGGACCGATACGACCGTCCTGATTACCTTTTCCAGGCTATACAGGCGCGTTCGCGCGGCCTATTGAATCCGGGCCAGGGGGCAGTCGCCGCCCGGCCCGTTCCACTTGTACGTGGGAGCAGGTCATGAAGCCGGACATCCATCCCGAGTTCACCGCGACCCCGGTCCACTGCGCGTGTGGGAATCGCTTCGAGACGATGTCGACCGTGGAGGAGATCCACGTCGAGATCTGCTCGGTGTGCCATCCGTTCTACACCGGGAAGCAGCGGCTGGTCGACCCCGCAGGCCGTGTCGGCCGGGTGAAGAGGTAGTACGAGAAGGGTTAGAAGTGTGTGCGTGGGCCGGGCGGTGGGCCCGGCCGGCCGCCCCCA
>JAJCZZ010000022.1 GCA_029262115.1 Gemmatimonadota bacterium | reverse complement strand
GCCGGATCGATCGGCAGCTCCGGGGCCGCTCGGGCCGCCAGGGCGACCCGGGGGCGACCCAGTTCTTCCTGTCGCTGGAAGACGACCTGATGCGCCTGTTCGGGTCCGAGCGGATCGCGAACGTGATGGACCGCATGGGCGCGGAGGAGGGTGAAGTCATCACCCACGGTCTCGTGACGAAGTCGATCGAGCGGGCCCAGAAGCGGGTCGAGGGCAACAACTTCGAAGCGCGCAAACGGTTACTCGACTACGACGACGTCATGAACCAGCAGCGTGAGGTCATTTACGATCTCCGTCTGTTCGCGCTCGAGGGCGGGGAGGATCTCAAGGGCGAGATCTGGGAGATGATCGAGCACGCGGTCCGTGACACGATGGATGAATACGCAGGCGAGTCGGTGAACCCCGAGGACTGGGACCTGGCCGGTCTGCGTCGGCGTCTGTTGCTCGACCACTTCCTTGTGGTCAACGAGCTCCCGGAGGCGAACGATCCGGAGCACGAGATCGAGCGTCACGAAGTCGAGGAGTGGGTGGTGCCGGCGTTGCGTGAGTCGTTTCACCGGAAGATCGACACGCTCGGAGACCACTCCGAGGCCGTGATGAGCTTCGTCATGCTCAGCATCATCGACGACAAGTGGAAGGATCACCTCTACGACCTCGACCACCTGAAGGCGTCCATAGGCTTCCGTGGATGGGGGCAGAAGGATCCGCTCGTCGAGTACAAGAAGGAGGCCTACGACATGTTCGTGGACCTCATGACGGATCTCCGAAAGACCGTGGCGTCGGTGTTCTTCCGGGCGCAGCTCGGCCGCCCCCAGCAACAGCGCCCTCCGCAGCGGCTCCAGTTCAGTGGGCCGGCCGACACCGGGTCCACGGGCGTGGCTGGGGGCGGACGCCCGGTGTCCCGGGTCGATGACCTCGGAATGGCGCGCGGGGCACGTTCGGACGGCCCTGGAGCCCCACCGCCCGTGAGCGGCACTCCTCGGCAGGCGCCCGACCCGTCCCGACTCTCCACCAACCGTGGTGGTGAGGAGCGGGAGAAGGTGCCGGCAGTCGCTGAAGATGGTCCGGGGCGAAACGATCCGTGCCCCTGTGGGTCGGGTAAGAAGTACAAGAAGTGCCACGGGAGAAATTCATGAAGTCTGCGCTACCCCCGATCGTCGATCGGCCCATTCGAGTCGCCGTTGTGGGATGCGGACGGATCTCGGGTCGTCACTTTTCCGCCATCGAGGCCCACGGTGACGACATGGAGTTGGTGGCGGTCTGTGATAGCGACCCAGAGGTGCTCGCTTCGGGCGACTGGATTGATGGGGTAGGGCGGTATCACAGTTACTCCGAGATGCTCCAGGCCGAGGAACTGGACGCCGTGACGCTCTGCACCCCGAGCGGGTCACATGCCGGGCAGGCTGTCGCCGCGGCTGCAGCGGGGCGCCACGTGATTACCGAGAAGCCGATGGCGACGCGCTGGAGCGACGCATTGGGAATGGTCAAAGCCTGCGATCGGGCGGGCGTTCAGCTCTTCGTGGTGAAACAGAACCGGTCGAACTCGACCCTCCAGCTTCTCCGGCGTGCCGTGGACGAGAGACGGTTCGGTCGGATCTTCATGGTCCACGTCAACGTCTTCTGGACTCGACCGCAGGAATACTACGACAGCTCGAAGTGGCGGGGGACCTGGGAGTTGGACGGCGGGGCGTTCATGAATCAGGCCAGCCACTATGTCGATTTGCTGGACTGGTTGATCGGGCCGGTCGCTGACGTCCAAGCGATGACGGGGACCCTGGCGCGGAATATTGAAGTGGAGGACACGGGCGTGGTGAACGTACGTTGGCGCAACGGTGCGCTCGGTTCCATGAGTGTGACCATGCTCACCTACCCGCAAAACCTCGAAGGCAGCATCACCATCCTCGGAGAGAATGGGACGGTCCGGATCGGCGGGGTCG
This sequence comes from Gemmatimonadota bacterium, assembly GCA_029262115.1. Classification (GTDB taxonomy): domain Bacteria; phylum Gemmatimonadota; class Gemmatimonadetes; order Longimicrobiales; family Gaopeijiaceae; genus JAJCZZ01. The sequence continues at coordinate 27,955 of JAJCZZ010000022.1, read as the reverse complement.
CTGTGAACAAGGTCGAGCGCTGGGAGTTCGAGGACGAGCGAGACTACGATCACACGGTGGACGAGGCGTCCTACCAAACCGAGTCGGTCTACGGATTCGGACACGGTCGCTACTACCGAAACGTGATCGGTGCGCTGCGCGGTGAGGAGGAGGCCGAGACGGACGGACGCGAGGGCCTGCGGTCATTGGAGATCCTGATCGCAGCGTATATGTCGGCAAGGGACGGGCGTACGATCAGCCTGCCGTTGGAGTACTGATGCCCCCCTCGATTCACGATACCGCGCTGGTGGACGAAGGGGCGGTGCTCGGGGACGGCACGAGAGTCTGGCATTGGGCGCACGTGTGTGCCGGCGCACGCATCGGCCGAGACTGTGTGCTCGGCCAGAACGTATTCGTAGCGAACGGCGTCGAGATCGGCTCCAATGTTCGGATCCAGAACAACGTGAGTGTTTACGAGGGCGTGGTCCTCGAGGATGACGTTTTTTGTGGACCGAGCATGGTCTTTACCAACGTCGTCAATCCCCGGTCGGCGGTGTCCCGCAAGGACGAATATCGAACGACGCGTGTCCGTCGGGGTGCGAGCATTGGCGCCAATGCGACCGTAGTGTGCGGCGCAACCGTGGGAGAATACGCGTTCGTGGGGGCCGGGGCGGTCGTGGCCAGCGATGTCCCGGCATTTGCGTTGGTGGTTGGTGTACCGGCCCGTCAGATCGGCTGGATGAGCCGGTACGGCGAGCGGCTGGGCCTGTCCCTTGGCGAGGACGGTGAGGCTACGTGCCCCCATACCGGGGACCAGTACGAGGTCCGCGCCGGGGTGTGTCGTCTTACGACCCCTGGCAGGCCCTGAGCGGGTGGGCACCGCACGACCTTCATCGCTGGTCAATTCACACATGACTACAATTACATGAGGCCGGCACCCGCCGGGCCTCGAATGGGGTGACATGGATATTCGTGGCAAGAAGCTGGTCGTGATCGGTGGAGCCGGTCTGATCGGCTCACATACGGTCGACGCCCTGTTGACGCACGACGTGGCGGACGTCGTGGTGTACGACAACTTCGTACGGGGCAGCGTAGAGAATCTGGCGGACGCACTTACCGACCCGCGCGTCCGTGTGTTCGAGGCCGGTGGTGACATCACCCAGACGGACATTCTCGATGCGTGTCTCCAGGGCGTGGACGGTGTCTTCCACCTCGCCGCGCTGTGGCTCCTCCAGTGCCACGAGTTCCCCCGGAGCGCGTTCGAGACGAACGTCCAGGGCACGTTCAACGTGATGGACTCGTGCCGGCGGGCCGGGGTGAGCCGCCTCGTGTACTCGTCCTCGGCCTCGGTCTATGGCGATGCCGTGGAAGAGCCGATGACCGAGAACCACCCGTTCAACAACCAGAACTTCTACGGTGCGACCAAGATCTGCGGCGAAGCCATGCTGCGGGCGTACCACTATCGGTACGGACTCGACTTCGTGGGCCTCCGGTACATGAACGTGTACGGCCCGCGTCAGGATTACCGCGGCGCGTATATCGCCGTCATCATGAAGATGCTCGACGCAATCGATCAGGGCCGAGGCCCGACCATTCTCGGCGACGGATCCGAGGCGTTCGACTTCGTGGCAGTGGAAGACTGCGCCCTGGCCAACGTCTGCGCGATGCGGTCCGACGTCGTCGATCGGTTCTACAATGTCGGAACCGGGACTCGAACCTCCCTGAAGGAACTGGCGGGGATGCTGCTCGAGCTGACCGGCTCGGACCAGGACATCAACTACGCGCCCCGCAGTCAGGCCACCCTCGTGCGAAACCGGATCGGCTCGCCCGTCCGGGCTGAGGAGGAGATCGGGTTCTCCTCCCAGGTGGACCTCGAGGAAGGGCTGCGCCGGCTGATCGAGTGGCGTGCCGGTCACATCGCGGAAGTGCAGACGCGACGACAGGCTGCGGGGGTAGCGTGAGCGACACCGTGGCGCATCGTCAGATCCAGATCGCGACTCCCGCCACGGGTGAGGAGGAGTGGCAGGCCGCGCGTGAGCCCATTCTCTCCGGTTGGCTGACGCAGGGGCCGAAAGTGGCCGCGTTCGAAAAGGCATTTGCCGAGCGTCATCGAGTCGACCACGCGTTGGCCGTCACGAGTTGCACGACGGGGCTGCACCTGATCCTGGCTGCTCTGGACCTCGGACCCGGCGACGAGGTGATCGTGCCCGCGTTCACCTGGGTCGCGACCGCCAACGTCGTCCTCTACTGTGGGGCCACGCCTGTCCTGGCCGATGTCGACCCGAGAACCTTCAACCTCGATCCCGAGGATGTCGCCCGCCGGGTCACCGGCCGGACGAAGGCCGTCATCGCGGTCCACCTGTTCGGGCTGTGCGCCGACATGGTGGCGCTCCGGGCCGCGGTTCCTGTCGGGGTCGTTCTGGTGGAGGATGCCGCGTGCGCCGCGGGAGCCTCCTATCGAGGTCGGCCTGCGGGCGGCCTCGGCACCGCCGCCTCGTTCTCCTTCCATCCTCGCAAGTCCATCACGACCGGCGAGGGCGGGATGGTCACCAGCGACGACCAGCAGCTCGTCGAGCGGATGGACGCCCTCCGCAACCATGGGGCGTCGGTTTCCGAGGAGCAGCGCCATCACGGCCCGCGACCGTACCTCCTTCCCGAGTTCAACCTTCTCGGCTTCAATTATCGGATGACCGACCTGCAAGGAGCCGTAGGGCTGGTCCAGCTCGGGAAGCTCGACGGCTTCATCGAGGAGCGGGACCGCTGGGCGGCGTTCTACCGGGACGAGTTGGCGTCGCTGGATTGGCTGCGCACGCCCGTGGGTCCCGAAGGGGACACGCATGCCTGGCAGGCATTCGTGACGTATGTCGATCCCCGGACGGCTCCAATGCCCCGAAACGACCTCATGGAACGGCTGCAATCGGTGGGCGTGAGTACGCGGCCCGGGACCCACGCAGTCCACATGCTCGGGTACTATGCCGAACGCTTCGGTCTGTCCCCGGACGACTTTCCGGGCGCCCGGGACGCCGACCGGAACAGCATGGCGATCCCCTTGCACAACCGGATGTCTGGGGAAGACTATCGGTATGTGGTCGACGCGCTGAAGGCCCTGTGACCGACTTCGTAGAGTCCAAGGCGACGTTCTCCGGGATCCGGTAGGTCATGTGCGGAATCGCAGGAATTGCGGACTTCTCCGGAGCACCGGTGTCGCCGGCCGTGCTCCGGCGAATGACCGACGCCATCGCCCATCGGGGGCCTGACGGGGAGGGTCATTGGATCGAGGCCAACGTCGGTCTGGGCCACCGACGACTCGCCATCATCGATCCGTCTCCAGCGGGTCACCAGCCGATGATCTCCCAAGATCATCGGTACGTCCTCACCTACAACGGCGAGGTCTACAACTTCCGCGAACTCAGGGGAGAGCTGGAGGCGGCGGGGTACTGGTTCCGTTCCCAGACCGACTCCGAGGTTGTGCTCAACGCCTTGGCGCAGTGGGGCACGGCGGCGTTCGACCGATTCAACGGAATGTACGCGCTGGCACTGTGGGACCGAAAAGAACAGACGCTTCTGTTGGGACGCGACCGATACGGTGTCAAGCCACTCTACTACAGCGTGGAGAAGGGAGTCCTCCGCTTCGCGTCGGAACAGAAGGGAATTCTGGCGGGCCCTGAGATGAGTCGGTGCTTGGACCGGCGGGCGCTCTACGAGTATTTCACCTTCCAGAACATCTTCACGGATCGGACGCTTCTGACCGGTGTGGAGCTCCTGCCCGCGGGCCACTATGCCACCCTCGACCTGCGCGCCGACCGCCCCACCGTCCGCCGCACCCGGTACTGGGACTACCAGTTCCGTGAGCCCGATCAGACGGCCGACCTTCGAGAGTATCAGGAGGAATTGGATCGTCTGTTTCGCCAAGCGGTCAACCGCCAACTCATCACGGACGTGGAGTTGGGGTCCTACCTGAGCGGGGGAATGGATTCTGGTTCCATCACCGCGATTGCGGGTCAATCGTTCCCGTACCTCAAGACCTTCACGTGCGGGTTCGACCTCAGTTCGGCCTCCGGGCTGGAACTTGCCTTTGACGAGCGGACCAAGGCTGAGGCCATGTCCTACCACTTCAAGACCGAGCACTACGAAATGGTTTTGAAGGCGGGAGACATGGAACGATGCTTGCCTGATCTCACGTGGCACGTGGAAGAGCCGCGGGTCGGGCAGAGTTACCCGAATTACTACGCGGCGCACCTGGCCAGCCGATTCGTGAAGGTCGTCCTGAGCGGTGCGGGTGGCGACGAATTGTTTGGTGGCTACCCCTGGCGCTACTACCGCGCCACGGCGTGCAATGACTTCGAGCACTACGTGGACAACTATTACGCGTACTGGCAGCGACTCCTCAATCCGCGAGAACTGGAGCAACTGTTCGCCCCGATCGCGAGCGACGTCGCCGGGGTGAATACCCGGGATATCTTCAAGGACGTCTTCGCCACGCACGACAATGAGTTGAGTCGGCCCGAGGACTACATCAACCACTCCCTGTACTTCGAGGCCAAGACATTTCTCCACGGGCTGTTCGTCGTTGAGGATAAGCTCAGCATGGCACACAGCCTCGAAACCCGGGTGCCGTTCATGGACAACGATCTGGTCGACTTTGCCATGCGGTGCCCTGTCGGCTTCAAACTCAACAATCTGTCCGAGGTCGTCCGGATCAACGAGAATCTGGCGGGAGATAAGCAGGGCGAGCATTTCAGGCGTACGAAGGATGGGAAGCAGATCCTCCGTGACGCCATGCGACGCTACATTCCCGACCAGGTCGCGGAGGCTAAGAAGCAGGGGTTCTCGGCACCCGACGCGAGCTGGTTCAAGGGCGACAGTATCGAATTCGTGAAGCGGAGGCTTCTGGGGAGTGATGCGTCGATCTATCGGTACCTGGACCGGGCCACGGTGAGTCGCCTGGTGGGCGAGCACCTCAGCGGACAGCGGAACCGCCGGCTCCTGATCTGGTCGTTCCTGAACGTCGAAGAAGCTCTGAGGCGGTTTGAACTGTGACCGACATCGGCAAGCGTTCCCGTGATGCCCACGGGGCCGGCTCGGAGGACGAGGAGGGGACGGATTCGCTGCTTTTTCGGCTTCGCCGTTTTTGGTCACGGCGGCAGAGGGAGGTAGGGGACCAATGGAAACGGACCCTTCCTCTCGGCGACTATGTGGTCGACCGATGGGAGAAGGCCCGGGCGCTGGGCTTCGGAGAGGGTGTTTCCGTGTACGACACCGCACACGTGTACGGCGACGTGCAAGTCGGCGCGAACACGTGGATCGGTCCTTTCGTGCTGCTCGACGGTTCGGGCGGGCTCCGTATCGGCGCCAACTGCTCGATCTCGGCGGGGGTACAGATCTACTCCCACGACACCGTGGCTTGGGCCACGAGTGGTGGGCGCGCTCCGTACGCGTATTCCGCGACGGTGGTGGGCGACAACTGCTACCTGGGGCCACACACGGTGGTCGCCAGAGGGGTGACCATTGGAGACGGGTGTGTGATCGGGGCGGGCAGCCTGGTGCTGTCCGACATTCCGTCCGGGAGCAAGGCGTATGGGACGCCTTGCCGCGTGGCCGGGCGGGTCGGAGGCGACGAGTAGAGATGGAACCGACCCTCATCCACGGCTCTCGGGTGGGAGCGGACCTCGAGGTCTGCTCCCGCTGCATCTACGACGAACGGGTTCCGGCCATCGAGTTCGACGAACGAGGGGTCTGCACCTATTGCCGACAGGTAGAGTCGCTCGTGGAGGAGTACGGCACGGGGGCCGCCGAAGGTCAACGTGCATTTGAGGGCCTGGTGGACGACATCAAAGCGGCCGGTGTGGGAAAGAAGTACGACTGCGTGGTCGGCGTCAGCGGTGGTACCGATTCCTCCTACATGCTTTACCTCGCGAAAGAGTTCGGACTTCGCCCGCTCGCCGTCCATTACGACAACACATGGAACTCGGCAATCGCCACGCAGAATATCCGAAAGGTGTTGGAAGCACTGGACATCGACCTCTATACACATGTGGTCAACAACAAGGAGGCCGATGACATCCTGCGCTCGTTTTTCTATGCCGGCGTCCCTGAAATCGAGGCGGCGACGGACCTGGCGCTGGCTGAGACCCTCTATCGGGCTGCGTCCCGCTATGGGGTGAAATACGTGTTGGAAGGGCACTCGTTCGTCACCGAGGGAATCACCCCTGTGCGCAACAATTATTTCGACGGGCGTTACATCCAGCAAATTCATCGGCGCTTCGGCGACATGCGGATGGAGTCGTATCCGCTGATGACCTTCACTCGGTTTCTCTGGTGGGCTACGGTGGCTCGGATCAGGAAGATCCGCCCGTTTTGGTATCTCCAGTACTCCAAGGAGGACGCTCGAGCGTTTCTCGAGCGAGAGTACGGCTGGGAATACTATGGAGGGCACCACCTCGAGAACCGCGCCACGGCGTTCTACCACGGTATCTACCTTCCTCAGAAGTTCGGTGCCGACCTGCGGAACAACACGCTGGCCGCTCGCGTGCGTGCGGGCACGATGGACCGCGCTGATGCGTGGCAGGAGTACAGTAGCCCCCCGGTCGTGGAGGAGGACCTCCTCGAGTATTTCAAGAAGCGACTGGAACTGACGGAAGAGGAATACGGCCGGGTTATGGCCGAGCCGCCACGTTCGTGGCGTGACTATCCGACCTACAAGAAGCGGTTCGAGCGGCTGCGGCCTCTCTTCGCTGTTCTGGCAAAGGCGAACCTGGTCCCCATGAGCTTCTATCTCAAGTACTGCTTTCCCACGCCGCCCGACCGATGATCGTGATCGTCGACTATGGGATGGGGAATCTGGAGTCCATCCGTAACATGCTCCGTCGGATAGGTGCGCGGGCCGAGGTTACGGGAGATCCCGAGCAAGTCGCCCGCGCCACCCGGATCGTTCTGCCGGGGGTGGGAGCGTTCGATGCGGCTATGAAGCGAATCGATGAAGCCGGCCTCCGCGACGTGCTCGACCACAAGGCCCTCGTCGACCGGATTCCGTGTTTGGGCATCTGTCTCGGGATGCAGCTTCTGACCCGCGGAAGCCAGGAGGGAAAACAACGCGGTCTCGGCTGGATCGCGGCAAGCACGTATCGGTTCCAGCCGACCGACGGCCTCAAAGTTCCGCACATGGGGTGGAATCTCGTGCACCGTTCGGGTGCGAGTCCTCTGACCGTGAATTTCGAGCATGAGGACGAGGTACGCTTCTACTTCGTGCACTCCTATTACGTGCGGGTAGACGACGAGCGCCATTCGATCCTCAAGGCGAACTATGGCGTGGAATTCGACGCCGCTGTGCAGCAGGACAACATCTTCGGTGCCCAGTTCCACCCCGAGAAGAGCCACCGATTCGGGATGCGGATGTTCCAGAACTTCCTGGAAGTCTGACTTGCTGCGGCCACGTGTGATTCCCGCGCTCCTGCTCCGGCATGAGGCCCTGGTGAAAACCGTACGGTTCGGGCGATTCGAGTACGTCGGAGATCCCGCGAATACGTGCCGTATCTTCAACGAACTCGAGGTCGACGAACTCGTCTTCCTGGACATCCTCGCCAGCCGGGAGGGTCGAGCTCCCAATCTCAAGGTTCTTTCGGAGATCGCGGCGGAGTGCTTCATGCCCATCAGCTACGGGGGGGGGATTTCTTCGGTGGAGGCAGCCGGTGAAGTGCTCAAGAGCGGCTTCGAGAAGGTGGTCGTCAACACCGCGGCGCTTGACCGGCCCGAGTTGGTCACGGAGTTGGCGCGGGCCTTTGGCAGTCAGAGCGTGATCGTGTCCATCGACGTCAAGGAGGGCTGGTTACGTGGACAGGAGTGCCGGGGAATGGCCGGTCGTCGGTCTACAGGGCGAGCCCCGGTGGATTGGGCGCGGCAACTCGAAGAGCTCGGAGCGGGCGAGATCCTCCTGACCTCGATCGACCGCGAAGGTACCTGGGGCGGTCTCGATCTGGAGTTGACCCGGACCGTAGCGGACGCGGTGTCCGTGCCGGTTGTTGCGCATGGGGGGGTGGGCCGGGTTGAGGATATCGCCCTCGGTATCAAGGAAGGCGGTGCATCGGCGGTGGCTGTCGGGAGCCTCGTCGTCTTCCAGAAGCAGGGCATGGGTGTCCTCGTGAACTTCCCGGACAAGGACGCCCTCGGAGAGGCGGTCGGGTGGCGCTGAACACCGCCTTGCAGTCGCTCGGGGGACCCCGAGTGGCCCTCCTCGGCAACATGAACAACAACCACTTTGCGGTGGCCCGTTTCCTCCGAGACCGGGGGATGGACGCAGAGTTGTTGCTCTTCGACAGTGAGCAGGCTCACTTCCATCCCTCCGCCGACACGTACGACCTCGACTATACGGAGTGGTGTCATCAGCTCGGTTGGGGGGAGCCTATCCGCTGGCGGGCGGTGTCCGACCGCAGAATTCGAGACGACCTGGCACCCTACGACATCCTGATCGGGTGCGGTATGGCGCCTGCTTTCGCCCACCGCATCGGCCGGCGGATGGACGTGTTCGTGCCCTATGGGGCGGATCTGCTGAACGGCACCGAGTTCCGGCTGACCCTTCCGAACCGGATCCCCTCGGTGTGGGCGGCTGTCGCGTCGCAACGTCGCGGAATCAGGGAGGCCCATGTCTTTCAGATGGACGAGACGAACCAGCTCTTCGAATCCCTCTGGCGACGATACGCCGGTAACGAATCCGCACGGTGGCGGTTCGGCCCTCCCATGGTCCACACGGGTACGTACAACCCGGAGGCCGTCAGGACGGTCGCCGATCGTACCCACTGGGCACATGTTTTTGAAGAGGTTCGGACATCCTGCGATATCATGCTGATGTACCACGCCCGTCACGTGTGGGGCGGCCCAGCGGACGATCCGAACCAGAAGGGGACCGACCGGTTGCTACGCGGCCTCTCTCTTTTCAGGGAACGCAACCCCGATGTGAAGATTCGGCTGGTTACTCTCGAGTACGGCGACGATGTGCTAAAGTCCCGAGCCCTGCTCTCGGAGTTGGGCTTGGACGACGTCGTCGTGTGGCTCCCTCGTATGTTGCGGAAAGACCTCATGATTGGCGTGTTGCTCTCCGATGTGGTCTGTGGGGAGTTTCAGCACAGTTGGCTCAGTTCCGGTGTCGTCTACGAGGCCCAGTCCATGGGCACCCCCATCTTGGCATATCGGGACGACGCGCTCTACGAGGACGCCTACGACGAGCTCTACCCGATGATGAACGGTCGGGCCCCGGAGGAGATTTGCCAGCGACTCGATGAATTTCGTTCCGATCCCGCGAGGCACGAGGCCATGGGAGCGACCAGTCGAGCCTGGTATGAGCGGGAAGTAGTGGATCGCGCCCTCGATCACTACTGTGCCTACGTCGATCGGGCTGCCAAGGCGTGAGCCGTTGACGGTAAAAATCGACGACCCCGCCGGCCTGACCCTCTCCAAGCGACTCGGATTCCTGGCGAAGGACTCACTCCTGTATGGGGGTGCGGGAGCCATCAGCAAGGCCTTTGCCCTCATCACGTTCCCACTCCTCGCTCGGCACCTGTCCGTGGAAGAGTATGGGGCGCTCGACTTCTTTACCGTACTGGGCGCGTTCCTCACCATCATGGTGGTCTTCGGTCAGGACTCGGCGGTGGCGCGCTATTTCTACGAATTCGAGGATGCGCCGGCTCGGCGGCGAGTCATTTCGGAATCGCTCGCGTTCCAGGTGGGGATCATTGTCCTTCTGCTCCCCCCGACGCTGTTCTTGGCCGGCCGAGTCGCGCCTGGGTTGATCGAGACGCCGGAGTCCGCTCGTGTCCTCCGGCTCGTGGTTCTGCAGGTTCCGTTCCTCGTGCTCATCAACTTCGCCCAGAACCTCCTCAAGTGGACGTTCCAGCGGCGCGCGTACCTTCTGATGTCGCTCGGGATGACCGGCGTGACACTCGTCCTCCTTCTGATTGGCGTTCTCATGTTCGATGTCGGGGTGCCCGGGATCATCACGATCTATCTGATGACCCAGGTGGCTTTCGGCGCGCTCGGGATCTGGCTCGTCCGAAGTTGGTTACGGCGTCCCGACGGCTGGCGGGTCCTCGGCGACCTCCTCCGGTACGCGGTGCCCTTCGGGGTCATATGTGCCGCCGGTGCCGCCGTTCCCGCGCTGGAGCGCAGTGTCATCAGCGAGTTTCTCGGAAGCACCCAACTGGGGATTTATGCCGCCGGAGCGAAGATCGGAATGCTCATGGCGCTTCCGGTACAGGCGTTCCAGGTGGCCTGGGGCCCCTTTTCCCTGTCGATCTTCCGGGAGGCCGATGCATCGGAGACCTACAACGCGGTCTTGAAGGGCTTTTCCGTGGCGATTCTGGTCGGGGTCCTGGCTCTGGTTGCGGTGGCCGAGCCGGCGGTTCGGTTGTTGGCCTCCGACCGGTATGCTGGAGCATCGGTCGTGGTATTCGCGCTGGCGTTCGGACTGGCGGTCGAGGCCGTCGGGTGGATCACTGGGATCGGGATCACGCTTTCGAAGAAGAGTTACCTCAACTTGTACTCCTATCTGGCATTTCTCGGAGTGTCGGTTGCGGCCATGGCGTTGCTCCTTCAACCGCTCGGCATGGTGGGTGTCGCCTGGGGGGCCGCGCTGGGCCGCCTTGCCAAGGCCCTTGTCGAGACCTGGCTGGCGCAGCGGGCTCACCCCCTCGATTGGCACCTCGCGGGTGTGGGGTGGCTCGCGGTCCTGGTGCTCGGGCTCGGACTTCTGAGCAACCTGGCACACGTCCGTTGGGGTCCCCTCGGAGTGTCTGCGACCGCTGTCGTCGGCCTCGTGGTTGTGATCGCGGTGGGATGGTGGGGGGTGTTCACGGCCGACGAGCGGACCAAGCTTCTCGCCCTCGTCGGCGCGGCACGCCCGCTCGGTCGGGGCGCCTGATTTGTGTGGTATCGCGGGGTATTGGACTCCCGGCGGCGTCCGGACGCCTGAGGCGCGGAGGGTGGGCGAGCTCATGGCGTCCACGCTCGAGCACCGGGGGCCTGACGATTCCGGTGTCTGGGTCGATGGGACCGCGGGCATCGTCCTCGGCCACCGGCGCCTTTCAATCGTCGACCTCAGTGAGGCGGGCCATCAGCCCATGAACTCGTGGTCCGGCCGATATGTCATGGTATTCAACGGCGAGATCTACAACCACGCGGAGTTACGGAGGGAGTTGGGGAGGGGCGAGTGGCGGGGGCATTCGGACACCGAGACCTTGTTGGCACTGATCGAAGGCGTCGGCCTCGAAGACGCCCTGTGCCGAAGCATCGGAATGTTCGCGATGGCGGTCTGGGACCGAAGCGACCGCACCCTCTGGCTGGCCCGAGATCGCATGGGCGAAAAGCCGCTCTTTTATGGGTGGCAGGGCAAGACCTTCATGTTCGGCTCGGAGTTGAGGGCGTTGGAGTGCCATCCGGACTTCCTGGGGGACGTAGACCGCGCCGCGCTTCAACGTTACCTCAATCGCATGTATCTGGCGGCGCCGCACACGATCTACCAGGGCATCCGCAAGCTGGATCCGGGGACGGTCCTTCGCCTCGATGCTGCCGATCCGCTGGGCGCTATTCGGGCTCCGGGGGCCTACTGGAGTCTAGCGGGGGCCGTGGCGGCAGGGCGGGCTGATCCGTTCGCTGGTAGTGAGGAGGAGGCCGCGGACGAGCTGGAACGGCGTCTTGCCACGGCGGTTCGACGGCAGATGGTGGCCGATGTTCCGGTGGGCGCCTTCCTGTCCGGGGGGGTCGATTCCTCCACGGTTGTATCGCTGATGCAGGAGTACGCGCCGGGGGCCGTCCGGACATTCACCATCGGCTTTTCCGAGGAGGCGTTCAATGAAGCTCGCCATGCCGCCGAGGTGGCTGCTCACCTCGGGACCGACCATCACGAGCTCTACATTTCCCCCCGCGACGCGCTGGAGGTCGTTCCCCTTCTTCCCAGCGTGTACGATGAGCCCTTCGCGGACTCTTCTGCGATCCCGACCTTCCTCGTGGCGCGGCTCGCCCGACAAGAAGTGACGGTGAGTCTCTCCGGCGATGGGGGGGACGAGCTGTTCTGCGGATACGGGCGTTACGGCCGTACCGCTCGCCATTGGAAGCGGCTGGGTTGGTCTCCGCCGCGGTTGCGTCGCGCCGCGGCGGCTGTCCTGCCGTCCGGGCCCGCCGCTCGCACCCGGACGATGGCAGCAGGATCTTCGGCGCCGAGTCCGCTATCCATGTACCATGCGCTCACCTCGTGCTGGCAGCCCAGAGATCATGTCGTTGCTGGAATGGAGCGGGAGCCGGTTTCGACAGGGTCTCGGGAGCACCGCGATGTCGGGGGCCCTTTCGAGGAGCGCTTCATGTATGTGGATGGCCGTACCTATCTGCCTGGAGACATCCTGACCAAGGTGGATCGGGCCGCGATGGCGAACAGCCTGGAGACGCGCGTTCCCCTCCTCGACCATCGGGTGGTCGAGTTCGCTTGGTCCTTACCGATGGCGTACAAATGTTCGGGGGGTGAGACCAAACGGGTACTTCGCCGCCTTCTTGCCCGCCGAGTCCCGCCTACTCTCACGGAGCGCCCGAAGATGGGGTTCGGGGTGCCGCTCGCCGAGTGGCTGCGAGGTCCCCTACGCGGATGGGCGGAAGATCTCCTGGCCCCCCAGCGTCTGAAGCGTGAAGGGTTCCTGAACCCCACGCCTGTAGGACGGGCGTGGACGGCACACCTCTCCGGACGCAGGGACCTCAATGAACTCCTCTGGAGCGTCCTGATGTTCCAGGCTTGGCTGGAGCGAAAGGGGTGACGACCAGGGAGCGCTTTACTCTCCTGTTGGCGGCCCTCTGGATCGTGGGCAGCGCTCTGCAGATCGCAGTATATCAGTCGATATGGCCAGCCGTCTTTGCGATCGTCCTCATGGGGGCCGGTACCGTGGTTCTCAGTGCAGGGCGTGGCTCAAGGGCTACAGTCGGCACGTTCAACAGCATGTTCGTGGTCGGGTGGGTGGCTGCCGGAGTCTCGGCAGTCTACGCCGTCGTGCTGAAGGACCCCATCCAATTGGAGTCTGACGCCCACACGCTGTTCGAGCTGTCCTCTGGTGGGTCGAAGCTCGGGATTGCGGGGCTGGTGACGATAACCGAGGGTTCCGGTGCGGTGATCGTATGGCGCAGTGCTTATCAGGCCGCCAGCCTGGTCTTGAGTGAACCGGAGCCCTTCGTGGGAATCGCCGTCAACGTGTTGGTGGTTGCGTTGGGGGCGGCCATTGGAGTCGGCGCGGCCGGATTGCTGTTTCCTGGGGACCGCGCGCGGGCGAAGCTGCTTGGTCGGTTGCACCTTTCGTGTGGTCTCCTTTGGCTCTTTGCCGGGCTGCACCTGCGTGACGCGTTCACATTCACCGCGGTGAGCGCGTTGTGTTTCGTCTGGCTCAGATACCTTCTGCGACCATTGAGCGTGAGGGTCTGGGAACCGGTCGCCGCCACGGTTGTGGGAACCGCCATAATGGGGTTCCTCCGTACCGAATTCGCGTTCTTACCACCGGCCATGTTGGTCGCGGCCGTCGGGGCTCTTTCGCTGTCACCGGGATCGACGCTGAGCCGACGGGGAGCAACCTACGCGGTCGTCACCGGCGCCGTGGCAGCGCTCGCTCTATGGATCGTGCCACGCCTGGAGGTCCTGCTGCTCGCTCTGGAGGTGGCGGGCACCACGTACACCGATCTTGCGGTCGGATCCGCGGGAGAAGGTTCCCTCGGCGTGGGGTTGATCGCTTCCCAACCCCTTCCGGTACGCGTGGTATTTGGTAGCCTTTACCTCCTCGTATTTCCCATTCCGTTCTGGCATGGCTTCTCCGGCGAATCGGCCTACTACCTGTTCAAGTCGGCCAATGTCCTTCTCTTCTACGTGCTTATTCCCATGGTGGTCGTCGGTATCGCTTCCATCCCCCGCATACCGTTCCCTCAGCGGACATCGGTCCTCTTTTTGGCGGGCAGTTTCGTCGGCTTCCTCGGCGCGATCGCGGGCACGAGTATGGAAAGCCGCCACCTGGGGTCGTTTCTCTTGCCGCTGTTCCTTCTCGCGATCCTGCCCGACCTCGACGACGTCGCGACGAGAAGGCTTCTCAATCGACTCTGGTCGATGATGGCGATGGGGGTAGTGTTGGTCCATACGATGTGGACCGTTCTGAAGCTTGTCTAGAGTGGGCGCTCGCCAGCTTCGTATCTTGTGCGTCATCGATCACTTTGGCGCGGGGGGCGCGCAACGCCAGCTGTCCGAACTCGCGTCGGGTCTGGCCGTGCGGGGCCACCACGTCGAGGTCTTCCTATATCATCCCCGGCACGACTTCTTCCTGCCCCCCGTGCTTCAGGCGGGGGTATCCGTCCATACGTGCGACCGGTCCGAGGTCGGTGTCGTGGGCGTGGCTCGCAGGCTCACGGCTCTCGCGCGTCGGACCGCACCCGACGTCATCCTGACGTACCTCGACATGCCGTCTCTACTGGTCGAGTTGGTTCGCCCGCTGATTCGCGGGGTGACCCTCGTCGTTTCGGAACGGGCCAGCCACATGAACGATCGGTCGGCCTTCCGAGGTGCGATCCGGAGGTTACCGCACAACCTCGCCGACCATGTCGTGTCGAACAGCTACGCTCAGGCTGATTGGCTGCGGGCACGTGCGTGGCTCAAGACCGAGGTCTCGGTCATCTACAACGGTGTTCCAGTGCAGGAGTTCGACCCTACCCCTCGGGTTCCGAACGAACCATCGAAGCTACGTCTGCTCGGCATCGGGAGGATCGGTCCCGAGAAGAATCTCGTGAATCTCGTGCGTGGGCTCGACCTGGCCGGGAGGGAACTCGGGACCGTCCCGAGGGTTGACTGGGTGGGTAGTCAGGACGGTCGCACTTCCGGGCTGCAGTACCGCTCGCGTCTCGACCGGGTCCTCGCCGATCATCCTGCAGTCTCGGATCGGTGGCGCTTCCTAGGGCGACGAGCGGACATCGCCGCGCTCCTGAGTGGTCACGATGCGCTGGTCCACCCCGCTTTTCATGAGGGACTGCCCAACGTCGTGTGCGAAGCGCTCGCGGCGGGTCGTCCCGTCCTCGCTTCCGATCGCTGCGACCACCCGCACCTTCTGGGCGAGGGCCGGCGAGGACTGCTTTTCGATCCCGAGTCCCCGAGCGACATTGCCCGCTCGATCGTCGACATGGCTCGATGGCCGGACGCTCGGTGGCGGGACGCCAGTCGAGACGCGCGAAGCTTTGCCGAACAGAACCTGGGGACCGATCGGATGATCGACGCATACGAGAGGCTCTTTTTGACCTTGCGGGACGGGGACGGCGCGCGTGAGTGACCGCCGGCACAGGGGTGGGGTTCTATGTGCGGCATAGTGGGCCACGTGGTTCGGACAGGAGGCGCCCACCTGCGATCGGTCCGAGCGTCGACGGTTCTGGACGAACTGACACACCGCGGTCCCAACAGCCGGGGGGAGTACCGGGATGGTTGCGTCTGGATCGGCCATGTGCGGCTGAGTATCCTCGATCCAACGCCGGCGGGCTCCCAGCCGATGTTGAGTAGAGATGGTCGCTTCGTCATCTCGTACAACGGCGAAGTGTACAATTTCCGAGAGCTGGCAAAGAGCCTGAACCTGGAGACTCGGTCCCGTACGGACACGGAGGTAGTGCTTGAAGCACTGGCTCGGAAGGGACTCGCCGCGCTCCCGCTGTTTAACGGGATGTTCGCGTT
This sequence comes from Gemmatimonadota bacterium, assembly GCA_029262115.1. GTDB lineage: Bacteria > Gemmatimonadota > Gemmatimonadetes > Longimicrobiales > Gaopeijiaceae > JAJCZZ01. The sequence goes on along the minus strand of JAJCZZ010000022.1, from coordinate 12,264 downwards.
CGCCCTCTATGACACGGTCGACAAGAGACTCTGGTTGGTCCGGGATCGTCTGGGTATCAAGCCACTCTACTTTCGAGCCACTCCTGACGCCTTCTCGTTCGCCTCCGAACTCGGCCCCCTGCTTTCCGTGAGCGGGGCATCTCCCACATGCGACGTTTCCCAACTCCACGAGTGGCTCTACTACGGGACCACCCTCGGCGCCAATACCCCTTACGAAGACGTGCGAAAGCTGCTTCCGGGTCAGTACATCGAATTGGATGCGGCGTCCCTCGAGTGGCGGACAGGTACCTACTGGAATCCAGTTCCCGCCAGGGAACCGAAGTTGAGGGTGGGAGCGACAGAGCGGGCATCTCGGGTGCTCCAGTTGCTCGACGCGGCGGTAGAACGGCAACTCGTGAGTGATGTGCCGGTTGCGGTGGCGTTGTCGGGAGGCATTGACTCGTCCGCCATTGCCGCGATGGCAAGTCGGCACTACCCCGGTCGACTTGCGACCTACACCGTTGGATTCGATTTCGACGACGGGGTCGACGAGCTTCGAATGGCCCAGCGCACGGCAGCCCACTTCGGAACCGATCACCACGAAGTTCAGCTCTCGGGCTGCAACGTCGTGGAGGTTGTCGAGAAAATGGTGGATCACCACGGGCACCCGTTCTCGGACGCTGCCAATATCCCGATATTTCTCATTGCGTCACGGCTCGGTGAGTCCGCTAAGGTGGTGCTCCAGGGCGACGGCGGAGACGAGCTCTTCGGCGGATATTCTCGCTACCGCTCCGTGAGTCATCCGCGCCTCGCAGCAGCAGCCAGTCGGGTAGCCGCTACCCTCACGTCCCTGATTGGAGGTAGTCTCCAGCACCGGATGCGACGGTACTCCACGGCACTCAATGCCGACCACCCGGCCAAACTGATGGCGCTCTTACTCACGGAAGAGGGGGGGGCGTCACGTCCGGAACGGATCTTCACTCCGGCAGTCCGCGCCCGGGTCCTGGAGTCAGATCCGTTTCTCCGATACCGCCAGTGTCAGGCGAGGGTGGCGGGGGAGCCGCTGGTCGACCAGATGTTCCTGGTGGATTCCATGATCGTTCTCCCGGACACGTTCCTCGAGAAGGTCGATCGTGCGTCCATGGCGGCGAGCGTGGAGGTCCGTGTTCCGTTTCTCGACCACGATCTGGTCGAGCTCTGTCTTCGACTGCCTGGAGCGCATAAGGTACCCGGCGGGCGACCGAAATGGTTGCTGCGACGGGCTATGGCGGATATCCTTCCCGCAGAGGTTGTCAATCGCCCGAAGACGGGGTTCGGAGTGCCATATGGCTTTTGGCTTCGGGACGGGTTGGAGGAGTTCTTCCATGACAGCTTGAGCACGTTCTGTGATCGCTACCCGGATATTATCGACCGAGAGTGCGTTCTCCAGCTTCACCAACAGCACGTGAGCAGGGCGAGAGACCACTCCTTCTTGCTATGGAAGGTGCTCAACCTCACGCTGTGGGCGACCCGCTTCAACGTCGCATTCGCGTGACAACCATGCCCCCGAGGCGCCCTCGTGTTCTTTTTGTCGGCTCCTTCGTGACCGACCACCCTGAGCAGGGCGGGTTGAATGCCCAATGCCTTCAGCTCCTGGCGTCACCTCTCGGGGAGCGTATCGAATTCGTCCTTCTGGACAGCACACCGCCGTACCTCCCGCCGCCCCCGTTGCCGACCCGGGGCTGGCTGGCGGCGAAGCGCCTCGTCCGGTGCGCTGGCCTGCTGATCGGCCGACGCCCGGACGTGTTCCTGATCTTCTCCTCGGGAGGATTCAGCTTCCTCGAAAAGGGCGTCATGGCGTGGATGGCCCGGGCGACCGGTACGCCGGTGGTCTGGTCCGTACGGGCTGGGGTGTTCCGAAGTCAGGTCGAGTCCTCGCGGGCGTTTGCCGCGGTCTCGCGGGTGCTTCTCCGTGCGGCTGATCGCATCCTATGTCAGGGCAGCGGTTGGGCTCGGTTCTATGAGGAAGAGCTGACTGTAGAGCCGGCGCGACTCGTCATCCAGCCGAACTGGATCAAAGCCGACTGCTTCCTCTCCCTTCCTGGACCGGAGCCAGACCGCTCCGGGCCCCTTCGGGTGCTGTTTGTCGGGCATGCGAACAGGGCCAAGGGGATCTTCGAGTTGGTGGAAGCGATCCTGACACGACCGGGCCTTCGCGATGCCCATCTGGACGTGGTGGGAGACGGGGCCGATCTCACGGCTCTTCGCGACCTGGTCGAGCAGCGAGGCGGGCAGGACCGGATTGCTTTCCATGGATGGCAGACGGGCGAAGACTTGCTCCGTTGGTTCGGCGACGCGGATCTGTTCGTACTCCCGTCTCATGCCGAGGGATTCCCCAATGTTCTCCTCGAGGCGATGGCCGCGGCGCTGCCCGTGGTCGTGACGCCGGTGGGTGCGGTCCCGGATGTGTTCGAGACGGGCCGGAACGGAATTCTGGTGCCTGTGAAGGACGTCGACCTCCTCGGGGAGGCCATCGAGGCGTTGAAGGACGACCCGGAGGCACGGGTGAAGATGGGTCGCAACAACCGCCTTTCGGTGGCGGACTTCCGCGTGGAGGCCGCAGCCGACCGGCTGTGGACTGTTTTTTCGAGCGTGTCGACAGCCTTTGGCGGAGACGAGACGACCCGATCGTCGGAGACCGTGACTCGGTGAGCACGCAGGCTTCGCTCCGCGATACGCTGCCCGGCTTCTCCCTTTCGGCGTCTGATGGGGACGATCCGCTCCTGCCCGTCCGGCTTCGCGGTCCCTTCCCGGGGCGGCCCCTGGTCGCCCACGGGCCCTCGCTCTATGTCGCTCGGGCCAACAGGATCTTCCGCTCTGACGATCTCGGAGACACGTGGCGGTTGGACGCTGTCGTGCCTCTCGATCCGGTACGGAGCCTCGCCACCCGTAGCCGTCTGGCTACCCGTCTGTTCCGCCTCGAGGTGGTGTCGCTGACGGTGCTGGCCGACGGGGCCCGGCTGGCGGTCACGCGCGACGGGATTTATCGAGCTGAACCGGATGCATGGCGAATGCGTGCAAGCTTCGTGTTCGAGGAGGGTTGGGCGTTGGGGCTCGGCGTTGATGGTCAGGGCAGGGTGCTCTTCGGAGAGTACCGCGCCAACCGAGAGCGGGGCCCGATCCGACTGTTCGTTTCCGACGACGGCGGCAGGACGTTCGATCAGTGCTTCGAGTTCGCGCCCGGCACGGTGCGCCACGTGCATACCGTCGTGTGGGATCCCCACCTGGCTCGGTGCCTCGTCCTGACCGGCGACTATGGGGACGAATGTGGGATCGCTCTTCTCGGTTCGAAACTGGATCGGATCGACTGGTTGGTACGGGGTGGGCAGCGCTTTCGCGCGGCTTCCGTCCTGGTGGAAGAAGACGCTCTGGTCTATGGAACCGACAGCCAGACGGAACTGAACGAGATCCTTCGCCTCGACAAGAGTACGGGTGAGGTTCGGAGTCTCCAACCACTCGAAGGGAGCTCGCTATTCGCGGCACGATTCGGCACGATTCGGGCCGTCTCGACCTGTGTCGAGCCGAGCGACGTGAACCGGTCCACCGAGGCGTCGCTCTACCTCAGCAACGATGGTGAACGCTGGGTACGGGCGTTTACGGCACGGAAGGACCCGTGGCATGCGTACTTCCAGTTCGGAACCCTCATCCTGCCCCAGGGCAGTGCCGGTCCGGGGTGGGGCGCTTTCGGTGGCCAGGCGCTTCGGGGTGTCGACGGCGACACATGGGTAATGGAGTTCACGGAGTCGGCTCGGTGACGCTGCCCGGCTGGCTCGACCCGGTGCTACGCGGCGCCGAGATCGCCGCGCGGCAGGTGTACTGGCGCTCTCCGGGGCTTCGGCGTGCGCTCCGAAGGGTCCGTTCTTCGAGTCCTCGGCGTGGGACTGGGCCCATTGCCGTCGAGATCGATGAACTCCGCGCCGCTCTCCGCCGCGCGGGCGTGGCTCGTGACGGCCTCCTCATGGTCCACAACTCTTTGGACAAACTCATCCTGCGTGCGGGTGGCGAGGAACTGATAGGGTATGCGGCCGCCGCCCGGCTGATCGAGGAGCTGAGGGGCCTCCTCGGGCCTGGTGGGACCCTGGTCATGCCCACCCATCCGTTATATCCGGATGACCCCGGCTTCATGCACGACAAACGTGACCTGGTGCTCGCATATAATCCGCGGAGGACACCGTGTCGCGTCGGCCTCCTGGGTGAAGCGTTCCGCCGATCCAAAGGCGTTGTCCGGAGTCGGCACCCGTTGAGCAGTCTAGCCGCCACGGGACCCATGGCGGCAGAGCTCCTTCACGGCAACCTCGACGAATCTGAACCGCTCCCCCACGGGATTCGGTCGGGATACTACAGGTTCTGCCAGGCCGGGGGACTCGCGGTATCGATCAATACGTCGCTACTGCAAGCCCTGTCGATCGCCCACGTGGCAGAGGAAGTCCGGGACGAAGCGTGGCCGGTCCGGAACTTCTTCTACCGAAGGAGGTTCATGGTTCGCGGCGACGGGGGAGACCGCGAGTGGGTGGTTCGGGAGCGTCACCCGATCTTCGCCCGCAACGTGTCGCTGGGCCAGCTCCGCCGGGATCTCCTTCGCGAACGACTCCTCGTCGAAACGGATCGGGCCGGTTTCAGGATCGATCACGCGGACGCGAAGGGCGTTTTGACGTACATGCTTCGGCGCAATGAGGGCGGAACATACCCGTTCTACGGGCTTCCCCACCGCGGTGGTCCCTCCACAGAGACTCCATGAACGACTATCGAGAGCAGATCGTCCGACGGTTGACCGAATACCTGCGTCGCACGACGGGCGAGACCGTTGCGCCGGATGTGCTGCTTCTGGAATCCGGCACGCTGGACTCGATGGCGGCCGTGCTCTTCGTCGCGCATGTCGAGGAAGAATTCGATATCGACATCCCCATGGCCCACCTCATGGAGGGCGTGCTGGAGAGCGTGGACCGGGCGGCCCTCTACCTGACGACCCGGGCGGCGCCCATTACACCAACGACACCTACGAGTGCACATGACTGACCTGAACATCGCTGGATCCCTACTCGAGTTTTTCCATGATCATGCCAGACGACACGGCGATCGTCCGGCTCTCGTCTACCCAGGATCTGGCGAGGCGAGCGATTCCAAGCGCGTCACATACGATGACTTGTACGACAACGCCCTTCGTGCCTGCACCGTACTTGCCGAACTGAATCTTCCCGCGGGGAGTACAGTGGCGCTTCTGCACCACGACGCGTGGCAAGCCTTCCCACTTCTGGCCGCGTGTGCTGCCCGGAAGCTGTCGCTGGTCCCACTGAACCCGGACCTTCACCCGGATGAGTCCAGGCACATCCTTCAACATGCGGACCCCGCGCTCATCGTGGGAGACATGGAGGAGGTGGCGTTACCGAAGGGAGGCGGCAGCGCCTCGCGGATGACCCTTGCTGCGTTCACGAGGGAGTTGGAGGTAGCCGAGGGCTCACGGCCGAACGCGGCGGAGTCCCACCGTCACCCGGCATTGGTGGTGTACACCTCCGGCACGACGGGTGGCTCGAAGGCTGTGGCTCTCCCGGAGGGGAGCTTGCTGTTTGCCGCAGCGAGTACGGCGCGATTCTACGGCTTGACCGCGGCGGACCGTGTATACGGGGTTCTGCCCTATCACCACATGAACGCGGTCATGGCCACGGGTCTGATTCCCATGAGCGCCGGTGCCACCACGTTGGTTGCGCCCAGCTTTGGCTTCACGAGCGCGAAATTCTACTGGCAGAGCGTGGCGGAGTCCGGGGCGACGATCTGCAGCCTGACACCGTCGATCATGTCGATGCTCTTGAAGCTCGACTCCCGCGGCACGGATGCGGCTCTCGACGCCGTGCGGTTCGTGTGGTGTGGCGCGGCGCCTCTACCGGAAGAGCTGTGGCTTCGTTTCGAGGAGGCATTCAAGAAGCCTGTCTACCAAGGATACGGCCTGACTGAAACGTCTTTCTGGGTGACCTGCGTGCCCCCCGATGAACCCCGTGTCTATGACGCGGTCGGTGTACCCGTCGATTGTGAGATCCGCATCGATCGGGGCGCCTTGCCCTCCGGGGAAGGGGCAGACGGCCTGGCCTGGGGTGACGCCGCGGGCCTCGAGGGAGAGGCGGGGGAAGTTCTGATCCGCAGTGGTGGCTTGATGAGCGGCTACTTCCGGGACAAGCGCCTCACGGCGGCCGCGATGACCGATGACGGCTTCTTTCGTACGGGAGACATCGGCACGCTGCTCGAAGATGGCCAGCTGCGAATCGTCGGCCGAAAGAAGGAGATCTTGATACGGAACGGCATCAACATCCTCCCCGGCGAAGTCGACCAGGTGATGGGCGAACATCCATCGGTCAGAGAGTGCAAGACCATCGGGCGCCCGGACGAAATCATGGGAGAGCGGATCGTGACCGTGTTCGTCCCGAACGACGGTGTGGATCCGGACGACGCCTGCACGGCCCTACGGGGATACGCGCGTGAACGGCTCTCCAGTCACAAGCGACCGGATGACCTCGTGGCGCTCGATTACCTCCCGAAGACGTCAACCGGCAAGGTCGCGCTCGGCTCGCTTCGCCGGATCGTGTCGGGTGAGATGACGGACCTGGTCGGTCAGGCGCTCGTCAAGCGTCGACACCGGCGGGCCGATCCCGTAAGAGAAGACGAGGTGCGGGAACTCGTCGACCGGTCGGTACGGACGGGCGCTCCGCTCCGCTTCGTCAAGTATTGGGGCGTCGGTGAGCGGGCCGAATTCAACGACCAGGACCGGCAGGCACTCACGACCCTCCAGCGCTTCCTGTCGGGCGTGCAGGTCATCCCCGAGCTCCAGACGGAGCTGACCCTGGTCCTCAACGATATGCATGGGCGGATGAACGGCCGGGTGCCCGAGCGCGCGAAGGCCTATCTCGAGAGTATCGGTCGAGCGGCGCGAGAGGCCGGCTTCCGTGTCGAATGGGAGAGCGACCTTTGGGGCCGGGGCGGCCTGGACCTCGACCGCGTGGTAGGGGAGGCAGGGCGAGAGGAGACCCATTCGTGGTTTCAGGGATTGGACGTTCGCGACAAGCTGGTTGAACAGGCCGGAAAGCACTCCAATGAGCGCGGACCGGAAGAGGGTGCCCGGCTCTATGCGACTGCGTGTCGCCTGGCCAACAGGGTGATGGAGGAGCAGTTCGCGGGCCACATCTTCCTTACGTACAACCCTCCCGAGATGGACCTCGTGTCCCCCGACCTTCCTCGACTCTACATCTTTCCGTGGCGTCGAGGACTCTCGATCAAGCCGTGGTTCTCCCACTGACGCGGATGTGGTGCCATCCCGGCCCGCGGTCTTTCGGGGCGGCATGATTCGCCGTTTGATGCTCACCCTACAGACCGTGCGCCATCTGAAGGCCCGTCAGGTGACGAACCGTGTCGTGCGCCGTCTACGAACGCCATCGGTGGACCCGGGTCGGCCGCCGCGCCGCCGGGAGTTCGCTGCACCCAGCGCGTTCCCAGCACGCGTTCCGTCCCGCGCCGGCCCACGACGCTTCCGCTTGCTGAACCAGGAGCGGCAAGTGGAGGACGACTACGCCGCTCCCGGAGCGTCGGCCCTGTGGGAGTACAACCTCCACTACTTCGACGGACTCCTGGCGCCCGAGCCGTCGGCGGTCGAAAAGCTCGCATGGATCGACGAGTGGCTGGAAGCCGTTCCGATGGGGTCGAGCCCGGCGTGGGACCCATACCCGACCTCTCGCAGGATCGTCAACTGGGTGAAGTTCGGACTCCAGTCGCCGACAGTTCTACCTGAGCAAGCGGTCTCCAGCCTCGCGTCTCAGGTGCGCTTCCTGACGGGTCGACTCGAGTACCACCTCATGGCCAACCACCTCCTGGCGAACGCGGTGGCGCTCACCACGGCGGGGCTCTATTTCGGGGATGCCGAGGGGGATACCTGGCTGCGAGACGGAGTCGAGCTGCTGGTGACGGAGTTACGAGAGCAGATTCTCAGTGACGGCGGGCACTTCGAACGGAGCCCGGTCTACCACTCCCTCATTCTCGAGGACCTCTTCGACCTGCTCAACTGCGCCGAAGCGGTCGGCGTGGCGTTGCCGGAAGAGGTGGCTCGGGCCGCCAGAGACTCGGCCCGGTGGCTCGCCGAGATGACGTTGTCCGACGGGCGTGTACCGTTGTTCAACGATGGTGCCTACGGAGTGGCTATGGACCCCGTACCGCTGGCCGCCTACGCGAAGCGGATGGGCATCGAGGTGCAAGCAACTTCGGAGGGCCTCACGGTTCTCAAGCCGTCGGGATATGCCCGGTATCGCCGGGGTCGGCTCGATGTCGTCGTGGACGTGGGCCCGCCGGGCCCCTCGTACCAACCCGGCCACGCCCATTGCGATATGCTCAGTCTATGCGTGTGCTGGGACGGTCGCCCGCTCTTCGTCGATACTGGAACGTCCACATACGAGGCCGGAGAGAGGCGCATGTCGGAGCGCGGCACCGCCGCCCACAACACCGTCCAGATCGGAGACAGGGAGCAGAGCGAAATCTGGGCGAGCTTCAGACTGGGCCGTCGGGCGAGAATCGCACAGCTTTCGTGGGACGAAGGGGAGATCTCGGCGGCACTGGTGGGATTCCCTCCTGGATGGGCCCGCCACTCCCGCTCGTTCCGCTTTGAGGGAGAGGGATTCGAGCTGGAGGATGTCGTGGACGTGTCCGGTCCGTGCGTGGGTCGTTTTCACCTCCATCCGGAGGTCCAGGTCGAGCATCGTGCCGGCGAATTCGATCTGGGGGGAGGCGCCGTCCTGAGCTTCGACGGAGGCGTGAATGCACGCCTCGTCCCCTACGAGTATGCCCCGGAGTTCAACCGACGTGTTCCGGCCCTGTGCATCGAGGTGGAGTTCGAGGGTCGACTCGGAACGAGGTTCACCGCGTGAGGATCCTCTTCCTCACCGACAACTTTCCACCCGAGGTGAACGCACCGGCCACCCGGACCCACTTCCATTGCGCTCAGTGGGTGGCGGCCGGGGCCGATGTGACCGTGATCACGGGGGCGCCCAATTTCCCCACGGGCCGGGTCTTCGACGGGTACAGGAACCGCCTGTTCCAGACCGAAGAAATCGACGGGATCCGGGTGGTGAGGGTGTGGACGTATGTGGCCGCCAACGAGGGCTTCGCCAAGAGGACTTTGGATTACCTGTCGTTCGCCGCATCTGCGACGGTGGCGGGCATCTTCCAGGACTTCGACGTCCTGGTCGCGACGTCGCCCCAGTTCTTCACCGCCACCGCCGGCAGATTGGTCTCCCTTTTGAAGCGCAAACCGTGGGTCTTCGAACTGCGAGACATCTGGCCGGAGAGTATCGTGGCCACGGGAGCCCTCCGAGCGGACAGCCCGATCATTCGCGTGCTGGAGTGGTTGGAGATGGATCTTTATCGGGGCGCGGACATGGTGGTTCCGGTCACCAACGCCTTCGCGCGACAGCTCGTAGAACGGGGGGTCGATCCCGCGAAGATGTGTGTCGTCACCAACGGCGTCGCGAGCGAGGAGTTCGCGAGCGTGGGGTCGCCGCCCGCCCGTCGCCACCGGGCGCTATCTATCGACGAGCCGTTCAGGGTGGGGTATCTGGGGACGATGGGCATGGCTCACGATCTCGACGTCGCGCTCAGAGCGGCCCGGCTTCTGGCGGATGACCCTGTGGAGTTCGTACTGGTCGGGGACGGCGCTGACAGGGCCTCTCTCGAAGCTGCTCTCGCGACCCAGCCGGAGCTGAGGGTACGGATCGAAGCCCCGGTGGGTCGCGAACGGGTACCTGAAACTCTGGCCCGAATGGACGCGGCGCTCGTGCCTCTGCGCGATTCCCCGACATTCTCCGCGGTCATCCCGTCGAAGATCTTCGAAGCTGCGGCGATGGGCGTGCCGATCCTCCTCGGAGTGCGTGGCGAGTCCGAAGCCATCGTGAGACGTTTCGACGCGGGCCTTGCCTTTGCTCCCGAGGACGCGGAGGAGCTGGCGGGTGCGGTTCGGTGCCTCCTCGGGGACCCCGGACTGAGGGACCGGCTGAGCGCGGGGGGGAGACGTTTGGCGGAGGCGTACGATCGGCACGCCCTCGCCGCGAGGATGCTCGAGGCGCTGGAGGGAGTGGTCGAGCGGGGAGGGCGCTAACGGGCACGCGCCTTGCGAGCACGGTCGACGAGGTGCGAATTTTCACTTCCTATCGGGGTTCAACCCCGCCGCACGAGTGAACACGACTCCCTAGCGACCCCGCCAAGACAAGTCCCACGTGTCATCACCTGCACTTCCGCTCTACCTCGGAACCGCCTTCGTCCTGGCGTTCGCGATTGCAGTGGCGGGTACCTATGCGGTCCGTGGTTGGGCGCGACGCCAAGGCTTCGTTGATCAGCCCGGGGGTCGACGGATCCACGTCATTCCCACGCCCAACGTTGGTGGCCTTGCGGTTGGTCTGACAACGACGTTGGTGTTCACGGTGTTGGGTGCCGTGTACCTGCCCGATCAGTTCCGCCGACCCGAGATCCTGTCCATGCTGGGGGGAGGGATCCTCATCCTCCTGTTAGGCATGTGGGATGACATCCGGCACCTGTCCGCCCGTCGGAAGTTCGCCCTGCAGTGGGTGATAGCCTCTTTGGTCTTCGCCGGCGGAGTCCGAATCATGGGCGCCAATATCGGCTCGATCTGGGTGTCGACCTTCCCTGGTTGGGTTAGTTACCTGGCTACGACGTTCTGGATCGTGGCAGCGACCAACGCACTCAATCTCATCGACGGGAGCGACGGTGTGGCCGCCGGAGCGGCCCTGTTCGCGTCAGCATCCCTGGGCGTGGTCTTCGCCATCAACGGGGACCCGGTCGGTGCCCTCATGGCAACGGTCCTCGTCGGGGCGTGCCTGGGCTTCCTCTCGTTCAACTTCCCGCCGGCGAGCATTTTTCTGGGGGATAGCGGTAGCCTCTTCCTGGGCTACACCCTTGCGACTCTGGGCGTCATCACGACGAACAAGGCCTCGACCATCATGGCCGTGGCCATTCCGGTCGTTGCGTTCGCGGTGCCCCTCCTGGACACCTCGATCGCGGTGGTTCGTCGCTTCCTTCGGCGCGAGCCGATTTTCGGGGCCGACCGCGGGCATATCCACCATCGGCTGGGAGATCTCGGCCACTCGCCGCGCGTGGTGGTGCTCCTGCTCTATTTGTCCTTCGGGGCCTTCGCGGTTCTATCTCTTCTGTTGACATCACCGGACAGCCCTTCGGTCCTTCCGATTTTCGTGGTTGCCTTCGCGGTTCTGGTCGTCGGGGTTCAGCGGCTCAAGGTGCCCGAGTTGACCGAGTTGAGCGCCGTGATTGGGCGAGGCTTCCAGCAGCGGTCCGTCATCGCTCACAATGTCAAGATGAAGGCCGCCACCGACGGACTGAACGCCGCACAGACGGGCAAAGGCATCGTCGACGTGCTCCACGCTACGTTTCGGGCGACGGAGTTCGGGCGAATCGAGGTGTGGGTACCCGACCATCTGGCGCATCCTCTCAGGGACGATGCCGCCGCTCAGGGGCGTGCTGAGGGAGACGGATGGTTGCTCGCCATGCGCTTCGCCGATCCGTCACCCGGTACTGAGATCGAGGTGCGCGTCCCGTTGGAGTTCAAGGGTGAGGTCGTCGGTCGGTTTTCGCTGTACAGGGCGGCCGAGGGAGACCGGCTCTTCACAGACTTGCGACTCCTGCCCCAGATGGTCGTGCCGGCGCTGTCGAAGGCGTTGCATCGCGTGGTGGCGCGCCAGCGAGAGGCGCCGGCGAAACGGCGGAAGGTTGCCGCGGTTCGGTAAGGTACGCGGCCTGGGGGGAACTGTTGCGTGTGAAGACACGGAAGAGATTCTTCGTTCCAGCTTCGCATTCGTATGGGCCCCGAGTTCCTTCCTACCACGAACGAGAGACTTCGAACCGCATGATTCGGCAAGCCACCGGAACAGTGCTCGGGGACCACGACGAGCCGGACTCGGGGACTCGGCCCTCGGGTATATCTGAGTCAGGCGCGGGGTCCGCCGGACGGTGGAGCACCTTTCGGGACACGTGGTGTCGCGCTGGGCTCCACCTCACCTGCATCGCTTTGTTGCTCCTCGTTGGCGCCAGACCGCTCGCCGGTTAGTCGCAATACTGTTTACTTAGAGTGATTCAGGGCGTACTCTTGTCGGGTAACGCAACCATGGCAAGGAGTGCATCCGATGGCACGGACGGTGGCAGGGCTCCCCGAGGGAACTCGGATTACCGACTTCATCAGCCTCGGAGTCG
>JAJCZZ010000021.1 GCA_029262115.1 Gemmatimonadota bacterium | reverse complement strand
ACCGTGCCTCCTCGATTGAAGTTGATCGAGGAAGCACCATTGGTGGCCGGGGAAACAGGTTCTCCAGCGCTACTGGCAGCTCATCCTTCCCTCACCCCCCACGGGGGTGGACGGCATGCTCCGGATTCGGTGGTCGGCATGCTCCGGAATCCGCAGGCAAGGTCCCCCCCGGGCAACGCGTAGGACTAGGGACTCTCGCTCAGCAGTCCCAGACCCGGGGCCGTGATTCCTCGGGACTCGTGATACGCGACGAATCGAGCGCCCGGTACTTGTACCGGCAGGTTGTGCCGAAAACCCCCCAGGCTGGTCCCACCGGTTGAGAGGGGCCCCTCCACGGAGAATCGAGTTCACCGAGTTGCGCGACGCGGGTCTCGCGCGGTCGTGCAATGCCTCAGTGGGGGGAGACGCCGGAGGCTCGACCCGAGCCCTCGACTTCCGTCGGACAGTCCGTCCCCGAGGCTACCTCCAATTCGTCCAAAGGGTGCGCGGGGCCATGATCGGCTACCTCGGATCCCCCAGGGTCACCACCATGATCCACGCGTACTTCCCGATGAGACGGTTGCTCAAGAGGACTCGGTCTACCGCATTGAGGGCGGCGCGAAGAGGCCGGAAGATCGGGGTTTTCCGGAACGGAACCGCGGCGATTGCGGCGAGGTGGAAATATCGAGCTTCCACCGTGCTGAAGTACTTCTTCATCGTCGCGAGACTCTCGACCCCGAGGATGTGATCAACTTCCCACGGGGTCCGAAGGTGAGGTGTCCGCCGCCGATACGCGTGGATCAGCGGATTGTGCCGAAGCGCCTCGACACAGACCATCTGGCCGCCTGGCTTGATGACGCGGGCCAACTCGGAGAGGGCTGCGTCCAACTCGACGTGATGCAGGGCGCCGTACTCCACTGCATAGTCGAAGGTGTTGTCGGGGAAGGTCATGTTTTCTCCGTCCATGACCTCGAAGTGGCACCGGTCTGCGACTCCGGCTGACTCCGCGTTGAGATTGGCGTTTTCAACTCCTTCGGGCGAGATGTCCATGCCGCGCACCTCTGCCCCGCACTCCGCCGCGAAAATCCCGTTCTCTCCATTCCCGCACGCCCAGTCGAGAACCGTGCTGCCCGGGCGGCAGCGTTCTCTCATCCATTCGTGCTGGTACTGCTCGCTCGCTTGCGTTACGGAGTAATACTTGATGTTCGCGAAGTGATACTTGAATGCGTCTTCGTCTCGAATCAGGTTATCGAGATTGGACGCCTCTTCAGCCTGGTTGGTATCCGCACTCCGCTCGCTCCCCTGGAGGATCTGACGCCGCTTGCGCGAGTGCTCGATCTCCTGGATCTTTCTGGGTTCGAGCGCGCTCAGATCCAGCGGTCCGTGTTCAGTCATCGTCCACCCACGGTCTGTCCAGCGGGTTGAGTGTGGGGCGAGGGAGACACGACGGCGTTTCCGCGTCGATTAGAAATCGCGCGAGACATCAGTTCTTCCATTCCCTTTCCTAGTCGACGCATGTCGAAGTTCTCTTCCACCCAAGCTCTTCCGCGGCTTCCCATCTCACGGCGATCCTCCGGACTGGCCCTACGAAGCATGCGGAACGCGTCGGCGAGAACATCGGGCTGCTCGGGCGGCACGGTAATGCCGGCGCCTGCCTCACGAATGGGATCGTTGGGGGCGTTTCCGGAAAAGACGGTCGGGCGGCCCGAAGCGAAGTAGTCATAGATCTTGTTGAGGTTTAGGCCGAAGCGGTACGCTGCAGAGTCGGTGACGGCGGCAACCAGAACGTCGGCGCCGGACTGAAGGTTCGGGATCTCCGACTTCGGCACCGAATCTCTGAACTCGATATTCGACAGTCGAGCGCCCGCCCCTAGGCACTCCTGCTTCTTGGGTCCAGAGCCGATGATGACGAAGCGGTAGGCCTCCGGATCTTCCCGATCCAAGATGGCCGCGGCTCTGACGATGGAGATCACGTCGTGAGCGAATCCGAAGCCACCGATGTAGAGGATGGTGATCCGGTCCGGGCAGCCGCCGTCATAGGGCGGCTGCCCGGCGAATCGCTCTAGGTTCACACCATTGGGCATCCACTCGACCAGCGCTGGATCACCTCCGCTCTCAGCCACATGGTCCCGCAGCAGCGGCATGGCCGCCGAGATCCTGTCCGCCTCACGGTAGAGGTATTTCTCAACGGCGCGGAACCCCGAGTAGACGGGGCTCCACCGAGAGAGAGTGCCGTTGTCCACCAGTGCGATCGGCCATACGTCACGGACCTCGTACACGAAGGCCGCATCACGACTGCGAGCGATACGGGACGCGGCCCACCCAGTACCCAGCGGCACCGACGGGCCCACCACCACATCTGGTACGTCCGAAAGGCGCCGGGCGGCCTGGAGAACTCGCCAGACGTTGGACAACATGTTCATGCCGCGACGCCATCCGTTGTCCTTGTACGGGAACGTCCGGAGCCAAACGACACGGATTCCGTCCACGTCCTCCACCCGCCATGGCTCGGAAGGCGACAGGAAGTCTGTGTGCGTCCAGTGGCAGAAACTGTTCGTAAAGAACGTGACGTCGTGGCCGAGCTGGACGAGTTCCGAGGCGAAGTCGTAGGTCCTGGCAGACCGGCCTCTCGGCTGGTCGTGGGCCGACACGTACCAAATATTCATTTCAGTGAGGCGAGTCGGGCGGGGGAGCCTGCGGGATCTTCTGGACTATCGGGATGTGAACGCCGCGAAAGATAGTGCGGGACCTTGTTCGCGGCTACAGAACGAGGGGGGCGGACCTGCGGAAGGATGATCACCCTGCACCGCCCGTAATCACTTTCTCCAGCGCGGAGGCAACGTGGTGGGACGCATGTCCGTCTCCGTAGGGTTTACCATCGGACCCCCGAGTGCCGACCGCACCGACGACGGCCTCGACGATCGCCGCTGGATCGTGGGGAGGGACCAGGCGGTTCCAACCCATGGCCAGGAGTTCAATCCACTCGGTCTCGTCACGGAGCGTGATGCACGGTACGCCGTGGAAGTACGCCTCCTTCTGTACACCACCAGAGTCAGTAGCGATGACCGCAGCGTGGCGCTCCAGGCAGACCATATCCAGATATCCTACCGGGTCGATGAGTTGAATACCCGACGCGTCCAACCCGTATTCTCGCAAGGCGCCGGACGCTCTGGGATGGATCGGCCAGACAACTGGGAGTTGATCGCTCAGGCCGAGGAGCGCCCGAACGATCACGCCCAGTCGGGCGGCGGAGTCCGTGTTCTCTGCTCGATGCACGGTGACCAGGACATAGCTGCCAGGAGCGAGCCCGAGCTTCGTCAGCGCCGCTGGCGCTCGCCGCTCCGCCTCCGCTGCGTGCGCGAGGGCGACATCGTACATTACGTCGCCGACGCGAAATATCGACGAGCGGTCGATACCCTCGCGCTCGAGGTTGGCCACGGCGTCCGCCGTGGGTGCGAACAGCCACTCAGAGAGGTGGTCCGCGACAACCCGATTGATCTCTTCTGGCATCGCCCGATTGAACGATCGTAGGCCCGCCTCTACGTGGGCGACCGGAATCCCGAGCTTGGCCGCCCCCAGCGCGCCAGCCAGCGTCGAATTGGTATCCCCATACACTAGTACCACGTCGGGAGCGTCCGCGCCCATCTCCGCTTCCAGCGCTTCGAGCATCCGCCCCGTCATCTCGCCATGCCCTCCACCGTGAATCCCCAAATTCACATCAGGAGCCCGCATGCCCAGTTCGTCAAAGAAGACCTGGGACATGTTGGTGTCGAAGTGCTGGCCCGTATGTACTAACCGCTCGCTGAACCCGCCCCGCTCCGCCAAGGCCTGCGACACCGTACTCGCCTTGACGAGTTGTGGACGCGCACCGACGACCGTGAGGACCGAAATCAACGGAGTGCGCCTCCGCCGGCGTCCGCGCTCCGGGTTGCCCGGCCGAAGAGCACACGTGCTCGCCGTACGAACGCCTCCGGCCCGAAGCACTGGATACACTCGGAGCGGAGGCGCGACGGATCGTAGTCGTCGAGGTTTGCACTCACCCGCTCCATCGCGTCGGCCAACCCCCCCACATCGCCCCGTTCCACAAGGAGGCCGTTCGTCGGTTGTACGATATCGTCCGGACCTCCCGACCGCGTGGAGACCACAGGAAGTCCGCACGACAGGGCTTCGATCACTACGACGCCGAACGTCTCCACCCGACTGCTCAGAACGAAGCAACTCGCGTTCCTCATCTCCTCACGCACGCGCCTGCGCTCAATGGATCCGAGGAACTCGACTTGGCGTGTGATCCCGAGCCGCGAAGAGATCCGTCTCAGCCTCCCGCGCATCGGGCCCGTACCTCCGATTCTGAGTGTGACATCCGGTTGAGAGGCGAATCGACGTGCGAAGGCCCGCAGCAACGTCGTTTGGTCCTTGTTCTCGTCGAGGGAACCCACGGTGAGGAAGCGGATGCCAGGGCTTCGATGTCGAGGTGGTAGCGGGCCCGAGGAAAACGACGGGTCGAGGACGTTCGGAAGTACATCCACTTCTACATGAGGCAGGCCCAGTTGGCTCTGGAGCTCCCCCGCCAACGTGGAGCTCACCGCAGTCACGGCGGATGCCGCCGTAGCGCACTCCCGAGCGATGTCAAGACCCGGCCCGTGCAATCCCTCGCGCATGATCAAACTGGAGTGCTCCGTCAGCACGTACGGCATGCCGTATCGCTCGTGTATTTCCTGGGCGATGGCGCCCGCGTAAAGGACATCATGCGCATGGACTACGTCCGGCGTGCCATGGTTCCGCTGATAGGTCTCGTAGAGGTGCACGCCCATGTCCCGCCTCCGCCGGACGGCCTGTTTCAGGCTTGAGAACCGCTGAATTCGGAGACTTCTTTGGAAACGTCGATAGACGGGCGTCCGTCCGATCACCTCGTATGGGACGTACCGGTAGCGTCGGCCGAGATACCTCGGCGACACCATACCTGCGTTGATCACTCCGGCCCGGAAACCCGCGTCGCTCAATGCCTCGACCTGGTGGAGTTGAAAAATCCCACCAAGGGGCATGGCCTCGGTAGCGAAGTGTTCCGCGGGGATGACGAGAACGTGCAGTGCGTCGGCGTTCAAGTCGTCGGGTGCTTGAGGCCGGGAATCGTTACGCATCGGACGATGCACACGGTGGAATTGTCCACAACTGGACCTTCCCGTCGAGGTACTTCGAGGAATACAACGACTAGACTCCACCTGGAAGCACCCACCGTCCATGCGTCCTTCGCGGTGATAAGGAAACCGACCCGTGGGCCCGGCTAGTAGCCGCGAGTTCTTCCGTGGGCACGGCAGCCACGATGATCGAAATAAACGCCAAGAGAAACCAGGGAAACGAGACTCCGGAGAATACGAAGGTGTCGGTCACTCCGTAGAGGAGAATCGGAATCGCGATCGCAAGTATCTTCAGATATCCCCGTTTTGCGAACGACCACATCCATGCCACCATTGCCATCAAGCTACTGCCCAGGAACAGGATTCCGAACGACGCCAAGGCCGTAATGTACGAACTGTGGGCGCCACGACCGATCAGCAACGATATTTGTGCAGCGCCATGCCCGAACAGCAGTTTGCCAGGAGACTCGAGTGCGAGTTCGATCCCGACCCGCCAGATCGACCAACGACTCCGGGTGAACGAACCGGGGTTACTGAGATCACGAAAGCGGTCCATCAGGCTGTCGAAGTCATCGGGGCGGAGAAGCCGCCCCGCCAGCAGGACCACGGCCAGACCCGCCAAGAAGCCAGCGATGGCGCGGAGGATGGTCGAAAATCTGGGAAGACTGCGCCGCTCACCGGTGATCAGGTACGCTCCGACGGTCATGAGGAACACAACGTTCGCTGTCCGGGCCTGGGTAGTGATCATCAGGAGGCCGAACACCAAGACGGCGAACCACTTCATCCGGGACCGAAGGAGGAAAAGGGCGAGCGCCCCGCACACGTAGAAAAGCTGCGCCGCCGCGTTCGGATTGACGTTGAAATTGATGTTGCCGCCGACCAGTCGTTCGGGGTTCGACATCAACAACCAGGTCGACAGCGCTCCCACGAAGAGGAGATAGGCGGTCACCAGGCGGGACATCAGGCGCTTGTCGAGCATTAGGGGTGGAAGAGCAAAGAGCAGGAACCCAATCACCGTCGCCAGAGCCGACCGGATCCCCGCGGGTGGTAGATGACCTAGGTTGGCGATCGTGCTGATAAACACGAACGCGATGGGAATCATGAAGACGGACTGAAAGAGAGCCTTTCGGAGATTCACCGAAATGAACCACAGAGAGAGTGCCCACGTGACCACTGTCCAGATCGAACCGGCCCCGCCGAGCTCCGACATGTAGATCGTCGAGGCGAGGAGCGCCGAGAAGAGAAGCACAGCGTTCATCTTACCACGCTGAAACCGCAGCATCCTAGCCACTGGAGGCCCCGCTCAGTCCCTCGATGACCTCGGCTCGCTTCTTCCAGCTATTCAGGCGCGCGTACTCCACCTGAGCCTGCGCCCGTGCTCCTCGTGTCCCGACAGGGACGGCAACCTGTTCACGGATGACACGGATCGCCTCCTCGGAGGTGTCAGCAATCGTGACCCACGGATCGTGCAATCTGCATTCGGGAACGTCGGTGCTGATCACGGGACGTCCGCTCGCGAGTCCGTCCGTCAACTTCAGAGGACATGACGAGAGCACGAACTCCAGATCAGTTCGGTACGGCATCCAGTTCGCGGCTGTGGTCCAGTAGTGGACGGCCGTTTCGTTGTGACGCAATCCGGAGATGCGGTGAACGTTCGGCTCTCCCAACACGACCTTCATCGTCTCCTCCCACGACCGGCTTCCGTCCGGGCCGGGACCAGGGACGATATCTCCGACGAACCGAAACAGGATGGAGGGGAGCGCCCGCACGACATCGTGGATCATTCGCCAATCGTAGCGCATGGACAGCCGTCCCGTCACGCAGACCGTGTCGGACTCGGGTGGGACAAGCGGGTCCGGATTCAGGAAGCCCGGGTGGGTGCCGTGGGGGAAGTGGTGGATGCAGTCCACCCGATCGGGGAAGTCGTCCACGAACCGATGGGCCTGAACGGATGAACTACAGAGGATGGTTCCCGACGCTCGTACCATCGTAAGCTCGTCCGGGTCCCGGACGAGCCTTCCCATTCCGTCCGGGACACGGTAGTCATCGTAGTTCCAGTAAACGATGTGAGTCGGGAGAATGTCGCGAAGGTAGGGCGCGATTCTGTGGTCAGGCACGACCAGTGTCGGGTGCCGTCCGACCTCGGCATGGAGTTGTTCGATCAGACGGGCGAGTCTCCGGTGTATGACCGTCGTGAAGACGCGCCGGAAGGTGCCGTTGTAACCCGGAGGATAGACCCACCGCTGATAGACGGTCGTGTCGGCCGCATCGCGAAAGTGCGAGGTGTTCGTCCGGGTGGGCAACGTGAGCGCCGACAGTGAAATCCCTACCACCTTATGGTCGCCCGAGAGTTCGACGGCCACAGGCTGAATCCATGGAAGTTGGATCCCGAAAATAATGAACGCGCCCTTCATGGTGTCGCGGCGAAGCGATCGCGGCTGTAGAGAAGTAGCTTATCCAGTTCGTCGTCTATCAGATCAGGCAACTCGAATCCCGTGTCGCGAAGCGCTTCAATCGAGTATTCGAAGCCCGTGGTAATGTCGCCGTTGGTGAGGGACGGGGCGTTGATTGTCGGCCGCACGCCAAGCGTGGCCTCCGCTCGGTCCGAGATCCGATGGGCCAGTTGGAGGATAGTCGCGGACCATTCGCCTCCGACGTTGTAGGTACCGGCGCACCCGCGATCGAGTGGTACTTCGAGGAGATGCCGCAGGGCCTGCGTCGCTTGGCCGGCTGCGACGAAGTCCCGCCGCTGCACGCCGGGCGAAGTCAGCACAAGGCGCCGTTTCGTGGCCGCCTGACGGCATAGGTCGTTCGCGACCAAGGACCAACAGTCTGTACCGGGATCGGCGGGTACTCCGAAAACGTTGGACAGGCGGACGACAATACCTTCGATCTCTCCACGCAGCGACGCGCCGATCACAACGTCCTCGCCCGCCCGATTGCTGGTCGCATAGGGGTGTGTGCCGCGCGGGCACGTCGCTTCGGTGACGACACCCGAGAGTTCCCCGTATACGTGGACGGTGGACGTATAGATGAACCGGTCGACGCCCATGTCACAGGCGGCGGCCAGGAGCCTCGACGTGTGCACTCCATTGACGGTCAGCGCGCCCGTGGGGTCTCGCTGACAGTCCGGTGCACTCATCCCCGCGAGGTGAACGACGGCGTCAATCCCTTCGCACGCGGTTCGCAAGGATGATCTCGAAGCCCAATCGGTCGTCGCGGTTTCCGAGGGACCGTCAGCGTTGGCGTGCCACGCTCGGCTACGGGTGCCCATTCTGAGGCTGTACCTGCCGAAGGTGTCGAGGAAGCCGTGAAGCCGGCCCCCAAGATATCCGGATGCGCCGGTAATCAGGACCTTCACCCAACATCCCAGGAGAAAGGCATGGCCGAGTCGTCGGGCTCGCGACCGTCCGACTCGGCCGGATCGTGCAGGAAGTCGGTGCAGTTGGCGATCAGGGCGGGCGACCGCCCGAGACCTTTGAACCCATACCAGAGGCCCGGCGGGATACGCACCCGGACATACCGGTCAGGCCGTCCGAGTTCCAACTCATCGAGCGTTCCCCGCGAAACAGAGCCCGGCCGGTCATCCAAGACGACCAGGCGGACCCTCCCGACCGGGACGGCGATATTCTGCGTCTGTCGTCTATGACGCTTCCACGCTTTCACCGCGCCGGGCTGAATTTCGGAGAAATAGACCTCACCGAAGGCGGCAAACTCCGGCGCGTCGCTCCTGAGCATCGTGAGCACCGCGCCCCGTTCGTCCGTCACCTGCCTGAGTGGCGTCACTTTGAGTCCGTGTACGCTGAGCTTCACACGCTCGCCCACCCGAGCCCTCTCAGATCGGCCAGCTCCGTGTACCGCGCGATCTGTCGGAGACCCAGGTTCAACATGTCCGTCGAGCCACCGAGCCACGACCGGTACCACTCCACCGTGAACTCGACCGTTTCTGGGAAGCTCAACACCGCTCGCCACTTGAGGTCGTGCAGGGCCTTGTCGCAGGATAGTTTCAGCAAGGTCGCTTCCCGCGCCGTACTAGAGACGTCCTGCGCCAATTGCCAGGACGCCTGGGGCCACAGCACGGCCATGGCCGTCAGCAGTTCGCCCACGGTCCGGACGACGCTGGCGTCCGGACCGAAATTGAACGCTTCGCCCCGCAGCCCGCCCGGTTGGCTTAGTAGGCGTTCCCCCAGGTGGAGGTACCCGCTCAACGGCTCTAGGACATGTTGCCACGGCCGGGTAGCGTGCGGGCTACGGATGACGACCGACTCGCTCCGACTCCATGCACGCACAGAGTCGGGCACGATCCGGTCGGCCGCCCAGTCGCCTCCACCGATCACGTTACCCGCCCGCGTGGTGGCCACCGCCGTCGGTCCGTCGCGGAAAAACGAGTGGTGATACGAAAAAGCCGCGAGTTCCGCACACGCCTTGGACCCACTGTAGGGGTCATGTCCTCCGAGCGCATCAGTTTCCCGATATCCCCAACAGACTTCGTCGTTCCGGTAGGCCTTGTCGCTGGTAATGATCACCCCAGCTCCGATCCATGGTCGGTGCCGAAGGCACTCGAGGACATTGATCGTGCCCATGGTGTTGGTCTGGAAGGTCTCGATGGGAAAGGCGTACGCCTCGCGGACCAACGCCTGGGCGGCGAGATGGAAGACGAGGTCGGGCCGCACGTCATCGATGACGGCGGAGAGTCGGTCGAGATCCCGCACGTCACCTTCATGGTAGTCGATCCACTCCGAACCTCGAATCAAGTCGAAATTGGCTGGAGACGTGGGCACTCCGTTTGCGAATCCGGAGACTTTCGCTCCGAGCGCGTCCAGCCAGGTCGCCAGCCAGGAGCCCTTGAACCCGGTCACGCCGGTGATCAGAACACGTCGGCCCCGATACCCCCCGCGAAAGCTTGTCACCAGGTCTTCCAAGGGGCGCGGTCATCGAGCCACAACCGCTCGAGGGCGTTGCGGTCACGTACTGTGTCCATGCACTGCCAATATCCCGGATGGTGGTAGGCCATGAGCTCTCCCCTCTCGGCGAGCCGCTCCAACGGCTCCTTTTCAAGCATGACCTCGTCACCGGCGATCAGATCGAGAACGGCGGGCTCGAACACGAAAAATCCACCATTGATCCAGCCCTCGCCGGCCTGGGGCTTTTCCTCGAAGCTCACTACCCGATTGTCCTCGATCGTGAGGTCTCCGAACCGGACGGGAGGCCTGACCGCGGTAACCGTCGCGATCCGGCCGTGGCTCCGATGAAAGTCGAGTACTGCTACGATGTCGACGTCCGAAACACCATCACCATAGGTCAACATGAATGTCCCGCCGTCACGGAGCTGGTCAGCGACGCGTAGCAGACGGCCACCCGTCATCGTACGTGCGCCGGTGTCTGCCAGCCTGACCGTCCAGTCCTCTGCGGTGGGGTTCGAGTACTCGATGGTACCCCCCGCGAGCCGGACCGTACTGTCGCTCGTCCGGGCGTGGTAGTTGTGGAAGTAATCCTTGATCACTTCCCCTTTATAGCCGAGAGCGAGAAGGAAATCCCGGAATCCGTGGCCCTCGTAGAGCTTCATGATATGCCAAAGAATAGGCCGGCCCCCAACTTCGACCATCGGCTTCGGCTTGAGATGGGTTTCCTCGCTGAGACGTGTGCCAAGACCTCCACATAGGACGACGGTCTTCATTTCGGGGAACGGTGGGTCGGCGGTCCGTTGGTCATCGCTTAGCGAGATCCTGGGGACGGAAGGTGAGTAGCGTGCGCCATCTGGGCAGCCCTGAGTCGAGGTAAAAGTAGTCAAGCTGGGACTCTCGGTCACCCTGCCAGGGCCCTTCAGCCAGAGCGGTATTCAGATCGTCGACAGAGGTCACGAAGCTTACGCCACGGCATCCGCGCAGGGGACTGAGGTTGAGTTGGTCGTGATCAAGGAAGACCAGTACTCGGACGCCCGAAAGCCACGCGTCCACCGCTCCCGACGTTGTGGCGCTCGTCACGGCAATATCGAAGTTCGGGAGTACGAGGTGGAGGGGGTCCGACACCCGCGTGGCACCCAGGCTGGGGTAGCGGGAGAGGTCGAGGGCGCGTGCCGGATGTGGCTTGACATGAACGCTGAGGGGCACCGTGGACATGGGGCGCGCATGGTCAACCACCGTCAAAAGGCGGTGCGTAAAATCGGCATTGATATCTGCAACTACGAGCAGTTGCAACGGGTCGTGTCCTGGGCGTGGTGCCGTGATCTCTTGGCTGCCTTCAAGATAGAGATACCGTAGCGCTTCTCCGGTCGCTTGGCCGGTACGGGGGGTCCCCATCGAGGCCAACGTGTGCGCGGCGCTATCTCCGTTCACGACGGCCGCGTCGGGCGCGGGCCGGCCGAGCGGTTGGGATGGCGTGCGCGTTCCCGGATCGAACCCGTAGCGAAGGTCCCAGAACCGGACCGTCGAGTGGGCGACTCCGTGGACCTTGCCATGACCGTGTTTTCGCCAGGCGTGAACGAACGCTGCTTCCCACGGAGCGTTCTCCATAAGGTAGAAGCCTCTATCCTGGCGAGGTGCGGACGCCAGCGCCCGGTCGAACAGCTCTATCGCCAAGAGATTGGCAATGCTCGTGGGTCCGAGCAGCGACTCCCGCCACAACGGCCGTGCGAAACCCCAGAGATCCAGGTCCGACTGGGCCGGGCGGAACGCCGCGGATACATCTCTTAAGCGAAAATACGTACCCACCATTCCGAGCCAGCGTCCGACGATACGCACGAGGCCGGGGACCGACCAAAATGCGTCGAGGAACGTATGGAAGCCTTCGGTCCCGTGGCGATTGAACTCACGTACCCAAGTGGTGGACGTTCCCGGAGGGTACGCCGAATTATGATGGAGCCAGTTCGCCCGGACTCTGACCTCATCGAATAGTTTCGGCAGAGGCCCCCAGTAGGCGGACCGGTACCGCCCATTGTCGGCAGCTTCCTGGTTGAGGTTCACGAAGTAGTCACAAAACAGTGTGGCTCCATCTCCGCCGACCCAACCGCTTCTGTCCGCGCCCCTAAATCGAACCGCCGTCCAGCTCAACCGAATGAGCGCACGAACCGTCCGGAGACAGAGTGTGAGTGCGGTTGGAGAGGAGTGGGGCCGGACTTCACCGCGTGATGGAGGTTGATGTTCGAAGAGGATGCGCCGGCGTTCGCACAACGTCTGGAGGATGGCCGTCAGTCGGGTCGAGCTACCCACGTAGCGGAGTCCCTCGCTCCGTTTCTCGGTAAGGAGGCGCTCAATGGCGAAGAGCCGGACCACGTCCTCGACTGGCGAGCTGTATTGACTTTTTTCCGAGAGCTGCGTCAGCCACCAATAGCTCAGCCCATCGTTCAGGGCGAGGTGCGAGAGGATGCTGCGCCCGGCGACCGTCCGTTCGCTGATGCCGTGAATCCAATTGAGGTACCGGGCGCGGAAATACTCTCCGTCGCGCTCCACATATGCGAACAGGGAGCGTGCTGCATCACTATCTTCGTGCCCGTTCCACAGATATGTGGCGGGAGGAGCACCGGGGAGCGCGTCCGCCTCGCAAACCGTCAGCCATGCGCCGGCCGAGGCGTCGGGATGGTTCGACGTAGCTGCCGGATGGGCAGGGTCGCCCTTGGACACGCTCATCGGAGCCATCGATTTAGGTGCCGGCGTCCGGCGCTCGGAGGGGGAAGGGGTTGTTGGGGCGGCGCCAGATCTGATTGTAAGTGCGGTCGAACGGACCATCCACAGCCCTGTCCCACCGCCGGCTTTCCACGAACTTCAATCCGGCTTCGGTCAGCGATCGAGTAACCTCGGTATGCTGGTCCTCGAACGCTTCGTTGACCTCAACCAGCACACTCTTGGTGTGAACGAGGACATCGCCCGCACCGCGGAGGATGAGATGCTCCAGTCCATCGACGTCAAGCTTGATGAACTCCGGCTGGTCGAGCCCCATCGACGCGGCGACGGGCAGCGATATCCCCAGCGTCGAATACCTGAACACGGCCTCCATGGGCTGGCCGTCATGACCGAAATCCTGCCCAAAGGTGGAGAGGGCCGCTCCGTGGTCGGTCGAGGTCAAATTCAGTGTGCCGATCTGGACGTCTTCGGCAACGGCCAGAGGCACGATCGTCACCAGGTCCGACAGGTCGTTCAAAGCCACGTTGCGCGCTAGGGTTTCCAGGTTAAAGACGGACGGTTCGAAGGCGAAAACGCGGCAACCCCTTCGCGCTGCGGCGTAACACGAGTAATAACCGACGTTGGCTCCGATGTCCCATAAAACGCTCCCCACCGGGAACCCGTCGATCCAGCCGAGCGTCTCTTCTTCCTTCGTGGAGAAGGTGTCGGCGCGGAATCGATTCAGCGCGTTCGGTACAGCGAACGTCAGCTCGGTCCCATCATGACGAATGGTCTGGGTGGCGCCGGCTGCGGCTGCGACTGCAGCCTCATTGATGACCCTCCCCAGGCGGGTGTTGCCGATTTCCCCAATGAGCGTTTGGACGGCCCTTTTTGCCGTTGACGTCAGGCTCATGACGTCGCCTCCGCGACGAGCGCTCGCAGGAAGGCTGTCCATGTGCCGAGCCAAGGCTGATCCGCTCCGAGGGCCGTCCGCGCGAAGTCGTCCCGCGCCTCGACCACCGGGCCAGTACGCCACCATGTCAGGGGGTCGGGCCAGATCTGATTGATATGCATGGCAGCGGCTCGAGCGTCGTGGAAGGCGATCCGGGCGTCGCGGAGAACATCGAGAAGCCGGATGCAAGCGGGGTGAAGTTCATAGAACTCTGTAGGATACATGAGAAGACAAGGGACACCAGAGGCCATCGCCTCCGCGAACGTCGTTTCCGGATACGTGCATACCACCATTCGGGAGTCGGACATCACTCGATCAAGGGAGACACCTGTAGTTACACGGCCCGTACCAAACTCCTGCTGGAACCGAGCCTTGGTATCCCAGCCCTGATCCGACGGATAGGGCTTCACACGGGCGGCCGCTTGCGGGCCTTCGCTAAGCAAGCCGACTAGCGTCTTTACCATCTCGAACGACGGCTCCCACTGTTTGACCATCGGGTAAAACTGCGCCCGGTAGACCCATGGCGGACACTCGTTGGCGATCACAGAGAGGTGGCCACTCTCGTCCCATTCGAAGTCGTCGAATCGTCCCACGAGGCGGGCGGGTGGCAGCTGTCTATGCTTAGAGTGATACGGTGCGAACCAGGTCGCGCGGACATCGGCTACGTCGACTTCGAAGTCGAACAGCTCGCGGAACGGAGGGAGTGACCCGCCATGTTCGACGGACACGAACGTGGCGCCGCGCGCGACCTGTTCGGCGACCCAGACCCGTGCGAAGGAGTCGTGCCAGTGAGCGCTCGCGCTCACCACCACCTTCGGCCGCAGGTTGCGAATGGCACTTGCTCGGGAGCGCAAGCGTGCAAAATGTTCGACGGCGCTTGACGGGATGTCCGTGCGAAGCCGCCTGAACAGGAACTCCTCGAACTCGTTTTCGGCCTTAGGTTCGACGAATAACTTGGAGCGGAGGGCGTGGTCGGCCTCGTCTTCACCAATTGTGTGCCCTTCCCGAAACTCTCGGAGGTACAGGCGGGGTGCCTGTCCGAGTGCCATGTTGAGCTTGATCAGGGGCCGAAGATCGAATCCAGCACCGAGAAACACGATGTCGTGAGGCAGCGGCAACCAACCCAACAGGCGGTCGATGAACTCCGTGGTGCGGGCGGGCCGCGCGGGCGGATCTTCACCGAGGGGCGCGATCGGTGTCGGTTGCTTCGGTTCCTGGATCTGCGCGTGGGCGCCAAACCGGTGCCGAACGACCGTCTCCAAGGCACCCTGGTTCCACCGATGGTCCAGGGCCCGACAGAGGAACTCGGAGTAGCCGAGTGGCGGGGCTTCCCCCCCCTCCTTCGCATACAGGGCACGGACCCGAAAGGAGCGCCGGATCTCGAACGCGCGCTCCACCGTCTGCCACCGGTCGAACATCACGGCGACATAGGAGAGCAGCCACGGCTCCAGGATGATCTGCCAGTACCGTGCCGACCGATCGACGTCGTGAAGAGCGTTCAAGCTGCTGGCTAATATCGGTACCAGTCGATGGTGAAGTCCCTCAAGGTACTCGTAGTCCCGCGCGAGCTTGCGGCGATCATCCCAGTGGAACGGAAGCGTCTCGCCTGGCGCCGATGTATCCTGTGAATTCACATTGAGTTCGCACCAGTCACCTAGGTGCACCCTCGGCTCTCTGTCCGGCGGAGCATCCAATCCGGTCAGGACCAGGAATGGCGTCTCGGTGTCGGGACAGTGCAACGGCTATCCTCGGTCCAAAAAATACTGAAAAACATCATCGCTGAAGTTGAGCAATCCGATGTCGCCGAACCGCGGGGCGACGATTTGGAGCCCATGCGGCAAGTCTATCCGATCGGACCTGAACAGGGGGAGGCTGACCGTAGGCGTTCCGAGGAACGACCAGATCAAGCTCGTATCCGGCTTCTCCCCCGCTCCGACCGGCGGAGCCACGGACGCGGTGGACGGAGTCACGATGAAGTCGAGGTCGGAAAACAACTCTTCACATCGAGTGCGGTATCCTGGCTGCTGTTGCAGCGCATCGACATAATTCGAGACTGGCACTTGCTCTCCGAGTTCGATCATCTCGAGCATGATCGCGCTCATGTCGGTGCCCTGGCGCAGTTCGTCCTGGAAGTAATACGAAAGGGACTTGCAGTATATCGTCTCGTGCAGCGGCGGAATCTCATTGATGAAGTCCGCGTCGGTTACCCTGGACACCCGGTGACCCATCTCTTCTAGCCCGACGACTGCGGCTTCGAAATCCGCCGTGACATCCCCATCATAGTCGGCGAACCCGCCGAACTGAGAGTCAAGCACGCCGATACGTGCCGACCGGCCCGGGGGGAAGATGTCGTCGAAGTACCGTTGGGCGTATGGGTAGTCTCGATCGCGCTGAAGCGTCGCGAGCAAGACTCGCATAAGGCCATACACGTCGGCACTCAAAAAGCCAACCGTATCCAAGGTGTCAGCGGTCTTCAAACAACCCGTCCGGTCGATGGCGCCGAACGACGGTTTGAACCCGAAGACGCCGCAGAAACTCGCCGGCCGTGTGATGGAGCCTCCCGTCTGTGTGCCCAAAGCGATCGGGAGGGCACCGCACGCCACAGCCACTGCCGAGCCTGACGACGACGTTCCGGTAATGCGGCTCGGGTCGTGAGGATTGAGCGTCTTCCCATGCTGAATGAAGTGGACCGCGAACTCTGCCGTCGTCGTCTTCGAAAAGATCACCCCGCCGCGGTCAGATATCTCGTCGACCACCCGCGCGTTGTGACCCGCCTTGAACCCTTCCCATATCTTGCTGCCCATCGTCGTTGGGAGAACCTTCGTGTTGAAGATATCTTTGATCCCAACCGGAATGCCGAACAACTCCCGGCTTCGGAGTTCCGGTCGTTGATCGATCTGGCGGAAGACGAAGTCTTGATCGAAGCTCTCCGAGAAACGAAAGGCAGCGTTCAGCCGCTCATAGTCCGTAATGACCCGTTCGAAGTGCGCGTGCACGTCTTCGAGCGACCGGCACCGAGCGAGCGCCTGTTCAAACGACCGGCAATCGGTTGGTCGGGACGGCAGCGGCCGAATCATACGTCATCCATCTTGCGCGCGAACTCGCTCCGTGCGCGAGCTTCCCTCGCGAGGGTATCTTCGAACTCGTCCTCGGACAGGCCCGTCAACTCCAGGTAGAAGTCCAAGGCGTGGGGTCGCTTTACGTCGTGCGTCTTCGCCAACTCGAATCCCTCTTCTCGCGTCAACAGCCCCCGCCGCACATCGTCGGAGGCGTGAATGGTGGCCCTGCCGATGCCTCGTTTGATGAAGTTCGCATAGTCGTGGACTCCGGCCATCACGCACTCGACGCTCTTGTAATGTTTATAGGTGTTCTCCACGGGGGCGTCCATCCACTCGTAGTTCCGCTTGATGAACTCGACCTGCCGCTCTTCGTCCCAGAAGAAGTAGTCACCGAGATGGATAAAACGGATCCCGCTCGAGTCGAGCCGCTCGGAGGAGGGGTACATCCAGGGTGATATGTCGTCGCTGGACACATCGTCCCCGACCATCTCCTCCGCCGTTACCCGGGCGGAGACCTCAAGGAAATAATACAGCGACGCCTCCTCCTGCTGACTGTAGCTACTCCGGCCGTCCGCTTCCGCGATCGACTCGCCCCAGCACATCATCCTCACGTTCCACGCGAGGGCTACCTGAAGGGGAAAGGTCCCCGCGCCTATGTGGCAGTGCCAGCACGCGTCACCGATGGCCCGGAGGGACTTTCGCGCCACTCGATTGATGACTCGGCGGTTCATGTTGAACATCACATGGTCAAAATCGAACTGCTGCAGGCAGTTCTCGAGGTTGTACCGCCCGGGAACCGAGAGCCAGTTCTGACCGTGAGTGACCGACAGTGGTGTCACGTCGAGCACATGCTTCAGGAGATGAGCCTGAAAGGTGCTGTCCTTCCCTCCGCTCATGGGGAGCATACAGTCGTAGAAGTCGTCCGACCGGAACGAATCCACGATTGAGTCGAGTTTCTTTCGGCGCTCCTCCCAGCTTATGTGCATTTTCTCTTCAGACGATCTGCACAGAGTGCAGACCCCCATCTCGTCGAAGGAGATTCCCTCCATGGTTTCCGGGAGGCAGCATCGGATACAGTATCGGAGGTGTTCGCCGAACAGCGGCTCGCCCGTCTGGGACCCCTCCGCGCGTTCGCTCCACTGATTGGGAGGGTAGGGACGGTCCGCCGGAACATCCTTGAAGGACGGGTCGAATCCTACCCAGAACAGGTCCTTTTCCAGGGGACTGATCTGCTCATCGTCATACGTGTACCCGGCCGGTAGTGGGTCGCGAGGAAAGGTCTCCACGAGGGTCAGCGTGGCGCTCGTAAGGAGGGGAAGAACGTCACGCACCGACATCAGCCACGGGAATTGCTTATACGCGTTGACGGACGGGAACGCACCCTCGATATCGTCCAAAAACGTCAGTAGCTGAGGGGCGATGTCCTGCACGCCGACCGCGTCACTCCCCTCGGTCGAGAGGTACAGACCTTCCACGATTCCGGTCCGTATATGATGGCGGGCCATGATCTGAAGGACGAACACGACTTCGGCCAGATCCTTGTACCGCTCGGCGTCCAACGCTTCCGATTCGGCGATCATTCTAGCTGTGGAGGGCCGCGTCGAGAAGTGGAGGTGGTCGAAGCCGTGAGCCTCCAGGGAGCCTTTGATCAGGTTCTTCTGGTAGAGCGTGTACAGGCGGTGGTTAAGCGTGACCGCCAGCACCTTTGACTCCGAAAGGCTCCCCTCGATGGCCGGAAGACACTCGCGCAGCCGCCTGGATGCGTTGAGCGACAGGACCACGTCGTAGGAGAAGGAGCGATCCGGATGGATGGACGGAGTCGGGTGAATGGGAAGATTCATCGTGGAGTCGCAAGGAGTGAGCTTACAGGAAAGCCGGGTTAGCCCGCCTACAGATGTTCGATGCCGGGGTGGGGAAGGCCACAAGCGCGGCCGCCTGGCGGAATACAACTTAAAACCCGCTTTCCCGCCATCAGTGCGACGACCAAGGCCATCGACTCGCACCCCACCACCACGTCCGCTTCGGCAATCTCGCGGGTCAACGGAGAGGCGCCTCCGAGCCGGATGGCCGGGGAGAGTTCCCGAGCCCAAGCCCACTTTTTCTCCGACTCGGAAGGGTGGCGTCGTACGACGATTCGGTCTACGGGTCCTCCCAGCGCGTCCAGGCGCTCCATAAAAAAACGGAGCGCATCTTCCTCCACATAGCCGAAGAATCTGGGATCCCCATGAGATCGCAAGGCGTGTTCGGCGACCGGCTCGCATACATAGAGCACACGGAGGCCCTCACCTTCTCGGCGTAGAGCGACTTCCTCGGTCGCCAGGTCGACCAGAACATCCTCAAGATAGGGATTGGACCGAAGTTTGATGTCCGCTCGTGGGAAAGCGGCTCCCGCCAGGGTTTGGGCGATCTCGTCTCCAACCCAGATTTCGTCCGGGAGTGAGGTCGCCCCATTCCGATCGAAACGCTCCGCGTAGTTCGTCCAGTGATCCAGGAACGCGATGGAGCGAACACCTGCGTCCCGGGCAAGACAAATCGCCTCGACCTCCAGATCTGATTGCCAACTCGTTCCGCAGATGATGCCGGAGGCGCCCATCACGGCCCGAGCCAAGGGGACTGACTCGACCCGTCCCATCTTGCGTTCGAAGATGGACTCCGCCGGCCCGTCAAGGGCGAACCGGAAGGTGCCCGTCCGACGGCGTACCAGGCTGCTTACGACCTCGGCTCCACCGGCGTCATGGCAGACAACCCCGATCCATCCACTAGCGGTCGAGAGCTGATCATTGAAAAACGACATCAGGGTGGCATCAGAGCGCGTCGAGATGCGCCCAGACCTTGCGGAAGGCGGCAACCAATTCCGCGCAGTCGTCCGAGTCCAACTCGTGAAGGCAGATCTCGTATCCCAGATAGCTTGACTCGTGCAGTTCCTCGGCGACTGGGCAGATGCCCCGGTCGTACTTGGCGTCTCGGGTGCATAAGTCCGATGTCCACGGAAAGCCGCGGGAACCGAATGCGATCCGCTCCTGGTACATCGGCAACAGATGGGTCAGTACGTAGCCGGCGGTCAGGCCCACCACCCCTTCCGCTTCGAGGGCCTCAATGATACGGCCCCGGCCGACCCCGACGACAGCGGTGTCCACTACCATCGGATACATGTAGAAGACGTGGTCACATCTGGAGCGGACGACCGGGGTGCGCAGGCCCCGAAGACCTTCGAGGCCCTCGGTCAGGCGGCGTGCGCTTTCTCGCCGGCACGCCACGATTCCCGCGAGCTTCTTGAGTTGCTCGATTCCCATGGCCGCTTCGATCTCTCCCAGCCGGAAATTGTATCCGACCATATTGCTGAGATCGGTAACGCCCTTCGCTCCGACCACCGCCTCGGCGTGATTTCGGATGAGATGCATCCGATCGGCCAAATGGTCGTCATTCGTGACCAGAATGCCACCCTCACCGGTGTGGATGTGTTTGTGATAGTTGAGGCTGAACCCACCGATGTGGGCCAGCGTGCCGGCCGGGCGGCCATGATACCGAGCACTTGGTGCCTGAGCCGAGTCAGAGATGATCTTCAGGTCGTGACGCTCCGCGATGCGGCGTAACGCGTCCATATCCGCTGACTGCCCAAAGATATCGACCGACATGATGGCACGAGTTCGAGACGAAATGTTCGCCTCCACGGAAGCCGGGTCTATGCAAAACGTGTCCGGCTCGATATCGGCAAAGACAGGAATCGCGTTCCAGTGAAGAATCGCGGTCGCGCTCGCGCACATCGTCCAGGGGGTAACAATCACCTCGTCACCGGGTTCGATGCCCAGGGCGCCCACGGCCGCGATGAGCCCGGAAGTCCATGAGTTCACGCTGACCGCGTGACGCACGCCGAAGTACGATTCGCACGCGCGCTCGAACTCCTGCACCTTGGGCCCCCCGTAGAAATCTGGTCCCCAAGAGCCCAGGAACTGTGAAAGCGTCCCGCTCTGTATGACCTGCGTCGCGGCCTCGACCTCTTCCTTCCCGATCGGGTTGGCCCGCTTGAACGTCCGGGTCACCGCCTTCGGACCGCCGTGAATCGCCAATGAAGTCATATGCCTTCCAGCATCGTGTGAATGGACTCCAACGTACCCAAGGCCTCCCGGCCCGAACAGAGATGGAACGGCTCTCCGGCAAGGGACTTGGCGAGCTCGTTGGTTACAGACCACTGATAGCGCGCTAGGGCCGACCGGATCCGTTCGCCCCCGGTCGAGAGAACCGTATATCCCTCGAAGTCCCGGTCGGGCTCGGCCGGTTGCCAGACAACCAGTTCGCCGCCGCGGTCGTATCGCAACCGTCCGTTCTCAGCAATCAATTCGACGGTATAGTGGGAGAACGCTTCTTCACGGGCGGCGAGAAAGACGACGACGCCACGGTCAAACGTCACGCGGAGGTCGGGCTCAGGGTCGTGGTCGTCCCACAGCCGGCCACGGTTCAATAGGTCGGAACCCCTAACCCGACCCAACCAGTACTCAAGCAGGTTCACGAAGTGCGAGCCATTGTGGAAGAGGCCCTTCGAGTACCATAGAACTCCCTTGACAGGCGCCTCGATCGCGCCGTTATCCAACCGCCCTTTGCACTCGATGACGGCGGGA
This sequence comes from Gemmatimonadota bacterium, assembly GCA_029262115.1. Lineage (GTDB taxonomy): Bacteria > Gemmatimonadota > Gemmatimonadetes > Longimicrobiales > Gaopeijiaceae > JAJCZZ01. The sequence goes on along the minus strand of JAJCZZ010000021.1, from coordinate 61,175 downwards.
TCCGAGCGCCGCATGTAGTTCACGAACAGGCTGACACCTGCCAGCTCGCATGCCTCGACCATCCCCCGCGCCTCTTCTAAATCCTGCGAGAGTGGTTTCTCACAGATCACGGCCCGAGGCGCGGAGTGATCGAGAACCTGTGCCATGAGTGGCCCGTGGAGCGGCGTCGGACCGGCGACCACGACGACATCCGGCGTATGCGTCGCGAGGGCGTCCGGCAGTTCGGCATACGCCTTCGCTCCGTAGTGTTGTTCGAACGCGCCCCGGCGGTTCGCATCCGGGTCCACCGCCCCGACGAGGTCGAAGGCGGAGTGCGCCGACAGGGCTCGGGCGTGCGTGGTGATCGGACCGTAGGCCGGCGCACCCAGATCGTACCCCATCCCGATTTGGCCTAGCCCGGCCACGATGGCCCGCCATCTCATGTGTCGCCTTTTCGATGCACGTCTGCGTTCAGCGACACCCAGTCCGGATTCCGCCGGAGAAGACGCACCACATCGAGGCACCCGAAGAGTGGAGTGGCCGGGCCAAAGTGCCCGATGATTCGGTCGAGCAATTCGAAATCTTGCCGCTCGTCGAGCGTCAGGCCGAGATCTGGCCAGTGCAGAGAAGGAGGCGCGACTAGGTGAATCGGCGGAAACAGCTCCGGGTTGTCCCGGATGTGGAGCGTGACGTGCTCGCGGTCCAGGGGTCGGGTCGTTATCGACGCGGAGGTCGCGAGTGTCTGGCGCGCGAACACCTGAGTATCCATTCCGTCGGGATAGCTGCGTCGATGCGCGTTTCCCACATAAGCCGCGTCGTTGGCAAGGAAGATTCGAACGACCTGTTCAACGATGTCGGGGTCGATGATCGGGCAGTCGCCCGTGATTTCGACTATAACATCTGCGTCGTGGGCGGTCGCGGCGCCCAGGACTCGCCCCATCACATCACTCTCACTTCCGCGAAAGCACAACACCCCCACCTTCTCGGCAAAGGCCTGAATCACGTCGTCGTCGGCGTTGGTGGTGGTCGCCACCACGATCCCATGCAGGGAGGGGACGGCCTCCAGTCGACGGATGAGATATCCGAGCATCGGCCGGCCGTACGACTCGGCCATGACCTTTCCTGGAAACCTCGTGGACGTCATTCGTGCTTCGATTGTGGCTACGATCTTCATCGGCGTTGGTGCTCCGTGCCTCAGGTGCCCGGGGCCCGTGGAATGGAGTGCTCGACGTACTCCTCCACGACCGCTTCAATCTCGTCGCGGAGAGCTGGCATTCGAACGCCAAAGGCCTCTTCAAATCGTGCACAATCCATGCGCATGTCCGACGGACGGCGCGCGACCAGGGAAACGTCCTGCGTTGTGCCGACACGTATGCCTTCCGTCGATAATTCCAGGGTCGCTGCGAGGGCGAACGCGAACTCCGCCTTGCTCATGCCCTCCCTCGCTCCGACGTTGAACAGGCCGGGAGTCCTGCGCTCGACCGCCAGCGTGATCGCCTGCGCCAACCCCTCCAGGCTCACCGGACTGAAGAGGACATCCTCAAAGACCGTGATCGAGTCACCCGCGCTGATCGACCGGGCGATCCAGTCGCTGATGGTGGTCCGATGTGCGCACCGGCTCCGGCCGAACAGGTTTGTCCGAAGGATGGTTGCGTCCACGTTTGCGGCGGCGAGTTCTCCAGCATACTTGGAGAATGCGTATGTGTTTACGATGCACACCGTCCCTTCGGGATGCGGCCCCGGCCCGTCGTAGACCTGGTCGGTCGAAATCTGGATGAGGTGTGTGGCCGGCGCGCGGCTCCGAATCCACTCCGCGATATTCTCCACGACGTGGACGTTCCCCATAAAGGCCTGATGCGGTTCGCGTTCGCATCCATCCACACTCGTGTTCGCAGCAAGGTTGACCACGACGTCGGGTCGGACCTCGTCGAGCGCACGGAGGGTCGGAACGCGGAGCGTCAGATCGATCGAGACGTCTGCCCCGGAACGGCCGCTGGCGACCACGTCGTATCCGGCGCGACGCAAATGGGGGACGAGTGTACACCCGACCAATCCAGTTGCCCCGGTGACCAAGACGCGGTCGGTACGGGGCGTATCGGTCGAGTTCTTCAATTGAGCCGCCGGAATCCGACGTGACAGAGCGGACCCTCGAGGAGCGTCGTCACGTCGAGTCCATCCTCGCACTCCTTGATGGTGGAAAAAATCGGATCGAGGGCGTCGAAGTACCTATCGACGACGGAGTCGCTGTGCTGGGTGCAGGCGTATAGAGTGTTGGTCGCGAGATACCCCGCCTTTAGCATCTCCTGGGTGATCAGCGTCCGATACTCCCGCATGCGTTCGGATCGGATCGCGAAGCTAAGCATGGCTGGAAGTCCGCTGAGGGTGAGTGTGAGGCCGTGCCGGGTAGCCAACTCCGACCAACGATGTCCCACCCTCCGGCCGATTTCGGTGATGACCTCCCAGGACCTCTCGCGCTTCATGACGGCAAGGGTGGCGAGCGCCGCCGAGGGTCCGATTCTCTCCGTCCAAAACGTGCTGCTGATGAATGTATCCTGGACGGAGTCCATGACGGCACGGGTACCGATTACGGCTGTGATGGCATATCCGTTCCCCAGCGTCTTGCCGAACACCGCAAGGTCCGGCTCGACGCCGTAGGCCTTGTGCAGGCCGCCGAAACTCTGTCTGAAGCCGGATGAGCACTCGTCGAAGACGAGCACGATTTTGTGCCTACTGGCGAGCGCGCGGACCTCCTTAAGGAAGCCGGGTTCTGGCTCGATATTCCGCGAAACCTCCATCTTGATAACCCCCACATCACCGGCCTCGACGATCTTCTTCAGCTGGTCAAAGTTGTTGTAAGAGAACGGGATAGCCGTCCCCCGAAGCGCCGAGGGCACGCCCAGCGGATCGAGCCCGGGAAGAAGGTGCCCGGCGAGGTTGGCCGAGTCGCCGAGGTTGGCAGAAAGATACCAGTCGTGCCAGCCGTGATATCCACAGAACGCGACCTTGTCGCGTCCGGACGCGGCTCTCCCGATGCGGATAGCGATGGCGTTGGCCTCCCCGCCGGTCCGGGCCAGCCGCACCATATCGCTCCAGGGGTGCAACTCAACCAAACGCTCGGCGAGCCGCACTTCCTCGGGGCAGTTCAATGTGGACATGTTGCCCAGTGATATTGCACGTTGGGCAGCTTCGTCGACCTCCGGGTGCGCGTAACCCAGGGTGTTGGTGCCGATGCCCATGAGACTCATGTCGACGAAGGGGCGTTCGTCTAGATCCCACACGGTGCATCCTGCGGCCCGGTTGTAGTAGGCCGGCCATTGGTCCGGTAGGAACATTTCCGCGCGCTTGGACAGCAGCATGTTCCCGCCAGGTATAACGGCTTTCGCCCGCCTCCAGAGCTTCTGTCCCTGACTCATATGAAGGCCTTCGTCCCGTGCTAAGTGATCGTTGAATGTGAACCAGTCCGGATGACGGACCCGCAGGTCCAAGATGCATCGCCAGGAAAAGTCGGTGTCCGGCGCGAAGTGCTCGATCACCCGTCGAATCACCTCGAGGTCTTCGGGTTGATCCACGGTCCACCGCTCCGCTGACCAATCGATTTCGTGCCTCACATTCTCGAGACTGAACGCGCCCGACTCCTTCATGTACAGCGTCACGTGCTCGCGGTGGACCGGATCGGTCGCTTCCCGCCACGATCGCTCAAGGGCGTTAAAGGTGAACACTTCGGTGTCGAGCCCGTCGGGAAAGGTAGGCGGGATGGTGTTGGACGCGTAGTCCGCCCCCGAGTCGAAGAAGCGGGCCACAACCGCGTCAACGACCTCCGGGTCGACAAGGGGACAGTCTCCGGTGATTCGCACAACTGTGTCCGCGCCCACCTTGACCGCCGCTCGATAGTAGCGGTCAAGCACGTCATCCTCGCTTCCGCGGTAGACCCGGTGCCCCACGGCCTTCGTCCTGGCGCCCAACTCCCGATTGGCCGGCGTTGCCGGGGTCGCGACCACGATGGCGTCCACGCTGGCAGCACGCTGGAGGCGCTCCAGAAGGATCGCGATCAACGGCCGGCCCCCGACCTCGTGAAGTACCTTCCCCGGGAATCTGGACGATTCCATCCTCGCTTGGACGATCGCTACGACGGTCAAGCTCTCTTCCACCTTGAGGGGTTGATCAAGTCGGAGTCACCGGACTGCACGGACCGGGGAGGCTCGACAGGAGCCTCAGAGTACGAAGCGAGAACCTCCTTCAGTTGCACGAGACTGTCGACCCCCACGACGGCTTGGTCGACACCGTCCGTCGAGAGGGCAAACCGAAGGCATGCCTCGAGCGGGCTCATGCTCTGCTCTCTGACCCAGCTGTCCCAAGCAGACCAAATACCAGCCCATCGGTGGAAGCTCGCCGGACGGTCCTCGCGGCGCATGAGGAGCAGGCCCTGGAGGAACACCGATCGCGCCTGGACAGTGGTGCCTTCGACGGACAGGCGTTCGACCCAGCCTGACTCCACGAACCTCCGGTCGGTGACGTTGAGGGGAATCTGCACCACTCCGCACGGATATCTATACACGATGGCCTCCAACTCTTCCGGATCGTACACCGAGATCCCAACAGTACCGGCCATCCCCGAGGACTGCATGGCGGTCAGGCTAGCATATAGGCGGTCACCTCTATCCTCAATCAGTTGGCGAGGATGATGGAGGAGGAGCGCGTCCAGCCGGTCGACTCGAAGACGCGCCAACGAGCCGGCTACCTGACGTTCCACCCATGCCGCCACATCATCTAGCCCTCGCGGCACGGCGGGCAGCTTGGACGTGATCCTCCACCCACGCACGCCGATCCGACCGAGGACCTCCTCGCTATCTCCGTAGGCGACGGCTGTGTCGAGCGAAGAGATTCCCGATTCACTGGCGTGACGAAGGATCGCTTCCGCTTCTCCCATGGTCACCTGCCCCGACCTGTTCGCAACTCCGTAACGTTGCCCGAACTGTACCGTGCCCAGGGAAACGCGAGTCAAACGTTGACTCACACGCCGACCACACGATTCAACTGGCGGATGTCCTCAACGCTTAGAAAGTCATCATTGGTTCCCGAGTTGTACTCGAATCCCTGCTCGACCCCCTGGCCTTCCTCTCCAAGCCGATTTCGAGTGAAGTCCACGGTTCCGGACAGTTGGATCGTCGGCATGATGAGGAAGTGGTCGTCGAACTCTAGGGTCAGGTGAGAGTCGTCGAGTGGGCACATTACCTCGTGGAGCTTTTCTCCGGGCCGGATGCCGATGACTCGCGTCGGGAGGTCGGGTGCCATCGCCTCGGCCAGATCCATGATACGCACGGATGGGATGCGGGGCACGAAAATTTCAGCGCCTTGCATGCGTTTCAACGAGGCCAAGACGAAGTCGACACCCCGGTCGAGAGTAATCCAGAACCGTGTCATACGCTCGTCGGTTACGGGAAGGTACTCCCATCCTTCCGCGATACACTTCCGAAAGAACGGGATCACGGATCCACGCGATCCGACCACATTGCCGTAACGAACCACCGAAAACCGCGTTGGTGCTTCACCCACGAGGTTGTTGGCCGCCGCGAAGAGCTTGTCGGACGCCAGTTTGGTCGCACCGTACAGGTTGATCGGGTTAGCGGCCTTGTCGGTGGAAAGTGCGACCACTCGGTCCACCCCGTTTGCCAACGCCGCGTGAATCACGTTCTCCGCACCGTGGACGTTGGTCTTGATGCACTCCATCGGGTTGTACTCGGCGGCAGGCACCTGCTTCAACGCCGCCGCGTGAATGACGACCTCGATCCCATTCATTGCCAGGTTCAGCCGTGGACCGTCCCGCACATCACCGATGAAGAAGCGCATGCACTCTTCGGGAAAGTCCTGAGCCATCTCGAACTGTTTGAGTTCGTCCCGTGAGTAGATAACCAACCTCTTCGGGGAGTAACGGCCGAGCACTTCTCGGGCGAATTTTCTTCCGAATGATCCGGTGCCACCAGTAATCAGGACGTTCTTACCGTTTAGCATGTCGGGTGTGTCATTCCATGGTGCTGGGGTGGGGGGCTGGACGCCGCGGGCTAGCTACCGCAGGCGGAGAGCCGAGGGGGCGCCGGGTTCGATCGTTCCGCCGGGTACCAGACACCCTTGGTCCAGGCGGAAGACCCGGTCGCAATAGTCCACGGTGCTCAACCGATGGGCAACAATCAGGATGGTCTTCTTGCCGTGAAGGTCCCGCACGGCGGCCATGACGTCCTGTTCAGTGGTCGTGTCGAGCGCACTGGTCGCTTCATCAAGGACCAACACGTCTGGGTCGTGGTAGAGGGCCCGTGCGATCCCAATGCGCTGGCGTTGCCCACCGGACAGGCGTACGCCTCGTTCGCCTACCACCGTCTCGAGCTTCGACGGCAGTTGCGAAACAAATTCGCCCAACTGGGCGGCTTCGACCGCCCGCCCCACGGCCGCGTCGTCAATAGTGTCTGCGGGCAAGCCAAACGCGATGTTGTTCCGGATCGACTCGTCCGTCAAGAAGATGGACTGAGGTACATAGCCGATCTGGTCCTGCCAGCCGCGGATGTTGTCCCAGATATCGTGACCGTCGACCCGCACCCCTCCGGCGTCGGGGCGAAGCAGGCCCAGCACGATGTCGATCAGCGTCGTCTTTCCTGACCCACTTCGTCCGACGAAGCCCACGGCTTGCCCCCGGGTGATCGTCAGGTTGACACCACTCAGGGCCGGTTGATCCGCGCCGCCGTACCGAAAGCCGATATCCTTGAGGGTGATTTGGCTAGCGAGGTGCACCGGGCGAGCCGACGAACGGGGCGTCCATGGCTCGACCTCCTGCACCTCCGAGTACAACGTACCCACAACGGGAACGAGATAGCGGATGCCCTGGACGGCGCCCAGCACCCGATTCGCGGACGGCATCAGGCGAAACGCCGCCGCGGCGAACAGGCCCACGGTTGGGAGGAGCGTGTCGAGAGGGCGTCCCTTGGCGACCATGACGGCCACGAGCGCGGCCAGTCCCCCGACCGCCAGCAACTCCAACCAGAGTTTGGGCAACGCCCGCAGCGTCGTCTGATGCTGGTTGGCGTTCGCAAACGGGATAACGTGATCCCGGAATTGTGCCACGAACTCGGCTTCCCTCCCTAGGAGCTGCACCTCCTTAACGCCGCCCAACCCTTGCTGGAGTTGTTGAATCGATGACTCGTTGTGAGCCAGGCGCGCTTCACCCCAGTGGAGGATGCGACGCCGCGTGAGACCGTGAAACGCCCAACTCGCAACACCGAGCGTCCCGACTACGACCACCGCTCCCAGCGGCTCTACCCAGAGAAGGAGAGCGGCTATCCCGGCGATGACGAACGACTCGGCGAACAGCTTCGATCCTTCTGTCACGACGCCGGCGAATTGGCTTACCTGGCCCACGTAGGTCAGAAGTTGCGCGGAGTTTCTGCGGAGGTGGAAGGCGTACGGCTGATGGAGGTACCCGGCGTACAGGCGCACGGAAACGTCCGCCTCGATGTGTGCGACTAGGCGGGCCTGAAACCACGCTAGGACGCCGAGAAACACCGACTTGACAGCATAGAGACAGACCATCAGCAGCATGCCGAGGACGATCAGCCGCTCGCGGCTAGGATTACCGATCGCCTCGAGGACAGGGCCGGCGAATTGATACCGCTCGGCCAGGTTCTCCTGGGTCATGACCGCGAGGGCAGGGATCACGGCGCCCACGCTCAGCGTCTCGAGAACCATGCTGACGAGCATCAGTGCCAATAGGCTGACGGCCGACCGCTTCTGATCGGAGGACAGCAGTGTCCAGAGTTGAGTGAGGGTGGTCAACGGAGCGTTAGCGGGGCCTCACGGGCTGCGCGCATATCGCTGCGGAGTCCCAGGGTCGGTACAAATGCGTCAGAGATCCGCACGGTCACCAACATGCGGTGCGGCGAAGCGGGCCCAAAGTCTCCCGGATGAGGCATCGAAACTCGAGCACTCCCGGCCCGCGCTTCGCAACACGAGTAACGCACCGTGGCCGCGATCTGCTTGGCCAAGCGCCGTGGCGCCGTGGCGGTATTGTGGGGCATTATCAGCGCGTGTCCATCGTACCTTTAAGGCGGATCGAGCGAAGGCGGATCGAGCGGAAGAGAACCGAAAGCTACTGGCACGCCCAGTTGGGGTCCAGCCGAATTAAATCAGGGTTCATCTGACCGGGTTCCCGCCGTGTATCCGTGTGGGGTGAGTGAGCACATCACTCGAAGTGGGCCGGGGAAAAGTGTTGCCCCTGACCGATCGGCCGCGTCAGCGTCCTGCCCACGACTTCACTGCGTTGCCACGGCTCGAACGATCCACTCGGTGCCGGCCGCTGAAATCCCAACATGTCTTCCGACACCGTCGTGCCAGGAGAAAGTTCGCAGTTGGCACGTATGCACCTCTGTTGAATCACAACCGTATTCGCTTCGTTGGCCTCTACCTTCTTCACTCCGTCTCCAAGCGCCACTTCAAGTTCCCGGACGGACTCGACCATCTCCTGAAATCCCTCCGGATCCATCGCAAACTTGTGGTCCGGGCCTTCCCTCTTACGATCGTCGGTGAAGTGACGCTCCACGGCCCTGGCGCCCTTGGCGACGGCTCCGAGAACCACCGGGAGGCTCCGCGTATGATCAGATAGTCCCAGGAGGATACCGTCGAACCTGCGCCGATAGGTGTCGAGAACCGCGAGATTGATGTGTGGCAAGTTCGCGCGGTCGTCTGCGGTATAATTGGTGTTGCACTGCATAACGAGCAGCTGCGGATTCGCCTCCAGCACCGTCGCCACGGCTCGATCCACTTGCGCCATCGTTGCGGCACCAGTCGCGAGAATGACCGGTTTTCCTTTTTCAGCGATCTTTCTTACGATGGCGAGCCAGTTCACGTCACCGGATCCGATCTTGTAGGCAGGAACGAACGGGTCCACCAGGTCGACCATGTCGAGATCATACGGTGACGTGAAGAAGTGAATTCCTGCCTCGTCGCACTCTTCTTTCAGCACCGGCGTCCAGTTGAAGGGGACGGACGCGTCCTGGTAGACCTCGTAGACCGACTTCTGCCACTTCGACTGGTGGGACAGTCGGGACCCAAGAGCCTCAAAGCCTTCCTTGCTAACAATGTGCTCGGCTCGGAAATGTTGGAACTTGGCGGCGTCGGCACCGGCCTCCTTGGCCAGGTGAATGAGCGTCTTGGCGCGCGCGAGCTCTCCGTCGTGGTTCGCCGCAATGTCCGCGATAAAATAGGTGGGCGCGCTGCCACCGACTTGGCGACCCGCGATGCTGAACGACTTCATGTTCGGTTCCTTGCCGAAATGAGTGATAGGCCCAACCTCATGCTGGGCACGCAGCGTTCGTTGCGAATGAAGTCCTCAACTCTGTCCCACGGTATCGCCCGGACATCGTCGTACTCGTCCGTCCCACGCCAACCCGCCGCACGTTCGAACGCACGTAGGTCTCCGCCGAAGCCGATGTCGCAAAATACATTGTACACACGGTCCTCAGGGTCCAAAATCAGAGCGACAGGCGTCACTCCGGTGACGAACTCTCTGCCGATCCCGACCTCCTCCTCAAGTTCGAGCATGAGTTGTGCTACGAAGTCGATGCGACCGTTGCGAGCCGATGGCGGGGTCACGCTTCCCGCGGGGACGAATTCGAAGTGGCCGGAGTACTCGGTCGTGGCCTTGCCACGGCGCCCGACTAGCGTCCAACCGTTTCTGTCGCGGATCGCACCGCATACCCCGAGGGGGTCGGCCGAGATCTCTAGCGTCGGGTCGGCGAGCCGTGCCACGAACCGCGAATAGCGGGTAACGAAGCATCGGACAGTCACCGCGCCCGCCAGGATCACGTGATCTCGGTAGCACAACACACGACCGTCTGTGATCGAGGGGTTGGCCTGTTTGGCGGACTCCCATAAACGCGAAACAGAGTCGCGAACTGATGGGGACAGGGGCGGCGGAGCGCCAACGACCTCCACCCTCATGTCGTCCTTCTCTGCTATGATCGTCCACCCTAGGCGCCCGGATGAGGAAACGTCCGACAAGCTGCTGATCGCCCCTTCGTGTCCATGAGAACTTCCGGTCGTTTCGTCGGACCGTCCTGTGGCGTAGGCTTGGGATGGCACGCAACGACACAGGAGGGTATGCTCTCCTTTGTGGCTGGACAAGCCGCCGCCCACAGTTCCGGGGCGTTGACGTTCCAACCGCGGTGCAGCCCCTAAATCGACCGGGTGAAGCCCGCGCCGGACGAATAGGATGAGCGTGGTGATCACTGTCTTCGACATCGGCAATGTCTTGCTGACCGCTGACCAACGGTACACCGTGCATCGTTTGATCGGGCTAGGGGTCTCTCCGGAATCGGCCAACCGCTTCTTCCAGGGAGAGGACTTCGCGCAGTTCTCTCGAGGGCGGACCACTGCCGCCGTGTTCTGCGGTTCGTTGCGAACCCGGCTTGGGTTGCCGTCGCTGACTGACGAGGTTTTGAAGGCCGCGCACGACGCGCACATTACAGGGTGTGTTCCACAGGTACTAGACTTGCTGAGCCGCCTCGATCGCCGGGCTGTGGTAGTGCTTACCGACACAAACGAGTGGCAAACGGCAGTCGAGCGCCGATTCGTGGATCTGGATCGCTACGCCCGCCGTGTCGTGCGCTCGCACGAGATCGGTCTCCTCAAGTCCGACGCTGGATGCTTCGAGGCTACCGCGAAGCGTATTGGTGCCGAGTCGAGAGATTTGCTTCTGGTGGATGATCGACCCGAGAACGTCGCACGGGCTCGAGCTGCGGGGTGGAGTGCGCTACGCTTCGTGGGCGCTGCCGAACTTGCCCGCGAGTTCCGGTCGTCGGGGCTCTTGCCGTGACGGATTCGGCGGGTGCAGTTATTCCCAAGCGGAATCGCTGTCCGGCGACTTCCGAAACCCTGTCGGGAGAGCGAGGACCGATGGTACCGTTTTTGACGGGTGAGCGCGTTTACTTGAGGTCTTTGACGGAGGCCGACGCCGAGACCGGCGAGTACCCGAACTGGTTGAACGATGCTGAGGTCTGCAGCGGCAACAGCCACCACCGTTTCGGGTATTCCCGCCCGCAGGCACTGGCCCACATCCGTTACCTCAGGGACGACCGTTCGAGCCTCGTGCTCGCGATAGCGCTGAAGGACACCGATCGGCATATCGGTAACATCAGTCTGCAGCAGATCGATCCCGTTTCACGTAGCGCCGAGTTCGCCATACTGGTCGGTGCCAAGGACTGCTGGGGGAAGGGGCTCTCGTTTGAAGCGGCAAGGTTGATCGTGGCTCATGGCTTCTCCGAACTAAACCTTCACCGGATATATCTCGGGACTTTCGAGCACAACACCGCCATGCGTGCCGTGGCCAGGAAGCTGGGGATGACCGAAGAAGGGAGGAGACGGGAGGCCGTCTGGAAGCGAGGCTCGTGGATCGATGTGGTTGAATATGGTCTTCTTGCCCACGAGTACGACCTTGGCGCCATGTAGACGGTGACTTAGGGGCGGCGGACAGGCCTTCGTGAGCCCGGGAGGATTGCGGCGAAGGTGGGATCGGTGGATCTTGTGGCCCGTCGAGCCAGGCCGGCGCTCGACACCTCCTCTGCTCTCCCCCGTTTTCCTAGATGGCGACACCGATCCTACCGATGAACCTGCGGGAGTTGGCGGACCCCTCCGCGCTGCACAGCCCGATCGACGTGTCCAGTGTCTCGGCAGGGCTCGCTCTGGAGTTCTTGCGCCGGATGACGCTCGTCCGGGTGGCTGAAGAGGTGATTGGTGATCTTGTAGAAGCGGGAGAGGCGGTGTGCCCATGCCACTTGGCGGTCGGCCAGGAGGCGTGCGCGGTAGGGGTCACCGCCGCACTGGACGGATCAATCGATAAGGTATTCGGCGCCCACAGGTCCCACGGCCACTACCTCGGTCTCGGCGGGGACGTCTTCGGTTTGCTTGCCGAGATCTTGGGACGAATCGATGGATGCTCTAAAGGGATGGGCGGATCAATGCACCTCACGGCCCCTGACCGGGGTCTCGTGGGAACCGTGCCGATCGTGGGCGCCACGGTTCCGATGGCCGCGGGTGCGGCGCTCTCCGCCCGACTCCTGGGAAGTCCGGGGGTCGCTGTCTCTTTTTTCGGAGATGGTGCTGTCGAGGAGGGCGTCGTTCAGGAGGCGATGAATCTGGCGGCGGTGCACGAGTTGCCCGTCCTGTTTGTCTGCGAGAACAACCTCTTCAGTAGTCACCTGCACATCGACCTCAGACAAAGAGGGAGTCGCCAGGCTCGGTACGCGGAGGCACACGGCATTGATGCCGTGACGTTGGATGGAAACGACGTCATTGCCACGTATCACGCCACGGTGCGAGCTGTCCAGCGCGCCAGGGCCGGGGACGGGCCCTCCTTTCTAGAGCTCGTTACCTACAGGTGGAGGGGGCACGTCGGTTACCGCGAGGACGTCGATGTGGGCGTCAGGCGTAGTGGCGATCTCCCCCTTTGGAAGGGCAGGGATCCGCTGCGGCGCATGTGCCGTGGCCTTGAGAACTCCGGTGTTTCGAACTCGGAGTTGCACGGGGTGCTACTGGACACCAGGAAATCGGTGGCGGCGGCCCTGGATCGAGCTCGGGCGGCAGACTACCCGCCCCTCGACGCCGCCGGGGCGTATCTGTATTCAGATCAGAGGGCGACCGCTTCACCATGACTATTCGCCTGACGTACGGCACGGCCATTCGGGAGGGGTTCGCCTATCTTCTCCGCAATCACGCCGAGGTATGTGTCCTCGGGCAGGGCCTCTGGAGCCCATGGTACGTCGGTAGCTCGATGACGGATCTAGATATTGAGTTTGGACGGGAACGGGTTCTCGATTCGCCGGTGTCCGAGCAAGCGACCACGGGTGCTGCTGTCGGTGCCGCTCTGGCTGGAAGCCGGCCGATCGTCGTGCACCCCCGGATGGACTTCATGCTCCTTGCGGTCGACCAGGTGGTAACTCAGGCTGCCAAGTGGTCGTCGATGTTCGGGCAGCGAGGTTCAGTGCCGGTCGTCGTGCGGGCGATCATCAATCGCGGGGGGCAGCAGGGGGCACAACATTCTCAGGCTCTGCATTCTTGGTTCGCCCACATCCCAGGCCTAAGAGTCGTGATGCCGGCCTCCGTGGCCGACGCGCGTGATCTGCTCGTCTCGGCCACTCTGTGCGATGACCCGGTGCTCTACATTGACGATCGCTGGCTGTACGAACTCGAGGCGGACGTGCCGGATACGCCCAACCTCGACGCCATTTTTGAGGGACCCGTCGTAAGGCGGACGGGTTCCGATGTAACTTTGGTGGCGGCTGGGCACTCCGTGTTGGTGGCGATGGACGCGGCCGAGGAGGCTGCCCGCGAGGGAATCGACGTCGAGGTCGTTGACCTCCGAATCATCAATCCGCTCGACGCCGAGACCCTGGTCGAGAGTGTTCGAAAGACCGGTCGGGTGGTGGCGGTGGACGGCGGGTGGACGAACTGCGGTCTGGCCGGAGAGGTGGTCGCCCGGCTGGCTGAGCGGTTGCCGCCTACGGCGTTCAAGGCATCGCCCCGGCGTGTGACCCTTCAAGATGTTCCGGCTCCCACCAGCGGGCCGCTTGAGGCAGTCTACTATCCGGACTCCGGTGAGGTGCTCGCCGCCGTCCGGAGCCTGAGGCTACAATCGCCAGACACGCCGCGGATGGCCGCCTCCCCCGCGCGGTGAGCCAACGACGACCGGCGGTGACTCCCACGGCGGCCAAGTAGGGGTATTATGGATTTTCTCGGATCACTGCTAGGGGAGGGGTCGCCTACCGCTCTACCAGTCGTCTTTGGATGTGAACAGTTGGGCGGTTACGAATGGGGTGAGGTGGACATCGGGGAAATCCGGCTCGCCATCGCCGAAGCGGTCGAGTTGGGAGTCCGGCTGTTCGACACGGCCGACTGTTATGGGCGCGGCGTCTCCGAATCGAGACTGGGTCGGGCTCTGGGATCGGGGCGAGACTCAGCGACGATTTCCACGAAGTTCGGGGTCCGCTTCAATGCCCGGGGCGGAGTGTTCTATGACTCAAGTCCGGAGTGGTGCGAGGTGGCACTATTGGCCTCGCTAGAGCGGCTCGGAACCGACTGGATCGATCTCTATCAAATTCACTATTGGGACGGCGTCACCCCTCTTGATGACACGGTTGCAGCCTTGGAACGCCTGCGAAGTAAGGGGCTCATTCGCGCGTATGGACTCAGCAACACTGCCTGGGAGTCCGTGCCGTCGTCAATCTGGGCCGGACTGAGCACCTACTCCATGGAGTATAGCCTGCTGAATCGGGAGCATGAAGACTCGGCGCGCAGGGCTGTCGCGTTCGGCGGATGGTTCATGCCGTATGGCGTGCTAGCCCAGGGCCTACTCTCTGGCAAGTACGACATCGAGACGAGGTTCGGGTCCGATGACAGGCGATCCGACCCGCGCTACCGCCATTTCACGCCTGCTGGGCTCCGGCGCGGAATGCGGATGATGGAGACCCTACGTGCCTGCGCGCGGGATCTCAATGCATCACCCGCACAACTGGCTATCGCCTGGACGCGCAAGATGATTCCACGCTGCCTTCCACTGGTTGGCATCAAGTCGAGTCGTCAGCTGACGGAAGCGGCGGAAGGCTCCGTTCTGGATCTTCCGGAAGATGTCACAATGCGGCTGCTAGGAGCGGTCCTCGATGACTGAGGCGCGTGATCAATCGCGGCGGTATCTAAGTGGGAATCTCAAGCGATTCGTCGACATCGTTCTGTCTGCATTGGCGTTGCTTCTCGCCGCGCCCATCATCGTCGCCTGTGCGGCTGTTGTGTTCTTGTGCGACCGTCGAGATCCGATCTTCAGGTCCCGCCGGGTGGGCCGAGGCGGGCGGCCGTTCGAGCTATTCAAGATCAGAACGATGGTCGTGGATGCAGCAAAGAGCGGGATCGACACGACCGTCAGCGGGGATCCGCGGCTCCTCCCCTGCGCGGGACCACTGCGCGCGCTTAAGCTCGATGAACTCCCGCAGTTCCTGAACGTCCTTTGTGGAGACATGTCGTTGGTTGGACCCCGCCCTAACGTACCGAGGGAAGTGGCGCGGTACACGGAGGTGGAGCGCGGTTTGATTTCGATCCGGCCGGGGATCACGGATCTCGCTTCCGTGGTCTTCTCGGACTTATCCGAAGCGATTCCCGAGGGAGTGGATCCGAATCTGGGATACAATCAATATGTCCGGCCGTGGAAGAGCCGACTCGGCCTCCATTACGTGAGGAATGCGACGTTGGGGACGGACATGTCCCTCTTGTTGCTGACCGGAGTCAACGTCGTCTGGCGACGCCTAGCGTTGAGCGGCGTCTCACGTATTCTTCGGCTTCAGGGAGCGACAGAAAATCTTCGGGCAGTCGCGTCCCGTTCGCAGTCCCTAGAGCCTGCGGCGCCCCCCGGCGCCTCTCGTCCTGTACTCGCTAGGGATCTGCATCAGTTGCCTTCTTCTACTATTCAGTCGGTCGAAACAATCGGTGTGGAGACAGGTAGCTGAATGCTTGCCATTTCCCTATGGCCCGACACCCTCGAACGATCATGCGTAGCCCTGAAGTCCCTTCTCCGTGCCCCGCACAAGCGCGGAGCAAAGAAGCTCTACCCTACCATCCACGACATCTACGAGGGTTCCCCGTCGCTGTCCGACGACGAGGTCGAGGCCGAGACCACTGAGTTCGAGGCCGACATCAAGAAGCAGACTGCCGAGCCAGAGCAGGGCCGGGCCCAGTTGCAGGACGGGAAGCGCCACTTGGAGTACGCGTGGCTCACTCACTCGAGCGGAAGTGTCGAGAACAGCTCGCCGAGTTGTTTGGAGGAAGCGGAGTGATGGGCTCGTTCACATGGATCGACGTAACGGTTCCGCTCCGGGAGGGGATGACCACTTGGCCCGGTGAAACCGAACCTCGCGTATACCGATCCAAGCGAATCGATCCGGACGGCGTCAACGTGACCGAGCTAGTCCTTGGGGCGCACACCGGCACCCATGTAGACGCTCCTATTCACTTCCTGTCTGAGGGTGCTGGTGTAGAATCCCTATCCCTTGCCGTGTTGATGGGCCCCTGCCGTGTGGCCACGATCGACACCGATGGGGCGATTGAGCCGCATGACCTCGCCGTCGCGGTGACGGATGGCTGTGAGCGCCTCTTGCTCCGCACGAAGAATCGGGAGTCATGGGGCGCGACCGCTCAGGAATTCCGGGCCGACTTCATCGGACTTTCCGAAGCCGGGGCAAGGTGGTTGATTTGGCGAGGTATTCGACTGCTCGGGATCGACTATCTCTCTGTCCAGCCCTTTAGCGACCCAACGCCGGTTGTGCACACCTCCTTGCTCATGGCCGGTATTCATATCGTTGAGGGCTTGGACCTCAATAAGGTATCTGACGGCGACTACGAGTTGATATGTCTGCCTCTGCTGGTTCCGGGCGCCGACGGAGCTCCGTGCCGGGTGCTGATCCGGCCTTCCTGATCACCGAACCACTTGTCCACTGCACATGTCACGAGTCATCGCCATCATTCCTGCCCGCCTGGGGTCCAGTCGCTTCCCCGGCAAGCCATTGGTTCCCATTGGGGGCTTGCCCATGATCCAACACGTGTGGGAGCGGACGCGTTGTTGCCCCGACCTCGACGAGGTGTACATCGCGACTTGCGACGACGAGATTCGGGATGCATCCGAGGCATTCGGCGCCCACGTCATAATGACGTCGTCCACTCACGAGCGGGCGTCCGACCGGATTGCTGAGGCGGCGGAGACGCTACCGGACGTTGATATTGTGGTCATGGTGCAGGGTGATGAGCCGTTGATCCGCCCAGAGATGATCAGCGAGGCGTTGGCTCCGTTCTCCGATCCTGCGGTCCAATGCGTGAATCTCTTGGGCGCGATCGAGACGCCGGACCTTCGCGACGTGAACACGATAAAGGTTGTAATCGGTGATCGGTCGCAGGCGTTATACATGTCACGCCAGCCGATTCCCACCTCGAAGGACGGTGTTGTGCCAGAGGGAGTGGGCAAACAGGTCTGCGTCATCCCGTTTCGTGCTGATGCACTTCGCTTGTTCGCCTCACTTCCGGAAGGACGACTGGAGTGCGCCGAGTCCATCGACATGCTCCGCTTCCTGGAGCATGGCGTCGAGGTGCTAATGGTCCCGACCGCCGTCGACGTGCAGGCTGTAGACACTCCCGAGGATCTCGAACGCGTGCGCGCCCTCATGACTTCGGGGGCCTGACCGCATGCGTGTCATGATTTCAGCGCCGTACATGATGCCCCGTATCCATGAGTTTCGCGGAATACTCGAGCGGCATGGACTGTCCGTGGTGGTACCTCCGGTCACGGAACGCCTGGAAGAGGAGCAGCTCCTCGAAATCATGCCCGGCGTCCATGGTGTGATCTGCGGTGACGATCGGTTTACGTCCGCCGTTTTCGAGGCTGCTGAGGATCTCCGGGTTATCTCGAAGTGGGGAACGGGGATCGACTCCATCGACGTGGCCGCGGCGGCCGCGCATGGAGTCGTGATCTGTCGGACTCCTAACGCGTTCTCCGAACCCGTGGCTGATTCAGTGTTCGCGTACCTCCTCGCGTTCGCCCGCCGTCTTCCGGAAACGGTTGCCCACATGCGCAACGGTGGATGGGAGAAATTGCCCGGATACACGCTGGCCGAACAGACGCTCGGGATCATCGGGGTCGGGGATATAGGGAAAGCCGTGGCTCGGCGGGCGATGGCGTTCGGTATGCCAACGCTCCTGTGCGACCGCAAGGGCGTCGAGCCCGACCTGCTTTCCGTGCCCGGTATCCGCGAAGCTACGGCTGACGAAGTGTTCGCAAGCGCTGATGTCGTGACCCTCCATCCGGACTTAAATCCCTCAAGCCACCACCTGGTTGACGCGCGTAGTCTGAGTCTCATGAAGTCCTCGGCTTTGCTCATCAATACGTCCCGCGGTCCTGTGGTCGACGAGGCGGAGTTGGTAAAAGCTCTCGCCGAGGGTCGTCTTCGCGGCGCGGGTCTCGACGTATTTGAGGACGAGCCATTGCCGCAGGACAGTCCACTGAGAAACATGCCCAACGTGTTGCTCGCGCCTCACAATGCGAATTCGTCGCCCAAAGCGTGGGAAAACGTCCACATCAGATCCATTGAGAACCTGCTGCGAGGCCTGGACGTTCGCGATGGCGATCGGAGGTGACGTGTCGATCCGGCCGCTTGCCTCGGTTCTGATCCGCACGTTCAATGAGGAGCGCGATCTACCGGCGCTTCTCGAGGCGATCGCTGGGCAGTCGCTTGTGGATCATGAGGTTGTGGTCGTGGATAGCGGATCCCAGGATCGCACCCGTGAAATTGCCGAGGCTGCCGGAGCCCGCATCGTGAGGATCGATTCTCGGGATTTCACATTCGGCTATTCTTTGAACGTGGGCGTGCGGCAATCCCGGGCCGACGTGGTGGTCATCGTGTCCGCTCACACTGTTCCTATCGGCGAGCACTGGCTTGCGAATCTGGTGGAGAGCTTCGCTGACCCTTCGGTTGCCATGGCCTACGGTCGCCAGCTTGGGAATGAGGAGTCCAAATTCGCGGAACGCCAGGACTTTCTACGGACGTTCCCGGGCAAATCGGAGGTTCTAGAGCCTCCTCACTTCTTCGCCAACAATGCCAATGCAGCTATCCGTCGCCGGGACTGGGAGGACCACCCCTTCGATGAGGCCTTGACGGGGTTGGAGGACATCGAGTGGGCGCGACATTGGCTCCGCCGTGGACGGAAGGTGACATATCGGGCCGACGCAGCCATCTATCACATTCACCGTGAGAGCTGGCGGCAGGTGCGGCACCGGTACTACCGCGAGGCCCTGGCGATGCGTGCAATGGGACTTGCGGGGACGTCGGGGGTGAGCGCCGCATTGGCCGAGTTGCAGTACCTAGCGACGGACCTCATCGCCTTCCCTAAAGAGAGAGTCTCGACCGACCGTCTCGTAGACGTAATACGATTCCGCTATGAGAAGGCCCGCGGGACGATCAGGGGCCTAGGCGAGGGGCAGTCTGCCCCTACGCCCCGCACCAGGGAAGAGCTTTTCTTCGACCGCCGGTACTCGGCTGTGGTCGTCACCGGACCGGGGCGCGCGAGGCTAGAGGAACGCACGATCCCGACAGTGAGGCCCGGCGAAATTCTTGTGGAAGTCGCTTATGTCGGAGTCTGTGGCACGGACTTGGAGGTCCGGGATGGAGCGCTGGCGTATTTTCAGGACGGCCGAGCGGGTTTTCCCATCGTGCCGGGCCACGAAGTGTCCGGGCGGGTGGCTTCGCTGGGTGTAAACGTCACCAATGTGGCGGAAGGAGATCGGGTCGTCATCGAACCGATCCAGGGGTGCGGAACTTGCTCGGCCTGTGCGGCGGACGATGCGATCGCATGTACCAAGCGGAAGGAGATGGGTGTCTTTGGCATGGACGGAGGGTATGGCCCGTTCTTGCTGACGCGATCGGAATATGCTCAAGTCGTCCCGGACGAGTTGGATCTTCTCCGAGCATGCCTTTGCGAACCCACCGCAGTTGTGCTCAAGGGATTACGCAGATCTGAACCTTGGTCCCGCAGTTCCCGAGAGGCGTTGATCGTAGGGGGGGGCACGATCGGATTTCTTGCTGCAATTCTACTCCGGGCCCGCGGGATCGAAGTAACGATAGCCGAGAAGCAAGCTACCCGGCGTGCCCACGCTGTAGAGTCGAGGATCGCCGTTTCTGAATCGCTCGAAGGTTACCGTGGGCAGGGATTTGTGGTTGAGGCTACTGGAAATGCGACGGTCTTGGCCGAACTTTTGGAACGGGTACGGCCGGGCACCTGTGTGTTGGCCTTGGGACTGCCATATGGGCGCCAGCCGTTCAGTTTCGAATCCATTGTGTCGGCTGATTTGACGGTCGTTGGATCTGTGGGGAGCGGAAGCCGCGACTTCCGAGCGGCACTCGAAGCCCTTGCCTCGCTCTCCGTGCAGGGCCTCTTGAAGAATACCGTTCCACTCAAGGAGTACCATCGCGCCTGGGAACTAACTAGGGCGGGATCTGTGCCTAAGGTGATTTTGGAGGTCATGCCCGAACACGGTCGTGCGACTCGCTCGCCGACCATGGAGGTCGCCGGCGAGTCGGGGGGGTGCGGGTAAGGCAGTTGTCATATCCCCGAGACGTGCTGAACTCTCGACGTGACGCCGACGTCGCTAATCTCGCTCTCGAAGGACGGTGTGGCGGCTACGCATGGCTGATTGACCATGTTGTCTGATCTCCCCACGCCGGAGTCGCCTACCCCTTCCCCCACGCCCACCATCCGCGGCCTCCCGCGCCCGTTGGCGCGGGCCCTGGAGGCGTACGCCGACCGCCTGGACATCGACCAGATCCGCGAGGCCTACAACGTGGCCGTGGAGGCCCACGCCGGTCAGAAGCGGGCCTCGGGCGAGGAGTACGTTACCCACACCGTCGAGGTGGCCACCATCCTGGCGGGACTGCGCCTCGATACGGCTTCCATCGTTTCCGGGCTCATCCACGACACGGTGGAGGACACCCTCATTTCGCTGCCCGATGTCGAGGCGCAGTTCGGTGCGGAGGTGGCCACGATAGTGGACGGCGTGACCAAGCTCGGAAAAGTCGAGTTCCGGTCAAACTCCGAACAGCAAGTCGAGAACTATCGAAAGCTGCTTCTTTCCATGGCGGAGGACGCGCGGGTCATCCTCGTGAAGCTGGCGGATCGGTTACACAACATGAGAACGCTGGAGCACCTCCGCCCGGACAAGCGTCGGCGCATCGCCATGGAAACGCGGGAAATCTACTCACCACTGGCGCACCGGTTGGGGGTCGCGGCCATCAAGTGGGAAATGGAGGACCTGGCCTTCAAGTTCCTGGAGCCCGAGGCGTACGACGACCTGACGAAGAAGGTCCGGCAGCGTCGCCGGGAGCGTGAACGGCAAATTCTCGAGCTTCAGCGCCCCTTGAAAGAGGCGCTGGACAAGGCCGAGGTCCCCTCCGAAGTGAATGGGCGACCGAAGCACCTCTTCTCGATTCACCGGAAGATGGCCAAGCGGGACAAGCCATATGAGGAGATCTACGACCTCATGGCGATGCGGGTAACCACGGACACGGTGCAAAACTGTTATGCCGCGCTCGGGATCATCCACTCGCTCTGGACGCCCATTCCGGAGCGCTTCCACGACTACATCGCGACGCCGAAGTCGAACATGTACCAGTCCCTCCACACGACGGTGTTCGGACCCGGGGGGCGACGCTACGAGATCCAGATCCGCACCGAGGAAATGCACCGGACGGCGGAGTTGGGCATCGCGGCCCACTGGCGGTACAAGGAAGGGGGGGTAGGAGCGGGGAGCGGGGGAGGCGACGAGGTCGACGAGGCGCTGACGTGGTTTCGGCAGGTCCTGGAGTGGCAGCAGGACACGAAGGAGCCGGAGGAGTTCATGGAGTTCCTCCGGATGGACCTGTTTCAGGGGGAAATCTTCGTGTTCACCCCCGGAGGTGAGGTCAAGCCGTTGCCGGCCGGCTCCACTCCGATCGACTTCGCGTTCAGCGTCCACACCGAGATCGGCCTCCACTGCGGAGGAGCGAAAGTCAACGGCCGGATCGCTCCGCTGTCGCGACAGCTCCGGAATGGTGACACGGTCGAGATCATCACCAATCCGAAACAGTGGCCGAACCGCGACTGGCTGGCGTTCGTCCGTACTTCCCGTGCGCGCCAGCGGATCCGTGGGTGGATCCGAAAGGAGGAGTTCGACTCCGCCCGTAAGCTGGGCAGGGAGTTCTTCGACCGTGAGGTCCGACGATCTCGAATCACCGTTCCGGATGACCCTCACGGCTTGCTGCAGGCGGCTGTCTCGCTCGGGTATTCGGACATGGACCAGGTGTATGCGGCTCTCGGTCGAGGTGACCTCGGGCCCACGGCCGTGATCAAGGCGGTGGTGCCCGATCAGGACGTGAAGGAGGTCGTTCGCAAACAGCCCACGACCCTCGAGCGGATCGCCCGGAGGCTGCGGATCTCCAACCACGGGGTTCGCATCCAGGGCGTGGACAACCTGATGGTGCGATACTCGAGGTGTTGTCAGCCGGTGCCCGGCGACGACGTGATCGGCTTCGTCACCCGCGGTCGGGGAGTCTCCATCCACAGGAAGGACTGTCCGAACGTGCTCGACCTATCGCGAGATCCGGAGCGCCGCGTGGAGATCGAGTGGGCCGCGGAGAAGGGCGAGCGGTTCTTCGTCCGGCTGTACATGAAGGGGAGCGACCGGCGAGCGCTGCTGTCCGATGTCGCCAAAGCGATCTCCGACACGGGGACCGACATCCAGCACGCGGACATGCGGGCGGCCGAACACGGCATGAACGGGGAATTCGTCGTCGAAGTCCGGGACCTCGCCCACCTGGAAAAAGTCCGCAAGGCCATCGCTCGGGTGAAAGGTGTAATTTCGGTGGAGAGACGAGAGCACTTTGACGACGAGGACATGGGGTGGGCATGACCGCCTTCGATCTCCTCTCCCCCCATGAAGCCGCCGGCGACCAACCCGGCGCCATCGAGGAGCTGACAGCCGGCCTCCGACGTGGCGACGATGCGCAGGTCCTCCTCGGCGCCACCGGAACCGGCAAGACCTTCACGATTGCCCACGTGATCCAGAAGTACGGGCGGCCGACGCTGGTCATGTCCCACAACAAGACGCTCGCGGCCCAGCTCTACGGCGAGTTGAAGAGCCTCTTCCCGCACAACGCCGTCGAGTACTTCGTCTCGTACTACGACTACTATCAGCCCGAGGCGTACGTCCCCTCGACCGATACGTACATCGAAAAGGATTCCTCGATCAACGAGGACATCGAACGCCTCCGCCTCCGCGCCACGTCGTCCCTGATGGAGCGGGACGATGTCATCGTGGTCGCGTCCGTATCCTGCATCTACGGACTCGGAAATCCCCGGGACTACCGGGAACTGATGCTGCATCTCACGGTCGGCGATGAGAAGCCGCGCAAGGACATCCTGCGCGGGCTCGTCGACATCCAGTACAAGCGCAACGACTACCTCTTCGAACGCGGGACCTTTCGCGTCCGCGGCGATACGGTCGAGATCTTCCCGGCGTACGAAGAGCAGGCGGTGCGGATCGAGCTGTGGGGGGACGAGATCGAACGGATCACACGGTTCGATCCCCTGACCGGGGAGCACATCGCCCAACTGGAGCGCACGGCGGTGTATCCGGCCAGCCACTACGTCACACGTCGCTCGACCGTGGAGAAGATGGTTCCCGCGATTCGGGCCGAGTTGGAAGAGCGGCTCGCGCTGTTCCGCGACAGCGGGAAGCTCCTCGAGGCACAGCGGCTCGAGCAGCGCACCCACTTCGACATCGAGATGATGCTCGAGATCGGCACGTGTCCGGGCATCGAGAACTACTCCTTGTACACGAGCGGACGGCGTACCGGCGAGCGGCCCGCGTGTCTTCTGGACTACTTCCCGGAGGACTTCCTCGTCGTGGTCGACGAGTCCCACGCGTCGATCCCCCAGATCAACGGAATGTACAATGGGGATCGCGCTCGGAAGATGACCCTCCTCGAGCACGGTTTTCGTCTCCCGTCCGCGCTGGACAACCGGCCGCTGAAGTTCGAGGAGTGGCGCACCGTGGTCGACAAAGTGATCTATCTGTCCGCGACGCCGGGAGACTGGGAGCTGACGCAGTCGGGCGGCGTTGTCGTCGAACAGATCATCCGGCCTACCGGGCTCGTGGATCCACTGATCGACGTCCGGCCGGTGAAGGGGCAGGTCGATGATCTGCTCGCCGAAATCCGCGAACGCGAGCGAAGGGGGGAGCGGGTTCTCGTGACCACGCTCACCAAGCGCATGGCCGAAGATCTGTCGGAGTATCTCGCGTCCGTGGGTGTCCGCGTACGGTACATGCACTCCGAAGTCGACACGATCGAGCGCATGGCCATCCTGAGGAGCCTGCGACTCGGGAAGATAGACGTCCTGGTCGGTATCAACCTGCTTCGCGAGGGGCTTGATTTGCCCGAAGTGTCGCTCGTCGCCATCCTCGACGCGGACAAGGAGGGCTTTCTGCGCGACGGACGCTCGTTGATCCAGACGATCGGGCGCGCCGCCCGGAATGTCGATGGTCGGGCCATCATGTATGCGGACAAGATCACGGCCTCCATGAAGCGGTGCATCGACGAGACGGGGCGCCGGCGTGACATTCAGCTCGCGCACAATCTGGAGCACGGGATCACGCCCGAGACCATTCGAAAGAGCGTCGAGGAGATCGAGTTCAGCACGCGGGTGGCGGATGCGCGTGACGCGCCGGCCGTTGTGGCCGAGGAACCGTCGAGCTACGCCGACGAGGTGAACCAGGAGGAGTACATCAAGATCCTGGAACAGGAGATGGAAGGTGCCGCGGAGGCGCTCGACTTCGAGCGCGCCGCGCTTCTGAGGGATCAACTGTTCGAGTTGAAGGCAGGCGCCTCGACCGCGTCAAAGGGAAAGCAGAGACGATCATGAGTGTCACGTTTTTCGACCTTGTCGACCAGTACGTCTCTATTGCGGACGAGGTGCACGAGGCGATCGGGCGGGTTCTGTCCACCCAGACGTTCATCATGGGGCCGGAGGTGGCCGCACTCGAAGAGGAGCTCGGACAATACGTAGGGGCCGACCACGCCGTCGCGGTTGCGAGTGGGACCGACGCGCTTCTCCTGCCGTTGAAGGCCCTCGAAGCCGATCCCGGCGCAGAGGTGATCATACCCGCCTTCACATTTTTCGCGACCGCGGGGGCCGTGTGGAATGCCGGGCTGAGGCCCGTCTTCTGCGACGTGGATCCGCGCACGTACAACGTGACTGCCGAGACGATTGCTCCCCACGTAACCGAGCGCACCGTCGCCATTGTTCCCGTTCATCTGTACGGCCAGATGGCCGAGATGTCAGGGATCATGGAGTTGGCGAGGGCGCACGGCGCCTTCGTGCTCGAGGACTGCGCTCAGTCGATCGGAGCCGACAGCCCGGAGGGTCGTGCCGGGTCGGTGGGCGACGCCGGGTCGTTCAGCTTCTTTCCCACGAAGAACCTGGGAGGGTTTGGAGACGGGGGCCTCACCACGTTCAGCGATTCCCTCGTCGCCGATCGCGTGCGTAAGATGCGCGTCCACGGTGGCAAGAAGATGTATCACCACGAGATGGTCGGGACCAACTCCCGTCTGGATGCACTCCAGGCCGCCGTGCTTCGGGTCAAGCTTCATCACCTGGACGAGTGGATCCAGGCCCGGCGAGGGAACGCCGACCGCTACGCCGACCTGCTCGCCGACGTGGGGGAGATCAGTCTCCCGTTTGTCGCGGACGGCCACACCCACGCCTACAACCAGTTCACCATTCGTGCCGAGCGAAGGGACGAGCTTCGGGCCTTCCTGACGGAGCGAGGGATCGGTAGCGGCGTCTACTATCCGCTCGGCCTTCATCTGCAGGACTGCTTCTCGTCGCTCGGGTATCGGCCGGGCGACTTACCCGTGACGGAGTCGCTGACTTCGGATGTGCTCAGCCTCCCGATTTTTCCCGAGTTGGGAGAAGAGCGGGTGAGCCGGGTTGCGGAAGCGGTCCGGGAGTTCTACGGCTATTCGTCTGAGTAGAGGCTTCGCATGAAGATCGGCGTCATCGGTTCGGGGTATGTCGGCCTGGTCGTGGGCGCCTGCCTGGCCGAGTCGGGGAACGACGTGATCTCCGCCGACATCGACGAGGACAAGGTCGCGCGTCTCCAGCGGGGAGAGATCCCGATCTATGAACCCGGACTCGAGCCCCTGATCAGGAGCAACCTCGAGGCCGGCCGGCTCAGGTATGCGACGGACGTAGCGGATACCGTGCGGGCCTCGGATATCATCTTCATCGCGGTCGGCACGCCCCCCGAGGAAGATGGTTCGGCGGATCTCCGGCATGTACTTTCGGTGGCACGCTCCATCGGCGAGGCCATGGACGGCGAAAAGATCGTGATCACGAAGAGCACGGTGCCGGTCGGCACGGCCGAGAAGGTCCGGGAGGCGATCGAGGCGGTAGCTCAGCACCCGGTCCATGTGTGCTCCAACCCTGAATTCCTCAAGGAAGGGGCTGCGGTCGACGACTTCATGAAGCCGGACCGGGTGGTCCTCGGGGTCGATTCGGAGTACGCGGCCGAGGTGCTGACCGATCTGTACAGCCCGTTCGTCCGGACCGGAGCGTCGATTCTGATCATGGACGTCCCGTCCGCCGAGATCACCAAGTACGCGGCCAACGCGATGCTCGCCACGCGGATCTCGTTTATGAACGCCATTGCAGGACTCTGTGAGCGAGCCGGCGCCGACATCGACGCGGTCCGCCGTGGCATCGGGAGCGACGGAAGGATCGGCCCCAGCTTCCTGTTCCCCGGAGCAGGGTACGGGGGGTCGTGCTTTCCAAAGGATGTGAAGGCCCTGGCCCGCACGATGGAGGACGTGGGGGCCGACGCGTCGATTCTGCACGCGGTCGAGAGCGTGAACGACCGGCAGAAGAGGGTACTGATCGATCGGCTCGTGAGCGAGCTCGGCGAAGATCTGTCGGGCCATACCGTGGCCGTCTGGGGACTGGCGTTCAAACCGAACACGGATGACATGCGAGAAGCTCCGAGCCTCGTCACCATCGATGGGCTCCTCGATCGGGGCGCCCGGGTGGTTGCGCACGACCCGGTGGCGGTGGACGAGGCCCGGCGCGTCCTCGGCGACCGCGTCGAGTATGTCGACAACTATTACGATGCCCTCGGCGGCGCCTCCGCGCTCGCAATTCACACGGAGTGGCACCCGTACCGGCGTCCCGACTTCGAACGCATCCGGAGTGAGATGAGCCGACCGCTGATCGTGGATGGACGAAACCTCTGGGATCCGGCGGCGATGGCGGAGCGGGGCTTCGAATACTGGTGTATCGGCCGGCCTCACACGCCTGCTGCCCGATGAGGATCCTCGTCACGGGTGCCGCCGGCTTTCTCGGGGGCCACCTGGCGGAGCGGCTGCTCCGTGAAGGGAATCGGGTCGTCGGACTCGACAATTTCATCACCGGCGCCCGGTCGAACATCGAGTTGCTCCGGGCGATGGACGGATTCGAATTCATCGAGCACGACATTTCTCGCCCGATCGACATCGACGGGCCCCTGGACGGTGTCCTCCACTTCGCGTCGCCAGCCAGCCCCGTCGACTATCTGGAGTTCCCGATCCAGACGCTCAAGGTGGGAAGCCTCGGGACCCACAACTCTTTGGGCATCGCGCTGGCCAAGGGCGCCCGGTTTCTCCTCGCCTCGACGTCCGAAGTCTATGGAGATCCCCAGGTGCATCCTCAGCATGAGGAGTATTGGGGCCACGTGAACCCCGTGGGCCCGCGGGGCGTCTACGACGAGGCCAAGCGCTTCGCGGAAGCCATGACCATGGCCTATCATCGCCATCATAAGGTAGACACGCGCATCGTTCGCATCTTCAACACCTACGGTCCCCGGATGCGTCCGGGCGACGGGAGGGTGGTGTCGAACTTCATCGTGCAGGCGCTTCGGGGAGACCCGCTCACCATCTACGGCGAAGGGCTCCAAACCCGTTCGTTCTGCTACGTGGACGACGAGGTCGAGGGCATCGTCAGGCTCTTCCATTCCGACCGCACGGATCCGACCAACATCGGCAACCCGAACGAGTTCACGATCCGGGAGTTGGCCGAGGCCGTGCTCGAAGAAACCGGCAGCCAGTCTTCACTCGAGACGCGCCCGCTCCCTGAGGATGATCCGAAGGTGCGTTGCCCCGACATTTCGGTCGCTCGGTCGCTCCTCGGCTGGGAGCCGACCATTGATCTCCGGGAGGGTATCCGCCGGACGATTCCGTTCTTCCGAGAGCGGATTGCCGCCTCGGACGGCGTGACCGCGCGCACGCTGCCATAGTTGTCGATGTCATCCGACCGAGATCGGGTCAGGCTGACCGTCGCGAAGGGCGTGAGCGCCTGGGAGCATGAGGAGTACGAGGAAGCGCTCGACCGGTTCGAATCCGTGCTCGAATCCAACCCCTCGTTCGCGGACGTACACAACAAGGCGGGCCTGTGCCTGGCCATGCTGGGTCGCCCGGAAGAGGCACTCCGACACTTCGACGCGGCTCTGGCCATCAACGGCGGCTACGCCGAGGCCCACCTGAACCGGGGGATCGTGCTGAACGACGTCGGCCGGTCCGAGGAAGCGCGGGCCGCGTTGCGCCTGGCCGAGGATCTCGACACGCGGGACTCGACGACGTTTCCCTCGGACCTGGGGAATCGGCTGGCGGTCACGCACGCGCAACTCGGCGACATCTACCTTGTCGCGGACTTCCCCGAGCGGGCCGCCGCGCACTACCGCGAGGCCCTTGACGTCCGGCCCCGCTTCGCGGATATCCGGACCAAGTACGCCGAGGCGCTCATTCAGATTGGAGACTATCGGCAGGCCCGGCAGGAACTCGAATCGATCCTCGCGGACCGCCCGGACTTTGTCGGGGCTCGCCTGCGGTTGGGGCTTGTCCTCCGGCGCGTGGGCGACCGTGAGGGGGCGCGCAGGGCGTGGGAGCGGGCGGCGACGAACGACCCGACGGACATGCGCCCTCGGGCCTATATCGCCACGCTCCGGACGGCAGAGGGCGAGCCGACTGCGGCGAAGGGGCCGTAGCCGCGCCCCGGCCGGGCGCGGCCGGAGTGGCTATATTTATGGATGGATACCGGACGTACAATCGAGAGGGTTGTCCACATTTCCCACGGGCATGATGACGCGCGTCGTTGGGATGTGGAGCAACAGCTGTCCATGACGCCTGAGGAGCGCCTGCGCGCCGTCCGGGAACTGAAGGAGCGGGCATTCCCTTCAGATGTTCAGGATGTACGGGCATGCCACCGATCCGGATAGACGCTGCCCAGTTGGGTCTTCCAGGTTGAAGCTATATTGAACGAATGAATTCGAGTCGAAGCCTTTCCCTCTTCGCGGGGGCGCTCTCCCTTCTCCTCCTCGTGGCGGCCTGCACCGGCGGTGCGGGCGACGTCAGCGCGGTCCACCGCGGCGATATCGCGTTCGCGCAGGAGCGGTATGACGAGGCGCTCGCAGAATATCGACTGGCCGTGCGGCAGGGAGAGGACGACGCGCAGACGGTCGCCCGCGTGGCCCAGACGTATGCCGTGCTGGGTCGGGTCGACGACGCGGGAAACAGCTACTCGCGAGCCGTGGCGCTTGACCCGTCGTTGACCGATCAGGCGGTGGCGGAACTCATGCGCATGGCGTTCGACGCACGGGGGCGAAACGATCGCTTTGCGATGGCGACGGCGGTCGAAACCGCGCTCGGTATCCGGCCGGGTCTGGGTGTAGGGGACATGTCACTGGACCTGGCGCGCCACTACTTCGGGAGCGGCCAGTACGGTCGGGCGCTGCCGTTCTACCAGAAGGCGATGGGCGAGGCAACCGATTCCGCCCCTGACATCGTCTTCGAGGTCGGGCAGGCGTACGAGGAGATCGGCGACTGCGGGCATGCCCTGGTGTTCTTCGAACGGTTCCGGACGATGGTCCCGAGATCTGGCCGCGGTGAGGTGGACTGGTACCTGGGGTCGTGTGCCTTCGCGCTGGCACGTGAGGCTCGGCTCTCGTCCGAGGTGGGCATGTCGTCTGAAGCCGAGCGCGGCGCGCTCAGTGAGGCGCTCCAGCTGGTGGATCGCACGCTTACTGTAGGGGAGCCGAGGAACATCCTGGGGCAGGCGTGGTTCGAGAAGGGTGAGATCCTTTCGGCGCTCGGGCGTTGTGATGAGGCGATGTCCGCGTACGCTCAGGTGAGGGAGGTGGACACGTCGGGGGCGTTGGTCGATCGGGCCCAGGACCGATTCGATGAGATCCGGTTCGGACGTGGCCTGGAATCACTCCGCGGCGGCCGTTGCCGCTGAGCCGAACGGGGACTCCCTGGAGCCGCCCGTATCCTTTTTTGCAATCCCTGTTGATGCTTTCATGAAACAACTCCGTGTGACCCTGTGCGCTCTGATGGTCGGGTCGGCAGCGTGCGGTTCAGCCCAGCCCTATCAGGGCCTTACGGCCGATCAGGTGTACGAGATCGCCGTGCGCGAGTACGAAGAGGGGGACTACGAGAACGCCATCCAGGCTTTGGATCGCCTCTTTCTCTCGTTCGCCGGCTTCGCGCAAACGGCCGAGGCCCGTTTGCTGCTTGCGCACGCCCACTTCGCCGAAGAGGACTACCTGTCTTCTCAGGCCGAGTACACCCGCTTCCTCGACCGTCACCCGGTCCACTCCGACGCCCCCGTTGCGGCTCTCGGCATCTGCAAGTCGCTGGCGGCGCTGTCTCCGATTCCTCAGCGGGACCAGACGTTCACGCAGGACGCCGGAAGCGTCTGCCGTAACGTCGTTTCCGACTACGCTGGGACCCCGCAGGCGACGGAAGCGGCTCAGATTGCCAATGCCATGCGTCTGAAACTCGCTGAAAAGGACTTCCTCAACGCGGAGTTCTACTTCAACCGGGAGTTGTACGACTCCGCGATCAAGTACTACGAGTTCGTGGTGGAATCGTATGGAGATACCGAGTGGGCGCCCTCCGCGTTGCTCGGCATCTACCGGTCGAACCTTGCCATCGGGTACGACGATCTGGCCGAAGAGGCCAGAGATCAGTTGATCGCACGCTACCCCGACTCCTCGGCGGCCCGGATCGTCGCGACCGGGAATGGGAGCGGTGCCGGCTGAGCCGCGACGTGTCGGCGTCTTCGGCGGCTCGTTCGATCCCCCCCACATCGGGCATCTGACCGTCGCAGGAGACGTAGCGGACGCCCTTGAGTTGGACGAGGTATGGTGGGTTCCGGCCGCCCGATCGCCCTTCAAGGTCGAGGACACCCTCACGCCCGCTGAGATCCGACTGGAGATGGTGCGGGCGGCGATCGCGGACGACCCTCGGTTCGTGGTGCGGGACGATGAGATCCGGCGCGGGGGAGTCTCCTACACCGTCGATACGATTCGGGCGTTCCGGGACGAGGAGCCGGACACCGAATTTTTTCTGATCTTGGGCGCGGATCAGGCGGATCGCTTCGGCGAGTGGCGGGAGGCGGAGGAGATCCTGCGTCTGGCGACGTTGGCGGTGGTCGGCCGAGATGGCACCGAAGGTGCAGGGATTGATTCCGAGGTAGGAACGTTCGAACGTGTGAGCGTCCGTCGCGTCGACGTCTCGTCTTCCGACGTGCGTGAGAGGGTTCGGCGCGGCGGGGATGTCAGTGACTGTCTCCCGCCAGCGGTTCTCAACGCGATTCGGCACCACGCCCTGTACACTCCACCATCCTCCGCCGCGGCGGGGGATTTGGTTTGATATGAGATTCAAAGACAAGACCGTGCTCGTGACCGGTGGCGCCGGATTCGTGGGTTCGAACCTCGTGGCGGCGTTACTCGAAGAAGGAACGGCTGTACGAGTCCTGGATGATTTTTCCACGGGTCGTCGATCCAACCTCGACGAATTCGCGGACCGCATCGAGTTGTTCGAGGCTTCGGTCACCGAGCAGCGCGCCTGCGCACGGGCGTGCGAGGGCGTGGACTATGTTCTGCATCAAGCTGCGCTTCCCTCGGTCCTCCGCTCCGTAAACGACCCTCGGCCGAGCCACGACGTTACGGCAACCGGTACGCTGAACATGCTGATCGCGGCCAAGGACGCTGGGGTCACGCGTTTCGTGTTCGCCGGTTCCTCCTCGGCGTACGGCGACACACCGGTCCTTCCCAAGGTCGAGTCGATGTCGCCGAGCCCGCGATCGCCCTACGCGGTGGCGAAGCTCGCGGCCGAGCGGTACGCCGCCGTCTTCTACGACCTGTACGGGCTGGAGACCGTGGTGCTCCGGTACTTCAACGTCTTCGGCCCCCGACAGGACCCCGGGTCGTCCTACTCCGCCGTCATTCCACTCTTCATCACCGCGGCGCAGGAGGGGCGAGCACCCACGGTCAATGGTGACGGGGGCCAGACACGCGATTTTACCTACATCGACAATGTCGTCGAGGCCAATTTCCTGGCGTGTTTGCAGCCGGCGGAAGGGGTTGCGGGCGAGGTCTTCAACGTCGGATGCGGAGACCGGATAAGCGTCGGGCAACTTTGGGACAAGATCTGCGCCGTTATGGGGGTCGACCTCGAGCCAGTCGAAGGCCCTCCACGCCCGGGTGATGTCCGCGACTCTCTGGCCGGACTCGACAAGATCCGCGAACGCCTCGGCTATGAGACGGTTGTTCCGCTCGACGAGGGACTTAGGCGAACGGTCAAGTGGTTCGAGAGGACCCCGTCTCTGCGGTAGATCACCCCCATGGGGAGGGGGTTCGCGTCGACGAGGCCGGCATGACGGCGTGGGGCCGGGAGGTCGGGCGTCGGGTCTCTCTACCTGTGTTCTTATGCCTTGACGGTCCCCTCGGGGCGGGCAAGTCGGTTCTGGCCCGATCGGTGGCGAGAGGCGCTGGGGCGTCGGGGTGGCTTCCTTCCCCGTCCTATGCCCTTTCGCATACGTATGAGATTGAGCGAGGCAAGGTCGTCCACCTCGACCTGTACAGATTGGAGTCTCCGGACGAGCTGTGGGAGCTGGGGTGGGAGCAGCTTGGGGCCCCGGGTGAGCTGGTGCTGGTAGAGTGGGCGAGCCGCGCGTTGGGCCTTCTCCCGGTCGATCGGTGGGAGGTCAATCTCGCGCCCGTGCCACAAAGCCCCGGACTCCGCAGCGTCTCGGTCGAGGCGCGTGGCGACCCGCCGTTGATCCTTCTTCCCCAGGCGTTGCCATGCTTGTGAGCACGACGCGCTACGCGTTACCCTTCCGCGTCTTCTCCCACCGGTCCCGCACGCCCCATGGGCGGGCTTCATCCGCATCCGGTCGCCCCGTCCCAATGCGCGCACGCTCCAGGTCGGAACTCCTTCGCTCGAGCCTCTGGCTGGTCGTAGGCTCGCTGACCATCGTCGGCGCGTCCGAGGGTCTTTCTGCCCAGAATTCCGGGAGTGGGCAGCAGGTCCGTGAAGCTCAGGAGGCCCTGCGCAATCTGTCCAGGGAGGAGATCCTGCGCCGTATGCGAGCGTCGGGATTGACTGAAGCCCAGATCCGCGACCGCTTGCGACAGGCCGGGTATGACCCCGCGCTGGCCGACCGGTACTTCGACGAAGTGGGGACCGACGAGCTCGATGAGACCGGTCCGGCCGATCAGGAGTTCCTGCAGATCCTGCAGTCCGTGGGGATCGACCTGATCGTGCAAGACACGTTGAGGATGCCCGGAGATACACTGGTCACCTTCGAGGTCGACTCTCTGGACACGGAGGAGCCCGACACCGCTCTGACCGTGTTCGGACTCGACGTCTTTCGGCGGAGGACCAATCAATTCGAGGCCAGTCCCACGGGTCCCGTGGGTCCGAACTACCCGGTGGGACCGGGCGACGAACTCATCCTCGTGCTGACGGGCGACGTTCAGGAGGCGTATCGGCTCGGTGTCACGCGCGAGGGCGTCCTCGTCATTCCCGAGGTGGGCCAGGTCTCGGTGAACGGCCTGACGGTCGGACAGCTCGAGCGGACCCTGTCGAATCGCCTCAGCGGGGTCTACTCGGGGCTTCGCCGCGGAACCACGCAGTTCGATCTCTCGCTGGGACGTCTCCGGACGAACCAGATTTACGTGGTGGGTGAGGTCACTCGTCCGGGCTCGTACCGCATCAGCTCGGTCGGAACGCTTCTGGAGGCGCTGTACGAGGCGGGGGGCCCCCGGGAGACCGGAAGCTTCCGGACCGTATTGGTCCGGCGTTCAAACGGGCTCCTGGTCGGCGCGTTCGACCTCTACCGCTATCTCACTGCGGGGGAGACGGCCGGCATTCCACGACTCCAGGAAGGCGACGTCGTGTTCGTTCCGCCGGTGGGGGCGCAGGTCTGGATCGACGGTGAAGTCCTGCGGCCCGCCATCTACGAGGCCCAATCCGGGGAGGGCCTGCCGGAACTGATCACGTATGCGGGGGGCCTGAGACCGACGGCTCGGACCGACATGATCCGCATTGAGCGGATCGTCCCTCGCTCTCAACGGGTGATGGGACGCGAGCGTATCGTGCTGGACGCCGACTTCGACGCCGTGGCGGAAGGGCGGGACACCCTCTCCGTGCGGGCCGGCGACCGGATCGAGGTCTATCCAGTTCTAGAGGAGAGACGGGGGTGGGTCGAGATCGATGGCGCCGTTTACAAGCCCGGACGGTACGAGCTTCGGGACGGTTCGACGGTCGGCTCCCTGGTGGACCGGGCAGGTGGAGCCCTGCCGGATGCGCTGGACGCCACCGTCCACGTGAACAGTCTCGACATCACCGACGGCAGCAGACGTCTGGCGCGCGTGCCCATGTCGGTCGCCGCGGCCGTCTCGTTGATCGAGTTCGACCGAGTGACGCTCTTCGGGCGCGACTCCCTCCTCACACCCGATTCCGTGGGTGTCTACGGGTTCGTACGGCGCCCGGGACGGTACCCGCTCGCCGTTGGCGCCAGTCCTGAGGACGCCATCCTTCTCGCCGGCGGCCTCGCATTCGGCGCCGACCCCCGCCGAGCGGAGGTCACACGCCTGGTCTCGACGACAACCGACGGCGTATCGGTGAGCACCACGATCGAGGTGGGCCTTTCGAATGAGGTTCCCTACCCGGGTCCCGCGACCCGCGCGGAGCTCCCGGCGTTGGATTCCGATGTCCTACCGTCGGTCGATGTGGTGCTGGCGGAGGGGGACGAGGTCTACGTTCGCCAGGTACCTCAATACCGACGACCTCGTCGCGTAGAGATCACCGGTGAGGTGGTTACGCCCGGCACGTACGTCCTCGAGCGCATGGATGAGACAGTATCGTCCTTGGTCAGACGGGCGGGCGGGCTGACATCCCGCGCCTCGGCTCGCGGCTTTCGACTGATTCGGGATGGGATCACGGTCGGAGTTGACCTCGATGAGGCCTTGACGGGCCAGGATGGGACATTCGACCCGGCACTCAGAGATGGAGATCGGCTGGTCGTCCCGGTGGTGGACAATACGGTTCTGGTCGCGGGGGCCGTCGTCTTCGAGACGCGAATCGTCTACCGCGAAGGAATGGCGCTCGGCGATGCCATCTCCGAGGCGGGCGGAGTGTCCGCGGATGCGGACAAGGGAAGAATCAGCGTCGAGTACGCCAATGGGACGCGTCGAACGGTGCGGCGTGTACTTGGCATCAACGTGAGCGAGCCCGAGATCCGGCCGGGTAGCACAGTTTTCGTTCCTGAAGCACAAGAGGATCGTGGTTTCGACCTCGACTCGGCTCTCACCAGAGCGACGGCCGTGCTCGGCACGCTGGCCACACTGGTTATCGCGCTGAGATGAGCCCGTCCATGGACCCGCCTCCGTCCACCCGGTCTCCGGACGACCTCTCCCTGTCGCGTATTGTGGCGGCGTTGCTCCGCAGTCGATACGTGCTGGCGGGTCTCGGTATCGCGGGGCTCGTCCTGGGCGTTGTCGTGGCGAGAGTCCCGGCGCCCCGCTTTCAGTCGGTCGCGTCCTTCACGCCGCAGCAAGCGTCCCAGAACCCGATCGGGAACTTCGCAGGGTTGGCGGGTCGATTCGGCGTCCAACTCGGTGGCGCGATGTCGGGTGGAAACAGTCCGGAGTTCTACGGCGAACTCGTACGCTCCCGGGAGATCCTGGAGCCCGTGATGGTACTCCCACTCGACGATCCCGAAGGCTCCGACTCGGTGACCTTGGTAGAGCTCAGCGGCGTGAGTGGCGAGACGGAGGGGGAGCGATTGGAGGAGGCTCTCCGATGGTTCCGCCAGGCCGCTCTAGGGGTCGGGGTGGACATCCAGACGTCCATGGTGACGGTGTCTGTGACCACGGCATGGCCGCAGGTGTCGCAACGCGTCGCTCAGGCGATCCTTGATCGGGTTCACGAATTCAACGTAGAGTCTCGACAGACGGATGCCCGCGCCGAACGCGCGTTCCTCGAGACTCGCGTCGAGGACGCGAAGGAGACCCTGTTCACCGCGGAACGAGGACTCCAAACTTTCCTTCAACAGAATCGCCAGTTCCGTGATTCGCCTGAGTTGACGTTCGAGTACGAGCGCCTCGACCGCGAGTTGGAGATGCGCCAGCAGGTATACACCGGCCTCGTCGAAGCGTATGAGCAGGCGCGCCTCCAGGAGGTGCGGAACACGCCCGTGGTCACGGTCGTCGAGCACCCCGTGGTTCCTTCCCGCCGGGAGGCCCGAAACACGATTCTCAAGGGACTCGTCGGCTTGCTGCTGGGTGTCGCCGCGGGTACGGCGGTTGTCCTCGTCCGGAATGGCGCATTCGCCGGCGATCCGGAGTCACGCGCCGAACTGCGTCGTGCGTGGCGGGATACCCGTGGGGACTTCGGACGTGTCTTTGGGCGGGGACCGAACGACTCCTGAACGTGATCGTCGCGTTCGACGCCTCCGGCGATGGTGGGGTAGCGGCCGTCTTCTCCGAAGGCGTCCTCGTCGCGCAGGTCGACGTCGGCCGGCGGGTTCAGGCCAGCCGGCTCCTTCCCGATCTGGCGCGCATGCTCGAGGCGGTCGGCCTTACTCCGTTCGACCTGACCGCGATCCTCGTCGGCGAGGGTCCCGGTTCCTTCACCGGGGTCCGTATCGCCGCGGCCACCGCGAAGGGACTTGCCCACGCGCTGGGCATCCCGATCTGGCCGATCTGTTCGTTGGCGGCGGCGGCCGTGACTACGGATAGCACGGCGGGGGACGCCGGTGGTGCGATCGTGTCCGAGCGAACAGGCGGCCCCGATACCCCGCGCTACGTCCTGTTCGATGCCCGTGGCGACCGTGTGTACGGCGCCTGCTACCGGGTGGACGAGGGTACGCGCCTGACGACCCTGATCCAGACCCACGGCGGCACCGTCGACGACGTCCTGGCGTGCACGCTCCCGGCCAGCGTCGTGTTCATGGGCGACGGCGCGGTCCGGCACCGCGTGCGTCTCGAAGCGGCCGGTCATGAAGTGGTGGGTGTCCCGTCCGGGACCGTCACCGCGGCAGGGCTGTTCCGCGCATATCAACTCGCCGAAGACGCGGCCCCGGTCACCGATCTGAGCACCTGGGAGCCTCGGTACGTCCGCCCCTCGAACGCCGAGCGGGCGCGGGCGGGATAGTGGCCGCGACCGACGTGCTCGAAATCCGGTCGATGATCGCAGCCGATGTCGCCCAGGTGGCGGCCATCGAAGTGGCTTCGTTCAGCAGTCCCTGGCGGGAGGACACCTTTCATGCGCTGCTTGCGCGGGACGCCGTCGAACTCCTGACGGCGGTCGAAGGAAGCACGGTGGTGGGGTACGCCGTCGTCTGGTGCATCCTCGACCAGGGAGAACTCTCCAACGTCGCGGTGGCGCCGTCGCATCGGCGCAAGGGACTCGGGCGGCGGCTTCTG
Source organism: Gemmatimonadota bacterium (assembly GCA_029262115.1). Lineage (GTDB taxonomy): Bacteria > Gemmatimonadota > Gemmatimonadetes > Longimicrobiales > Gaopeijiaceae > JAJCZZ01. The sequence continues at coordinate 23,797 of JAJCZZ010000021.1, read as the reverse complement.
AAGCGTGTCATCGAAGTCGCCGGCGCACGGGGCGTCCGCCACCTCTTCCTCGAAGTTCGGGTCTCCAATAGCGTCGCGCGCGCGCTCTACCAGGACTTCGGGTTCGAGGAGCTGGGCCGGCGGAAGGGCTACTACGACGATCCGCCGGAGGACGCGATCCTCATGCAAGCGACGCTCGGTAGTACGCAGGAAATAAACGATTTGGAGGATCCACCGGCGACCTGACCGGCCCCCGGCCCCAACCGTCCATGTCCCGGGCCGTCGCCCGGGGGCATCCTCCGTAATGCCGCCCACCCGCCCGATCCACGCATGGCGCTTGTCCGACCGACCACGCGAACGACTTCGTACGCTCGGCGCCCGGCATCTGTCCGTGCGAGAACTCCTCACGATCCTCGTCGGGAGTGGCGGCCCAGGCGGCTCGGCCTTCAGCGTGGCCGAAGCGCTCCTGGATCTCGTGGACGGATCACTGGAGCGCCTGGCCGCTATGGACGGCGGGACGATGGAGCAGGCGGACGGCGTGGGAAGCGCGACGGCCGCGCGGGTGCTCGCGGCGCTCGAACTGGGGCGACGAGCGGCGCACGAACCGGCGGACGCGGAGGAGGCTCCGATTCGAGGGCCGGAGGATGTCTACCGACGCATGGCGTCGCGGATGCGTGACCTGCAACAGGAGGAGTTTCATGCGCTCCTTCTGAACACACGCCACCGGGTCGTGCGTGAGGTGGCCGTGACGCGGGGGATCCTGGACGCGTCCCTCATCCACCCACGCGAGGTCTTCCGCGCTGCGGTGTCCGAGGGGGCGGCTGCGGTCATCCTCGTCCACAACCACCCTTCCGGCGACCCGACCCCCTCCGCCGAGGACCGGGCGGTCACCCGTCAGTTGGCGTCGGCCGGCCGGGCCCTGGGGATCCCCGTCCTCGACCACGTGGTGATCGGGCGCGGGAAGTGGTCGACCCTGGGGAGTGAGACGGAGCGATCCTCTTGAGGGAGGGGGCCGGAACTCGGTGAAAGCGTGTTGACGTTGCTGTACACCTCGACCTCGACGGTTGCGACATCATTCTCCGGGTTCGTGTCGGTCTGATCCGTGGACACGCGCTGGGCCTCGTTCCTGAACCGCGTGCCGGGCGGTGCCGATGGAACGACGACTCGGACGACCAGGCTGTCCGACGCAAGCGGAGCCATCGAGGGCATCGTCCAAAGTCCAGTGCTGCGATCGTAGGAGCCGTTCCCGACGATCGAATCCACGAACATGAGCGCGGCCGGGATCGTATCCCGGATGACCACGTTCGTCAGCCGCTTGTTCGACTTGTTCTCGGCGCGGACGACGAATCGGACTGTATCGCCCACGGCGGCGAACGAATGGCTCGCCTCCTTGTGCATGGCCAGGTCGATCCCCTGGATGCTCACGGAGGTGGAGGCTTGATCGTTGCTGGAGTCAGGGTCGACGGTCCCGGACGACCGACCCACTGCGAGCGCGGAGTTGGAAACTGTCTTGTTCGCCTGACCGATATGCACTCGATAGCGGAGACGAATCGTGTCTGCTTTTCCGGCGGCCAGCGAGCCGACTGTCCACCGGCCGGTGCCGGCGTCGAACGATCCGGGCCCCTGATGCGATACGTAGCTCAGGCCGGCCGACAGAGAGTCACGAACCACAAGGCTGTCGACGGATGCCGGCCCGACGTTCTTCGCCACGATGGTGAAGTCGAGGGTATCCGTCTCGAACGCCGTGCTCGACCCGGCCGACTTCGAAATCTGCACGTCCGCGTTCGCGGGCCGGACGCGGACCTCGGCGGTGGAGACGTCGTTCGACGGCTGCGTATCGGTCTGGTCGCCCGCCTCGCGCCTCGCTTCGTTGCGGATCTGGCGACCTCCCTGGCCGGACGAGACGACGTACACCGTTCGAAGTTCCTCCGTCGCCCCCGAAGCCACCGACGGCACCGACCATTGACCCGTTCCCGAAGTGAAGATGCCGGAACTGAGCGAGTCCTTGACGAACACCAGGCCCTGCGGGACCGTATCCCGCACGACGACGTTGGTCACCGTGCGTGACGAATGATTCGTAAGGCGGACCGTGAACCGGACTGTGTCTCCCTCGGACACGACGGTGTCGGCGGCCGACTTCACGACGGAGAGATCCACTCCTTGGATCGAAACGGACGCGGTCTGGCCATTGTCCTGGGTGTCGGAATCCGACGCTCCAGTCCAACTCCTCAGGAACGCCGTATTGTGCACCGTGGACCCTGCGCGTCCCGACTGCACGGTGGCCAAGAGTTCGAGCGTGTCCAGCCGGCCGACAGCCATCGCTCCGAGATTCCACCGGCCGGTCTGCGGGTCGAACGTCCCCCGACGGAGGCTGTGGGACAGGTAGGACAGTCCTGCGAATAGGCTGTCCTGCACCACGAGACTATCGACGGGCGCGGGGCCCGCGTTCTGGACGAGGACCACGAACTTGACCGTATCCCGTTCGAACGCAGTCGACCGGTCCGCCGTCTTCAGGACCCGTAGATCCGTGGTGTTTGCTCCCGCCGATACCGCCACCGTGGCCGTGTCGTTGCTGGCGTCCGGGTCGACCTCGTCCCGCAGTCCGAGGCTGTACGCACGATTGAATACCGTCCGACCGCTGGCGCCCGCCTCAACCGTGGCGAGTAGCTCCAACGTGTCGGCCTGACCGGGAACCATGACACCGATCGACCAGAGGGCCCGGGCCGTGTCGACCTGCCCCTCGGTCACGCGACCGGAGACGACCATGAACGCCGTGCTGTCGATCGCTTCCTGAACCCGGACCTCCGTGGCTCGACCCGGCCCACGGTTTACCACGACCACGCGGAACCCGACGGTATCGCCGACCGACGCCTGCGACCGGTCGGCGGTCTTCGACAGCGCGATGTCGGCTCGCACCCGGTCGATGACCACTTCGGCTTCCGCGCGTTGATTGGCGGCGTTCGGGTCGGTGGTCCCGCTCGACTCGATCCGGGCCACATTGACCGTGCCCGCTTCGTCGGGACGGAAATCACCCGCTCGCGTGATCACTTCGAGTATGAATTCGTCTCCCGCTCGGATGGAGTCGAACCTCCAGATGAGGGAATCCGCCGACAGCCGGCCCCCCGTGGCCGCGGCCTCCAGGAGGTCGAGACGGGCGGGAAGGAGGTCCCGGACCCGGACCGAGCGAGCGGTGTGCGGTCCGAGGTTCCGCAGGCCTACGCGGAAGACCACGGTATCGCCGGGTGTCACACGTCCTCGGTCCACCGTCTTGGCGATGGCCAGATCGGCTCGTCGCGCCAACACCTCGACGGCCGCCGAGGCCTCGTTGTTGTCCGGCAGGGGGTCCGCGTCCGCCGCCACACCGACGAGACGCGCGACGTTGAGGATCCGACTACCCGCCGCGGCCGTCACCACCGCACGAATCGTCAGCCTCTGGGTCGCTCCCGACGACAACAGCCCGACGCTCCAGGCGCCGTCCGCCGGACGGTAGTCACCCGCCGTGGTGGTCACGTCGACGAAATCGAGGCCCTCCGGCAGGGGGTCGCGGACAACCACCTCGCCCGCGGGGCCCTCGCCGAGGTTGGCGGCCTCAATCACGAACAGGATGGTGTCGCCGCGGACCACCTGCTCGGACGGTGTCGTCTTGCGCACCATCACGTCGAAGGGTGGAGGCGAGACGACGACCAACGCCGTATCCGCCAAGGTCGAGTCCTGCACGACGCGGACAACGACCCGCGCCCTTCCGGCGGACCGGGACGTGAACTCACCACCGCCGAGGCTGGCGGCAACCAGCGGATCCAGGCTCCTCCACTGGACGTCGTACCCGGCTACCGGCGCGCCACGGGCGTCCACTACCGATGCGCTGAACCCCGCGGAAGCGCCCAGGCCGTCCACGAGGACCGAGTCGGGCGTCACGACGACGGCGTTCGCCGTCGCGTCAACGAAGATCCGGGCCGTGTCGGCGTGCGCTCCGGCCCCCACGGCGACACGGCCCAGGCCGGGCGCGATGCCCGTCACCAGCCCGTTGTCGTCAACCCCGACCGTCGGGTCGAGCGCCGTCCAGAACGCTCGGGTCCCGGCCGTCCCGTCGGTCGAGACGATCGTTTCGAGTTGAACAGTACCCCCTTCCGGAATCCGTGCTGAATCCGGGGTGACCGAGATCGCGGTCACGCCGATGTTCTCAGGGGGACCCCGAACCACCGGCACAGTCACGGGCTGGGTGGACGGACCCGCGGTGAGCTGGATCGGCGCGGAGCGTCCGCTCCATTCGACGGTCTCGGCGCCGTCGGTGACGCTGATGAGTTCGATGGTGAGGAGCGTCGCGCCCCCGCCGTCCGGAACCGGGATCTCCAAGGACAGGGTCCACTCGGTCGCCGACGGATCCACCTCCCGCAGGAAGGTCTCCAGAACGGAGTCGTCCGAAGCCAGTCGCGCGGTGACGCGGATCCGCGAGATCTCACCCGGCGCCGGAGCGCCATCGCCTACGATCGCCTGGAAGACCGGAACCACCGCCACCGAGGCGGTTGACGTGACAGGAACGGATGGCGATTCGCCATCCACGCAAGACACGAAAAAGGCGACGACCAGGAGGCCGGCGCCGTACCGGAGGCGGGATCGAATCATGGGGTGGGGTTCCTGCGGGGGCGGAGCGGGGCGGGGATATCATGAAATGTTCAATCAAGCGACGGAGGCGACAAGGACGCAGTTCGAACCGTCCCGGAAGGCGACCGGTCGCGGCGTCGCGAGGCCCGTTCAGGACACCCGCGCATCTGCACACTAGATTCCCGTCGTCATCCTGTTCCCGCTCCGGCGTCATCCCCGGAATCGACAAACGAAGAGAGTTGCCGTTGGCGTCCGACGACCGCGTACGGATCATCGCCGAAGTCGCACAGGCCCACGACGGGTCCCTGGGCACCGCCCACGCGTTTATCGACGCGGTGGCCGACGCGGGCGCCGATGTCGTGAAGTTCCAGACGCACATCGCCTCGGCGGAATCGACGCCCCACGAACCGTGGCGGGTGAAGTTCAGCCCTCAGGATGAGACGCGGTACGACTACTGGAAGCGGATGGAGTTCACGGAGCCTCAGTGGGAGGGGCTGCGGGCACACGCCGACGAGGTCGGGCTCGGCTTCATGAGCTCCGCCTTCAGTCTGGAGGCGGTCGAGTTGCTCCGTCGCGTCCGCGTGTGCGGGTGGAAGATCGCGTCGGGCGAAGTCCGGAACCTCGGGCTTATCGAGGCGGTGCAAGGCGATGGCCTCCCGGTCTACCTCTCCACGGGAATGAGCCCTCTCGCCGAGATCGATGCCGCCGTTGCGCACGTGAGGGCGCTCGGCCTGCCGCTGACGGTTCTCCAGTGCACCTCGATGTATCCGACCCCCCCCGAGAAGGTGGGTCTGAACCTGATACCGGACTTCCGCGAGCGGTGGGGGCTACCCGTCGGCCTGTCGGATCACTCGGGTACGATCTGGCCCTCGCTCGGGGCCGTGGCGCTGGGTGCCACGGTCCTCGAAGTGCATATCGCGTTGTCCGACCAGGCCTTCGGGCCCGATGTCGGGTCGTCGCTCACGCCGGAGTCCCTCGGGAGGCTGGTTCAGGGAGTGCGCTGGCTCGAGCGTGCCCGCGCCCGTCCGGTGGACAAGGATGCGGTCGCGGAGGAGCTCTCGGAAATGCGCGCCCTCTTCATGAAGAGCACGGTGGTTCGGCGAGCGCTCCCGGCCGGGCACGTCCTCTCGGAGGGCGACCTGATCGCGAAGAAGCCGGGGTCGGGCATCCCGGCCGAGCGGATTCCCGACCTGATCGGACGGAGGCTCGTGCGGGCGCTCGAGGCCGATGCCCTCCTGACCGACGCCGACCTCGCGCCGGATCCGGGGTCCGGGTGAGGATCCTGATTGCCGAAGAGGATCAGGCCCTCATCCAGGGCTCTCCGATCCCCCGGTGACCGGAGTGCAGGTCACGTACGTCCAGGAGGCGCCAAATTCATCCGCGCCGCCGAATACCGAGCGCATGGCCCGCAGCATGACGTCCAGGCGCGCCTCCACGGCCTCGGGTGTGGCGGGTGCACCTGTGATCCGCTCCGCTCCTCCAATCCACCCCAGCACCCCCTCATGGTATACGCGCAGGAAGTCGAACCACTCCATCACATCGGCGGCGATCCGCCGCCGCCGGACCGACTCGACCTCGAAGCCCGATTCACGCAGCTTGTCCACGTAGAACGCCAAGGGTCGAACGGGCAGGAAGTACTTCGAGCGGAGCTCGGCGTGGGCGGACATGTAGGCTTCGTCGTCCAGACGATCGCGGTGCCGCCGAAGTCGCTCGTCGGTCCGAACGAGGTCGACCGCGGCCCGATGGATGACATGGACCGTCTCGTCGATGATCCACTCGTCGGCGGGCATGTCGGGGTGACGGATATTGCCGGACTGGACGAACAAACGCCCCGACGGACGCATGACGTTCCGCCACGCCCGGGCGGTTTCGGCCAGGTCGTAGTACAGATGGATCGCGTTCGTCGACACTACCGCGTCCACGCCGCGCTCCATGAGGCCCGGGCCAAGGACCTCGTCGACCCGCTCCAGGCGCTTCTCGTCCCGGAGGTACCGGATCCTCCGGAACGCTACTCGAGGGCTGTCGCCCAGCTTCTCCACAGCGAACCGCAGGAACTTCGGCGACGAGTCGACGATCAGGATGCCGGTCGAAGCGTCCACCTGGCTGAGGAGCCGGTCCGCCAGGATGCCCGTGCCCCCGGAATAGTCGAGGATCACGCTTCCCGCCGAGGCGAAAGCCGCCACGTCCTCGACGGTGCTGTCGAGATTCGCGTACCAGCCGTGGTTCTCGACGGAATCGTATCCCACAGCCAGTTCATCGACCGGCTGGTGGACCCAGGGTTCGTCCGGAACGCGCGCGAAGTCAGACGGCCAGATGGAGTGCATAAGCGACAATGTACGGCGTGCGGTGTCGAGACGCCGCAGGGCGACTAGATTCCGGCCACCGACGACACTCGACATGCAAAGGAAACGACACCGTGCCTGACCGGGACTCTGTCCTGATGATCGCCGATGGGGCCCCTGCCCGTGACAGGTCTCCGGGCGCGGCCGACGCGTTCGCGGAGTACGGAGGCAGGTGACGTCGTCCAACCCGCCCGCGCCGGATCGTCTCCGCATCCTGATTGCCGAGTCGGAGAACTTCAGCCCGCGGGCGCTTTCGGTCCTGGAGTCCCTCGGAGATGTCACGCTGGGCGATGTCGGGCAGGCAGGTCTCGCGGACGCGGTCGCCCACACGGACGTCGTGTTCGTACGGCTCCGGAACCGCGTTGACGGCTCCGTCCTGAACGCCAACCGGGAGCTCCTGGCGGTGGTCAGCCCGACGACGGGGCTGGATCACATCGCGCTCGACGTCGCGAGCGCCCAGGACACGGCCGTTCTCTCCCTCCGCGCAGAGACGGACTTCCTCGAGACCGTGACCGCGACCGCCGAGCACACCTGGGCGCTTCTGCTTGCGTTGGTCCGGAGGCTCCCGGAAGCGGTGGCGTCCACCCGGCGGGGCGGGTGGGACCGGGACGCCTACCGCGGCAGGGAGTTGGCCGGCAAGACGCTCGCGTTGGTCGGCGTGGGTCGTCTCGGCATCATGGTGGCGCGGTACGCGCGCGCCTTCGGGATGCACGTCACCGCCTACGACCCGGACCGGGATCCGTGGCCGGACGGCGTCACCCGGGCGCCATCGCTTGAGGTGCTGGCCGAGAGAGCGGACGTGCTGTCGATCCATGCGCCTCTGAACGAGAGCACGCGGGGGCTCGTCGGACGAGCGGCGCTGTCGCGTCTTCCGCAGGGCGCTCTGGTCGTGAACACGGCCAGGGGCGGCCTCCTCGACGAGGACGCGCTCCTGGACGGGCTCCGTAGCGGCCGCTTGGGTGGGGCCGCTCTCGACGTTCTGGCCTCCGAGACGGATGCCGGCGGGGTCGCGAGCAGTCCGGTACTGCGGTACGCCGCGGACCACGAGCATCTCCTTGTAACGCCCCACATCGGCGGGGCGACCCTTGAATCGATGGAGAACACGGAGATCTTCATGGCCGAGAAGCTGGCCCGTTGGCTTGCGGGCACGCCCGTCCGTGTGGACGCCGGTCCCAAGCGCTATGTGAGGCCCGTGCCTCCTTTTACGCCGTGACGCGCTTCACGGTGTGACGCGCTCACCCTGTCCGCCCCTGACCCCGCGTTGATGAGTCTCCTCAAGCGATCCGATTCCACAGGCCGGCGGCGGGTGTGCGTCGTCATCACGGCGCGCCCGTCGTACGCCCGGGTCAAGTCGGTCCTGGAGGCGGTCCGTGACCATCCGGACCTCGAGCTTCAACTGGTGGTCGGAGCGTCCGCCCTTCTCGAACGGTACGGCCCGGTGGTGGACGTCATCCGCTCCGACGGCTTCGAGCCGGACGCCGTCGTCTATATGGTTCTGGAAGGCGAGAACCTGGTGACCACGGCCAAGTCCACGGGGATGGGCGTGGTCGAGCTGGCCACCATCTTCGACAACCTCGCACCCGACGTCGTGGTATCCGTGGCGGACCGGTACGAGACCATCGCGACCGCCATCGCGGCGTCGTACCTGAACATTCCCGTGGCGCACCTGCAGGGCGGGGAGGTGACGGGGTCGATCGACGAGAAGGTCCGCCACGCGGTCACCAAGCTGTCGAACCTCCACTTCGTGTCGAACGACCTCGCCCGCGAGCGTGTGGTGCGCATGGGCGAGGAGCCCGACACCGTGTTCGTGACCGGCTGCCCGTCGGTGGACCTCGCGGCTCGTGTGCGGGCGGAAGGGGCGACACCGGGCGAGGGCTTCAACCCGTTCGAGGCGTACGGGGGCGTCGGCCACGCGTTCGACCCGTCGACCGGCTACATCGTGGTCATGCAGCACCCCGTGACGACGGAGTACCAGGACTCACCGCGCCAGATCGAGGCGACGCTCGAGGCCGTCCGCGAGTTGGATCTGCCGACGTTCTGGTTCTGGCCGAACGTCGACGCCGGCTCGGATCGAATTTCCAAGGGGATCCGGCACTTTCGGGAGACGCACGACGTCGATCACATGTACTTCTTCAAGAACCTCGCGCCCGAGGACTTCCTCCGCTTGCTCATCGGGGCCCGCTGTCTGGTCGGCAATTCGAGTGTGGGCATCCGCGAATGCGCGTACCTCGGGCTGCCGGTCGTGAACGTCGGCAACCGACAGGGAGGGAGGGACCACGCCGATAACGTCGTCAACGTCGGCTACGACACCGGGGCCATCGTTTCCGCCGTGCGTGCACATCTGGAGCGAGGTCGGGCGGAGTCGAGCGACTTGTACGGGACGGGCGACGCGGGCAAGAGGGTCGCCGACCTGCTCGCCTCAGAGCCATTGAACATCAAGAAGCGCCTCACCTACTGATGGGCGCACCGCCAGTGGCGCACCCGTGAGTGGCGCACTCGTGAGGGCCGTCGGCGTGATGAGCACACCCGGGGCGGCGCACCCGTGAGGGTCCTTGGCGTGATGAGAGCACCGTGAGTGGCGCACTCGTGAGGGCCGTCGGCGTGATGAGCGCACCCGGGGCGGCGCACCCGTGAGGGTCCTCGGCGTGATCCCAGCCCGGGGCGGCTCCAAGGGCGTACCGGGAAAGAACCTGCGCGAGGTGGGCGGCACGCCGCTGATCGCGTGGTCGATTGAGGCGGCGGCGTCCGCCCGGGCGCTCTACCGAACGGTCGTCAGTACCGACGACCCGAGTATCGCGGAGGTGGCACGCCGCTTGGGCGCCGACGTCCCCTTCATGCGCCCCGCCGACCTCGGCGGCGATCGGGTGCCGATGGCTCCGGTCCTGCAACACGCCGTGGACGCCGTCGAAACGGAGGAGGGGGAGCGCGTCGACTGGGTGTGCCTCCTGCAACCCACGGCCCCTTTGCGCACCGTCGAAGACATCGAGGCCGCCGTCTCCCTGGCGGAGCGGACCGACTGCGATTCGGTCATCAGTATGGTCCGCGTCTTCGACGTGCACCCGGTCCTGATGAAGCGGATCGAGGACGGGCGGCTGGCCCCGTTCTGCGTTCCGGAAGTCGAAGGCACGCGCCGGCAGGACTACGATCCGCCCGCGTACATGCGGAACGGGGCCATCTATCTGACCCGGCGCGACGTGCTTATTCAGCGAGGCTCGATCTGGGGTGACTCCATCTGCCCGTATGTGATGCCGGACGACCGCTCCGTGAGCATCGACACGGAAATGCAGGTGCGTCTGGTCGACCTGATGCTGCGCGAGCGGTCGGCCTCAGGGCCGGAGTCCGACTGATGTGCGGGATCGCCGGGGTCGTCGGCCCCGGCGCCACGCCCGAGCGGGCGGTCCGGATGGCGGACGCCCAGGCGCATCGTGGACCGGACGACCAGGGCGTCTGGTCGGAGCCGGGGGTGGCGCTCGGGCACCGGCGCCTGAGCATCATCGACCTGACCGGGGCCGGGCACGAGCCCATGGTGTCGGCGGACGGTCGTCACGTCCTCACGTTCAACGGCGAGATCTACAACTACCGCGAGCTGCGCGCCGAACTCGCCGACTATCCGTACCGGAGCCGCACCGATACGGAGGTCATCCTCGCGGCGTACGCGCGGTGGGGTGAGGCGTGTCTGGAGCGCTTCATCGGCATGTTCGCCTTCGCGCTCTGGGACGCGGACCGACAGCGCCTGTTGTGCGCCCGTGACCGGCTCGGTATCAAACCCTTCCACTGGACGACGGTCGGTGCTGACTTCCTGTTCGCCTCGGAGATCAAAGGTCTGCTCGCCGGCGGCGTGGCCTCCCGGCCGGACCTCCACGCGTGGGCGACCTATCTGACGCACGGCGTCTACGACCATTCGGAGGCCACCTTCTTCCGGGGCGTCCACGCGCTCCCGGCGGGCTCCACGCTGACTGTGGCGCCCGGGGAGCCATCCGTCGTCCGCTCCTACTGGGACCTCGGCGCCCGGACGCGCGACACGGTCGACGTGTCGGACGCCGACGCCGAATCCACCTTTCGCAAGCTCTTCGAGGACGCCGTCCGGCTGCGGCTGCACGCCGACGTACCGCTGGGCGTCAACCTGTCGGGAGGACTCGACTCGGCCTCCCTGGTCGCCACGATGGACGCCGTAAGCGGCGATGCGGGTGCGCTTCAGACCTTCACCGCGGCGTTCGACGATCCGCGCTACGATGAGATCTCCTTCGCGGACGAGGTGCCCCGGCGCCGGGAGTGGAATCGACATGTCCAGCGGCTCGACCCGGCGCAGGTCTGGGCACTCGCGGAGACCGCGACCTGGCATCAGGAGGCTCCGTTCGGCGGGGTGGGCACGCTGGGGTACCATCACCTGCATTCGCTGGCCGCCGAACGGGGCGTGACCGTCCTCCTGGAGGGGCAGGGGGTCGACGAGATGTTGGCGGGCTACCGCTACTTCCGACCGCACCACCATCTGGACCTGCTGGAGGATGGGCGTTGCCGCGACCTTCGGGCCGCCCTTCGTGACGAGGGTCGCGTCGAAGAGGAGTCGGGCCGGCTCGGCATCGCTCGGATGCGCGCTGTTCTCGAGTCGGCCGCCCCGGTCTATCAGGACGGCACGTCGTTCCTCGCGCCAGGAGGGCTGAGCCGCGAGGTCGTGGAGCGCGCCGGAGCCTACCCGACCTTCGCCCGCCCCTACGACGATCGGCTACGGAACGTGCTGTTCCGGGATCTCCGCCACACGAAGCTGCCGCGCGTCCTCAGGATGAACGACCGTCTGTCGATGGCCCACAGCCGGGAGCTGCGGGAACCGTACCTCGATCATCGCCTGGTCGAGTTCCTGTTTCGACTGCCGGCCCACCAGCGCATCCGCGGCGGACGCTCCAAGGAACTGCTTCGCAGGGCGATGGCGGATCGGCTGCCTCCGGCCGTTCGGGCCGCCTCGAAGCGCGCGGTGGTGACACCCCAACGAGAGTGGTTGCGTGGGCCGCTGGCGGACGGCGTCGAGCGCATGCTCCGGTCCGATTCGTTCGCATCGCGCGGGCTCTTCCGGCCGGACGACTGCCTCGCGGCCTTCCAGCGCTTCCGCGCCGGCGAGGGGAGCAACGCGTTCTTCGTCTGGCAGTGGGTGGGTACCGAGCTGTGGTTCCGCCGCTTCGTCGACGCGGGGGGGGCGGCACCGGAAGGCGTGGCTGCCGGGGCGTCCGAGGGCGTCGCCTGATGTGCGGCCTGGCTGGCCTGTGGGGCGTGGGCGACCCGGACGCGCTCGCCGCAATGACCGAGGCGCAGCGGCACCGCGGCCCCGATGACGGCGGCACATGGCACCGAACCCTTCCGGACGGAACGTTCGTGGGGCTCGGCTCCCGCCGCCTGGCCATCCGCGACCTGTCGGCGGCCGGCCACATGCCAATGGCGAACGAAGACGGGTCGGTGGTGCTGGCCTACAACGGGGAGCTATACAACGCGGAGGCGCTGCGGAGCGAACTCGAAGGCCGGGGCCACAGCTTCCGCTCCACCACCGACACCGAGGTGCTGCTCCGGGCCATCGAGGAGTGGGGGGCCGACGCCGTGCCGCGCTTCGAGGGGATGTTCGCGTTCGTGGCGGTGGACCTGCGCGACCGTCCCTCCCTCCTGCTCGCCCGCGACCCGTTCGGGGTGAAGCCGCTGTACTACCGAGTCGAGGGCGGACGGCTTTCCTTCGCGTCGGAGGTGAAGGCGTTCCGGGCCCTGCGGGACTTCCAGGCATCGGTCGATCCGCTGGCGCTGAACCGGCTCCTGACCTTCCTCTGGGTGCCGGACCCCCACACGCTGTTCGCGGGCGTGTGCGCGCTCGAGCCCGGTCATCTCGCGGAGTGGTCGGGCGGCGATTTGCGGGTGCGGCGGTACTGGGAGCCGACGCTTCCCGACCGGGACGCCGACTTTCCAGCCACCGAGGCCGAGGTCATCGAACAGGTGCGGGCGCGACTGCGGGCCTCCGTGCGCTCCCAGATGGTCTCCGACGTACCACTCGGTGCCTTTCTGTCGGCGGGGCTGGATTCGTCGGCCATCGTCGCCCTGATGGCGGAGACGTCCGACAAGTCGGTCAGGACGTTCACGATCACGTTCCCCGCGGACCACCGGGTCGGCGAAAAGACGCTGGACGACCCGGCGGTCGCCCGGCGGACCGCCGAACGCTTCGGGTGCGTCCACCATGAGATCGTGGTCGAGCCCGACGTTGCGACCCTCCTGCCTAAGCTCATCGAGCACATGGACGAGCCGGTCGGTGATCCGGCCATCCTGACGGCGAATCTCGTGTGCGCGGCCGCGCGCCCCTCGGTGACCGTCCTGCTGAGCGGCGTGGGCGGGGATGAGGTCTTCGCGGGGTATCGGAAGCATGCAGCCCACCGGATCAGCGAACGGTATCGGCGCATTCCGTGGGCGCTCCGGCGGGGGGTTCTCGAACCGGCGGCTCGATCCCTCCCTATGCTCCGGGGAACGCCGTTGATGGGCGCCGCCCGCCTCGGTCGGAAGCTGGCGCGTTCGGGGTCTCTCCCACCCGAGGAGGCGTTCCTGATGAACGCCACGTACCTCGACGGCGACCAGAAGAACGCCCTGTACTCGGATGCGCTCCGCGAGGCCACGGACATCGCCGACCCCTACGACGTCCATCGCGCCCACTTCGCCGGGACCGAGCACGCCGACTTCGTCAACCGCATGCTTCACCTCGACCAGCGGACGTTCATGCCGAGCCTGAACCTCCTGTACAACGACAAGATGTCGATGGCATCGTCGTTGGAGGTTCGGGTTCCCTTCCTCGATCGCGACCTGGTCGACTACTCCTTCCAAGCCATCGACCCCGACCTGAAGCTGACCCGCCATCCCCGGCCCATCACCAAACACATTCTCCGCCGGGCAATGACCGGTATCGTTCCGGACGAGGTGCTTCGCCAACCCAAGGCCGGTTTCGGCGCCCCGCACGACCACTGGTTGGTGAACGACCTCGCGGAAATGGTTGACGACCTCCTGGCCCCGGAGCGGACACGCCGGCGCGGGCTCTTCGACGCCGAGCGAGTCACGACCATGATCGGGGAGCACCGGTCCGGAACGCGTGACTGGGCCTATCCTATGTGGCTTCTCCTGAGCCTGGAGCTGTGGCATCAGGCCTTCGTAGACGCTTGAGCGGTGGCTATCTTGCCGACGCCCGTCCCCCTCGCTCCAACCGGCCCCGCCCGGTCACCGATCGTCATGAAACAGCTGATCCAGTCTCCCGCCACCGGCAAGGCGGAAGTCGCCCAGGTGCCCGCGCCCCAGGTGCAACCCGGGTGCGTTCTCGTCCGCAACGGCGCCTCCCTCGTGTCCGCCGGCACCGAGCGCACGTCGGTCGAGTTCGCGAAGAAGAGCCTCATCGCCAAAGCGCGGTCCCGCCCGGACCTGGTGAAGAAGGTGGTGGACAAGGCTCGGACCGACGGCCCCGTGACCGCGATGAAGGCGGCGTTCACCCGCCTCGACCAGCCTCAGGCGCTTGGATATTCGTCCGCCGGTGTCGTGCTCGCGGTTGGAAACGGCGTCGACGGTGTGCGCGTCGGTGACCTGGTGTCCTGCGCGGGGGGTGGGTACGCCTCCCATGCGGACATCGTGTGTGTCCCGAAGAATCTGGTTGCGGTCGCCCCCGAGGGAGTGTCCCTCGAGCACGCCGCGTGCGCGACGGTCGGGGCGATCGGACTGCACGGGTTCCGCCTCGCGGAGGTCCAACTCGGCGAGACCGTCGTGGTTCTGGGGCTGGGGCTGATCGGACTCATGGTCGTGCAGATGGCCAAGGCCGCGGGGGCGAACGTGGTGGGCATCGACCTCGACCCGTCGCGGGTGGCCCTGGCGCTCGAGCTCGGCGCCGATCAGGCCGTTACACTGGGCCAGGGCGATCCGGCGGCCGTCACCTCGGCGGTCAGCGGTGGCATCGGCGCCGACGCCGTCCTCGTCACGGCGGGGACGGTGTCCAACCAGCCGATCGAGATGTCCGCAGACCTCGCTCGGGACCGGGGCCGCGTCGTTCTCGTCGGAGCGGTCGGGCTCGACATGCCGCGCGAGCCGTACTTCAAGAAGGAGCTCGCGTTCCGTGTCTCCCGTTCGTACGGGCCCGGCCGCTACGACCCCTCCTACGAGGAGGGTGGCAGCGACTATCCGGTCGCGTACGTGCGCTGGACCGAGAACCGGAACATGCAGGCCTTCCTCCACCTTCTGGCAAACGGTTCGGTGAATCTGGAGCCGCTCCTCACGCACCGGATTCCGATCGAGGACGGGGCGCGGGCGTATACGCTCATCACCGATGACGAAGAGCCGTCCTTGGGCGTCCTGCTCACGTACGGCGACCCGCACGCGGCTGGCGAACCCGTTCGACGTGTCGACCGGGTTGCAAAGCAAGGGAAGCCGGGCGAGCCTGGCCTGGCCATGCTCGGCGCGGGCAACTTCGCGACGGCCACGCTCCTGCCGGCCATCCGGGACGCGGGCGGCTTCCGCCTGACCGGGGTCGCCACGGCGCGTGGGCCGTCGGCGCACCACGCGGCTGAGAAGTTCGATTTCGCCTTCGCGGCCACGGACGGGGACGAGCTTCTCCAGGATGACGGCACGGACATGGTGGCAATCGTCACCCGCCACGATCTCCACGCCCCTCAGATCATCGCTGCTCTGGACGCGAACAAGCACGTGTTCTGCGAAAAGCCTCCATGCCTCGACGAGACGGAGCTCGCGGACATCGTGCGGACGTACGAGGCGGGCGACGGCCGGATGTTGATGGTCGGCTACAACCGCCGCTTCGCGCCCATGGTGCGATCGATGCGCCGCCACTTTGATTCGGTCGGTGAGCCCCTGATGGTCCAGATGCGGGTCAACGCGGGCTTCATTCCCGGCGATCACTGGGTCCACGACCCGGACGTCGGTGGTGGCCGCATCATCGGGGAAGGGTGCCACTTCGTGGACCTCGCCTCCTACCTTTGCGATTCCCTGCCCGTGCGGGTGCACGCCGCGGCCCTCCCGGATCTTGGCCGGTATGCCGAGGACAACGTAGCCATCACTCTGGCCATGGCCGATGGGTCCGTCGCGTCGATCACCTACACCGCCGCCGGAGACAAGGCGGTCGGCAAGGAGCGCTTCGAAGTCTTCGGCGCGGGTCGATCGGCGGTGCTCGACGACTATCGGGAGCTCCGCTTGTACAGTGGAGGGAGCGTGAAGACCGACAAGGCGCGTCTCGGGCAGGACAAAGGTCACAAGGGCGAGTGGGAGGCCGTACGTGATGTGCTCGAGGGGGGCGGCGACGCTCCGATCGCCTTCGAGTCGCTGGTCGCGACCAGCCTCGCGACGTTCGGAGCGGTCCGTTCGATTCGGGACGGGGGCGTGGTCGACCTCGACGCGGCGGCCTTCATCGGACAGGTGCGCGAGGGCACGTGACGGGCACCCCGGCTGATACGTCCGGGAAGATCCAGGTACCGTCGAGCGTGCCGGGCGCCGGTATCGGGGTCGGCAACCGGCTTCGCTACTGGAAGCGGATCTTCAGCGCTTACCTCGGCGGGGGGCAGAGTCACCTCACCTTCTGGCACGGCACGCCGGAGGTGAACGAGGCCACGGTCCCGGGGCGGGTCGGCGAGTATTGGCAACGGTTCGCGGCCAAAGCCGACTATCCGGGGCACTTCGACGAACACCGCATACCCATGCTCGACTACCACGGGCACGTCGGGCTCCAGTACAACCCCATCGCCATCGCCCAGTACGGGCTCGGGAACTACAACCGCTGGCTCTGGGACGACGACCCGGATCGGAAGGCGCGTTTTCTCGAGGCCGCGGACTGGATGGTCGACAACCTCGAGCCCAACGACGCGGGCGTGCCGGTGTGGAAGCACCACTTCGACTGGGAGTACCGCACGCCCATGCCGTCGGGATGGTACTCGGCCCTCTCCCAGGGGCAGGGTCTCTCGCTTCTGGTGCGCGCGCACCGTGCGACCGAGGACGATCGCTACCTCCGGGCGGCGCACGACGCCTTCGCTTCGTTTCTTCTGGAGATGGAGGACGGAGGCGTCGTCCATACGGACTCGGACGGGGTCTTCTGGTTCGAGGAGACCATCGTGGATCCGCCGACCCACATCCTGAATGGCTACCTGTGGGCCGCCTGGGGCATCTACGACTACTGGCTGCACACCGGCCTAGCGGACGCGGAGAGCGTGTGGAACCGCGCGGTCACCACGCTCAGCACGGAGCTGGACCGCTTCGACATCGGGTACTGGTCTCTCTACGACGAGGCCGGGACATGGCTTCCGAACGCTGCCTCTCGCTTCTATCATGCGCTCCATGTCGTACAGTTGCGGGTTACGCACCGCCTGACGGGTATGGACGTGTTTGCCGAGAGGGCGGACCGCTGGGACCGGTTCCAGCAGAGTGCCGTCCGGCGTCGACTCGCCTGGGCGCATAAGACGCTGTTCAAGCTGCTCTTCTACTGATGCCGTCCCGCCACGTCCTCCTGATCCATCAGCTCTTCGTCCTGGGTCGGGAGGCTGGGGGGACGCGGCACGTCGAGCTCGCACGACATCTGGTTCGTCACGGGCATCGGGTCACCGTCGTCGCGAGTCCGGTGTCCTACCTCACCGGCCAGCCCCACAACTCCACCGACGGAACGGAGGAGCCGGGCGTGCGCCTCCTGCGCACCTGGACGTTCCGACCCAGAGGTGGGGGATTCCTCGGGCGACTCCTGTCGTTCGTATCTTTCAGCTACTCTTCCGCGCTGGCCGCGCTGTTCCGGGTGCCGGCGGCGGACGTCGTCTGGGGCACATCGCCCCCGCTTTTCCAGGCGATTGCGGCTCTGAAGGTGGCGCGACTGCGGGGGATCCCCTTCGTTCTCGAGGTGCGGGATCTGTGGCCCGACTTCGCGGTGGAGTTGGGCGTGCTGAAGAACACCACGGCAATCCGGCTGGCGCGGTGGCTCGAGCGCTTTCTCTATGCACAAGCCGACCACGTCATCGTGAACTCACCCGGCTTCATCGATCACGTCGCGGCACGCGGGGGAAGGCGGGACCGGATCACCCTGGTTCCGAACGGCGTGGAGTCCGCTGCCTTCGACCCCTCGGCAGACGGTCACGGCTTCACCCGCGAGATCGGGTTGGACCCGGACCGCCATCGCCTCGTGCTGTACACCGGTGCCCACGGGATCCCCAACGACCTCGACGTGCTGTTGGATGCGGCCCGGTTCCTTGCGGACGACCCCTCGGTGCGGATGGTGCTGGTGGGTGGGGGACGGGACAAGGCGCGGCTGGAGGCACGGGCGCGCGGTGAGGCGCTGACGAACGTCGTCTTCGTGGAGCCCCAGCCGAAGGATCGGATGCCCGAAGTCCTGGCGGCTGCCTCCGTGTGCGTCGCGCACTTGAAGCCGATCCCGCTGTTCGACACCACCTACCCGAACAAGGTCTTCGACTACATGGCCGCGGGACGCCCCACGGTCCTGGCCATCGACGGCGTGATCCGTGACGTGCTCGGGGAGTCGGGTGGGGGCGTGTGGGTGCCCTCCGGTGATCCCACGTCGATGGCGTCTGCCATCCGCGCGTACCTCGACGATCCGGAGGCGGCCCGTGCCGCGGGAGCGCACGCGCGTGACTTCGTGGTCCGGCGGTTCGACCGGGAGGCGCACGCGGAGGTACTTCGGGGGGTCCTGGAGACCGTGCGGCGGAAGCCCTGAAGGGCAACAACGGCCGGAATTCCGGTCCGCCGCGTCGGCTGGAACACGGCGCCAGCTTCGCCTAGCTTCCCCATGACCGTCGCCCCATGAAGTCGGGGTGTCCCTGGCGCCGGACAGGCGCCGTTCGCTTCGCCTACCCAATGACCCCAGACACCCTTTCTGTTCTGCACGTCGTCGGTGCCCGTCCGAACTTCATGAAGATCGCTCCGGTGTTGAGGGCGCTCGACGCCCGCGAGGCAATACGCAGCGTTCTGGTTCACACGGGTCAGCACTACGACGACGCCATGTCGCAGGCGTTCTTCGACGACCTCGGGATCCGCGAGGCCGATGTGCATCTGGGGGTCGGCTCGGGCTCGCACGCGGAGCAGACGGCGGCCGTCCTTCGGCAGATCGAACCTGTCATGGTTCGGGAGCGCCCCGACGTCGTCCTGGTGGTGGGCGACGTGAACTCGACACTCTCGGCTGCCCTCGCGGCGTCCAAGCTCGGGATTCCGGTCGCTCATCTGGAGGCGGGCCTCCGGAGTGGCGACCGGTCGATGCCCGAGGAGATCAACCGGATCCTCACGGATCAGATCTCGGACTTGTGTCTGACCCCGAGCCGCGACGGGAACGAGAATCTGGCGGCGGAAGGGATCGACGACGCCCGCGTCCACTTCGTGGGGAACGTCATGATCGATACCCTGGAGCGGATGTTGCCGGGAGTAGCCGGAGCCGAGCCGGAAGCGGTCCGAGAACTCCCGGACGGGAGCTACGTCGGGGTGACGCTCCACCGACCCTCGAACGTCGACGACCGGGATACGCTGAGCGGGATCGTCGCGGCGCTCGAATCGATCGCCGCCAACGTTCCCGTCTTCCTTCCCGTCCACCCCCGCACGCGATCTCGAATGGAAGAGTTCGGTCTCTCGTTCGAGAGGGTGCAGGTAATGGATCCATTGGGGTACCGCGAGATGCTTGCTCTGCAGTCGCGAGCCGGCATGATCATCACGGACTCCGGTGGATTGCAGGAGGAGACGACGGTTCTGGGGGTGCCGTGCCTGACGTTGCGGGAGAACACGGAGCGGCCCATCACGATCACCGAGGGGACCAACACCCTGGTTCCCGACCGCTCCACCGCTTCGATTCTCGCTGCGTTCAGGGCTTCCTGGGGAATGCGCGGGCAGCCGCGCCGGCCCGAAGGGTGGGACGGGAAGACCGCGGAACGGGTCGCGGACGTTCTCGAGGTGTGGGCGGGGCGCGAAGTGGGCGTCTCGACGGCGCGTGCCTGAACGGGTTCTGGTTACGGGGGGCGCCGGCTTCATCGGGAGCCGGCTGACCCGACAACTCCTTGCCCGGGGAGACGACGTTACGGTGCTGGACTCGCTCGTCCCCGCGGTTCACGGTTCCGACGCCCGACCGCCTGACGAGATCTCAGGCGCTCGCTTCATCGAGGGGGATGTCCGAGACGAGGCCGCCTGGCGTGAGGCGCTGGATGGTGCGGGTACGGTCTACCACCTGGCCGCGGAGACGGGCACCGGCGAGTCGATGTACCGCGCACGGCACTACGTCGACGTGAACGTGGGTGGGACCGCGCTCCTGTGTGACCTCGTGGCCTCCGGGGCCGCACCGTCCCTGTCTCGCGTCGTACTCGCCTCGTCCCGGGCCGTCTACGGTGAAGGTCCGTACCGCTGTTCGAAACACGGCGTCGTCTATCCGGAGGAACGGAGCGCGGAGCGACTCGCCGCCGGTCGGTGGGAGCTTCCCTGTCCGGAGTGCGGGGCGGATCTGGCGGTCGAACCGGTCGGGCCAAGCACCCGACCCCGACCCACCTCCACGTACGGCATGACCAAGCGCGATCAGGAGGAACTGCTCACGCTTCTGCTACCGCCCGCCGGCGTGAGCGTGGCCGCGCTTCGGCTACAAAACGTGTACGGTCCCGGGCAGTCGCTCCACAATCCCTATACAGGCATCCTTTCGATTTTCAGCGTTCGACTCCTCGCCGGTCAGGGCGTTCGGGTCTTCGAGGACGGCCAGGAGTCGCGGGACTTCGTCTACGTCGACGATGTCGTGCGGACCTTCCTGGCAGCGGGTACGCAGGAAGGGACCGATGGGGCGGTGTTCGTCACCGATGTCGGCTCGGGCCAGGCGACGAGTGTACTGGCGGTGGCCGAAGGTCTAGCGGACCGCTACGGCGTGGCGCGCGAGGCGATCGACGTCACGGGCGAGTACCGCATGGGAGATATCCGCCACGCGGTGGCCGACACCACGCGTATGGCCGAGTGGCTGGGCCTGACGGATCCGAAGCCGTTGGAGGTGGGACTCGATGCGCTGGCGGAGTGGGTGCGTGAGTCCGACCGCCCGGCGTCCGCTCTCGAGGGCGCGCTCGACGAGATGGCTTCCTCCGGGCTCCTTGGTCGAGCGGTCAGGTCGGACGCGTGAGATACCCATGGCCGTAGACCCCAACGAGCGGGTAATCTTCATCGGAGTCCCGATGGCGATCAACGTTCGGGATATACTGCGCACGGAGGCGTTCTCCACGATCCGAGCGTCGGGCGCGCGCGTCCACCTTTTCACCCCGGCTTCGGGCGTGGGGGAGTTCCAGGCCGAGTTCGCGGGAGATGGTGTCGAGGTACACCCCCTCGAGTTGCCCGCTGCGGCCCTCTTCGACTTCGTCGACGGCATCAACTTACGGTTGCAGGTGGCCATTCTGTCGCTCCGCTGCGACACCGCGCGGATCATGGTCGAGCCGACGGTCGAGCGGTCCTTGCCCGCGCGCTTCGTGCGGTCGTTCCTCTCACGCATCGGGAGGAGAGGTCAGGACGCGGTTCTCTCAGCGCTTCGGAGGCTCGTGAGGTGGACCGCCCCCGATCTCTACGGAAAGGCGTTCGAACGCTACCGCCCCGACCTGGTCGTCGGCACGCGCGTCCTGACGATGTCGGGGCCGCGCACCCATTCGAGTCCCAGATATCTGGATCGGCACCTCCTGCTGTCCGCGGCCCGGCACGGCGTGCGGACGATGGTCCTCGTGTCGTCCTGGGACAACCTGACCACATCGGGCTTCTTTCCGGTGGATGTCGACCGGATCACGGTTTGGAACGACATCATGAAGGACCAGGCGGTCGACATCCATGGTCTCGATGCCGCACGGGTGATCGTGACCGGCGCGCCGCAGCACGATGCCTACTCGGCGGCCCCGTACCGGCCGCGGGACGAGTTCTGGCGGGGCCTCGGCCTCGATCCGGAGAAGCCCGTCGTGGTCTATGCCACCGGGACGTCCGGCACCGTGTCGAGGGAGCCCGAGGTGGTCGCACGCATGGAGGAGGGGCTACGGCGTCACCTCGGTTCGGACCTGCAGTTGGTCGTACGGGTGCACCAACTCGATTCGGTCGAGCGGTACGGCGAGGTAGCTCGTCGACCTGGCGTCGTTGTCGATCACGCGGGTAATCCGCAGGTAGGGGCGTACCACGATCGTGACTTCGACGAGGCGGCGCTGAGGCACCTCGCTGACACACTCCACCACGCGGACGTCGTGGTGAACGCCGCCTCCTCGATTTCGATCGACGCGGCCGCTCTGGGCACTCCAGTCGTCTGTGTCGACTTCGACGCGGAGGAGGGCGTTTCCTATCACCGTTCGGTGTCCCGCTTCTACGACTTCACGCACCAGCAACCGATCGTGCGATCGGGAGGGGTGGTCCGAGCACGGACGCCTGAGGAGCTCGTGGACGCCGTTCGGGCCTATCTCGCGGACCCCGAGCTTCATGCCACGGGGCGCGCGCGGCTGGTTCGAGAGCAATGCGGAGAGCTGGACGGGTGTGCCGGGCGGCGGGTGGGGCAGGCCGTGATTGATGCCGCCGGCGGCGGGAGGACCGGTCCTTCTCCGTCGCAGGCCCGAGTGCCCCTCGAAGGAAACGCCGGCGCCCGAGTCCCGTCGCCAACGTGAGCGGCCGACCCGGCCTCCTCGTGGTTGCGGGCGGGAGGCGGACCACTGCGTCGACCCGCCATCGCCTGTGGAATTTCCGGCGCTTCCTGGAGTTGGACGGAGTCGATCTCGACTGGATCGAGTACGGCGGAGGTCGCGAGCCGTCCCGATTCCGCGCGGCGCTGTACCGTGCCCGCTTTGTCCGGGATCTATTCTCGCGGAGCCGGGGACGCGACGTGATCCTCGTCCAGAAGGTCCTCCCACCCGCCATCCTGCTCCGGCGGTGGAGGAGGCGCGGCGCCCGGATCGTGTACGACTTCGACGATGCGCTCTTCCACCGGGCGTTATGGGGCGAGACCGAATCGGAGGCTGCCCGGCGAAAGGAGCGTCTCGACATCGTCCTGGATCACGCCGACATGGTCATCGCGGGCTCGCCACCTCTGGCCGACTACGCCCGCCAGCATGCGGATCATGTCGAGGTCGTGTATCCCAGTCTGGTTCGGGGTCGCTTCGAGGGGCGTCGACGGCCCCCGCACGACCCTGACGTCATCACGGTGGGTTGGGTGGGAAACGACCAGAGCCAGATCTACCTCAAGGAACTGGAGCCGACGCTCACGGAGGCGTTCGCTCACCATCCGGGGGCGGAGCTGATGGTGTGCTCGTCACGCCCGCCGGATCTGGGGGCCGATCTCCTTCAGCGGATGCGTTTCGTTCCCTGGTCGGAGGCCGCTGAACTCGAGGCGGCAGCCGCGTTCGACGTGGCCGTGTCACCGCTCGGTCCCGAGCCGTGGAGTCGGGCGCGTGGTGGCAGGGTTTCGGTGCTTCTCTCCATGGCGTCTGGGGTTGCCGTCGTGGCGTCTCCTGGAGGGGGCGTCGAGGAGCTTGTGGAAGGGTCGGACGCTGTGCGGTTCGCGGATGATCCGGACACTTGGGGGCGGGAACTCGAGAGGCTGTTGGTGTCGCGGGAGGAGCGTGAGCGTGTGGGACGTGCCGCGCGTGACGTGATCGAGCGGAGGATATGGGCGGACGTTCAGTATCCGAGGTGGAAGTCGATCGTTTTCGGGTGAGGTGCGGTGGGTTCCGCTGGTGTCCGGGGGTGTCCCGTGGGGCGGGTCCTCCCCGTCGCCCTTCGCTCACGGCGGGAGTCGCGGTGGGTCAGGGTTCGCGGGCGTACGTCTTTCGTCGCGGTGTCCGCTGGGCGGCTGCGCTTCGCTGGCGCCCTGTTCGCGGGCGCGGGCTTCGGGCGCCAGGGAGGACCCACCTCACGGGACC
>JAJCZZ010000020.1 GCA_029262115.1 Gemmatimonadota bacterium | reverse complement strand
CCGCCGCAAGAGGACCGACGACGGGTTCCCCGTCCATAGCTTCCGCTCGCTCCTGGCCGACCTCAAGACCCTGACCAAGAATACCGTCCGCATGGGCACCACCGACGTCACCTTCGAACGCTACACCCTACCCACCACCCTGCAGGCCCGGGCCTTCGAGCTTCTCGACGTCTCTCACCGCCTGTAGACCCTGTACCCAGTACGACGTACCCCCTCTCCCGCCAAGACACCAGACGCCCCAACGGGTATCACCTATTTTCGCCGAAGTAACTTCCGCTTAGCGGTGATCGCGCTGGTCGCGAACGCCTTTTCGGCTTCCGCCGTCTCGGCGCAGTCCGCGTCCGACTCGTTGTCGATCACCGCCGCGAGCCGCGCGTTCTCCGCCGCTTACGTAAAGGGTGACACGGCGACGATCCGCCAGCTCTACACGCCAGACGGAATGCTCCTGCCGCCGGAGCGAACCGTCGTCGGCCGGGACGCCATCGCGCAGTACTTCGCGCCCGGTCCCCGGCGTACGAACACGTACCATGCCATGGTGAGTGAGCGGTTGGACGTCACCGGGAGCATGGCCGTCGACGTGGGAACCTGGCACAACCGCTGGCGGATCGACGGTGGCCAGGAGCGGGCCGCCGAAGGCGCTTACCTCGTGGTGTGGCGGCGCGCCGAGGACGGTGCCTGGCGAATCGAGTACGACGCCTGGCACCGACCGGCGGGGTGATGGCTTGGTGAAATCAGTGGCCTAAAGCCTTCACGGCCACAATCGACTTGGGCAAGCCCAGCGTCCGTTCGACAACAATGGTGGCATCAGGAAAGAAGCGCCTCATGTCTCGTGCACGTAAGAGGCGCCAATCCGCTACCCCGCACTTCTTTAGCCAGACGCGGTCCGTGATGGGCACCAACGCGCCCACAACCCGATGGGGAAGCCAGTTTGTTCCCGGAAGCCAAAGATGCGCATCGATCGGAAAGTCGGCGTGGGGGGTCTGGACGAAGTAGGAGCGCGCGACCCTTCGGATCTCACCGGCGAAGCGAAGCTGCGCTCGTTGGGCCCTCTCCGACCAGCTCCCGTCACGATCACCTGCCCAAAAAGTCGCGTGCTCAATGACCGAATTACAGAGCACGATATCGAACTCCTTGTCAGCGAAGGGAAGCGGCTCTCCCGGAGCGATCTGGCGAACGCTGAAACCCTTGCTACGTGCGGCCTCTCGCGTGACGTCGGGCTCCGCAACCGTCACCTCGAGTGGAACACGATCGACCAGGCGGCTCGCGAACGACCCATCGCCGCCGCCGAGGTCGAGGAGCGTCGCCCCCGCGACTGGTCTGACCGTTTGCATGAACAGATCGGCGCGCGCCTCGTGGAAGCGCTCCCGAAATGGGCCGTAAACCGATGCGGTTAGTGAGTTCAGCATTTTGTGTCTATTCTGTTTGGGCGTGGCGCCACATAGCGCCGAGGGTCGAGGCCCCGCGAGTGAGGCATGGCACGAGTCATGGAATCGACCACCAATCAACCGATCAACTTGAGACTCGGAGGCTCAGCGTGGACGGAAGAGAGTGCCGAACCGGTCAGAGAGACACCACAACGGAGCGCGCCGGCGGAAAACCGGTTGGCGCACGGCGCGCCCTCAGGCACCCCGCTCACGAGTACCTTCTTCCGTCTCCTCTGAGCGCGCCCGTGGGTCTGCGAGAAAATGGGACGCGGGCATTTCCAATGCTCTGGAAACCTTGAGCAGAGTGTCGAGACTGAAACGACACCTACTTACCTGCCCCGCCAACGTAGATTGTGGAACTCCGCTCTGAGTGGCCAGCCAACTCCACGGCCGCCCCGCCAAGGCCTCACAAAGCCGCTCTCGGATGACAAGGTGTACCTCACGGGTGTCCACTGTTCTCCTCCCTCTCCACCTTCGCGGATCGGCTGCGTAGTCCCCTGTACGCACGCCCCTGGTCCCCCACTCGTGTCTTCTATTCCCAAATAAGAGGCAGCGAGAAACATGCCATAAGGGGCAGAGAGAAACATACCAAGAGACACTCACCCCCTCCCCTCCAGTGGCGTTCCACAACGTTCAAGCTCACCTCACATTTGCCATTCAAGAAGAGCGGGGGGGCGCGGTCGCAGAATCGGAAATCGGATTCCCGGTTTGGTGTTGTGAGATACGGTCTCAGTTGCTTGGTTCTGAGGTGGCCAGCCCTCGGCTCTCTTGAGGTACCGCGGCCACCACGGATACCACCTGCGCGATCCGTTCACTTCTAGGCCAAAGGAGAGCAAGAGGCCGCGGGCCCCAGCCCGCATTTTTTTCCGTAGGCCTGCTCTCTCCGGGCCGCATCCGGAGTCCGATCATGGATAGTGTCACCTCACCTTCCCGCCGCCAAGCAGCCGGTCCCTTCCGAATCCCTCGAGGCAGCCTCCTTGCATTAACTATGCTGATGGTTGTAGGCACTGCGTGCTCCGACGCGGACCTACTCACCCACCCATTAGACCCGGCCTTCGCCGTTATTGACGTACCCACCGGAACTGGCGACCGCACCACGGAGATTAATGATTCTCTAGCGGCGGCTGCTCCCGGGGATGTTGTGCTGCTCGGGACCGGTACATACGAGTTTTCGGGCGTCATCATGGTGCCCAGCTATGTGACTCTCGCCGCCCCCGTCAGGGGAACTGCGAGTCAGCCGAACCTTCGGGCGACGGGTTCAAACGCTTACGTATCCCTTGCCGTCACCAACACTGAGGTAGAGGCCGGTCTGCGCGACCTCTACATAGATGGTGCGAACGTGAGCAACACAAACGGAATTCAGACAAGTGGAGCGACAAACTTCCGCATCGATACCGTGACCGTGGCACGTTTTGGGGCAGCGGGAATAAACACTGGCGCCGCCGCTGGTGGTACGATCACGAACTGCACGGTTGCCAACAACGGTGACGCCGGAATCCAAATTTCATGGGCCTCAAAGCAAATCAGCGTCACTGGATGCACGGTATACGGCAACTATAAGAACGGCATCGACGTTAACGGTGACTCTATCTGGATTGCAAAGAACACCGTCTACAACAATGGGAACACGGACCGACAAGATAGTGACCGTAACGGAATTCTGGTGTGGGGGGCCAATAGCTCAGGTGTGCTGAACGTGGACATCTATGACAACGATGTGTACGATAATTATCGCCACGGTATCGTCGTGACGTCCACGAATACGACGGTAGATGGCACTTGGGTGGCAGCAAATCTCGTGTGGGGCCACGACACCGTCAATGGAGGCGGCGTGGGAATTTATGTGGAAGGCAGTGACTCGATCGTAAAGCGGACAAGGAACACCCTCGTGCAGTATAATCGTGCGGAATACAATGCATGGGGATTCCATTCGGGCGACGGCGCGCATGCCTGGGATTATGACACGTCTGTGCTCAACAACTATTGGCCGGATAACTGGATCAAGTGTGCTGAGTACGGGGCGGGAGTTACCACTATATCTGGCAACACCACGAACGGGAATGTTAGCTGCTGAATCCACTTTTTCGGTCCCGCACGCGGGCGAAAAGAACGCGTTAAGTCGGCGTGCGGGACCGACCGTACGGTATGGTGAGACACCGGGAGGTGGCGACTCTGGCATCGTCCCGGAGGTCAAGGGAGGTTGCCGCCGATGGGTCGGGTCTTGTAGAAGGCGGTAGATTGTCTCCTGTCGGAGTTCTACCCACGTCCACTGTCAGATCACGAGATTCTTGTTCGGAAGCACCGGAAGCGTACCTATGTGTCGACAGGTCCATGGCGTGTACCCGTTGGGGGACGACGTGGAGTCCCGCTTGCTGATGGCTGCGGGCTCCCCGTGTAAGGGGCCCCTGGGGGCTCGGTGCCTTTTTTCGACGCCCCTGATTCGACGCCCCTGAAACGTGGGTGAGTCGTTGAGAGCACGATGCCGTTGTCTGGTGTTTGGCTGCTCGCGAGTGAGACGCAACCACTACGGGGAGGAAGCTAGTTCAATTGAGATTCGGCTTGCTCCGGTGCACGTCGTAAGAGCGCTTTCGCTGGTGCTCTTTGCCAGCTTCTTGCTCGGATCCCCGTCTCACCTCTCCGGGCAGAACCTCGAAGGTTGGCGGATCAGACTCCTGGTTGGCCAAACCACTCTACTGGCACCCTTGGACACGGTGTGGGACCGGGGGACGGTGCTTGGTGCAGTCGCCGAAGTCCCGCTCCGAGCGTCGTTCCTGGAATTCGGCCTCTCCGGTCAACGGTTCAAGGACAGGGTCCCCGGGCCCTTCGACCCCTCCGCGCCCGCGTTGAACCCACCGGATCTGCTCATCTTGCGCCCCTTCCTGGGAGTGGGACATCGGGTGAGTGTCGGGCCTTTCTCCCTGCGTGGGAGTGGGCGCGTGGGCATCGAGTGGACCCGCTTTTCGAAGGATGGCTTCGTCACCTCCGACCCAGTGGAAATGGAGTGGCAAGCCGGCGCCGCGGGAGCGGTAGAAGGTTCGCTCGGAAGGGGCTGGTTCGTTGGCGCCTATGCCTCACGGTCACGCGTTTTCACGAAACAGAGGAACTGGGTCTCCGAAGTCGGACTCGAAGCGCAAAGGGCCATCACGTTGCCGCGGTTTCTGAGCGGCTTGGCCTCGGGCGTCCCTGACGTGGAAGCCAAGGGGAGGGTCGAGTCTGCGCAACGGGACCCCGCTGTGGGTGAATGCGTGGCTCCGGTGGCTGGACAGTTTCGCCTGTCCTCACTGGTTGCGGATCAGCCCGGTTGGCGCGCATCAACGGTGGAGGGATTCCGCTTTCGGTTCTCGCCCCGGGGGCTCTCCTTCCGGGCCGGAGCTCAGCCGAGGGTCTTCATCGATGGGCTCCCCGTCGCTCAAGACCTGGTAGGCGGAGCCATGCTCGACCGCCTGCCGTTGGACCTCTCGGAGGTAGCGTGCGTCCGTACTACGGGCGCCCCAAAGGAAGTCGAAGGACGCCTCTCGTCCGACGGTGTCATCGCCATCCGTACTGCTGTGCCACGTCAGGGCCTATCGGCCTTCGCGACGTGGACGGGTGGCGCCGAGGAGGGAGACCCGGGTCTGTTCGCATACACCGACAGGGCCTCGGTCAATGTGGACAAATCGTTCGGTCAGCCCGGCATTGGTCTGTCCGCGCGCTCGGGGTCCGCCTGGGTGAGGGTGGCGACCGGACCGCGCCTCACCTGGCTGAGTGATCCGTATATGCGTTCGAGGGTGGAGTCGCTTTGGCCGGAGGGGTCGATTCTCCGCGTCTGGGTCCGGCCCGTTTGGGCGCGAGCGGGGTGGGAGTCAGAGAGTCTTGAAGTGAGGGCGGAAGGCCACTCTTCGGCTATGAAGGACTTTGTCACGGTGCCACAAACCGGCGAGGAGCGGCCCGACAGTACCTACGAACGTGGGGCCGCGGCCCGTGTGAAGTGGACCTCCCCGAGCGGGTTCGCGGTTCTCGTTCGGACGTCCTGGTCCGAGCAGCAGTTGGTGCCTCAGGGGCGCCCTACCGACCCGTCAGTGCTTTCTTTGGCCACCCTTCGTTCAGACGTTGAACTCCGTGCGTCGTCGGGGCCTCTGGCAGGGAGCCGATTCGCCGTGGGGTGGGAGTGGGAATCCGCGGACGATGGGGACCGACCCACCGAAAAGGGGGAGAGCCGGTGGCTCAGCGTCGGCAATACGGTAGAGGCGGGCAGAAGTACGATCGACGTGGCCTTATTCGCTGAGGAGTCACGGGGGCAACTCGGTCTTGCCGGCCGAGCCCATTTGAGTCGGCCGTTTGGAGACACCTGGACGCTCGGGGTGACGGCCGCGCGGACGCGAGCCAGGAGATTTCGCCTCGCGCCACGGTTTCGCTCGCCCTCCGGCCCCGAAACAGCGACCACCTCCGATCCCGTGGATGGAGGCGTCTGGCATCTAGAGTTGGCCGCGAGGGCGCGGTGGGGGCTGAGCGTGTCGCCTTACCTGCGATATCATTCGAGTGTCCCGAAGTGGTTCGCAGCCACCGAAACCGGGTCAGGAGTCGCCGGCACCGACGGGTTCCCCTTCGGAGACATGACGATGTCCGGCGGGATTGCCGGGATCGGGCTCCACCTGCGCCAGCGGTACGGTTCTGTTGACGTCGATGGCGGCACCGACCTGATCCGCTCGTTTTCCGGCTCGGAATTCAGCACCGCGGTCGCCGCGGATCTGTTTCACGAAGTCCGGTTTCGTGCGGCGTGGCAGATCGACTCGCGGGTTGGGGTCTGGATCGTCACCAAAGGCCGCTCTGCCAGCACGTCTCCGACGTGCTTCTCGCCTTGCACCGACCGTGATGTCAACGGGTGGGTTGCCGTCGACATCGGCGGACGGCTGACCGTGTGGAGCGGAGCCCTCACGCTGGAAGCCGCCATTCGAAATCTGTCACGCGCGGAGGTGGCTTGGCACCCACGCGGTGTCCGCGACGATCGGGGACTGTATGTGCGGGCGGCGATGAGGACGCGTATCCTCGGCTCTTAGGGGACCCACCGCGGTCGTCGGCGAGACGGACTCCGTCAGCGTCGAGGCTGCACTCCGAACTCCACCACGGCCTGACTCCCGACCCCGATTCCCTGCTCCTCGAACCAGCCCCCCCGCACCTCGAGGACGTACATCGCGGGCGCCGAACTCGGGACCGAGGTCGCGTCCATCGACTCGCGTTGATGGAGATCGACAATGGTATACGAGGCGTTCATGTAGGCGAGGTCGAGGTCCAGGTAGGTGTTCTGCATCCAGAACGACCGGATGGCCTGGTCCGGGAAGACGAAGAGCATTCCCGTGCCGTCGGGCACCTCCTCGCGGTACATGAGCCCATCGGCGCGCTCATCCGCGGTCACCGCCATCTCGGCCACGACGGTGTCCGATCCGAATATCACCCAGGCGTGTCCTGCCGGGGGTCGGGTCGGTCGGGTCACCGGTCTGTCGACCGCCTCGGCCCCCGAAGCCGCGCGTGGGGACTCGTCCGCGCGCTCGCCCGCCCCACCTGTCTCTCCACCCGACCCGGGCGCACATGCGGCGACCAGGGCGGCACACACGACTCCCGCGATTTCCAGTCGACTACGCACCATTTTGCACAATCCCCCGATACCGGGTACAATTCAGCCAAGAATCGAGAGAAATGCCTACCCTCCCGCGCTTCCCTCGAGCCTGATAACTTACGCGGCTCGGCGGTCGTTCCCAGAGGGGCGCGTATCGCATCAGGTGCGTGGGTCGAACGGATGCCCCACGTTGGGCCCGATTTTCGCACTTCCACGAAAGGGACGCCACACCGATATGGTCGATCAGGAGCTCCTGGACCTTTTGGTCTGTCCAGAGACCAAACTACCGGTCCATCTCGCTGGTTCCGACGTGCTTGATCGCCTGAACCGGGCGATTCGAGCCGGGTCGGTCAGCACGCGGGGGGGTGACAGGGTCGAGCAGGAGATCGACGAGGGTCTGCTCCGCGAGGACGGCGCGGTGCTCTATCCGGTGCGGGACGACATTCCCATCATGCTCATCGACGAGGCGATAGCCGTACCGGGCTCCGCTCCCACCGATGACCCAGGCACAGACGAATGATGGCAAGAACTGGCTGCCGCAGGGCCGGGTTGGGCCTCCTGGTCCTGGTCGTGGCCGCGTGTGACATGACGCCCGAGCCGGGCCTGGCCCGTGGCAAGGCGGTTTACGGCACGTGCGTGCCCTGCCACGGCGCAACCGGGGGCGGGAACGAGGAGTTGGGCGCCCCCTCGATCGCCGGGCTCCCGCAGTGGTACATCGAAGCACAACTCGAGAAGTTCGAGAACGGTTGGCGGGGTGCGCACCCGCTCGACACGGTCGGCATCCGGATGCGGTCGATGGCCAACGCTCTCGATAATCCGGGCGATCGTGCCTCGGTGGCCGAGTACGTGGCCCAGATGGCACCGGTGAATCCGGAGCCGATGCTTCAGGTCGGCAACGCGCAGGCGGGCGCTACCTCGTTTCAGACCTGCATCGCCTGTCACGGACCGGACGGCACCGGCGTGGAAGTTCTGAACGCTCCGCCCCTCGTGGGCCAGGCCGACTGGTACCTGCTGGCGCAGCTTCGCAAGTTCCGCGCTGGCTGGCGGGGGACGCATCCGCAGGACGTCAGCGGTGCGACCATGCGTCCGAATTCGCTTCTGCTCGATGATGCCGCCATGGAAAACGTGGTGGCCTATATCCAGACTCTCCAGTAGGCGACCCGCCCATGTCCGAGTCCGAACTCCCCAGCCACGACGCGCCGACGCCGGAAGAAGAGGCGACGGTCGACGTCCATCTCGGGGTCGGTAGTCCAGCCGGTGACCCGTACGACGACCTCCTCTTCGTACCGGACGCCTACGAGCCCTCCATGATCGACGCCCAGAAGACCTTCGCGATCACCGTACTGGGTGCGCTGATCTTCATGGGCGCCGTCGCCATCCTGATTCTCTGAGACGGTAGAGTCGAGACCCATGCTGGAACGGTTGGTTCAACAGGCGTCGTCCTACGCCGCCGACATCGACGGGCTGATTCTCCTGGTCCTCGTGCTGGTCGGCTTCTGGTTTCTCCTGGCCGAGGGAATGTTCTTCTGGCTGATCTGGAAGTTCAGGGAGCGGCCGGGTGGTCGCAGCGAGTACATCACCGGGAAGGAAAAGCACCTGAAGCGATGGATCAGCATCCCCCACGCTCTCGTGCTCGTATGCGATGTGTTCATAATCATCGCGTCCGTGCGCGTCTGGTACGACGTCAAGCAGCACCTGCCGCAAGCCGATGAGACGATCCGGGTGACGGGGCAGCAGTGGGCGTGGGTCTTTACGCACCCCGGGCCCGACGGCGACCTCGACACGCCCGACGACATCCAGACGGTGGACGACCTCTACGTCGAGGTCGACAAGACGTACCACTTCCAGCTCGAGAGCCGAGACGTGCTTCATAGTTTCTCTGTTCCCGTCTTCCGTCTGAAGCAGGACGCCGTCCCGGGTCGCCGCATTACCGGGTGGTTCCGCCCGACCGTGACAGGGACCTTCGACATCCAGTGCGCCGAGATCTGCGGAATCGGGCACGGTGTCATGGCCGGTCGCATCCATGTTCAGGACGCGGGAACCATGGCCCAGTGGGTCACAGCCAACTCTTCGACCGCCGCTCAGTAGAGGACATAAGCGATGGCCCAGGCCGCCACCGAGATCCACCATGAGGCGCACGGGCACGACGCCCACGCGCATCACGGACCGCAGGGAATTCTGAAGTACATCTGGTCGACCGACCACAAGATGATTGCCATGCAGTACCTGTTCACAGGTATGTTCATGGGCATCGTGGGCGGCTTCATGGCCTACGTCTTCCGGATGCAGCTCGCCTTTCCGGGTGTTTCCGTACCGCTCTTCGGGGTCGTCTCACCCGGTGAGTACAACGCCTTGGTTACAAACCACGGCTCGATCATGATTTTCTGGGTGGCGATGCCGGTCCTGATCGCCGCCTTCGGGAATTACCTGATTCCGCTCATGATCGGCGCGGACGACATGGTCTTTCCCAGGATCAACCGACTGTCATTCCAGATCTTCCTGGTGTCGGTATTGATGATCCTGGCCTCGCTCTTCGTGAGCGGCGGCGGCTTCGGGGGCGCCTGGACGTCCTATCCGCCCCTCTCGGCTCAGTCGCAGTACAACCTGACGAGCATCGGGGCGACCATGTGGCTGATAGCTGTCGCCCTCGAGTTCGTCGCGTTCCTTCTCGGCGGCATCAACTTCATCGTGACGTTGATGAATGCTCGAGCGCCCGGTATGAAGGCGTACGACATTCCGGTGGTCGCCTGGATGATCGTGATCGCCAGCATCCTCTTCATGCTGTCGGTGGGGCCGCTGATAGCCGGTGCCATCATGCTGCTGTTCGACCAGACGATCGGTACGGGCTTTTTCGATCCGGCTCGGGGCGGCGATCCTATTTTGTGGCAGCACCTCTTCTGGTTCTTCGGTCACCCCGAGGTCTACGTCGTACTGTTGCCTGCGGTCGGAATCGTCATCGACATTGTCGCGACGTTCGCGCGTAAGAAGCTGTTCGGCTATAAGATCATGATCTTCACGGCCGTGGCGACGGGCGTCCTGAGCTTCTTCGTCTGGGCTCACCACCAGTTCATCGCCGGCATCGATCCGCGCATGGCGAACATTTTCACCGTGACGACGCTGCTGATCTCGGTGCCGATCGCGGAGCTGCTGTTCGTGATGATCGCCACGCTGTACGGCGGCAACATCAAGCTGAACACGCCCATGCTGTGGGCGCTCAGCTTCATTGCCGAGTTCCTGATCGGCGGTGTGACGGGGATTTTCCTGGGGGCGTCGGGCGCGGACATCTACCTGCACGACACCTACTTTGTGCTCGCCCACTTCCACTACACGTTCTTCCCGATTGCCATCATCGGGACGTTTGCGGGCTTCACCTACTGGTTCCCAAAGATGTTCGGGAAGATGATGGACGACCGCCTCGGCAAGATCCACTTCTGGGGCACGATCATCCCGTTCAACATGATCTTCATTCCCCTCTTCGTTCTGGGGCTAGGTGGTCAGCACCGCCGCATCTACAACTTCCAGAACTTCCCGGAGCTCGCGGCCATGCAGCCGTTCCGGGTTCTGGCCACCGTGTCGCTGATCATCATGCTCCTGTTCCAGCTCGTGTTCTTCTGGAACTGCATCAAGAGCTGGAGGGGCGGCGCGAAGGCCGGTCGGAACCCCTGGAAGGCGAACACCCTCGAGTGGACCACCGAGTCGCCGCCGCCCCATGGCAACTGGCCGCGTGACGCGATGCCCCGTGTGTACCGAGGCCCGTACGAATACAGCGTGCCCGGTCGCGAAGACGACTATTGGCCTCAGAACCTACCGAGCTGACCCTTGGAAAAACCTCTCGCCACACTTCGCAGCGCCACGGGCGTCCCCACCGGCCGCCTGGCCGTATGGTGGCTGCTCGCCTCGGAGGTCGTGATCTTCGGCGGCCTGTTGGGAGCCTACCTGATGTTCCGGTTGGGGCATCCGGAGTGGGCCAACGCCGCTGCCGTCACCAATACATGGATCGGCGCGACAAACACCTTCGTGCTGCTCACGTCGTCCTTCACGGCGGTGCTCGCGCACCAGGCCGCAGAGAAGGGTGATGGCGTGAAGGCCGCCAACTACCTGTTCATGACCATCGGCGGGGCGCTCTTGTTCCTGATCATCAAGAGCTTCGAATGGTACTATGAGATCTCACACGGATACACGATCACGGCCAACGGTTTCTGGTCGTTCTACTACACCGCCGCAGGGATCCACGCCGCGCACGTGATCGCTGGCGCGATCATCATGGGCTTCATTGCCGTGGCGGCCCGCAAGGGGAAGGAGCTCCAACGAGTGGAGCTGGTCGGCATCTACTGGCACTTCGTGGATGTCGTCTGGATCTTCCTCTTCCCGCTGCTCTACATTGCCAAGTAGGCGCGCCATGTCCGAGCATACAGAGCATCCGACGACCGCCACGGGTCAAGACGCCCACGACGGCGAGCATCATACGAATTACTTCAAGATCTATGTGACCCTGTTGGTGCTGTTGGTCATCAGCATCCTGGGGCCGGAGATCGGCATCCTGTGGGTCACACTGGTCACGGCGTTCGGGATCGCGTTCGTCAAGGCGTACCTGGTCATCCAGAACTTCATGCACCTTCGCCCGGAAAAGGTGATCGTGAAGTGGATGCTGGCGTCGTCGCTGCTTCTCATGGGGATCTACTTCTTCGGTGTAGCTCCCGACGTGATGAAGCACGAGGGGCGCAACTGGGTGAACATGGCCGCGATGGCGGTAGTCGAGCGCGGCATTCCGCTCGATGGCGAGCACGCCGAGGAAGACGAGCACGCGGACGACGGAGAGAGTCCTGGCGAGGGCGAGGAAGCCGCTGTCGTCGCCGAGACGCCGTTCAACGCGGCCCAGGCCTACGGAACCGTGTGCGCATCATGCCATGGGGCTGCCGGGGGTGGTGACGGGCCCGCCGGAGCGAGTACGACTCCGCCGCCCGCCGACTTCACGAGTGCGGACTTCTGGGCCGCGACGAACGACGAGCGGATGTTCCAGGTCATCAAGAATGGGGGCGCCTCGCAAGGTCTGTCGCCGATGATGGCGGGGTGGGGCGTCCTCTACGACGACGACGACATCCGCCAGATCATCGAGCACCTGAAGACGTTCCGGCCGTAGCCGACGAAGTCCCTTGGGGAGTTAGCATGGAAACCATGACGCTGGACCGACCCGGTGGGGACCCCCAGGGGCGTCCCATGCCGCGTCAGAAGATCCTGCCCGACGGCGTCCTCGGCATGCTCCTTTTCATCTTCACGGAGGCGATGCTCTTTGCGGGCATGATTTCCGCGTTCGTCATCGTGAAGTCGCAGGCGGCCGGCCAGATGTGGCCCCCGTACGGCCAGCCGCGCCTTCCGGCCCAGGAGACCGCGATCAACACCGCGGCTCTGCTCCTCAGCGGCATCATACTTCTTTTCGCTCAGTACGCGTTCAAGAAGTCAGAGACGCGCGCGGTGGTGCCCTTCGGTATCTCCATATTCCTAGGCCTTTTCTTCGTTGCCTTCCAGGGTGTGGAGTGGGCCCAGATGCTTGGACAGGGGCTTACGATGCAGTCGAGCACGTACGGTGCCTTCTTCTATCTGATCGTCGGCACGCACGCGCTCCATGCGCTGGGGGCGCTTGGCGGAATGGCATGGGCGTGTGTGAAGCTGACGCGCGGCACGCTCACGCAGTCGGCATTTACGACGGTCCAGCTCTTCTGGTACTTCGTGGTCATCGTGTGGCCATTGCTCTATTGGAAGGTGTACCTGTGAGGCCGGCGCGGTGGGGCGTGTTCCGGCTCCTGGGTCGGTGCGACTGGGGCCGCCCCGGATGGAGAGCCGCTTTGGTGGTTCCGGCCGTTGGGATCGCTATGGTGGTGGCGCCTGACTCGTTGCTGGCATGCGCCGTCTGTTTCGACGCACGTGACGAGAACCGGATCGCATTCCTGGCCACGACCGCGTTCCTTAGCCTGCTGCCCCTCGGTATGGTCGCCGGGGCGGGGGTGTTCATTCGGAAGAGGGTCCGCGAGATGGACCAGGAGGCGGAGGCGTACGCACGGGGGTGGGAGGCTGAGGAAGAGCAGGGCGGCGCGCCGCCTTCCTCTGGCACCGATCCCCGAGCCGGCCACCGATGACGTCCGGGCCCTACGCCGTGGTGCTACTCGCGAGCACGTTCACGTTGATTGCGGTCTGGGCGGTGGTTCTCCTGGTGCTCGTGCGTCTGCGTTCGCGGGGGGCGGACGGGTCCGAGGTGCCGTCTCGACTCGGGGTGGAGTTGGTGTGGGCCCTCATTCCGGCCCTGGTCGCGCTCTCGATCGTCGTGCCCGCGCTCCAGAGCGGATGGTCACCGGGCGTCACCGACGCCGGTTCCGAGCGTATGGCGGACGTTCGCGCGAACCCCTGACATCGGGCGCGAGGGAAGCGATCACAGTTCTCTGACGTGACTCCACTTGCGCTCAGTCTGGCCGCGCGGCACCCATGGGTGCGTCCACCTACCCGAGCGAGAGGTCCCTTGACGGCCAGCCCGGCGAGTTCTTCCTGCCGACGAAACGCCCACGCGTTCCCGTCCCGATGACCGAGGACCGGCCTCCGCACCGTCCCATGCGCCGGGAGTACTCGCCCATATCCGGCCGGTCCGACGTTGATCAGTCCGAGCGGACGCTCGAGTTCAAGATGGCCTTGTACGCGATACCGGGGCTGTTTCTGGGTGGGGTCGGAGGGGGGGCGTACGCACACCCGATCCTGGGTGCGGCCCTTGGCTTCGGGGCCATGTACGGAGTCGTCCGCCTCATTGTCGGTGGTGCGGGGCGGGCCGCAGGAGTACTGCACAACCCGTCCGGACGGACCACCCCTCATGAGAACGAGCACTCGATGGCGCAGAGCCTGCTCGTGCGCGGGTTGTATGACGAGGCCATCGACGCGTACGAGAACGCCGTGGCGGAGGACCCCACAGATGCGGTGCCCTACGTCCGGCTGGCCCGGTTGCATCGTGACCAGATGAGCGACCCGGAAACAGCCCTCAACTGGTTCAAGCGGGCTCTCGCTCAAGCGAACGTGCCGGCGCGCCAAGCCGGCCTCCTCCGCCGCGAGGTGGTCGAGCTGATCGTGCACGGGATCGGCGAGCCGAGACGGGCCGCTCCGCTCCTGGCCCGGTGGGCGGAAGAGTTCAGCGGGAGTGAGGAGGGGGAGTGGGCGGCTGCCCGACTCACGGAGATTAAAGCGACGATGTCGTGAGGGCAGGCGTGACTGAGCCTTCCCGGCTCGAGCCGGGTCCCTTCGCTCGATTTTATCTCCCGCTGGCGGCCACCAGCCTTCTCCTGACGGCCACCAATCCGGTTCTGGCGGCTGCCCTTGCTCGAACGGACGACCCGGCGGTCGCGCTCTCCGGGTACGGCGTCGCCTTCGCGCTGACAGGCGTCCTGTACGCACCGATGCTCGTGGTCCAGCAGGTCTCGGCCGCCAGGCTTCTCGAGGCCGGGGATATGCGCCCGGTGTGGCGCTTCGCGCTGATGCTTGGAGCGCTCCTGTCGGTAGTGGCCGTGCTCATCGCGTTCAGCCCCGTGGGCGTGTTCATTTTCCGCGAGATCGTTGGCGTCCAGGACCGCATCCTGGATGAGGCCCTCGAGGCCATGACGGTTCTCTGGCCGGTGCCGATGCTCACGGGCATCCGGGCGCTCCATCAGGGGCGGCTGGTCGCCGGGCATCGCACCCATCCGATCGCGACCGCTACAGGGGTGCGGACCGTCGTGCTCGCGCTCGTTGCGTTCCTCCTCACCACCACGGGAGGCGGCGCCTGGCTGGGTGGGGTCGCCTTCACGGTGGGCCTCTTTGCCGAGACGATCCTCGTAGCGCTCGCGCCCGCCCCCCTTCCGATGGCGCCTGAGCGCACGGAAGAGGAGCAACCGGGTGAAGACCGCCTCCTGTCGTTCAGCGGCCCCCTCATGCTCAACGTGCTCCTCTGGTGGAGCACGCCCCTCATCATTACTTCGGTCCTGGCTCGGACGCCCGAGCCCGATTGCTCCATTGCGGCCTTCACAGTGGTCGAGGCGGTCGCATGGTTCCTGACCGCTCCCGTCGGGCAGCTCCAGCACGCCTCCCTCGCCCTCGTCGATGGGCGGCCCGCGCACGCGACGGTCCAGCGGTACGCCCTGGTCATCGCTGGCCTCGTGACGGTCCTGCTCGTGGTCCTGTCGATCCCCGTGATCCGTGAGTGGATCCTGTGGACGGGCTTCCGTCTCGACCCATCGCTGCTGGAGCCGGCTGGGAGAGCCTTTCCGGTGGCGGCCCTCTACCCGCTGCTTTACGGACACCGGCAGTACTTCCAGGGGGTCTTCGTGCGAGCCGGGTGCACCGGCCTGGTGGGGCGGGGGGCCGTCGTTCGGATCGTCGTCATCCTCGCGGCCGCCCCGCTTCTGCTCGGCCCGATGGGCTACAACGGCGCCGCGATGGGCGTCACGCTTGCCGCGACGGGCCTGCTGGCTGAAGTGGTCTTCCTCCGGGTGATGTGCAACAAGAAGGCCCTACCGCTCCTGGAGCGGGCGTGCTGATCAGGGAATAGGCGTTACAGAACAACGGCTGTGAGATCCCATGGCGCTCACTATTGTAGATAAATGAACCGTTCATTACTCTACGCCATGGTACGAACCCTCTCTCCTGCCAAACTCGACCGGATCGTCGACGCCGCCCTCGACGCGTTCCTGGCCTCGGGCTATCGCAACACCCGTATGGACGCCATCGCCGGGAGCGCCGAGGTCTCCGCAGGCACGCTCTACCTCTATGCGACCGGCAAAGATGGACTCTTCCGCCTGGCGTTGATGAGGGCCTTCCATGTGCCCTTGCCAGCCGTCGCCGAGCTTCCGTTCGGGGCAGCCGTCGACACGGACACCGTCGACTGGCTCTGGTCCCCTCTAAGGGCAAGTTCACCCTTCACGGCCCTCCGCGCCGCGGCCGCGCGGAGGCATCCAGACGATCATGAACTCGAGTTCCGCGACGTAATCGAGGAGTTGTGGGCGTGGCAGTCGAGGTTCTGGCGCGCCATTCGGCTCATCGAGAAGTGCGCTGGGGAGTGGCCGGAGTTGGAGCTGCTCTTCTACCTGGACTTCCGTCGAGAGCTGTTGGGCCTGGGCGCACAGTACCTCGCCCGGCGCATGCTTCAAGGCTACATCCAGCCGTATCCCGACCCCGACACGGCCGCTCGTGTCCTGGTGGAAAATGTCGCCTTCTTCGCCATGCACGGGCACGGCGCCCGCGACTCGGCCGATCTGTCGGAAGACGCCTCCCACGCTACCGTACTCAAGGTGCTCGAACGAGCGTTCGTGGTTTCGCCGAGCAGGAGTCCGAAGTAAAACCACGGCCACGCGGCGGGCTACGTTGGCGTGGCCATCGAGAGAAGATCGGAGCCGAGGCGGACGCGTCGTGGAGCTTCGATCACACACGCGCGCCGGGTGCGTGAGCTCGAGGAATCGGTGGGCCCCGATCGAGAGCCGGCCGGCAGACTTTGGCCACCTCGGTGTGATTATTGCACCGCGATCGGTCCGTTCTCTACTTGGTAGTCCATAACCCAGGGTACTGTATGGACCTTGTGCAAGGATTTTCCGGTGCCTTCATGCCCCATGGGATGTGCTATCTGTGGCAGCCGGGCCTCTTATGGACGCACGTCCTGGCCGACGGCTTCATCGCGCTGGCCTACTTCGCGATCCCCGCGACACTGGCCTACTCGGTGTATCGAGGCCGGCAGATTCTCGAGGGCTCCGACAGGTCACCGCTGGAACAGGGCGCTCCGTACGGTCTGATGTTCCTCGCGTTCGGCGTCTTCATCTTAGCCTGCGGTCTGACCCACGTTCTCGGCATCTGGACGGTCTGGCGACCTGACTACTGGTGGAGCGGCGGCGCCAAAGCGGTCACGGCCGTGGCTTCGGTGGCGACCGCGATCGCGCTTCCACCGCTCGTACCGAAGGCGTTGGAACTCCTCAGGGACGCGCGGATGTCCGACACCCGCCGCCGGGCGCTGGAGCAGTCCTCTGGCGCGCTGCAACAAGCGCAGGCGCTGGCCGGGCTCCATAGCTTCGGGTGGGATCCAGAGACTGGTGCTGTGAGCATCTCCGAGGAAATGCTCACCTCGTATGGATTCGGAGGAGACACTCCACCCACGACCCTTCCTGAACTTCTCGACCCGTGGAACATGGGGGACGACGCCGACGTGATGGTCGAGGCCCTCGCCGGCGCCGCGGCCGGTCGGCCAGCCGCCTTCGAGGTGTCGGTCGGAACGGGCAACCGCAGTCGGATCCTCCACACCAGCGCCGGCCTCCAGCCCGACGGCACCGTGCTGGTGACCCAGGTCGACGTGACGCAGGCACGTTCTGCGGCGGCGCAGCGGAGACTGCGAAAAGAGGAGGCCCGAGCACGGGCCCGCGCCGAAGCGGAGCAGGCTCGGCTGGAGGAGCGCAACGAGGAGCTGGCCCGAGTGACCGAGACACTGCGGCGCCGAAACGAGGAGCTCGATCGTTTCGCCTACGTGGCCTCGCACGACCTCAAGGCTCCCCTGAGGGGTATCGCCAACCTCGCCACCTTCTTGGGCCGCGAGTTGGAGGACCGACCGACGGACCGTTCGGACGAGTTCCTGGGCCTCATGAAGGGGCGGGTTCACAAAATGGAGGGGATGGTGGACGGCCTGTTGGCGTACTCCCGGGTGGGTCGGACCACGGAGTCCATAGAGGAGATTCAATTGGAGCCCTTTGTCCGGGACATTGTACAACTCCTCGACCCACCGCCCGACCTCGCCGTACATGTGGACGTTACTGCGCCGACTTTACGTGCCGAGAGAGTGCGCCTTCATCAGGTTGTGCAGAACCTCGTTTCGAATGCCCTTCGGTATGCGGACAGTCGAATCGGAATTACGGCGAAAAAAGACGGCGCGTTCATCGAGTTCAGCGTTTCGGACGACGGCATGGGCATCGCGCCGCAGCATCAGGACCGCATCTGGGAGATCTTCCAGCGTCTGGATCCCGACTCGGACGCTCCGGGCACAGGTACGGGAATCGGCTTGTCCCTGGTACAGAAAATTATGCGGGAGCAGGGAGGGCGCGCCTGGGTCGAGTCCAGCCTTGGAGAAGGTGCGACCTTTCGTTTCACGTGGCCCCTCGACCCGAGGAGTGACAGCTAGTGTCCATAGGCGCGATCGAGCGACTACTGTTGGTCGAAGACGACGATATCGATGTGATGAACGTGGAGTTTGCCTTCCAGGACGCGGCTCTGAACGCGGAACTCACGGTCAAGCGAAACGGCGAGGAGGCACTGGAATGGCTCCGAGGCTCCCCCTCGCTCACCAAGGGGCTTCTCGTTCTCCTGGATCTGAACATGCCCCGGATGAGCGGCCTCGAGCTGCTCCGCGAGATGCGCGGCGACGACGCCCTCCGCCGCGTACCCGTGGTGGTGCTCACGACCTCGGACCACGAGCGCGACCGGATCGAGGCGTATGACCTTGCCGTTGCCGGGTACCTCCTCAAGCCACTCGCCACCTCTGACCTGACCGCGATGCTGGTCCGGTTCCGGGATTACTGGGCCATGAACGAGCTTCCATGAACGACTTTACGCATACGGCTCGGGATGAGGTTCGCATCCTGGTCGTCGACGACGACGCGGTTGACCGGCTGACGATCCGTGAGGAGTTGGACCACGTGGGGTACGAGGCGGCCATAGAGGAGGCGGGCACCCTCGAAGTAGCCGTCCACCACCTGACGGCGGACGACTTCGACTGTGTGCTCCTCGACTACAACCTGCCGGACGGCACCGGCCACGACTTCCTGGAGTGGATCCAGGAGCATGGCATCGAAGTCCCGGTAATCGTTCTCACTGGCCAGACCGACGAGGAGATCGCGGCCCGCCTGATGAGCGCCGGAGCCTATGGGTATCTCCCCAAGCGCAAGCTGAACGGGGCGGAACTCCGCGATAGACTCGTTTCCGTGATCGGTTCCCACGAGTCCCGAACGGCTCTGGAGCGGACGCGCGAGCGGCTGGAGATCGCCGTGGTTTCCTCGGGGATCGGTATCTGGGAGTACGACCCCCGCACGGGAAACGCCCAATGTGACGTGGCCGGGTGCCACCTCATGGGTCTGTCGCCCGATGTCGAGACCCCGCTCCCCGACTTCCTGGCACGTGTGAAGCAGGATCACCGGGCGAAGGTGAGTACCCTGATACTCAACGCAGCCGAGGACATAGACGCCAAGCGCACGGGTACCGAATTCCTGACGGAACTCGATCCTGAGGGCGTCGTTCGGTGGATCGAGCTCAGCGCCCAGCCGGCCGTTAGGGGGCAAGGAGACACCAGGAGGGTGGCGCGGGTCGTCGGTACGATCGCGGACGTCACGTCGCAGCGACGCGAGGCCAACCGGCTGCGCTTTCTGGCCCAGGCGGGTGCGGCCCTCGCGAACGGATTCGATCCCGCGGATACTCTGCATCGGCTAGCGGAGCTGGTCGCACCGGCGTGGGCAGATCTCTGCGTCATCGCCACGCCCGGAGGAGGCCCGGACGAGGTCTGGGTAGGCTCGGCCCGGGGACCCGGGATCGACGCGGAGGTTGCCGACCGCATCGAAGCGTGGGTGACGGGAGAGGGTCGTTCGATATTTACGGTGCCTGGCGAGGACGAGCGGATCGGCTCGCATCTCATTGTCGCCGGAACGCGCGAGTCGCTCGAGACGAGACTGGGACAGGGTGCCTCGGCGACGCTACTGACGGATGCGGACATCGCCTCCATGGTCACCGTTGCGGTCCCGGGCCCCGACCAGACGAACGGGGGTATCCTGCTGATCTCGACGCATCCCGAGCTGCGGTACGCCGGCGGAGACCTCCTGGTCCTGGAGGAGCTTGCGCGGCGCTTGGCGACGAAGCTCGAGAGCGTGCGCGTCTATACCGGCGTCGACCAGGCCCGAGCTACCGCGGAGTCTGCTTTGAAGGATCGGGACTATCTCCTGCAAGTCATCTCCCACGATCTCCGTGACCCTATCGGTACCATCCTGGGTGCCGCCTCGCTTCTGCAGATGGATATCCTGTCCGAAGACCAGATCAAGGTTCAGGCGGGCGTGATCCAGAGGGTGGGTTCACGGATGAGCGAGTTGGTGGAGGGCCTATTGGACGTCAGCCGAATGGAGGCCGGTCAGTTCCGCGTCGACCTGAAGCCTGTCGAGTTGGACGACCTCATCGCCGAATCGGCGACGCAACTCCAGCCTGCCGTGACGAAGGCCGGTGGAACGCTGAGCGTCGAACTCCCGGCGGGCCTTCCGAATATCCTGGGTGATCGGCCGCGGCTGCTCCAGGTGATCGCCAACCTGGTCGGCAATGCTCTCAAGCACGCGGGCGATGAGCCGATCGTCGTAATCCGCGCGAACGCGCGCGCCCAGGAGGTTCAGATCTCCGTGCAGGACTCTGGGCCGGGCATCGCTCCGGAGAAGACCAGTCGGCTGTTCGAGCGCTTCTGGCAGGACGAAGGTACGGTCGGCGGCGCCGGCCTCGGGCTAGCAATCGTGAAGGGAATCGTCGAGGCCCACTCCGGCAGGATCTGGGTCGAGTCGACCCCGGCCATCGGGTCGGTGTTCACGTTCGGCCTGCCGATCGTCTCCGAGGATCGTTCGCCCGCCGAGGCGGAGGCGGGCACACCGGCCTGAGCCCGTGAACGTCCCGCGTACGTG
This sequence comes from Gemmatimonadota bacterium, assembly GCA_029262115.1. GTDB lineage: Bacteria > Gemmatimonadota > Gemmatimonadetes > Longimicrobiales > Gaopeijiaceae > JAJCZZ01. The sequence goes on along the minus strand of JAJCZZ010000020.1, from coordinate 58,707 downwards.
CTGCCGCTCGCCCGCACTGGTTTCTCGGCCTGCAATGTGGAGGACGGATCAGCCAGTCGCCCGCAGCCCTTCAAGATCCCCGGAACAGATCGCGCGCACATTCCGTGTGATCTTTGCCGCGTCCCAGTTCCACCACGCGATCTCGGTCAGCACGGCCCGCATCTCGGCGTCGAACCGGAAGCGGATCACTTCGGCGGGGTTCCCACCCACGATCGCGAACGGCTCGACGTCCCTGGTGACCACCGCCTTGGAGGCCACGATGGCGCCGTTTCCGATGGTTACGCCCGGCATGATCGTCGCGCCGTAGCCGATCCAGACGTCGTGCCCCACGACGGTGTCGCCCCGGTTGGGCCACGCCTCCGGCTGAGCCGATTCCCACCCACCCCCGAACACCGGAAACGGATAGGTGGTGAACCAGTCGGTCGGATGGTTCCCGCCGTTCATGATGAAGCGGGTCTCGGCGGCGATCGAGCAGAAGCGCCCGATGATCAGACGGTCGCCGATGAAGTCAAAGTGGTAGAGCACGTTCCGTTCGAAGCGATCCACGCCGGCGGGATCGTCGTAATACGTGTAGTCGCCGACCAAGATGCTCGGTCGGGTGATGAAGTTCTTGAGGAAGCCCAGCCGTTCGGCGGCCTCGATCGGGTGGCGAACGTCGGGTGAAGGTCCGTTCATCGGGTAGTCGCCCCTAAGGTGAAGTGGCTTCTCGCGAGCCCGCGTGTGACCCATATTGCGGGCCACGCCGCTCGCAACAAGGTTTCCGCATGCCGTCCGGCAAACTCATCGCGATCGAAGGCATCGACGCCTCGGGCAAGGGCACGCAGGCAGCGCTGCTCCGGGACCATCTCCTCGGTGAGGGGATGACCGTTGGAATGCTCTCCTTTCCACGCTACGGCCGGACCTTCTTCGCGGAAGCCATCAGCCGGTACCTGAACGGCGGCTTCGGCTCGCTCGAGACGCTCGACCCGTCGTTGGTGAGCCTGCTTTATGCCGGCGATCGCTTCGAAACGCGGGGGGAGTTGGAAACGCTCCTGTCCGAGAACGAGGTGGTCGTCCTCGACCGCTACGTGGCTTCGAATCTGGCGCACCAGTCAGCCCGCGTTCCCGACGCGGGTCGGGACGGCTTCGTGGACTGGCTCTCACGGCTGGAGTACGAAGTGTATGGTCTGCCGAGAGCGGACCTGACACTGCTTCTCGACATCTCTGCCGAATCGAGCGCCGTCCTCCTGGGAAAGAAGGGTCGAAGGGCGTACACGGAAGCCAGAGCGGACCTCCATGAGGCGGACTCATCCTACATGGACGCGTGTCGGCGGGCGTATCGATGGCTGGCGGATCAGGAGGCGGGTGGGCCGTGGGTGGTGGTGTCGATCGGGGACGACGCCGGGGCCCCACGTCCGGTAGAGGCCGTCCACAGCGATGTCGTGCGTGCGATCCGTGCGACCGCCCGGACGGGTCCCCCCAGGCGCTTCTGACGTGACCATCCCTCGCCGCAGTGCCTTGCCCGACGACCTTCGGGTCATCGTGCCTCTGCTGCTGGGACGGCGGGTCTCGTCAGAACACGGAGCTCCCGGCCTCGCCTCGTGCAGACCCGCCCATCGGGGTACAGCACGGCGCGTTCGGCGCCGGAGATCGACCCCCCTTCGGTGGACCGCTCGCCCGACCTCGTGGCGTATCCCTCCATCAGGATGCCGCGTGGTCCCTCCTGCGTGGCGAGACCTCGCGCTCTTCTCCCGTCTGGTGTATTTCCAGAGAGACGCTGAGGCGCGTCGTTGCACGAAATCGGACATCCCGCTCCATGCCGGCGTCCTGACCACCCCCGAAGAGTGGACGGACAACCTTGCCTGAGCTGTTCACCGAACCGTTCGTCCTTGGCACCAGCCACGTTGTGGCTGAGTCCGGCGTCCGGGAACGCCTCCACCTCCCCCACGACACCGTGGAATCCGCCGCCGCCGAACTAGTGGAGCGCGGCATCCTCACCGAAGCGCTGCCGCTAAGCACCTGCGGACGCCTGGAACTGTACGCCACAGGACGGTCCCCGGAGCGCGCCGCCGACACGGTGCGCCGGCTCCTCTCCCGACGGAAGGGGTTGTCCGGGCATCTGGTGGCGGCCCATACCTTCCACTATCGGGCGGACGCCGCCGTGCGCCATGCTTTCCGGGTGGCGGCTGGCCTGGACTCCGTCGTGCACGGCGAGGCGCAGATCCTGGGCCAGGTGCGCCACGCTCTTCAGCGTGCCCGCGAGGCCTCCGTGACTGGGCCGGTGACCGAGCGCCTCTTCCAGCGGGCTCTCGCCACCGGCAAGCGCGTCCGGTCCGAGACCGACATCGGCCGGGGCACCGCTTCGCTGGTCGGCGCTGCCCTTGCCATGGTCCGGGCGCATGCGGGCTCCATCGAGGGTGCGTCCGCCCTGGTCATCGGCGCCGGGGAGACGGGTGCGCTCGTGGCCCGACTTCTAAGCAAGGGTGGCGTATCCTCACTGGTGGTGGCCAACCGCACGGTCGTCCGCGCTCGTACCGTGGCCGGCGCCCTCGGTGGCCGGGGGGTCGACCTTGAGCGACTGCCCGACTTTGTGGCCGACGCCGACATCATCGTGGGAGCCCTCGCGGGCGTGGAGGGGATTCTCCGCCCTGAGCATTTCGCGTCGATGTCCGCCGACCGTGTGCGCTACCTGGTCGACCTCTCCCACCCCAGGGCGTTCGATCCTGCCCTGACGGAGCTGGACGGCATCCACCTCGTAGACCTCGACCGCGTGGCCCGGGAGGTGGACCAGGCACGGTCGAAGCGACTGAAGAAGGTGCCCGAGGCCGAAGCCATCGTCGAGGCCGAAGTGGCGTCGTTCGGGGCGTGGCTGAGGAGCCGCCACGCGGTCCTGGTGCTCCGGGACCTCCGTGAGCGGGTGCTGGGGAGGGCACGGGAAGAGGCCGAACGGCTCGCGCGTGGTCAGTCACCGGAGGCACGCGCCGAGGCCCATCGCTTGGCACGGGCCGTGGCTCGCTCTCTCCTTCACGGACCGACGGTCGCACTGCGGCAAGCGGACAGCTCTACCGAGGAGGGTCGCCGTCTCCTGGACGCCGCCGCCGCGCTGTTCGACGTTCCCCCACCTCGTGACGGCGCCACATGACCAAGCCGGCTCCGGTGACCTTCTTTCCGAAGCGGACCCAGGGGATGGTACCCAACGGACTCCTGGGCATTCTCCTCATCAACTTCGGCGAGCCGACCGAGCCCACGCCTGAGGCGGTCGCGCCCTTCCTGGAGCGCATTTTCCTCCAGAACGGGGGCCTGGAGGACCAGTCGGGCGAGGCCGCGGGGGCCCGAGCGCGTGAGCTGGCCCTCGCGCGGACGCCTGGACTGGTGGAGGAGTACCGGGAGATCGGGGGATCCCCGCTCAACGCCCAGGCCGACGCCCAGGCGGAGGCCCTCGACGTCGAGTTGCGGAGCCAAGCCCGCCCCACCCGCGTCTATTCGTCGTTCCAGTTCGCGGGGCCCAGCATCGCCCAGCGCCTGGAGGAGGCAAGGGCCGATGGGGTGACCGACCTTCTAGCACTACCTGTATACCCCTTCTGCGGCCAGTCGACGACCGTGGCGGCCCTGGGGGCCGTGCGGAGCGCATTGGACGCGACGGCGTGGGCCCCTCGGGTGCGGGCCGTCTCGGGGTGGCACCACCACCCGGCCTATGTGAGCCTCCGGACGGAGCAGATCCGCGCATGGGCGGCCGAGAGGGATCTGCAGGTGACCGACCCCGACGTGCTTCTCTACTTTTCCGTACACGGGACGCCCCTCAAGTACCTCCACGAGGGCAACCGCTACGACCGGTATGTGGACGAGCACTGCCGGGACATCGCACGTCGCCTGGGCGCGGATCGATACGCCGTAGGATTCCAGAACCATGGCAACCGCCGCATTCGGTGGACGTCGCCAGACAACGAGGACCGCATCGGGGTTGCGGCAGAGAGCCAACTGGTGGTGGTGCCCATCTCGTTCATGCACGAGCAGTCCGAGACGCTGGCGGAGCTAGATCACGACCTGAGGGAATTCGCCGAGGGCGTGGGAAAGGAGTTCCACCGGGTGCCGGTTCCCCACGACGACGAGGGGTTCATCCGCTTCCTGGCGGACCTGGTCGGCGCCGCCGGGGCACCCGAAGCTCCGTCCGGTATCCTGAGCCCGTGTCGGTGCACCCCGTGGTCCGGAACATGGTGCACGAACGGGAACCGAGACCTCCCGCCCAGCCCGTTTACCGAGGGTACCCGGACATGATCGCCATCGTCGGAGCCGGCATCACGGGGCTGGTGGCGGGGTGGGAGCTGGAACGCCTCGGTGCCGACTTCGTGATCCTCGAGGCGGACGACCGGGCCGGCGGGATGATCCGGAGTGGGCGCGTGGATGGGCGCATCCTGGAGTGGGGCCCGCAGCGCACCCGACGAACTCCGGAGCTGGCCCGCCTGACCGACGCGCTCGGCCTGACCGACCGGCTGCTCACGGCCTCGCCGGACCTCGACCTGTTCGTCTATCGCGAGGGCAGGCTTCACGCGGTGCCCCTCTCCGCCGGCGCCCTGGCAACCTCGGACGTGGTAGGCACCGCTGCTAAGCTACGCTTTCTGGTGGAGCCGCTTACGGCAGGTGCCGCACCGGGCGAGCGGGTCGGCGCCTACTTCCGCCGGAAGGTGGGGCGCGAGATCTACGAGACCCTCGTCGCCCCCCTGTTCGGTGGGCTGTACGGCTCCGACCCCGACGACATGGACGTCGACGTGGCCCTGGCGCCGGTGCTCCGGCGTCTCGGCGTCCGCAGGAGCCTGTTGGCCCGCCTGCTCCGCGCCGGAACGTCGGACGGCCCATCGGCTCCGGCGTGTTCCTTTCCCGACGGCATGCAGGAGCTTCCCGCCGCCCTCCACCGGGCGCTGGCGCCCCACGTGCGGCTCTCGGCTCCGGTGCGCACCCTCCGGCGCAGGGGCGCCGGGTGGCGGCTCCACGCCGACGGGGGCGCCTTCGACGCGGAGCATGTGGTGCTCACTCCACCGGCCGGCGCCACGGCGTCCATCGTGGAGGCCGCGGCCCCCGACCTGGCCCGGGCCGCCGCAGGCCTGCGCTACAACGTGCTCCGCATCGTCCACCTCCACGCCGACACGGATCTGCGAGGGGTGGGCTTCCAGGTGTCTTTCACCGAGCGGAATCGTGCCCTCCGCGGTGTGACTTTCAACGACAGCCTCTTCGGGCGTCCCGGCGTCTACACGGCGTACCTGGGTGCTGCCCCGAGCCGCGCCGGAGCCCCTCCGGACGACGCCGGACTCGGCGAGCTGGCCGTCTCTGAGTTTCGCGCGTGTACCGGGTACGACAGCCGTCCACTGTCGGTGGCTCGGGGGTCCATGCCGGCGTGGGACACGACCTGGCGCGGGCTCGCCGACGTGCCCATCCCCAGCGGCCTCCACGTGGCCGGGAACTGGTGGTCCCGGCCGGGCCTGCCCGGACGCTTCGCGGAGGCTCGGCGGTTGGCCCGGACGCTGGCCGGGGCGGCGGGTCGCGCCCGCGCTTCGATGGTCTCGACTCCCCGTAGCCCCCTCCGTTCATGACCCGAGATCTCCGCCGTCTGCGACGCACGCCGGCGCTCCGCGCCCTGGTGAGGGAGACGAGGCTGCACCCGTCGCAGTTGGTGTGGCCCGTGTTCGTTACTGAAGTGGAGGACACCCCTTCCGAGGTGCCGTCGATGCCCGGGGTGCACCGCTGGCCCGTGGACGCGCTGGGTACGGTCGCCGAGCGCGCCAACGACGCCGGCCTGGGGGGCCTCCTTCTGTTTGGGATCCCCGCCGAGAAGGACGAATGGGGGAGCCAGGCGTCCGCCGAGCACGGCGTTGCTCAGCGTGGTGTCGGGGCCTTGAAGGCCGCGGGATACGACGGCGTTGTGGCCACCGACGTCTGTCTGTGCGAATACACGGACCACGGGCACTGCGGGCTCCTGGACAACGGCGGCGCCCTGCGGCACCGGGACACGTGCGCACGTCTTGCGGCGACCGCCGTGTCCCTCGCGAAGGCGGGAGCGGACCTCGTAGCCCCTTCGGCCGCAGTGGACGGCATGGTGGCTGCCATCCGCACGGGGCTGGACGCCGCCGGGCTCACGGAGACGGGCATCCTGGCCTACTCGGTCAAGTACGCGTCGGCGTACTACGGGCCGTTTCGCGATGCGGCCGGGGGCGCCCCGCGCTTCGGCGACCGCCGTCTTCACCAGGTAGACCCCGCCAACGTACGCGAGGCCATGCGCGAGCACGCCGAGGACGTGGCCCAAGGCGCCGACCTGCTGATGGTCAAACCTGGACTGGCGTACCTGGACGTGGTCCGGGCCACCCGCGACGCCTTTCCTGACATGCCCCTGGCGGTCTACAACGTCAGCGGGGAGTACAGCGTGGTGAAGGCAGCGGCCGCCAGCGGCTGGATCGACGAACGCCTGGTAGTCCTGGAGACGCTCACCGGATTCCGCCGGGCCGGCGCGGACGTGATCATCACGTACCACGCCGAGGACGCCGCCAGGTGGCTGGGCTCATGACCAGGCTCCGACTCGGCACCCGAGGGTCGCGGCTGGCGCTGGTCCAATCCCGGGCCATGGCCGCCGCCCTCGAAACCCACGGCGCGACTGTGGAGCTGGTGGAGATCCGCACCACGGGCGACCGCATCACCGATGTGCCCCTGGGGCCCGCGGTGGGCCAGTCGTTCTTCACGAAGGAGTTGGAAGACGCCCTCCTGGAGGGTCAGGTCGACGTTGCCGTGCATTCGTGCAAGGACCTGGCGACGCGCCTTCCCGCCGGACTCGCCCTGGGCGCCATCCCGGTGCGTGAGGATCCGCGCGACGCGCTGGTCAGCGCCCTGGGCGACCTGTGTGCCCTGCCGGCGGGCTCGTCGGTGGGCACGGCCAGCGTGCGCAGGCAGCGGTTTTTGGCCGAGGCCCGCCCCGACCTGGACATCCGGGATCTGAGAGGCAACGTACCGACCCGTCTGGATGCAGTGGAGGAAGGACGTTTCGATGCGGTTGTCCTGGCCGCGGCGGGTCTCAGGCGGCTCGGCCTGGACGGCGCCATCACCGAGTTGCTGTCCACCGACATCATGCTCCCGGCCGCCGCCCAGGGCGCCCTGGCCCTTCAGATCCGCGAAGACGACGCGCCCATGTCCGACCTGGTCGGACGCCTGGACCACCTTCCCACCCGGAAGCGGGTGACGGCGGAGCGGGCCTGCCTCCGGCGCCTCGAAGCCGGGTGCCAGGCCCCGGTGGGAGCCCTGGCCACCTTCGGCGGGTATGGCCTGACGCTGGAAGCCGCGGTGGCCCTGGACCAGGGTGTGGTCCGGGTCCACAAGCTCCGGGAGGCCAACGACGAGGAAGCGCTGGGCGTGGCCGTGGCGGAGGCACTCCTGGCGGAGTTGGGCCTCGACTCCCTGGCCCACGTGCCGTGGGCGGGTCGGCCGCCGGAGCGGCTGGGCGGTAGCGCGTGAAGCGGTTGGACGGGCGGGTGGTGGCTACCACCCGGGACGGCCAGGCGGCCGACCCGCTGGTAGCGGGGCTGGAGCGCGTCGGCGCCACGGTGCTCGTCTGGCCCACCATGGCCTTCGAAGGGCCCGCCGACGGAGCCCCACTGGAGCGGGCGCTGGCGGACCTGTCCACCTGGGATTGGGTGGTGGTCACAAGCGCCCGGGGCGTCTACGCCGTCGCCGACCGGTTGGAGGCGCCACCCGACCGCCCCGCCGTGGCCGCCGTTGGCGCCGCCACCGCGGAGGCGGCCCGGAGCCGGGGGTGGTCCGTGGACACGGTCGGCGACGGACACGGCGCGGCGGGGGTGGTCGAGGCCCTGGCACGGAGTCGGCAACTGGCCGGCGCGCGGGTGCTCTTTCCCGCCGCATCGGGCGCCGCCGGAACCCTCGAGGAGGGGCTGGCCAGGGCCGGCGCTCGGGTCCACCGCGTCGAAGCCTACCGCACGGTGGCCACCCCACCCGACGCGGTCCGGGTGCACGCCGACCTGGCCCGGGGCGTGGACGCCGTGACCTTCGCCAGCCCATCGGCCGTGGCTTCGCTGGCTGCCGCGCTGGACCACGATCTTGGTGCAGCGCTTCAGGGCTCTCCCTGCGTTGCCATCGGCCCCACCACCTCCGCCGCGCTGCGGCGGGCCGGCGTCGCCGATCCCGTTGTGGCCGCCGACAGCTCCTTGGTGGCTCTCGTGGAGGCGTGTGCCTCCCTCTTCCCCGCCTCGTAGAACTTGCATGTCCTCCACCCCACACGGCACCACCATGGCCGACCACCCCACTTCCGCGCCCAGGGATACCCCCACAAGCGAGGCTCTCTTCCGGAGGGCCCGTCGGGTCCTGCCCGGCGGGGTCAACAGCCCCGTGCGCGCCTTCAAGAGCGTCGGCGGCACCCCCCGCTTCATCCGGAGCGCGCGGGGTGCGCGACTCATGGACGTGGACGGCCACGAGTACCTGGACTACATCGGCTCGTGGGGCGTCATGGTCCTGGGACACGACCACCCGGCCGTGCGCGAGGCCCTGGCCCACGCGCTGGCACGGGGCACGTCGTTCGGCACGCCCACGGAAGGAGAGGTGGAGTTGGCCGAGATGATGGTGCAGATGGTACCGGGTCTGGAGGTGGTTCGCATGGTCAACTCCGGCACCGAGGCCACCATGAGCGCGCTGCGCCTGGCACGGGCGGCCACGGGGCGCGACTGCGTCGTCAAGTTCCGCGGCGGATACCACGGCCACGCAGACGCTTTCCTGGTCGAGGCCGGCTCGGGTGCCGCCACCCTCGGCGTACCCTCAAGTCCGGGCGTACCCGGTGAGACGGCCCGGACTTCGCTGGTGGCGGAGTACAATGACCTGGAGACGGTGGACGCCCTCTTCGGCGCCCACGACGGACGGATCGCCGCCATCATCGTGGAACCGGTGGCGGGCAACATGGGATGCATCCCACCAGCGCCCGGTTTCCTCGAGGGGTTGCGCGAGCGCTGCTCTCGCCACGGCGCGCTCCTGATCTTCGACGAGGTCATGACGGGCTTCCGCGTCGGGCCCGAGGGAGCCCAGGGGCGGTATGGAGTCCAGGCCGATCTCGTGACGCTGGGCAAGGTCATCGGGGGTGGGCTTCCCGTAGGCGCCTACGGCGGGCGCGCCGACTTGATGCGCCACATCGCGCCCGACGGGCCGGTCTATCAGGCCGGAACGCTGTCGGGCAACCCTATGGCGGTGGCGGCGGGGCTGGCCACGCTGCGCACGCTCCGCGACGACCCGTCCATCCACGACCACCTGGAGACGCTGGGGCGGCTGTTCGACGACGGCTTCGCCGACCTGACCCGCCGCCTCGGCGTTCCGCTCCAGTGGAACCGCGCCGGGGGCATGGGATCGCTCTTCTTCTCCGAGGATCCTGTGGTCGACTGGACCACCGCAGCCGCGGCGGCGGCTTCCGAGCCTGGTTTTTCTGGGTTCTTCCACGGGATGCTGAGCGCGGGCATCCACCTCCCTCCCAGCGGTTACGAGGCGTGGTTCTGGTCCCTGGCCCATACTCGGGATGACGTCACGCGCACCCTCGAGACCGCGGAAGCCGTGCTCCGCCGCCGGGAAGTCTCGGATGCCTGACGGCCTCACCCTCTTCGAACGCGCCGCTCGGGGGGAGCGCGGCCACCCCACACCCGTGTGGATCATGCGCCAGGCCGGTCGCTACCTCCCGGAGTATCGGGCGCTCCGCCGGAAGGTGGACTTCCTGACGGCCACCAAGACGCCGGAGCTGGCCGCTCGCATCACGCTCCAACCCATGGAGCGGTTCGACCTGGACGCCGCCATCATCTTCAGCGACATCATGACACCCCTCGAGGGGATGGGCGTATCGCTGCGTTTCGCCCCCGGCCCGGTCATCGACGATCCGGTGCGGTCGCCGTCGCAGGCCCGCACCCTCCGGCCACTGGACGCGGAAGAGCACGTGCCTTTCGTGACCGAGGCCATTTCCCTGGTACGGTCTGAGCTCTCCCACGATCGGGCGGTCATCGGCTTTGCCGGGGCCCCCTTCACGCTGTTCTGCTATTTGGTGGAAGGGGGGGGGTCGAAGGATTTCATGGAGGCCCGGTCCTTCCTCCGGGCGGAACCCGAGGCCGCCGCCCACCTGCTGGAACTCCTGGGTACCTCCATGGCCCGCTATCTGACGGCACAGGCACGGTCGGGCGCAGACGCCGTCATGCTCTTCGACTCGTGGGTGGGGCTACTCGACGCCGGGACCTACCGGCGCCGCGTGTTACCTCTGCTCCAGCGGGTGGTGGCTGACATCAAGGCCGAGGTGGACCGTCCCGTGATCTACTTCGCCAACGGCGGCAATCACCTCCTGGAAGAGGCCGCCCGCGTCGGTGCGGATGTCCTGGCTGTGGACTGGACGGTGCCCCTGTCCCTAGCGGTGGACCGTCTGGGCACCGCCACGGTGTTGCAGGGCAACCTGGACCCGTCCTACCTCTTTGCCGATCGCGCCACGCTGGGCTCGGCCATCGACCGGGTGCTGTCCGAGGGGGCGGCCGCGGCGGCCCACGTCTTCAACCTGGGCCACGGCATCCACCGGACCACCGATCCCGATCAGGTTGCGTTCCTGGTCGACTGGGTCCACGAGAGGTCGGCTACGTAGGACCGTCGTGCGCCGACCACACTCCGCCTTCAGCGCCTCCGCCGGCGCAGTCTCAGGGGCGACACCGATCCGACGAAGCGGCGTGGCTGGACATGGCCGTCAAACGCGCCGCGTCACCGGACAACGCTTCGAACTTGCCCGGTGGTCTACCGACACGTACCGTGTTTTGGGCTTTCAGACCCGGTGGGCGCCGACACGGCGCCGAGGAGGCATGCGTGGACGACCCTGTTGACGTTGCCGTCGACCGTCGGCGGACACCTCGCGATGGTGCGTCACCCCTGGCTGATTTCCTCTACGACGCCTTCTATGGAGGGGCCATCGGCGGATCCACTGTGGCCCTGGTCATGGCCGTTGTCGACGCCGCGGTCCACGAGGTGCTCTACACTCCGTCCCTCCTCGGCAGCGTCCTCTTCCAGGGCGTCGACCCCGCCACCGTGACAGAGGTTCGCATGGAGATGGTGGCTCTCTTCACGGTGGTTCACCTCGTCACCTTCGGCGTTCTCGGGATCGTCATCTCGGCCATGGTACAGAGGATGCATGCGCTTGCCCTGCACCCGGGACTCGTGGCATTCATCGTCTTCGTCGTCCTGGAGATGGGGATCCTGTTGGCCGACCAGACCATCTTGCAGGGAGCCGTGGCCCAGATCGGCCTCGGCTGGATCTCCTTGGCCAACGTCCTGACCGGCTTTGCCATGGGCCTGTTCCTCTTGGCAGCTCACCGGGCAGAGGACACCGAATACACCTGAGCGCTAAGCCGCGCCGGAGGTTCAGCCTCCACCCCCTTTCGCTGCCGCCGCCTCCGTCCGCACCCAGCGGAGGAAGACCGCGACCACTCCGGCGAACATGACCCAGGCGACGCCGATCTTCATGATCACGCCGCCGAGTTGTTGGTCATCCAGGGCGTCGCCCGCGGGTGGAGGCGCGAGTTCGTAGATCCGGTAGATGGGGTCCGCGCTGAAGACCATCATGGCGAACGGGGGCCGGATCAGGAACGCGTTCAGGGCCAGGTACCCGATCTTCGCCAGGGGCGAGAAAGCGGTCCGAGCCGGCACCGGGGCAACCACTGGCCACCAGAACACCAGCCCGGCCACCAGCCACGAGACATCGAGGCCAAACGAGCCCATCTGGCTTCGCATGAGAACCTCCACCACCGACGGCCAGTGGGTTACGGTCATGACCCCGTTGAACAGGGAGAACGCCACCAGGGGATGGGTGAGTGCCCCGAGTATCCGCAGGACCCGCGGGCGGGTTTCGATCCGTCGGAAGGCGCCGTCGGGGAGGCCGATGAGGAGGAGCGCCGGCGCTGCCACCCCCACGGCCACATATTGGGCCATGTGCACGCTAGCAAAGTAGCTCGCGCCCAGCGGCCCCAACGGCCAGTCGAGCGATACCCACAGCAGGAAGAGGCCGCCGCCGAACGCCGTAGGCCTCCAACTCGGCCCTACGTCCCCGCCCTCTTCCTCGACAGAGCGGCGGAGCCGCCGGTAACCGACGGTCAGGACAGCGAGCACGACCCACACTCCGACCAAGGGCTGCCACTGCCAGCTCCATGCCTCCGTTCGGGCGACGCACCACCACTGCATGGAGAGCCTCCTCAGGCGCCTACGATGGATGTCAGGAGGTCAGCGCTCCCGGGCCAGGCGGGGGAGGTCGCGTAGCCAGTCAGCCCTCCGCATGCCGAAAGGGTAGCGGACGCGGGCCCGCCCGTCGGGGCCGAACGCCACGATGGCGGACGGGTGCCCGATATTGGGCGCGCCCTCGCCGTGCTCCGAAGGGATGACCGCAACTCCCGGGAGCTGGAGCCCGGCCAGAGCCCCGTTGATCTCGTCCAGAGCCCCGCGAGCACCAACGAAGGAGCGATGGTATCCGTCCAGCCAGGCTCGGAGGCGCTGAGGGGTGTCCCGCTCGGGATCCGTTGACACGAAGACCACACGGATCCGGTCCCGGACTTCGGGCTCGACGTCGCTATAGGCAGCACTCAGGGTGGCCATGTGGACCGGGCAGATGTCGGGGCAATGCGTGTAGCCGAAGAAGACGAGCGTCACCCGCCCGTGGGTCTCCTCCCGAAGGTCGAAGGCGCGGCCCTCGGTGTCGATGAGGGCGAGCCGGGGCGCCCCGACCTCCCGGTGGACAGGGGTCCCATGGACTCCCGACGCCTCGTTGGGCACTTCGCAGGAGGCGCCGCCCCAAGCCAGGGCAAGGCCCACCGCACCCCATGCGGCCCGGCACGAGGGCCCGCGGGAACGCGCCGCCGTCCGACCGTGCCCGCTAACGCGCGGCGACATCCGTCCCTCCCCCTCCCTGATAGACGTAGCGAAACGTGAGACATCCCGCGATCGCGCCCTCACAATAGTATCCGATGATCTGGAACTTCCCGTGGCGGCCGTCGGCGGTGCGCACGGCGTAGACCGTGGGCCGAGGCGTGAGAACGTGGCTGGTCCAGGAATAATCATACCAGCGCTCCACGACGGCGTTGAGGGAGTCGTCGGCCGCCACCGACCCCACGTACCCGCCCCGCGGCACTGCCCGCACTGAATCGAAGGGGACCCCCGTCAGCTCCATCAGACCTCCCTGGCCCGCGAAGCCTGGCCCGCCGTTCACCGCAACCTGGAAGCGCCGGAAAGCCAAGTCCCACTCCAGCGGACCCGGCCGCCCCACCACTGTGCCCCGGGAGAAGTCGAAGAAGCGCCACCGGTCGGGGTCTGAGGCGTCGACGGTGAAGGTCCGGGGGCCCACGAGCCCCTCCCCCCCCGCCTCCGCCGAAAGATCGGTAGGGGCGAAGGTCGGCACGTCGGGCATACGGAGTGAGGCGACTACGAAGACGACCGCCGTCGCCACCAGCAGCGCCACGACCGCCACCGACGGGAGGTCCCACCGAAGCCGCGAGGTTACCGTGCGGAAATCTCCCCCTCATCGTACCCCAGGAAGCGGCGAAGGTGGACGAGATAGACCAGAAGGCCGGCCCCCAGCACAGCGAACACCGCGCCGAGCACGAACGCGCCCATACCCGCACCGCGGAACGCGGCGGCGAACTCCCGAGCGGCGTAGCCTCCGCAGAAGAGGATGGCCGTGCCGATGAGAAAGCGGTGGAAATGAATGAGCGACATGCCCTTCTAGAACTCCTGGATGACCACGACGACCAGGATCACCGCCAGGGGAAGAGGCGACGCCGCCAGGACCCAGAGGCGCCTGGGCTCGAAGCGGAGGTGCATGTAGTACAGCGCCACCAGAAGCGCCTTCCACACCGCCATGACAATGAGCCCGAAGGCGAGCCAGAATTGTGGCAGTTCCATGAAGGCGTAGAAGACCTCGGCCACGGTCAGGGCGAAGAGGACCCCCCAGATGAGGAAGTAGGGCGATTCCTTGTGTGCGTCCTCTGACATCGCGAACTCCTCAGATCAGGTAGACGATGGTGAACAGGAGGATCCAGACGAGGTCGACGAAGTGCCAGTAGAGGCCCATGATCTCGACGCCTCCCAGGCTCGCGGCGGAGTATTTTCCCTTCCGGGCACGCCAGTAGACGTAGAGAAGGCACAGCACGCCGATGCTCACGTGGGCACCGTGGAAGCCGGTCATGGCGTAGAAGGTGGCCCCGTACAGGGGTCCACCCACCACCGCGGCCTCGGCGGCCCCCTCCGCGTGGACCGCCCCGCGGCCCACGGCGTGGTACAGCTCGGCCATGGGCACGAAGCCCTCGCTCGAGAGCACGCTGTATTCCACCGCCTGGACGCCCACGAAGAAGGTCCCTAGAGCGATGGTGGCAAGGAGCCACCGCTGGAGCCCCTTCTGGTCGCCTTGTTCGACGGCCGCGAACGCCTTGACCATGGTCACGCTGGAGCAGATCAGGACGAAGGTGTTGAAAGCCGTCAGGGGCACGTTGAGCACCACGCCCGGGGCCGCGAAATGCTCCGGGTGGGCGAAGCGGAGAATGATGTACGACCCGATCAAGCCCGTGAAGAACATGACCTCCGACAGGAGAAAGATCCACATGCCCAGCTTGAGGTTGTAGACCTTCATTCCGGGCATCGGAAGGCGCCCGGCCGCGGCGGTGCTCATGGCCCCACCCCTTCGGGGGCCGGACTGAGGGCCACCTCCGGCCCGGGTCCCACCTCCGGAGGAGGCGGCTGGTTCTGGGGCCAGTAGTCCTCCGCAGCGTCAGGGTGGCTGTACTCGTACGGCCCACGGTACACCACAGGCATGCCGTCGAAGTTGCCGTGGGGCGGCGGCGAGGGCACGGACCATTCCAGGGTGTTGCTCTTCCAGGGATTGGGCCCCGCCGTGCGACCCCGGAAGAGGCTCCAGACGAAGTTTCCGGCGAACAGGAACTGCACGGTCACGAGCCCGAATGCCGCTATGGAGATGAACTCGTTCATGGGCTGGAGGGGCTGGAGATACTCGTACTGCGTGGGGTCGTAGAGCCGTCGCATCATCCCCCTCAGTCCCAGGTTGTGCATGGGAAAGAAGACGATGTTGTAGAGGATGAACGTGAGGACAAAGTGGACCTTGCCCACGCCCTCGTGCATCATGCGGCCGAACATCTTTGGAAACCAGAACGTGATTCCGGCGAAGATGGCGAAGAGGCTCCCGCCGAACAGCACGTAGTGGATATGTGCCACGATGAAGTAGGTGTCGTGGATGTACATGTCCACAGGCGTGTTGGCCATGAAGATCCCCGACAGGCCGCCGATGATGAACATGGACACGAAGGACAGGGCGTGGAGCATGGGCACGTCGAGGTGAATGTCCCCATGCCAGAGTGTGCCCAGCCAGTTGAAGGTCTTGATGGCCGAAGGTACGGCGATGGCCATGGTGGAGATCATGAAGGAGGTGCCGAGCAGCGGGTTCATACCGCTCTGGAACATGTGATGTCCCCACACGATCCAACCAAGGAAGGCGATGGCGATGATGGCCAACACCATGGCGTGGTAGCCGAAGATGGGCTTGCGCGCCCGATTGGCCAGCACGTCGGAGGTGATGCCCATGGCTGGGAGAATGAGGATGTAGACCTCGGGGTGACCGAAGAACCAGAACAGGTGCTGCCACAGGATGGGCTCGCCTCCCACCTCGGGCCGGAAGAATCCGGTCCCAATGGTCTGGTCGAAGAGGAGCATGATGAGCGCGCCCGTCAGGATCGGGATGGCCAGGAGCACCAGAATCGCCGTGATGAAGAGGGCCCACGTGCTGAGCGGGAGGCGGAACCAAGTCATGCCCGGTGCCCGCATGGAGATGATCGTCGTGATGTAGTTCACGGCCCCAGCCAACGAGCTGAACCCGAGCACGATGAGGCTGACGAGCCAGAGCTGCTGCCCCAGGTACACGCCGGTCCACTCGCCCGAGGCAGACAGTGGGGCGTACGAGGTCCACCCCGCCCCGGCCGCACCGCCCTCCACGAAGAAGGAACTCAACATGAGGAGTCCTGCGGGGACGGCGATCCAGAAGGACGCCATGTTGAGCCGGGGAAAGGCCATGTCCGGAGCGCCGATCTGGAGCGGGATGAGGAGGTTCCCGAAGAGCCCCACCAAGAGCGGCATGATGGCGAAGAAGATCATGATGGTGCCGTGCATGGTCACCAGCGAGTTGTAGAACTCGGGGAGGACGATTCCTCCCGGCGCCATGGTGTCGGGGAAGCCCCCGGCTCCCGGCATGGGCTGACTGGGAAAGCCGAGCTGCCAGCGCATCATGGCGGCCAGCAGCCCGCCCACCAGCAGGAAGAAGAGGCTCATGAAGAGGAACTGCCGGGCGATCATCTTGTGATCGGTGCAGAAGATGTACTTGCGGAGGAAGGGCTCCTCGTGGTCGTGACCGCCGTGCTCGTGGAGGTGGGCCTGCACTGCGGCTTCGCTCGTACTCATCGAGACACTCCCGTGGGCTTCCGGTTGAATCGTTGCGCGCGCCGGATCATTGGTCCGCCTCGGCCAGGGCGGCCTGCATCCAGTCCTGGTAGTCGGCGGCGGCGTGGACGGTGAGTTGGCCCTGCATCCGGTAGTGGCCGAGTCCGCAGAGTTCGGCGCAGCCGATGACGTACGTGCCCGGCCGGGTGGCCTCGAAC
Source organism: Gemmatimonadota bacterium (assembly GCA_029262115.1). GTDB lineage: Bacteria > Gemmatimonadota > Gemmatimonadetes > Longimicrobiales > Gaopeijiaceae > JAJCZZ01. The sequence goes on along the minus strand of JAJCZZ010000020.1, from coordinate 42,037 downwards.
CAGACCCGGATACTCTTGCCGGGAAGGGCGTCCTGCTTTACCCGGAGCTCCGGGAGAAAGAAGGAGTGGATGACGTCCTCGGAGCGGAGGTGGACCAGGACCGGCCGGGCGTCGGGCACGTCCAGGGCGTTGCGTCGCGTGAAGTCGTCGTCGGTACCCAGCAGGCCGTCTGGGCCGGGATAGGTAACGTTCCATTCATACTGCTTCGCGGTGACGATGACCTCCATGGCCCCCGCGGGGACATCTCGCTTGACGTGGTGCCAGACGCCGGTGCTGGCGACGGCAAGGCCGAGGACGATGACTCCCGTGACAGTCGTCCACACCATCTCGAGGGTACGGTGGCCGTGGATGTGCGCCGCCCTTCTCCCCTCCCGGTGCCGATAACGGACGAGGATCCACACCAGCAGCCCCTCCGTGAGCACGAAGACCACGCCCGTGATCCAGAGGATGACGTAGTACAGCCGGTCGATGTCACGCCCGAAGGTGGAAAAGCTCTCGGGAAGCAGCCAGCTCAGTACATCCATGCGTTTCTCCTCGCCGAAGGCGGGTCGGGGCCCACGGCCCGCGGGCCCCGACCGAAAGGGCCAGTGCTACGGACGGTCCGCTCCGACGGCGTGCCCGGGTTCGCCCTGGTGCGTCAAGACCCACGGCTCAGCCAGCGGCACCGGGTTCCCCGCCATCGCCTCGTTGAACTCGAAGGTGATCTCGGCGGTCCCGCCGGTGGTCACGGTCACGTTTTGCGTCTGGACCCCGTAGCGCTCGTGCCACGCTTCCACCACGTAGTCGCCTGGCGGGAGCGTCTCAAGGGAAAAGGACCCGTCGGTGGCGGTCACCGAGTGGTAGGGGTGAGGAAGAACGCCCACGTAGGCGGCCATCCACCCGTGCACGTCGCAGCGAAGGGGGATCATGACCTCCTCCACCGGGAAGGAGCGCTCCGTGTCCATCTCCACCGGCTGGCTCACGTTGAAGGGCCGGTTCTCCGAGGGGGAGGCGTTGATGTTGTGGAGGACCCCGTCCGAGTTCCTGATGGTCATGGTCTGCCCGGTCTGGAGACCCAGGACGTGGGGGTGGTAGCGGCACCCCTCCTGGTCGAGGACGGCCGCGGAGGGCGTGGGGAATGTGTGCCCCGAAAGCCCCTCACGGACGTGGACGAAGACGTTGGCCAGGCCGCCTCCGTCCCCCACCACCACGGTCTGGGTCGTGGGCCGACTGCTGTACTGTTCGGCGCACACCTGCTCCTCGGTCATGTCGATGGGCTCGGGGGCCGGCGGGGTGCCGGTGAAGCTCACCGTCCCGGAGACGTTCCCTGCGGTGGAAGCGTCCACCGACGAGGTCATGGGCTCGTCGTCGCCCGCCGCGGCGCCCGGGCCTCCTCCGGCGTCTCCGCCACCGCCGCACCCGGCGGCCAGGAATGTTGCGAGCAGCAGGGCGAGTCCTGTCGTGGGCTTGGCGAACATGGTTCCTCCTCGTTCGTACGGATGGCTCCCGGACACGCCGGAGAGCCGAGATTGTCGAGCATCACACACGGGACGCGGGAGCCTGGGCCCCCTCCTCCCGCCTCTGGGCGCGCCGCACCATCAGGAGCAGCAGGCCGAACGCCAGCGCCAACGCTACCACCGGGGCCACGTAGGCCGCCATGGGGGTGGGCTGCTGCAGGGAGAGGAAGTACCAAGTGCTTACCGAGCCTTGGGCCCCCTGCTCTCCGTTGTCGCCGTCCCAGGCCTGGAAGGCCATCGGGATGGCGGTCCCCACGGCGAAAGGCGGGTCATCCTCCCCCTCCGTGGTGAGGGAGCGGCTGAAGAGAACGCGCCACTGGCCCGCCTCCCACACCGCCGCCGTGGTCACGTCCTGGCCGTCGGCGGGCTGGGGCTGCTCCGCGCCCAGCCCCCGGGCCTCCGCCTCCACGGGTCCGGCCTGCCAGCTCCGCCACGTCCACAGGTAGGCGGGACGGCGGGCGTCACCCTGGAGGAAGAACGGACGCTCCATCCCCTCGGTGGCCGTGGCCGGGAATTGCACGGTGAGCCGGTCCCCCGGCCCCGCGCCCGCCGTGGACCCCGCGTCGGGGTGGTCCATGACCTCCATCACCTTGGTCGCCCACTCGTCCCACGCCGGATCAGGGCTCCGGGAGGGGTCGCTCCAGGTCACCAGGACGGCCAGCTCCTGGCCGTCGTGGAGCGCCTGGACCCAGAGGCCGTCCACCCGGGGGTTGAACCACCGGGGCGGGAGGAGGATCTGCCCCACCATGGGTACCCAGTACCGCTCCACCTCGTCCCAGGCGTCGTCGTCGGGGGTGGTGGGCACCGGGCCCTCCTCGGCGAACCGGGCGGTGACCACCTCGCGCACCGGGGGGCGCTCCCCGGGGGAGAGGCTTCGCACGTAGTGGGCCAGGCTCCAGAGATCCTCGGAGCTGATGACCTCGGCGTCCACCAGGTCCGAGAAGGAGGGCATGGGGGTGCCGTCCAGCCCAGTGCGGAGGCGCCGGTAGATGTCCTCCACCGTGCCCCCGCCGTTGAACATCCACCCCTCGGTGAGATCGGCGGCCACGGTGGGGTGGCCTTCGTCGTTCTCCAGGGTAGGCGACGAGGTCCCGTCGCCGCGGCCGGCGGGGCCGTGGCAGCGGTTGCACTCGATTAGCTCGAAGACCTCCCGGCCACGCACCAGCTTCTCCTCGGAGGAGCCGGGGGCCCTGGGGAAGTCCAGCGGCTCGGGCTCGGGCGAGGAGGCGAAGAAGCGTGAAAAGGTCTTGAGGTACTCCACCAGGGCGTTGCGCTCGGCTCGGGTCAGGACCTCGGACCACCCGGGCATGGCCGTGCCCGGCATCCCCTCGTCGATAACGCGGAGGATGTCCTCGTCGGTGGGGAGCTCCCCGGTGCCCGTGGAGCGGATCTGGTAGAGGCCCACGGTGAAGTCCCGGGGCCGGGGGAGCATCCTCCCCGCGGCCGGGCCCTGCCCGTCTCCGTCCACCCCGTGGCACCCGGCGCACCAGCGGTCGTAGACGGCCGCGCCCTCCACCTGGGCCCCAGCGGGCGTCGGCGCGAGGGCCACGAGGGCGAGGGCGGCGGCGCACAGGAGCCCGGCGGCGAGGGCGGCGGCGCGGCGGGTGCCGGCTCCGGGGCCGGCGGTGCGGGCGTCCATCAGTGCTCCCCTTCCTCGGCCCCTGCTTCCTCCCAGGTGCGGGGATCGTTCCCCGTCTGCTCGTAGAGGAAGAGGATGACCGACCAGATCTCGTCAGCGGTGAGGAGGTTCTCCCATGCGGGCATGGCCGAGTTCCAGGGGGTCCCCTCCCGGGGGAGCCCGGGTCCGCCCTTGGCGACGCGCCAGAAGACGAAGCTCTCGGTGAGCTGGGCGATGGTCCCCACGTCCTGGAAGTTGAGCGGCGCCGGGTTGAAACCGTGGGCGTAGTGACCCAGGCCGTCCAGGGCGTCGCCGTGGCAGGGGAGGCAGTTCTGGTAGTAGACCCGCTTCCCAACCTCGTTGTGGGCCTCCAGGGAGCCCTCGCTCCGGAGCGGGTTCTCCAGCCCGGCGAGCTGCATTGTCTCGCCCTGGAATGTGATGGACCTGGGGGGCGCCGGATGGATGGAGCGGAAGGAGGGGGGCGCCGTGACCTCGGGCTTCACCCGCCCCCACGTCACGAAGGCCACCAGGACCGGCACGGCCACCAGGAGCACCGCCCGACCCACCCTCTTGTCGGGCCGCACCAGGACTTCCTGGATGGGCCGCTTGAACTCCGTCCAGCGCTCGTCGTTGTCGCTCACCCAGAGGAGGAGGCCGGCCAGCACAGTGAGGAGGTACTGGAGGACCACCGTGTTGGGGACGGGGGCGCTGTCTACCCCGAAGAGCGGCGGGATGTAGGGGATGCCGAAGTCGATGAGGACGTAGGCGACGACGAGGACGGCCAACGCCTGCCGGAACGGAGTGTCGAGAAAGCGCATCGTCCCTCCTACCTCTGGCTCGCCAGGAACTGGACGATGGTCTCGAGCTGCCCGGCGGTGAGCATCTGTCCGAAGTTGGGCGGCATGAGCCCCGCCACCTCCTGGTAGCCCTCGGGCACCTCGGCGTTCGGGTTCAGGATGGAGTTTCGGAGGTAGGCGGCGTCCCGCCGGGATCCGATGCCGTCGAAGGGCGGGCCCAGCACCACCCCCTGGTCGCCCAGCTTGTGGCACCCGAAGCAGAGGTTGGCCTGCATGACGGCTGTGGCCTCGGTGGCGTCGCTGGAGGGGCCCGACGCCGCGGCGGTGGCGGCGCCGCCGCCGCCCTGGCTCGCGGCGCCGCCCGCGGACGACGCCTGAGTGCTCTGGAGGTCGGCGCCGGTTACGGTCACCTCCCCGCCCTGGTCCTGGAGGTACGCCACCAGTGACCAGAGCTGATCCTCGGAGAGGTTGATGCGCTGGTCGGGCATGATGGGCCCGAAGGGCTCCACCAGGTAGGAGTAAGGGTCGGCGAGGGAGGCGTAGAGGTATTCCTTGCAGTCCATCCCCTCGACCCGGTCGGCGCATCGTTGGCCGATGGGCCCGGCCCCACCGTAGTCGGAGAGGAGCGCCGGCGCCCGATCCTCGAGCCCGTGGCAGGTGACGCACGCTCCGGCCCCCGCAAAGAGCTGCCCGCCGGCGCTCACGAGCTCCTCAGGGGTCACGTCGGCGCCGAAGGAGAGCTGGGCGGGCACCTCCGACTCCACCTGGGGAATGGCGTTGGCCACCCAGGTGTAGAGGCCCAGCGTACCCAACACCACCAGGACGATCTTCAGATTCTGCAACAGCATGGCTCAGTCGCCCCCGGCGGGCTGCAGGGCGGCGTGGGGGCCTTCGCCGCGGGCCGCCTTGGTGATGATCGGCTTCTCCGCCAGGCCGCCCACCCAGAAGATGAAGGCCACCATACCCAGGAAGATGAGGACGCACACCGAGATGACGACGGAGGCGTAGCCCAGCGCCGGTGTGGCCGCGTCGACGCTGGTGTCTCGCATGACCTCGAAGACGTGCCAGTGCTGGCGGATCCCGCTCCGGGCGAAGCCCATGAGACCCATGAGCCAGGTGAAGGTCACGGCCAGGATGAAGAGGGCGTACTGGGAGCGGGGGGGCATCTGACCCCAGCGGATCTCGCCGCGGGAGGTGGCGCCGCGGAGCATGAGGACGTCCAGAACCACCACCGCCACGATGGTGGAGAGGACGGCCAGCACCTGGTAGACCGAAAAGCCGATGCGGACGATGGCCGGGACGAAGTAGCCGTACACGCCGTAGAAGAGGACCACCAGCGCGGCGATCCCAAAGAGGGCGCCCTGGACCATGGTCCCCCGTCCGGCCCACCCGACCACCGGTTCCTTGTTGGCCCTCCGGTAGAGGAGGAAGGAGAGGAACGTGGTCAGGATCATGAGGTTCACCGCCGTGTTCTTGGCGCTCATGACGCCCAGCACTCCCAGGAAGGGGTGGAACTGCCCGCCCATGGCGCTGATCTCGTCGCGGGAAGCGATCATGGAGTGGGGGGTGGCCCAGACGATGACGCCCAGGACCAGGACAACCAGCATGTACTTGGTGTACGGTTGGAAGCGCTCGGCGCCGGGAATGCGTCCCATCCCTACCCACAGGTAGTAGTTGCCCGTGAGGAAGAGAACGCCGATGAGGAAGGCCTGGACGATCCAGAGCCAACTCATGAAGCCGCCCATCATGGTGATCCCCATCTGCTGGTTGAACTCGTAGATCTCCCGGCCCAACCAGTAGCCGGCGAACGGGAGGACGATGAGGGCGCTGATGGCCACGAAGTTCCCGATGTAGCCCATCCAGTCGTAGTGGGCCCGCTCCTCGTCGGTCTCGGCCATGAGGAAGCGGTACGCTGCGTAGGCGCCCACGATGGCTCCGCCGAAGACCACGTTGGCAATGAGACGGTGGATGTTGATGGGCATCCAGGTGGCGTTGGCGAAGGCGCTCCAGAACTGCACCATGCCCGGCGCCGTGTCCGGCGTGACCTCAGCAGGGGGGCTCATCATGTAGGTGAGCCACGAGTTGGCGATGAACATCACCGTCGTCCCCCAGAGGTTGAGCAAGATGCCCAGACCCCAGTGGAACCACTTGGCCCGCCCCTCCTTCCAGAGGTCCCACCCGTAGTAGTAGAGGTAGAGGGTGGCCGACTCAAAGAAGAAGATCCCCACGTAGACCCACATGGAGACATCGAAGATCTCGGCCAGGTAGGTCCAGACGCCGGGGTAGAGGGTGACGAGGGCGAAGACGAGGACCGCCCCCCAGACGGCCGTGGCCGAGTACGAAACCAGGAGGAGGCGCGTGAACTCCTTGGCCAGTTTGTCGAAACGCTCCTCGCCCGACTTGATGCCGATGACCTCGGCCACCACGGCGAACATGGGAACGCCCAGGACGAAGGCGGCGAAGAAGAGGTGGAGTTGGGCAGCCACCCAGACGGCGGCGCGGCTCCCGATGACGGGGAAGTCGCCGTACCGGCGGGCGGCCTCCTGGGCCAGGGCGGGCTCGGCCAGGAGGACCAGTGCGGCCAGGGCTCCGATCAGGCTACGCACGGTCCACCTCCTCAGCGTCGGCGCGCTCGAGGAAGAAGGGCAGGCGCTTGGAGAAGTCCACGGGAAGGGCCCGGCGCACCTCCGCCATGACCTCCAGATCCACCGCTTGGTAGCCTCGCTCGCGGGCGAAAGCCTCGACCCGCTTCGTGACAACCCCTCGAACGAAGCTGGGAATCCGATTCAGCCGGTTCCGGGCGCCCTCGGTCCAGACCAACTCGGGCTCGGCGGCATCGCCGTACCCCACCTCGCCCCGAGGGCGGACCAGGGCGCGGTCCCCAGGCGGGTCGTAGGCGCACGAGTCGTCGGGGCCCAGGGGGTCGCCGGTGAGGGCGTAAGCCCGGGCGCGGCAGCCGCCGCACACCTCCCGGTACTCGCAGCGGCCGCACCGCCCTCCCAGCTCGCCGTGGCGGAGGGCCTGGAAGAGGGCGGCCTTCTCCCAGACCCGGCGGAAGGGCTCCCGGGTGAGGTCGCCGGCCACGGCGGGAAGGTACGGGCACGGCGTGAGCTTCCCCTCGGGGGTGATGCGGCAGTAGTGCACGCCACACGGGCAGCGCGTCCGGTAGTTGTGGAGGGGCGACTCGCCCGTCGCCTCGAAGACGTGCCGCATTAGCTGGGGTTGGCACTTGGAGCGCACCATCATCCGGCCCCGATACCGCTCTTCCAGCGCTACCAACTCCTCAAGGACCTCCTCGTTCTCCTCCGGCGGGAGCCCCTTCATCCGGTCGCCCCGCCCCGTGGGCACGAGGAAGTACAGGTTGAACGAGACGGCGCCCCGGTCGGCGGCCCACGCCGCGAGCCCGTTCACCTCATGGCGGTTGCCCCGGGTCAACGTGGTCTGCACCACGAAGTCCAGCTCGTGCGCTACGAGGCGGTCCACGGAGGCCAGCGTGTCGGCCAGGGCGCCGCCGCCGTGGCGGAAGCGGTCGTGGTATTCGGGGCGGAGGGAGTCGACGCTCACGGCCACCCCCCTCACCCCGGCCTCCATCAACGATTCGATGCGGGCGTCGGTGAGCCCGATGCCGTTGGTCCCCACTACCACCGTGGCGCCGGCCTCCGCGGCGTGGGCCGCCAGCTCCTCCAGGTCGTCGCGCACGAGGGGCTCGCCCCCGCTCAGAATCAGCAGAAGCGACGGGTTGACCTCCAGGACCTGGTCCAGGATGGCCCGGCACGCCTCCGTGCCCAACTCGCCCTCGCCGCCGTGCCAGGCGCCAGCGGAGATGTAGCAGTGCGAGCACGCCAGGTTGCACCGGCGCGTCAGGTTCCAGGCGACGACATGGGGCACCGGTGCGTCCGTGTGGGCGGACATCGACATCTCCGCGTCGGCCACGGTCCAGGACGAAGGCGACACGGGAAAGTCCGGGATCGGGAGGGGTCCTGCCCCTCCCCACACCGCTCCGACCGGATCCTCCCCGTGGCCGCTCACTCTCGGTCGTCGCCCTGCTCCATGAACGCCTGTACCGCGGCCTTCGCATCCTCGGGGCTCACCGTCTTGAGATCCACCGGGCACGCCTCGGCCTGCTCGGCCACGTCACGCACGGGGCAGCGGGTCACGCCGTTGGCCTTGGCCTCTTCGATGAATCTGCGCATCTCGGGAGTGAGCCCGTCCACGCCTTCGGCCGTGGCCTTGAGCTGCTTGGACTGGAGTTCACGGAACATGACCAGCATGGTATCCACGTCGAACTCGTCGGCCGCAATCATGGCCTCCTTGTTCTCGTCCATGACCGTGGTCGTAACGCGCCAGACGTCGTGCTCCCGTGCAAAGCGCTCCACCGTGTTGCGCGCTAGCGGCCGCGCGATGAGCGGGACGTTCCTCAGGCGCTGGAAGGCCTCCTCGGTCCACACCACCGGGTCCGCCACCGTGCGCTCCCGCGTCTGGACGTGGCCGGTGTAGGGGCACGTGGTGGAAATGGTGGGAACCGCGGGCGGCGAGTCGGCCTCGTTCCCTTCCACGTGAGTGCGCTTCATGGCTTCCTGCGCCTTCACTTCGGCCAGCGCCAACTCCTCGGCGGTGCCGATGCCCATGATGAGTTGCATGTGGGTGGGAAGAAGTTTCTTGATGGCCTGATCCAGGCGCTCGTTGGTGACCAGGGGCAGGCCGTTCGTGCCCAGCGGCGGGACGGGAGCGCCGGGAGTCTCGCCCCCGGCGTGATCACCGTCGAGGCCCTCGCTGTGAGCCTCTCCGGCGTACGTGCCATTGGCCCCAGAGCCGTAGTTGTCCAGGACGAACTCCTCCACCGCCCGGCGGGCGATCCCCAGGGCGAAGGGCGGCACCCGAAGGATGCGCACGTCCGCCTGTGGCGCCCATTCCAGCCCCGTCTCGCCGTCTTCCTCGATCCAGGGAATCTCCTCGGGGCGCACGTCCAGGGCGCCCACCAGGAGGACGCTGGTATCGGCCAGGCGCACAAGGTTCTCGGCCTGGGAGCCCAGCTCGGTACCCTCGATCCGGTGGCTCCCGTGGCGGGCCAACACCAGGAGGGAGGGAGCCACCTCGTCCACCCAGCGCAGGATACAGTCGAAGGGCTTGCCGATGAGGATCTGCGTCTCGACCGGAACCTCGGGAAACTCTTCAGCCATCACCTGGGCCCGCTTCAGGTTGGCCTTGCACAGCTTGAGGAGACCCTTGTCGATGATGTTGTTGTGGAGTTCCTCCTGCTCTTCGAATTTAAAGACCTTCGAGGCCTGCACCGACAGGACATCCTTGATGTTGCCGAACACGACGTGGTGGTATTCCACATCGAAAGCGGAACAGACCCAGAGGCTGGCGTCGAAGTCGCGCGCCATCTCCAGGGCCAGGCGAAGCGCGTTGTAGCTGTACGCCGAGCCGTCCACGCACACCATCCATTTGCCGCCCTCCAGGGGGCGGTCGTTGCGGACCACGAGCATGTCCTTCTCGGCCCTGCGCAGGACCCGTGAAACCACGCCGCCGAGTTGGGAGTACTCCTGGCGGCCAATGCCGTGGGCCCCCATGACCAGCAGGTCGTACGCACGGCCGCTGGTGCCCGCCTCCCTCTCGTCCTGAGACTCGTCCTCGGCCACGATGCGGCCGTCCTCTCCCAGGCGGACATCGCCGCGCACGTGCTCTCCCCCGTCGTACTTGTCCGCGATGTTGGGGTCAAAGCCGATGAGGCTGGGCAGGCGGCCCTCGCCCTCGTTCACCTCCCGGATGATTTCCTCATAATTGATGCCCTCCAGAAGCTGCCGGGTGAGGCCGACGCCGGCCTCACGGCACGCCTTCTCGGTCTGATCGAGGAAGGAGTCCGAGATGAGCTGGAGGCCCTTCTCGATGAGCTTGTCGTGGATCTTCCGCTGGCGCTTGAGCTCGTCCGCCGTCTGGAATTGGGCCGGAAGGCCCGTCTCGAGCTGACGGAAACGGATGTCGTGGAGACGCGCGGCGTAGACGTGGTTCCCGGTGAGGCGCCCCGCGGAGCGCTCGGCGATCTCTATGGCCCGGTGAACGGACCAGAGGGAGGGATCGGAGTTATCGACCGGAACCAGGATCTCTCGATACATCGCTTTGCCCGCGCTCGGGTGCGTGCACGCCACCGAGCGCGACTCCGGGTGCCGACCCAACGCCGGACCCCACGGAACGAGCAGGCAACATGCTGGAACTGTCGCGTCTTATCATGTGAGCCGGGCGCTCATGGCCCCGCCCACGGTCCTGTAAGAGCCGGAGGGCGAACCCTCACGGCGGGTCATTGACGCAGTCAGTCCCCGGGCGCCGCAGACCTCCAAGGAGGCGGTGCGGTGTCGAGGATGTCCACCGTCGAATTCCTCCAGATCGTCTGGAACCCGAACAGTGGACCACGCGAGTATATCCGAGGCCGACGGACGTTGTCAAATCGGCGCGGGAGGCCCGCCGACGCACCCTTCTCGCCGACTCCGGAATACCTGGCAGCGCCGGACAGTCCGTGTTCGGGGGGCGTTCCTACATGGAGCGGCGAAGCGCCACGCCGGCGAGGCCGACGCCGATCCGCGGGGCCAGGAGGAGGACGACGCCCGGGAGCGCCGCCGCCCAGATGAGTGCGGCCCACACTCCCGCCGTGGGTAACGCGCTCCCCGAGGCCAGCAGCGCTTCATGGAGAAGGCGGAACGGCGCCGCCCCTTCAAAACTAGCCGCCACGGACCCGGGCGGGCCGGTGCGGAAGACGCCCGAGGCGTGGAGGAGCAGGAGTGCGGCCACCGCCGCAAAGAGGGCCGTTTCGGCCACGGAACGTGCCACGGCCGCCACGAGAATTCCCGTCAGGTTGGCGGTCCACAACGCGAGGACCAGGCCGGCCAGCAGAGGGAGGAGCGCCGAGCCGCGTCCTCCGAGCCCCCACCAGGCCACCGCGACGGCGGGCAGGAGCTGGAGGGTATCCAGAAGGGCGGCGGCGGCCGCGCGTTCCAGGAAGTAGGCCCCGGGCGGTACGCCACCCCGTAGCATCCGGGCGACCATTCCCGTCTCTGCGTCCCGCACCAGGGGCACGGCCGAGCCGAAGGTCGGGTGGATCACGAAGAGGACCACGAACACCGCCGCCGCGTGCACCACCGGGGCCGACGCGAGGGCCACCGCGAGCACCAGCAGAAGTGGGACGGTCACGTTGAGGAGGAACAAGCGCCTGCGCCTGCGGGCCAACCGCCACTCCAACGCCCAGACCAGAGGGCTCACGAGGCCGTCTCGGCGACACCGGGGAGCGTTTCGCCGACGTTCCGGCGGAACGCCTCGCTCAGGTCCGGCGGCCGAACCACCACCTGGCGCACCTCAGCCCCGGCGGCCGCCAGAGCCCGGCAGAGGTCGGGGAGGACGGCCGCTCCCGCGTCGGCGCGCACCACCAGGGGGCTACCCCCATCGACCACCGTCCACCCCGTGCCCCGCGGCGGCGGGGAGGACGATATCGGCGCCGCCAGCGTCATCTCGATGCGCGCGGCTCCGCCCAAGGCCGCCACCAATTCCCGGGGCCGGCCCCCACCCCGCGTGCGCCCCCGTGCCATGAAGACCACCCGGTCCGCCACCCCTTCGAGGAAGGCCGTGTCGTGGCTGGCCAGCACCACGGCCGCCCCTTCGCGGGAGCGCTCGCGCAGGAGCGCGGTAAGCGCGGCCCGGGCGGCGGAATCGAGGCCCACCGTGGGCTCGTCCAGGAGGAGGACGGACGGACGGTGGGCCAGCGCCTCGAGCAGCGCGAGCTTCCGGCGGGCGCCGAAGCTGTACTCGGCCACGGGTCGGTGGGCTTCGGCCAGCAGCGCTAGACGCGCCAGGAGGTCCCCCACCGCCGCCTCGGCGGAGGCCCGGTCGAGGCCCGCCGCCCGCGCGAAGAAGCGCGCGTTCTCCCACCCCGACAGGAGGTCGAGATGGGGCGTGTCCTCCCCTGCAAAGCCGTACGCGAGCCTCCCTTCCGGCGTTCGGGAGGGCGGTCGCCGGAGTTGGCCGCGCCGGGGCTCGAACTGGCCGTCCAGCAGGCGGAGCAGCGTAGTCTTGCCGGCGCCATTTGCGCCGAGGAGAGCCACCACCTCGCCGCCGACCGCCGCCAGCTCGGCCTCCTGGAGCGCTTCCGGCGCCGACCCGTAGCCATACGCCACACCTGTGGCCCACAGCACGATCTACATCCCTTCGAGGCCGAGATCGGAGCGGGCCCGGTCCATCACCTCCACGGTGATGGTCCCGATGTTCTGCTCCTGGGCGTACTCGGTGTAGATGCGCTTTACCATTCCCCGGACGAAGCGAGGCACACGCTCCAGACGCGCCCTGGCGTCGTCGGACCAAGAAACGCCCCCACGGCGGGGCGCAGCGGGCCGGGCCGCTGCGCCGGCGGGAGGTGCGGACCCTGTCGCGGACTCGGGCGCGGCGGCGGGCTCCTCGAAGGCGTCCTCCCGTGCCCGGTCCAGGCCCGTCCGGGTCTGCTCGAAGGGCTGAAGCGGCACCGTGCGTCCCCCGATCTCCACGCCCATGGAGGCAACAAAACGGGTCTCCATGGGGTTGGTCAACATGGCCACCTCGCGGCCGCACCCCGGACAGGTGAAGACGGCGGCCATGGTGCCGTCGCCCGGCAGCTGTCGCTCGGCAAAGCCCATGGCTGCGTCGCAGTCGAGACAGAGGAACTTCATGCGGCGTCCTCAGCACGGCCTCCAGGGCCGCGCTCCACCCGATCCGCCAAGGCTCCGAAGGCCTCGCCCACGGCCCCGTCCAGGGTAGCGCCCGGGGGACGCCCGCCGTCGGTGAGCCGCCCGAGCCGGGGAGCGAAGGGAATGTCCGTCCAGACTTCGAACCCCGTGGCGGTCCCCGGGCGAGCCTCCGTCTCGCTCGAGAAGAGAGGCATGGACGGGCCGCCGTCGGACGGCGCGTAGCCGACCATGTTGCGTACCACGCCCACTACCTCCACGCCGGCCTCGGCCAGGAAGGTCGCGGAGCGCGCCACCACTGCCTCGGCCGCGGCCGACGGGATGGTCACCAGGAGCACCTGGTGGGGTCGCGGCACCAGATCCAGGAAGCGCCCGATCTTGTCCGTGCCCGGCGGCACGTCCACCAGGAGGTAGTCCAACTCCCCCCAGACCACGTCGGCCAGGAATTCGCGGAGCACCGACGCCTCGGCCACTCCCTGCCACACGAAGCGGTCCGAGGCGGGCCCCTTCCACCGGACGGGGGCCGCCTCCTCTTGAAGCAATTCGGTGGAGATGGCGCGGACGCCGGAGGGGGCGATGGCAGGCCCCACCCCATCCGCCCGGTCCTCCAAGGGCGTGCGCGGAAGGCCCAGCATCCGGCCCAGGCACGGGCCGTTGAGATCGGCGTCCACGGCGCCCACGACGGCGCCGCGCGCCGCCAGCGAGACGGCCAGGTTGGCCGTGACGGCGCTCTTGCCCACCCCACCCTTCCCGCTCACGACGGCCACCACGGCTCCCACACCCGTCAAGCGCTGGGCCAGGAGACGTTGCTGCTCGCCGATTTGGCCGGCGAGGTCTGAGCGGTCCGGGGCCGCCACGTCCGCGTAGCTCCGAATCGCGCGAGGCGTCACGCCGGCGTCGCGGCTCACGGGACCACCCGCTTGCCCGACGCGTCGGACACCTCGAAGGCGTCCACGGGGCAGGCCCGGCAGGCCTCCAGGATTCGCTCGGTGCCGGCCGAGTCGGCGTCGGCGTGGAACGTTGCGATGCCATCGCTGTCCAGTACGAAGAGGGTAGATTCGGGGTCGATGCAGTCCTCGAAGCCCACGCACACGAGTCGGTCGATGCGGATGGTCAGCCCGGCTATCGTTCGCGTTTCGCTGTCCACGACTGCACTCCCTAGCGAGTTGGCGGTTTCATGACGGGCCCCGTCTAATGGCACGCGGGGAACCACCGCCGCGCGGCCATGGCGGCGTGGCCCCCGGGCCCCCACCGCCTATCCGGCAGCGCCAGCCGCATCCTCGTCGGGACGGATCCGGACGCCCACCGCGCGGAAGGCGACCCGCGCGAGAAGTGGAAGGAGGATCACGACCACCAGCGCCGGAACGACCACGGTCAGCAGCGCGCCGCTGGCCACGGCGGACAGCACCGTGCGGACGCCCAGCCACGCGCCCAGGAAAAGGGCGAAGTGCAGGAGGAGCCCCGCGAGCTGTCGCACGCCACCTCCACCGTCGATCCGGATCGGGGCGCCTCCCAGGTACAGCGCGGTCAGGGGCCAGAAGAGGGCCAGGGGGACGAGCCAGGTCGCGGTCACCGGATTCCTCCTTCAATCAGGGCACGGTCTTTGGGAAGGGCGAGCCTTCCCGCCCGATACTACCACGTCGCTCGCTGCGCTCACAAGCCGAGCCCTCAGGGGTTGCCGCCCCACCGAGTCGGCCCCGCCGACCCCCGGAGTGAAACCACCCTGAGGCCCGAGGGTCCTCCGCGAGGACAATGTCGACCCGGCACCCCCAGGGTGTCTCCTCCCCCCGTCATGTCCCCCCGTCATGCGACACTCCTCGAATGCGAAGACATAGCACCCGCTCGGCCCCGGGCCTCCAGGTGCCTTGAACCCCGCCGCATGGGCCGGCTCACTCACGGCCATGCGCCGTCGCCCTCGGGCAGGTGAACGCCCACTCGCACGGGCGCGTCGAGCGCGGTGTAGGCGCGAACTTGGGTGGCCCGCAGCTCCCGCACCAACGCCGAGAAGGCAGCCAGGTCCGGCGTCTCGTAAACCACGACGAACTCGTGGTCCTGAAGGCCGGCGGAGTACAGTAGGAGCTGGCGGACCTCCTCGTAGGTGTGGCCGATGCGGATGTGCTCGGACATCATCCGCTGGCGCTCCTCGGGCTCGAGGCGATACCACGGGTGGGTCTTGGAGAAGGGGTAGACCACCAGGTAGGGGAGGGTCCGGGGGCCCGCGGGATCCATGCGCCGCTCGGAGCCACCCCTCGCGTATTGTGACTCACGGGTGAATCCCCAGAGGACCTCCACGAGGCGGAGGTATGCGCGAAACGGGCGGAGCGCCGCCTCCAGCCTGCCGAAGAAGGCCGCAGCGGCGTCCGTCGAGGTGACGGGCACGGAAGTCCACACCAGGAGGTCGGCCTCGGAGCGGGTGGCATACGTGCCGTACAGATGCACGGCCTCGCCGGCCCCGCGGAGCGCAGCCTTCAGCGCCGCCCCGGTGGCCACCCGTTCGCGGTCGGGCAGGATCCAAAGAGCCGGCTCGAAGGCGTAGCAGGCGAAGTGGGCGAGAAAGGGGTCGGCGATCACGCCCGAGCGCTCCGGAACCGGCGCCAGATCAACCGAACCAGAGGACCGGTCAGCCCGCCGACGGTGGCGCCGATGAGGCCGAGCGCCATAAGGGGTGCGGCGACCTCCCAGGGCGCGACGCCCACCGTGGTAGATCGGAACGCCGCCACGCCCAGGAAGAGACCGCCCCACAGCGCTCCGCTCCCCAGGGTCCAATGCAGCACGCTTCGGGTCTCCGGTCCCACGCGGTTTCCTCCACTCGGGGTAGGGTCCATCGCAGCACGCTTCGGGTCTCCGGTCCCACGCGGCCTCCTCCACTCGGGGTAGGCATCATAGGGGCAGCGCGTCCGTGACCGGAGGAGGTTTGATGCGGAGGCTGGCCCGATCAAGCAGTTGGCGTTCTTCCGAGGGCGGGACAATCTGGGATGTACGAGAGCCCAGCAGTTCGCACCCCAAGAGGAGAACGCCGATGGACAGGTATATCGGGCTGGATGCGCATGCGTCAAGCTGCACACTCGGAGTGGCGACGCCGAAGGGGAACAGGTCGGGTCTCACGTGGTGGAGACGAATGCCCGGTGTCTGATCGAGGCTGTTCGGCAGATCCCGCAGCCGAGAGGATGGGCGTGACTCGCCAGGCGACAAGCGATTTGAGGAGTTTGCTCGATCGCAGGGCTGACGGATGTCAGCCCGGGGATGACGTGAACATCCCCGGCTCCTTACATGCCGACACTGAGCCCCACTCCCGCGAACGGACGACCGACTCGGCTCCAGCCAGCCTCACCGATGGTGCCAAGGCGTCCCTGCAGGTGGGCCCGTACACCACCTGACACCCTCAGATAGAGCCCTTCGTCACAGGTATCGCCACGGCACGGAGCGGGCCCCCAACCGAGCCCCAACTTCACGAACGGTGACGCCCGACGCCGAGGCAGAGTCCAAGCCGAGAAGAGGTATACGGCCGAGGATTGATGCTGCGACGGGCTTGGAGACGCAGCCTCGAACTGATGGTCCGCTCCGAGACCGAGACTCCAGGCATCCTTCACGGTCCATTGAAGAGAGGCAGAAACCCATCCGTCGACCTCCGCGGGAGACGACTCGACGGCCCGTACCGCGCCGTACGCCACATCTACGACGCATTGGGACGCTGCGTTGGCGGATAAGCCACAGCCGGCCAACACAAGCGCTGTGGCCCACCGCCCTGATGCGGTGCGACTCATTCGTTGGCCCGGAGAGAGATCTCGTCGATCAGGAACGGCGGTGCCGGGTGCAACCGCACCGACAGATCGAAGGTGCGCTCCGAGGCCGTATCGGCCAGCGTCAGCTTGAAGTCCAGCTGGTTCGCTCGCTCGACCCGGGTCACGTCCGGATCCGGGATCAGCGCGTGCATGTTCGAGAACTCGGCCTGATGTCTCGACAGAGGCACCGAAGTCCGGAAGCGGGGGGAGAAGGAGTCTGTAAAGAGTCTGTAACGAGGGTCTTGATGTATGCAGGGTCGTCGGAGGCGATTGCTTCGACCACCGCGGAGCCTCGGCGCCACGTAGCGCGGTCGGGCATCCCCCAGGCCCGTGGGGGCGACACGATCGCCGCGGTTGCCGCATGCTCGTCGGGAGGGGCCGCTCCGGGGCCATCCTCGGATCTTCCTTCACCGAGACGACGGTCGAAGGCGACCTCGATGAGTCCCATGACGAGCTCGGCGTCCTCCCCGCCGTCCTGGTCCGCATTGCTGCTGAGCACGAGCGCGTTTCGGGCTACCGGATCGTAGTAGAAAACGGTTACGAAGCCGAAGTCGTTCCCCCCAGCCGAGCCGTAGATGTCCCGGGGCGCGTCCTCTGGGTGCGACGATCGCCAGATCTCGTCGAAGCGCTCCGAGGTGGAACGCCGCTGGTCGATGAAGTCGAAGGCCCGATAAAGGTCCATAAGGGGGCCAGCCATGCCTCCGTTTCCGGCCACCGGCCATGCGTTCGTCGGCCAGTACCGTGGCGAATTTTCTTTTCCGTATCGCAGCGGACCGTATCCCACGGCTACGTCTTCCGGAGCCCACCGCGGGTCGCGATAGAAGCCGGACCGAGTCATCCGGCGGGAGCCAGGAGTCGATGCTCCACGAGCGATTCGAAGGAGGTGCCGCTGACCCGCTCCAAGATCATGGCAAGCAGCGTGTATCCCGAGTTCGAGTAGGAGTACTGAGTGCCGGGATCGAACAGCAGTTGTTGTGAGAAGATCAGAGAACGGGCCTCGGCCTCGGACATGATCAGGTGATCCGCGGGTACGCTGTCCGTGCGTTCGCCATGATACGCGGTCAGGCCTACCCGGTGAGCCAGAAGCTGTCGCACCGTGATGTGACTCTTGTCCTCGGGGACGTTCTCGAAGAATCCCGACAGCGGATCGTCGAGTTCGAGACCACCCTCATCCACCAGTTCGAGCACCAGGAAGCGGGTGAAATCTTTCACGATCGACCCCGAAGGGGAAGACGGTGGCGAGCGAGTTGGCGACCGAGCGCTCCCGATTCGCCATGCCGAAGCCCCGTGCCAGTATCGTCTGCTCGTCCGCGATCATCATCATCGCCCCGGAAAAGTCCGACTCGAGGTGCTCGTCCAGATATGCGTCGAGTCGCTCGGGCGTCGATTTCGCACAGGCTATCGTGAGGCCCGAGACGAGGATCATCGTCGCGGCCGTGGCCCCCGCCCCGGGGTCGCTCATCCGACCACCTGGGACAGGATGTGGCCGTTAGCCCGCTGTTGTAAACGAAGGTGCTACCCGGCGGCACGGCCAGTGCCTTCGATAGCACGTAGCCGATGGGGTGAGGACGGTTGTCCATGACGAAGTGGTCGTTGCGCGGGTCACCGTACGCGTAGCTCCATTCGTCCCAATCCAGACCGGCGCTCATCGACAGCGCATGGTGCAGGGTCACTGACGCCTGAGCCTCAGTCGGAGGGCTCGCCGAGTACTCGGGGAAGAAGCCCGCGAGGGGGGCGTCGAGATCGGTGATCAGTCCCTCCCTCAGGGCGATTCCGACCAGAGCCGAGTTGAAGCTCTTGGTGACGGAGTGCGTACCGTGAAGCGTCCAGCGATCGTATGCAACGAACTGTCCGTTGACGTCGGTCCCGGGGAAGTACCCTTCGGCTACCAGGACTCCGTCCTTCACGATGACCACGGAGTGGACGTTTGCCAGCGCTCCAGTCCGAGTTCGCTCGTACATGACTTCGAGCAACGACGTATCCAGCCAGCCGCCGCCGGCCGAGCCCGTCGTCCAACCGTCGCTCAGCGTCGGCGGCACGGAGTACGTCCAGGTGGCATCGATGGGTTCGACGATCGGCCCCGGGGCGCCTTCACATGCCGACAGGAGTAGGCCGGCCAGGAGTGACAGAGGCTGCAGTTCTCGCAGGGTGCGTGCGCGCATCGCTGGACCTCGGATCGTGGCGTTTGTCTGGTCTGCACGGGGGTCTACGCGGGCGTTCTTCGGGGGTTGCGGTCCCGAAGCAGTGCTTTCGTAACGCACACATTCTTGCGCAACGCACACAGAACGGGGTGGCCGGCGAGCCGGGGTTTCGACCTATTCGTCCAATGACGACCGAGAGCACGACGGCGGTTCGGCGACGTCTCGACGGCTGGCGCGGAGAGGGATGGCCGGTCCTCCTCCTCGCGGGCGTTCAATCTGTTGCTGGCGCTCCTGCGTCACCCGAACGAGGCCGTATCCCGCGAGACGCTGCTGACAACGGTCTGGGGATACGAGTGAGCGGCGCGGACCAGAACGGTGGACTGGCACGTTGCGGAACTGCGTCGCTGCATCGAGATCGACGCAAGCCACCCTGGTTCAGACGGTCCGTCGATTCGGGTATCGGATATCCGTCCGGGAGGATCGCTAAGCGCGCGTCCTCCTAGTGATAGGCATCATAGGGGCAGCACGTCCGTGACCGGAGGTGATTCGATGGGACGGCTGGCCCCGGAACAGCGGTGGCGTTCTACCGAGGGGCGGGACAATCTGGGATCTGTGAGAGCCCAAGAGTCCGCACCCCAACAGGAGAACGCTCATGGACAGGTATAGAAACGCGTGGGAAGCCACGTGGTGGAGACGAACGCGCGGTGCCTGATCGAAGCGGTGCGACAGATCCCCGAGCCCCGGCACATCTGCCTGGAAGAGGGCACGCTGTCGGATTGGTTGTACGAGGTGCTGTCGCCCCATGCCCGGAAGGTGGTGGCGGCGGTGAGCGAGAGTCGGGGACCGAAGGACGACCGGCGGGATGCGTTCGGGTTGGCGGACGGCCTTCGGATGGGGGCGATCAAGCGGAAGGTCTACAAGGAGCGGGGACGGTTCGGAGCCCTGGGCTACCGGGCGAGGGGCTACCGGTGGGCGAGGGACGATGGGGTTCGGGTGAAGAACCGTCTGAAGAGCCTGTACCGCTCGCGCGGGGTGCAGGTGGCCGGGCCGTCGGTCTACGCGGCGTCGAAGCGCGGGGCGTTCCTGGATCGACTTCCGGGGTCGGCTCAGCCGCTGGCCGAGCTCATGTACGAGGAGATGGACGCCCTGGTGGCGCTGAAGAGCCAGGCGCAGAAGGCGATGCTGGCCGAGGCCAAGCGGCACCGGGAGTACCGTCTGGTGAAGAGCTGTCCCGGCCTGGGTCCGGTGCGCACGGCCGAGCTGCTTCCCATCGTGATGACAGCGTTCCGGTTTCAGAACAAGCGTGGGTTCTGGTCATACTGTGGACTGGGGATCGTGACGCGCAGCTCGTCGGACTGGGTGCGAACCCGGACGGGCGAGTGGGTGAAGGCCGAGGTGAAGCGGACCCGGGACCTGAACCGCAACTTCAACCACACTCTGAAGGCGATCTTCAAGGGAGCGGCCACGACGGTCATCGGTCGCAGGAAGGACGAGCCGGTCTATCGTCACTACGTGCGACTGCTCGATGGAGGGACGAAGCCGAACCTGGCGAAGCTGACAATCGCCCGGCAGATCGCGTCCATCGTACTGGCGGTGTGGCGAGCCGGGGAGGCCTACGACCCGAAAAGACTCGAGGACGCCTCGAAGAGCGGCTGACCGAGGACGAGGCAGCGGATGAGGACGAGCGGCTCCGATGCGTAGATGCCGAGATCCCACCGGTTCAGGGGAGAGCATCCATTGGATTTCTGGTCCGGGCCTTCGGGCCCGAGTCCCCCGGGATAGGCTATGCCCCCCTGGAGAGCCGAACGAAGCAATGGGCCACAGAGTCCCCGATAGAAGGATGGTTCCCGCCTCTCGGTGGAGAACAAGCCGGCTGCGACAGGATCCGGAGTCTCGCCCCCCTCAGGGAGAGAGCCACCGTTAAGCCCTCAGTCCCACTCCGCACACGACCGTTCCGGGCGCCGGAAACAAAGGACGCTGGCCGTCAAAACAGCATTGGACAGCGTGTAGTCGAGGTGCGTCTTGACTGCCTGCCCCATAGAAGGCATCCAATACCGGGGCCGAGGGCGTGCGTCAAGCGGAGTCGGTCTCGTGCCAGGATGACCTGCCGCCGACCCCGATCAGGTGGTGTTCTCCGTGGAGGGGGTTCACGGGACGTCCGGACGGGGACTTCCGCTTCCGCGATACGCCCGAGCCCGCGCGATCGGCAGATCCGGTTCCGGGGCGTGGAGTCGGCGCTCGGCTAGTGCGGTTTACGGGACGGAGGCGTGCTGCCCGGACTCTGGCGCACGGGATAACCCCCCGCGAAATCCCTTGCCCCGTGGGCTATGGTAGCGAAATGTTGGTGGTCACCCCGGATGCCCGCCGCCGTCGCCCTGGAGAGGACCATGACCCGATCGCTGCTTTTCGCCGGCTTCGCCCTTCTTGCGTCCGCCTGCGTGAGCGCCGGTCAGGGCGCGGGAGGTACCAGCGGCGTCGTGGCGCTGTCCGAAGTGGACGTCGAGCCGGTGCAGCTCGGGTGCCCCATCAACGAACCCCCTCGCATTCCGCCTCCGGATCGGCGGGTGAGGCTCGCGTTCGTGGTGCGTGCGGACGGAACGGTCGAGCCCGGGTCGGTGAGACTGATGCCCGATCACCACTCCACCGCCCCGGAGCGGCTGATCGAGGAGGCAAGGGATTTGGCGACCCGGTGCACCTACGAGCCCGCACAAGTGGCCGGGAGACCCGTGGCGGTTCGAATCCACGAGTCGTTCTGGTTCGCCGGGTAGGACCGCCGCGATTGGGCCGGTTCGTCATTCGCCCCGTCACACCGGGCGATCGGGACGCGATCTGGGATATCTTTCACGCGGTGGTCAGCCGGGGTGACACATACGCATACCCTCCTGATACAACCCGCGCCGACGCCCTCGCCAGTTGGGTCGACGGCGCTCGGGCCACCTTCGTAGCCGACGGCGATGGCGAGGTGCTCGGCACCTACTACATCAGGACCAACCAGCCGGGCCAGGGCGCGCACGTCTGCAACGCCGGCTACATGGTGGCCGCCGCCGCACGCGGACGCGGGGTGGGCGAGGCGATGTGTCGCCACTCCCTCCGGGAAGCTCGACGACTCGGATACGACGCCATGCAGTACAATCTGGTGGCCGCGACCAACGAGGGGGCGATCCGCCTCTGGGAGCGGGTGGGCTTCTCGACGGTCGGCCGGCTCCCGGGTGCGTTCCGGCACCCGACCGAGGGCGATGTCGACGCGCTCGTCATGTATCGCCGCCTCGCCGACGTCACCGGATGAAAGTCACCTATTATGTGGCCTCCACCCTGGACGCCTTCATCGCCGACGCCGACGGAGGCGTCGCCTTTCTGGATCCCTACGGGGATGGCGATGAGGACTACGGGTATGGGGCGTTCATCGCGAGCGTGGACGTCCTGATCATGGGCCGCGGGACGTACCGGTTCGTGGAGGAGCACGGAACGTGGCCGTATGACCTGCCCACCATCGTCATGACCGCGAACGCTCCGGATACCTCGATGGCGGAGTCGATCGACTTCACGTCCGACTCACCCGAGGCGGTGGTCACGGCCCTGTCCGCGGCCGGCCACGAGCACGCTTGGCTCGTGGGTGGGGGCGAACTGGCGCGCAGCTTCCTTCTGGCCGGGTACCTCCACTACGTGATCGTCTCGATCGCGCCCACGGTCATCGGCGGTGGGATTTCGCTCTTCGGCGGTGCGGCCTATCCGCTGGGTCTCGAATTCAAGAGCGCCAGGGGGTACGACAGTGGCATGGTCCAGATCGAGTACGGTGTGCGGGCACCGGCGGTAGGCGAACGCCCCGGCCGACCGGGAGTCGACCCCTCAGGCTGACTTCGTGGGCGACCCGCGGCCTTTACGAGCCCGCCGCCTCCAACGACCAGCCATCCACCCGCACGTCCAGCCGGTGGTTGGCTCGGATTCCGGCAATGCCGTACGGTCGAGCTTCCGGCGTTGGCATGCCGTGCACCGCCACACCATTGATCACGAAGACGGTCTCGCCATCGAGCGAGGTGATAGCCAGGTGGTTCACGGGTTCGGAGGTCCCCTCGGTCACGGCGGCGACCGCGGAGTGGGGCGTCCAATCCACGATGGCTTCGGTGGTGGCTCCCACCCTTCGTTTGATGAGGAAGTCGCCGGTACCGCGGATCAGCAGATACGTGTACTCCTGATCGGGCGAGTCGAGGTCGAGCCCGCCCACGAAAAGCCCGAACGCTTCCCGGTACCCCACCGGGGCCCCGAACTGTGTGAAGGTGGCTTCGACCTGGAAGTCGCCGGACCGGATCTGGTCGGCCGCCCGATACGCGATGCCGGCTGGCCCGGTGACGATCCGAAGCGCGCCTCCTTCATCCGGCTGGAGCCTGAAGTCACCGGGGTCGGACCTTTCGCTGTCCAGCCTGAAGCTGTACGGGGCATCCATCGTGCTGATCGGGGACGCCTCCGCAGCACCAGCCTCCGAGGTGCCGATCCCGCCGTCCGCTTCCGCGCCGTCGAGAGTCCCATCCGTCTCTCCCCCGCACGCCGCGCCGAGGAGTGCGCCGATACAGAGTGCCATCGCCTTGAAACCGCGGTTTCGTCCCGTCACGCCATCCGCCTTCGCTTCCGCGTCATGAAGTCCTTCATGATGTACTGACCGAGTGTCATGGTGCTGGTGAAATACGCCTTCCCGCGCGCGATCTCCGAGACCTTCACGATGAACTGTACCAGGAATGGGTCCCGGGCGAGCATAAATGTGTTGATGGGGATGCCGGACTTCCGACACGCCGCCACTTCCTGGAAGGTCCGGCGCAGGATCATCGCGTCGAGTCCCCCGGAATTCGTGTAGACTCTTCCGTCCGGCAGGGTCATGGCGCTCGGCTTGCCGTCCGTGATCATGACGATCTGACGCATGTCTTTTTTCTGCGCCATCAGAAGCCGGCGGGCGATTTCCAGCCCCTCGGCGGTGTTTGTGTGGAACGGGCCGACCTGCGCTTTGGCCAACTGGCTCAACGGAATCTCCTCGGCGCGGTCGCCGAAGGTGACGACGTGAAGCGAGTCGCCGGGGAAGTGCGTGCGGATAAGGTGGGACAGCGCCAGCGCCACCCGCTTGGCGGGCGTGAAGCGGTCCTCGCCGTACAGCACCATCGAATGGCTGATGTCCAGCATCAGCACGGTCGCGCACGACGAGCGGAACTCGGATTGGTGCACCATGAGGTCGCCGTACTCGAGGTTGAGCGGCACGGCCAGACCCTCCCGCTCGATCGCCCTGGTCAGCGTTGCGGGGATGTCGAGGTTCATCGTGTCGCCGAACTCGTACGGCTTCGAGGCAGCCTCGGCCTCGATACCGGTCGACAGGTGGGGCGTGTCGTGCGAGCCGAAGCTCGACTTCCCGAGCGCCCCGAGCAGGCCTTTCAACGCGCGGTAGCCGAGGAAGTCCATCCCCTTTTGCGTGAGGTTGAACTGGACCTGTTGCGCCGCCTGGGCCGCTTCGTCGATCTCGCCTTGCCCGGTCACGTCGTAGGTGGCGCCGGGCATCTGCGGATTGCCCGTCTCCATGTTGATGTAGCCCTCCTCGACCATTTTCTGGACCAGTTCATCGAGGAGATCGGCGATCTGCTGCTGGATGGCTTCGTCTCCTTGGCCCTCGCCGCGCAGCTCGTCGATCATCTCCTGTGTGAGCTGTCCGCTGTTGACCAGCGCCTCCAGAAGCGCGCGTTTGAGCCCGTCCGTGCTTCCCTTGTCGTCCAGACCGGACCAGCCCCAGTAGGGATGGAAGTGGGGCCCGCCCGCGAATCCCCCATCCAACAGAAAATCGGACAGGTGCTCGAGCAGTGACTCGAGATTGAGGGCGTCGAGCCACTTGCCCTTGTACTTGCTGTATGTCGTGAAGCGCATGAGGCGAAAGATGAGGGCTTCCGGTACCTTCCCGCCATGAGCCGCCGATCTGCCGCCGAAGCGCCCTCGACACCCGATCCGAACCGAGTCCGGGATCTGCGCGCCGCGCTTCTGAACCATTACGACCGAACGGCCAGAGACCTCCCCTGGCGGGGTGAAAGCGACCCGTACCGGATCTGGGTGTCCGAGGTCATGCTTCAGCAGACCCGTGTCGACACCGTGCTCAGGTACTACGAAGCCTGGCTGAAGCGGTTCCCGGACCTCGATTCGCTTGCCGAGGCGGAGGTCGACGATGTGCTGATGGTGTGGGAAGGCCTCGGCTACTACCGAAGGGCCCGAAACCTTCACGCCGGAGCGCAGGTCGTGCGCGAGACTTTCGATGGAGATGTGCCATCGGATTACGCCCGGCTACGCGAGTTGCCCGGCCTCGGCGAGTACGCCGCCGGTGCGGTGGCGAGTATCGCGTTCGGTGAGGCGGTGCCGGCTGTTGACGGAAACGTGCGGAGGGTGTTCGCACGGCTGTTCGATGTGGCGGAGCCGTCGGCGCGCTGGCTGCGGGAGACCGGTGCGGTGCTCGTCGACCCGGTCCGACCCGGCGACTGGAATCAGGCGCTCATGGATCTGGGATCCACGATCTGCAGTCCTCGTGCGCCGCGTTGCGACGCCTGTCCGGTGGAAGAGTGGTGCGCGGCGCGCACCGTTGGCACGCAGCATGAGCGGCCAGCGCGCAAGGTGCGCAAGGCCGCACCCACTGCGTTCTTCGCCACGCCGGTGGTTGTGCGTGCGGACGGACGGGCGCTGCTGGTGCGGCGGCCCGACTCGGGGCTTCTGGCCGGGATGTGGAGCTTTCCGACGGTGGAGGTGGACGGGGACGGGCGAGTGAGCGACTCGGATGTCGGGGGTGGGACGGGAGGATCTGGCGGGACGGGAGGATCTGGCGAGTCGGGCCGAGCGGGTGGGTCGTGGCGAGCGTCCGGGGGCCCCCCACGTGGAGGAGGCGCGCGCCCGTCAGAGGAGCAGCTCGTGCGGGTGAGCGCCGAGGCGGCGGGAGCGCTCCTGGCGCTCCTGGGGGAGCAGGAGGTCGCCCTCCCCGTTCGCGTTCTGCCTCCCGTGCGGCACAAGTTCAGCCACCTGGACGCGACGTACTTTCCGGTGGTGTTCGCGGCGGCGGGGGAGCGGTGGGTCGGAGCGGCGGGTCGGGTCGGGGATGGTCGGGTCGAGGGTGGCCATGTAGAGGACGGCGAGGGCGGTCGGGTTGAGGACGGCCATGTAGAGGGCGGCGGAGGCGAGGCCAGCGGACAGGTGGCCCAAGGCGTACCCACGACCGACGTGGGTCTGCGAACTTCCGAAGCGACGACCGAATCCGGGCCCGTCACACGTCCGGACGTCCGGTGGGTCGACCTGTCCGACCCCGGAGTGGCCCTTCCAGTAGCCCAGCAGAAGATCGCGAGGAGCGCGGCCGACTCCGACCCAGCGGGCGCGGTCGACGGTGCCGGCCCGGTTCGAGCGAGCGCGGCAGACGGGTCCCCGCGAGGTGGTGCAATCCAGATGACCATCCCCATGGAGAATTGTTGATGCGCGTGCCCGACATGACGTGGATGCAGGTGGAAACCTACCTCGAGGGCGACGACCGCTGTGTCGTACCACTCGGGAGTGTGGAGCAGCACGCGTACCTCAGCCTCGCGGTTGATGCGATCCTGTCGGAGCGGGTCGCGGTCGACGCGGCCGAGCCGCTTGGGGTGCCCGTCTTCCCAGCGCTTCCGTACGGGGTCACCCCGTATTTTATGGGCTATCCTGGGACGGTCACCCTCACGCCGAAGACGTATCAGCGGGTGCTCGACGAGATCCTGGACAGCGTGTACGCGCACGGTTTCCGGCGCATCGCAGTCGTGAACGGTCACGGCGGGAATCGGGTGGCGAGGGCGTCGGTCGAACGGTGGGCGGAGCGGCGGGCGGACTCGCGACTGTGCTGGCACGACTGGTGGGCGGCTCCTGGGACGATGGCGGCGGTGCGGGCTATCGACCCGGACGCGTCACACGCGTCGTGGATGGAGGGCTTCGCATGGACGCGGGTGGACGGGGTTGTGCTGCCGGAGAGCACGAAGGCACCGGTGGACCTGTCCGGGAGGGACGGCATGTCGGCCTCCGAATTCCGACAGCACCTGGGCGACGGATCGTTCGGCGGATATTACACGCGCCCGGAATCTGACCTCGACCATGTGTGGGACGTGGCCGTCACGGAGACACGGGCGCTTCTCGAGGGAGGTTGGTCGTGAGGATCGACTTCGCCCAGCGGGTGGTGCTCGTCACCGGGGCGGCCCACGGCTTCGGGCGCGCGATCGCGGGCGCGTTCGCCGCACGGGGCGCCCGAGTGTTCGCGTGCGACGTGGACGGCGACGGCCTGGCGGAGACGGCTGACCTGATCGGAGAAGCGTGCACCGTCAGTCGGGTCGACGTGACCAACCGCGAGTTGGTGACGGCGTGGGTGGGGGAGGCCCTGGAGGCGTCCGGCCGGGTCGACGTGCTGGTCAACAACGCTGGCGGGGTGCTCGGGCAGGTCGGCCGGCCTCTCGAGGAGGTGGACGCCCTCGACTGGCACGGGATCGTGGCCGTGAACCTGAACGCGGCCTTCTGGTGCGTCCAGGCCGTGGCGCCGGCCCTGAAGGCCGCCGGCTACGGCCGGATTGTGAATATCTCCAGCGGCGCGGGACTGGGTGTCAGCCTCACGGGCATCCAGGCGTACGCGTCCGCAAAGGCCGGCCAGATCGGCCTCACCCGCCAACTGGCCCACGAGTTGGGCCCCTTCGGCATTACGGTCAACAACATTGCCCCCGGCTTCGTGCGGTCGAACGCCGCCACCGAACGGCAGTGGCAGTCGTATGGTGAGGAAGGCCAGCGAGCGCTCGTGAACGGTATCTCCCTCCGCCGTCTGGGGACGCCGGCCGATATCGCACATGCGGTGCTGTTCCTCGCGTCGGACTATGCGTCGTGGATCACCGGGCAGGTCCTGGCGGTGGATGGTGGGAAGGGGAGGTAAGGGTGAGGTTTGTCTACGTTGTCGTGGGTGCGGTTTGTTTCGCGAGCGTCCTACCGTCAGTGGGATGGGGCCAGGTGGTGGGGGATCGTCCGTACATCTCACTCGTCGGCTACCTGGTGGACTTCCAATCCGGGCGACCCATTTCGGGTGCGCTCGCGACGGCCGACGAACTGGATCGCGCGACGACGACGGACGCGCGAGGGTACTTCCGGTTGCGCGTCCCGGACGGCGGGAGGGTAGAGCTCAGATTCGAGCAGCTGGGATACCGGACCACCTCAGCGGTGCTGGCGTCGGCCAGTGCGCGGGACACGCTCTCGGTGGCCATGTCACCGGACCCGATCGCCTTGCAGGGCGTCGAAGTTTCCGTGGCACAGCAGGGCCTCCAATCCGCGCGGGCCAAACTGGAGACCCGCAGGCGCGCCTACGTCGGATCAGTCGTCCTCCTCGACCGGGCGCGCCTGGCCCGGTCGGCGGCCGCGAGCGCTCGAGACGACGTGCAGGCCGCAGTTCCCGCACTGCGACCGTGCAACGTGGACGCAGTCGGAAACCTCTGTATCGGCCGCCGGCCGCCGAGGGTCTGCATCGACGGTGTGCGGGCGCTCGGCGGGCCGGCGGACCTCCGAGCGTATTCGTCGGATGAGATCGACTCCATCGAACTCTACAATCGGGGCAGCCTGATCGTGGTGTACACCCGTAGCTACATGGCCCGGGCCATGCTGCGAACCCTCCCGATCAATCCAATTCCCGAACTCGAGTGCTGAGGCGTCGCCCACGCGGAGGGTCGCCGGAGGAGGAGGCGCGTCGGCAGCCGCGACTCCCTCCCAAGGGGCCAACCCCGCCCGAGGACGGCGCCGACTGCTATCGTACCGGCACTATTTCGGGCCTATCGTGATACAGTCCGGGAGGGGGCCGACGACCGCTACCGTACCGGCACTATTTCTGGTTTAGCGGGATGTAGTCGACCCGGCCAGCGAGATTGCGTCGACCCGTCCGGCGTGATCTGTCGTCCCGCCCGTGCGGATCGCGCCTTCCCGCCGGACCGGATTCCGCCTCCGGTCCAGCGGATTCCGCCTCCCGGTCCATCGGATCCCGCTTCCCGGTCCATCGGATTCCGCCTCCCGGTCCATCGGATCCCGCTTCCCGGTCCATCGGATTCGGTCGACCCCGCGCCCGCTGCCCCCCAGAGCCGCTCCCTCCGCCCCCCCTCTAGATCTCCAGCCCGCCCATGGGATCGAAGCCCTGGTAGCCCTGCCCGGCGGACGGGCCCTCGTGCTTGGCCTTCCGGTATCCGCCGGGGCTCCGGCTGATCCGCTTCTGCGCCACCAACGCCTCAAGCACGAGCTCGCATGCGGCGGCGCGCACGCCCGGGTGCGCCGTCGAGCCGGCCAGGCCGACGTCCGAGACGACGTCCAGGAGGCCGGGCACCACGGTGAAGCCTTTCACGCATGCTTCGGCCGCCGCGTCGTCCCCGACCTGTAGGGCGCCGCCCCCCTCAAAGTATTCGACGACGGGGTCGGTGTCGGAGCCGCCCGCGCGGTTCTGGAAGGCGCGCGCGGCCGCGCCCTGGATCAGCTCCCGGGCGATCTTGTCGTGCCCGTGCATCTCACCCTCGTACTCGAGCTCCATCTTCCCGGTGATGGCGGGCAGCGCTGCGTACAGGTCGGCGATCCGCGGTACCGCCCGGTCTTCGCTGTGTCGGAGGGCCCGCCGTTCGGCGTTGGACAGCACGGTCTCCATGAGGGTGATCGGCATCCGCTGGCTGACACCCGACCGCTGGTCGATGCGCTTGTCCAACCGAGCGAGAAAGGCGACCAACTCGATGGTCTCGCCAATGAAGTCCGGCATCGTGACGTCCAGGCCGCCGCGCTCCGTCCACGCTTCCTGCCGCGTGATCCCGACCCCGATCTCCAGCTCCTCGGGGTAGTGCGTGCGGATCTCGGCGCCGATCCGGTCCTTGAGCGGTGTGATGATCTTCCCGCGTGCCGTGTAGTCTTCGGGGTTCGCGGTAAACACCATCATCACGTCGAGCGACAGTCGGATCGGGTAGCCCTTGATCTGCACGTCCCCTTCCTGGAGGACGTTGAAGAGCCCGACCTGGATCTTCCCGGACAGGTCGGGCAGTTCGTTGATCGCGAAGATCCCGCGGTTGGCGCGCGGCAGCAGGCCGTAGTGAATGGTCAACTCATCTCCGAGGATGTGACCCCCGCGCGCCGCCTTGATAGGGTCCACGTCACCGATCATGTCGGCAATCGTCACGTCGGGCGTCGCGAGCTTCTCCACGTAGCGATGGTCGCGATCCACCCACGAGACCGGCGTGTCGTCACTGTGCGCCTCGACGAGTTGGCGCCCGTACTTGGAGATCGGATGGGTGGGGTCGTCGTTGACCTCGCTTCCCTCCAACACCGGCATCGCCTCGTCCAACAGCTCCGTGAGCTGCCTCAGGATCCGGCTCTTGGCTTGCCCGCGCAGACCAAGAAGGATGAAGTCGTGGCGTGAAAGAACCGCGTTCACGATCTGCGGCACCACGCTGTCGTCGTACCCCTGGACGCCCTGGAATAGCGGCTCTCCGGCCTTGAGCTTACGGACCAGATTCTCCCGCATCTCCTCCTTCACGGACCGCGACTGGTATCCGCTCGAACGGAGTTCTCCGAGGGTGCGGGGTCTGACCTCCGCCATGCAATCTCCTGGGCTGATGCGAGTCATGCAGAACACCCTGCTACCTCGGCTGGTAAGGGCGGTTCCGACGCGCTAGTCTACCCCCCATGACCACCCATGACATCGTCCGGATTCTCGTTGCCGTCTACCTGGTCGGCGCCCTGGCCATCTTCACCCGCCTCGTATGGGGGAAGACGTCGTTCATCCTCAGAGGATCGCCGGACGACCGAACAGATCGCATCGGAGACCGGATCTGGATCTTCTTCAGCGAGGTCATCGGTCAGTCGAAAGTGAGGCGACGGCTGACCGCGGGATGGGCCCACGCGCTCGTTTTCTGGGGCTTTCTTGCGTTCAGCGGGGCCACCGTCGACCTGCTCTGGCGCCTCGTATCCGGAGGCGAGGGTTTTCTCCACGGCCCGCTCGCCAGCGTCACCTGGGTCGTCACAGGCTTCGCGTTCGCCATCCTCCTGGGGATCGCGATTCTGGCCATCCGTCGCTTCGTCTTCCGTCCGCCCTACCTCACCTACCACGGCATCGAGTCGGCCGTGGTCCTGACGGTCATCGGCCTGATCGGCGCCACATACCTCGGCGAGCAGTTCGCGGGTGGGATGGCGTCGACGTACTGGGGTTACGCGCACCTCGTGCTCGCGTTCGGCTTTCTGGCTTACGTGCCCACCTCGAAGCACTTCCACATCATGGGAGCGCCCGTCAACGCGGTCGTCCAGCAACTCGACGACATCCAGCGCATGGATCCCATGGACCTCGAGGCCGAGCTGGACTTCGATGGCGGCGATTCATACGGCTGGAACAAGCTGGCGGACTTCGCTTGGACCGACAGGCTTGACCTGCTGACGTGCATCGAATGTGGGCGATGCCAGGAAGCGTGTCCTGCGTACGCCACGGGTAAGCTGCTCAATCCCCGGGACTTCATCGTCGATCTGAAGTACCACGCCAAGGGGGAGACTCCGCACGGGAATCAGGCCGCGGTGGCACGGACGGTCGGACAGGAGAAGGGCATCGAGTGGGAAGGCCTCCCGCTTGAGCAGCAGCCACTGGTCAACCACGTGATCGCGGACCAGACGCTCTGGGAGTGCACGACGTGCATGGCGTGCGTTCAGGCGTGCCCCGTGGACATCGACCACCTGTCGATGCTGCTCAACCTGCGCCGGTACCAGGTACTCGACGCCGGGGAGGTCGAGCCCGAGTACCAGAAGGTCTTCACGAACATGGAGCGCCAGGGCGATCCGTGGGGGTACGGCGAGCACAAGAAGACGGAGACCATCGAGAAGCTCGGGGAAGGGGTTCGGATCATTGCGCCCGGGGAGCGCTTCGAGGTCCTCTTCTGGGTTGGGTGCTGGGGACTGTACGACGACCGTTCAGTAGAGACCACACGAGCAACGCTCAAAGTGCTCGACCACTTCGGCGTTGATTACCGGATTTTCGGAGATACCGAAGTGTGCTGCGGCGAGAACTATCGCCGGATGGGCAACGAGCTGCAGTTCCAGATGAACGCCCAGATGAACATGGAGCTGTTCGGGAGCGTCTCCTTCGACCGGCTGATGGTCACGAACCCGCACTGTCACCAGGTCTTCGGCAAGGATTACAAGGACTTCCTTCCGGAAGGGATGGACGCCATGCCTTTCGACATCGTGAGCGTCGAGGAGGAAGTGTCCGCGTTGGTCCGCCGGCAGGGGCTACCGGATGGGTCCGACCTCGGTCGTGTGGCGTACCACGATTCGTGCTTCTACGGGCGATACAACGGGATCTACGAGGAACAGCGCGCGCTGGTCCAACGTTCGGGCGGAGACCTGGTCGAGCTTCCGAGGAACCGTGAGGAATCATTCTGCTGCGGTGCGGGCGGTGGGAACTTCTGGCGTGAGGAGAAGGAGCCACGGGTAAGCTGGAACCGCGCCGCGGAGATCATGGAGACCGAAGCACCGACGCTCGCGGTGAGTTGTCCCTTCTGCATGGCCATGCTGGAAGACGGGCTGAAGGCGCAGGACGGTTTTGCGGACAAGCCCGTGAAGGTGCGGCACGTCGTGGAGTTGGTGGCCGAGGCGATCGACGCGGGCGCGGGGGCGTAGGGGTCACTCCGGATCCGGAAGCTGGAAAAGCTGCTCCACGGTCACGCCGAAGAGTCGCGACAGCTTGAGCGCTAGTTCTGTGGACGGCACGAAACGACCGTTCTCGATGGCGTTGATGCTCTTCCTCGTGACGCCCACTCGCTCGGCGACTTTGCCCTGGGTCATGTCATGTATTGCACGCTGAACCCTCATCGTGTTCAGGAGTCGTTCCGTGCTCATCGATCCAGCCAGAGGTAACGGGAGAAGGCCGCGACGATCCCCGTGCCGATCGACAGATTCGCGAGTATCTCGGCCGGAATCGCGACACCTGATATCCGGCCGACGACCGGCACGCCGACGAGAACCAACACCTGGAAGACGAGCATGGCACTGAATCCCCACGTGAACGCGTCTCCTCGAATGGCGCGGACCCGCTCATCGGCCGCCACCGCGCCGAGGAGCTCCCTGTTTCCCGATATCTTTCCGGCCAGCAACCCGACGACGAATGTGAGGTAGCCTGCAATGGTGAGTGCGCTCAGGGCCAGCATGTCGGTGCCGCTGTCCCGTCCGGCCAACTCGAGGCCTTCCGATCCAGCCACGATTCCTCCTGAGTGCGTAGTTTTCGTGACTATATGTAACGCTAACTACTCTATAAGTGAAGTATGATGGTCATTCATGATCCACTTCTCGGTGAGCCTGGTGCTCCCGTCCTCATCTGGGGAGCGGGAGCGATGGGTGGATCGATCGGGGCCTGGCTCCACCGGGCGGGTCGGGATGTCCTGCTCGTGGACTCCGACGAAGAGCATGTGGCGGCCATTCGGCGGGACGGTCTGCGGATCGTGGGGCCGGTGGATTCGTTCACGCGGCAGATGGCCGCGGCCACGCCGGCTGCGCTCGAGCGGAGTACGGGGGACACGATCGTGGGTCCGGGGGACCCTCGCTTCGAGTGCGTGCTCCTCTGCGTGAAAGCCCACCACACGCACGATGCGGTCCGGCAGCTCGCACCCCACGTGGCCGAAGACGGATACGTCGTGTCCGTCCAGAACGGGCTGAACGAGCGCGAGATCGCCGACATCGTGGGCGCGGAGCGCACGATCGGGTGCTTCGTGAACTTCGGCGCCGACGTCATGGCCCCCGGCGTAGTCATGCGCGGCAATCGTGGCGCGGTCGTGGTGGGAGAGCTCGACGGGCGGCGCACCGAACGGCTCGCCGCCGTTCACGGCCTGCTACGCCTGTTCGAGCCGGACGCGATCGCGTCTGACAACATCCATGGCTTCCTCTGGGGGAAGTTGGCCTACGGCGCCATCCTGTTCGCGACCGCACTGGCGGAGGCGTCCATTGCCGACGTGCTCGACTCGGAGCCGCACCGGCCCACCTTGATCGAGCTGGGTCGTGAGGTCATGCGGGTGGCCGAAGCACTCGGAGTTTCACCGGAGGCCTTCGACGGCTTCGATCCGGCGGCGTTTCACCCCACCGCCCCGGACGAGAAGGCCCGCGAGAGCCTGGACCGCCTTGTCGCCTTCAACCGTATGTCGGCCAAGACGCACTCAGGGGTGTGGCGGGACCTCGCCGTGCGCAAGCGGAAGACCGAGGTCGACGCCCAGATCGCGGTCATCGCCGACCTCGGAAGCGAGAAGGGTGTTCCCACACCGGTGGTGCGCCGACTGGTCGACCTCATCCATGGCGTGGAGGAAGGGCGTCGGCCTCAGGGGTGGGAGGCGCTCGACGCGTTGGGCGGCGCCTGAAGTTCCGTCAGGAAGTCCAGTCCGAGCCCACCACCAGCCATCTCCGAGAACTACGGCCCACCGGGTCCGAGCTCCATGACCGTTCCCCCCGGCATCTCCACGCGTGCGCCCAACTGCAACACGAACGGCAGTGTATCCACGTAGTCGGCGCCGCGTCGGACGAGCCCGTCCTGGATCTCGAGGATGGTCACGCCGTTCAGGACGACCTCACGGCCCGTGCCCACCTCCACCGTGCCCTCCAATGCTGCCGTCTGCACGGCCGAGAACACCCACTCCGCGACGGCCCCGTCGGCCGAGGCGTGCACCGCGGTCACGTTCACGACCACGTCACTACCCCACGTGTGCGCCTGCGCGAAGTACTCCTGGATCTCTCCGAGGCCCCTGTGCTGCACGGAGTTGGAGAAGTCGTCGTAGGTGGCGTCCGGCCAGAAGAAGTCGGCCATCTCGTCGACTGAACCCCGCTCCCAGGCAGCGAGGACGGTCCGAGCGAGGAGTTCGTTCTCCGCCAGCAGGGGCGACGGTCCCGCGCCCTGGGGCGAGCACCCCGGCAGGCCGAGAGCGAGCAGAGCGACTCCGACGACAGGACGCATGCGCCCTCCTGGGGGCGTGAGGATGTGCCCGACCGCACCCCGTACATCATGGACCTGTGGCAGCCCCACGAAAAGGGGCGGCGGTCGAATCCTCCGACCGCCGCCCCGATCCCCATCAGGTGTGGCCGCGATCCGGCCAATGCCGAACCTACGGCCAGGGGATCTCCACGCGGATGCCGCCCAACAGCTGAACCCAGGTGCGTCCGCCCCGCTCGTTCCGGTACACCCGCCCGCTCCGTGAGACCGGTCCGCACGCAGGGCCGCGCCCGTTTCCTCGGCCCCGGTTGCCGCGGTACCGATCGTTCTTCTTCGACCGCTTGTTCTTCTTTCCGTAGCGGTCGTCCCGGTCGTACTTCGCGTTGACCACGCCGCGACGATCGTCGTAACGGTCATCATCCCAGTCGTCGTCGCGATCGCGGTAGTCGTCGTAGCGGTCACGGTCGTCGTAGCGATCGTCGTCCCAGTCGTAGTCACGCCACTGCTCCAGATCCGCCGATCGACCGTCCCCGCGGTGTCGGTACTGGTACCGGTCCATTCTCACCCGGCTGGAACGATGCCACTGCGCGTGCTCCCGCTCCAGATATCGATGGAGTTCCTTGTGCTCACGCTTCCAGCGCTTGGCCCGGCGGTGGTGATCGTACTCCCGGTGCCAGCGCGCGTGGATTCGGTCCAGGTCGCGGTGGACTTCTCGGTGCTCGCGCTCGTAGTTCCGCTGTGCCGTGCGGGTGCCCCAGTCGTCACGGCACTCGTTGGCCCACCGATACGCGCCGGCTCCGATCTGCGCAGACGCCGGATCCGGGGACCCCAGCGTGACGAGGGCGAACGCCGTCAGTCCAATCACAGTGGAGTTCAAGGTGCTCATCGGTGCCTCCCGGCTCTGAAGTGGTCTTGTCGAAGCACCACACGGACGTCTCAGGAGCGGAGCGCTCCCTCACCACGTTCAGGAGGCACGGGACGAGCCAGCCGGACGTACACGTGTTAACCCATTGTTTAACAACATCTTAAGGTGATGCCTGAGGGTGCCATTCGAACCGATTGTGTCCTTTCGGGAGGACAGTGCCAGGCCCCTGCCGGACTGGATCGGGCGTGCACGAGCGACCGGGCAGTAAGTTCCAGAGTTCCCGCCGGTTGCGCTGATGTGGCGGGCGGACTCGCGCACCGGTGGGCACTCGCAAGCCGACGAGGGGCCGCGTCTGAACGTACTGCGGCGCGACCGCCACGCCTCTCTCAGCGCCTCCCGCGGCGCTCGCTAAGGCTCGACGTCCAACTCCATCCCGATACCGGTGGGCGTCACGACCAGTCTCGGCAGGATCATCGGAACGGGTCTACGATCGAGCGTTGCGACGGCGTCGTCCGCGTCGTCGAAGCGGGCGAGCGTCTCGAGGCTCTTGATGGTCGGAAATACCATCGGCAGGCTGCCCTCCCTGTTCCGTTCGAGCGCGCGCATGGGAGAGATCCAGACTGCGTCCGTCATCTCCCGCTCATCGATGATCGGCGTAGCTCCGTCGGGCACTCGCGCCGCAAAGAATCGGGTGTCGTACCGGCGCGGCTCGACCTCGGGCGTGACCCAGTGGGCCATATACGCGACCGCGCTGCCGTCGATTCGGGCGCCGAGCGCCTCGAGCGCTTCGGCGAAGGTCACGCGGTCGTCCATGACCTCGTTGCGGACCACGTCCACCGAGGCGTCCTCGGCCGCCGTTGGGACCGGGCTTCCGTCGGCGCGGCGCGCCACGAGGATGCCGGTCTCCTCGAACGCCTCTCGCAGGGCGGCCATGTAATAGGCGATGGACGGGGTGGCTTCGGCGTTTCCCTCGACGGGCACGCTCCCACCCAGACGGTCGGCGGCCGCTCGGCCGCTCAGGCTATCCAGGCGCTCGAGCGCCGCCTCGTCTCCGTCGTCCCGGTCGACTCGGCCTCCCGGGAAGACGTAGGCGCCCGGTACGAAGCCCGCGCTGCGCGTCCTTCGCATCAACAGGACCTCCATGCCGCCGGGCGCGCCGCGCAGGAGCAGGACCGTCGCGGCGGGCAGGGGTGTCACGGGAACGGCGGGTGGGTTCTCGAGGCTCTCGGCGAACCTCTCAGGGAGTCGATCGAACGGAATGATCTGATCGGCGCGGATGGGTTCGTCATTTTCGGGCGGGGTCATTACACGTGGTTCGGTGTGGAGGCAGTTCGGAAGCTGGCCAGTCGTCCCGCGACGTCGCACTGTCGCACATAACGTCGTGGAGCCAGTGGAGGCTGTCACGCGAGCCCCG
This sequence comes from Gemmatimonadota bacterium, assembly GCA_029262115.1. Lineage (GTDB taxonomy): Bacteria > Gemmatimonadota > Gemmatimonadetes > Longimicrobiales > Gaopeijiaceae > JAJCZZ01. Next base: position 5,261 of record JAJCZZ010000020.1, on the reverse strand, counting down.
AAGGTAGCGCGGCTAACGAGGTCGGGGTGGCTCAAGCCGTACCCACTCGAGTGCCCGCTCCAAGCCGCTCACTTCGATGGGGGCGTATCTCCGCGCCGTGTGTGCCGATGGGACGGCGTTTGGGGAGGGGAGGTGGAGGCGCTGGGGAATGCCCTAGTGTGGTGTTTCGAAAGTGTCTCTTCTCGGGTGCGCTCTAAATACGCACCCAGAGCGAAGCGAATCTAAACGGTCGGCACGGCGCTCGGGCTCGACTCTACGATCAGATCAGGGCCGCCTCGGCCACCTGCTGCGCCTCTCGGCGAAGTAGCATCGCCACACCAGCCGCGAAGCCGAGCGGAAGGAGGAGGCTGAGCAGCAAAGCCGGTGCGCCATTTGCCCGGAGAGGAAGGGGGACGTCCGACGGTAGCAGCAGCCCGGACCCCAAAGGACGGCCAGGGAAGACCACGTAGCTCGTCACGGCGCGGCGCCACCGGCGACGGGATCCACCGGAGCGACCATAGTGAAAGATGGGGAGCGGCGGCGGCAACCGCGTTGCTACCAGACGGCGTCGCTCCAGCCGGCCGTGGGTGCCGCCCTCACGGCGGAGTGCACCTCCGCCTAGGAAGCGTTCTAGCCGTGTGTCACTCCATCCGTTTTCTCATGCACGGTGGGCCATCGCCAGGCCCGCTCGTGTGTGCCATTCTTGCTCGGCTCCTCCTCAAGAGCAACTTCAGGACATGATCCGACAGCTTGAGGTTTCAAATTTCCGGATGCTCGAGCGGAACCGGGTGAGCTTGGACCGCTTCCACGTCCTAGTTGGCCCGAATGCGACGGGCAAGTCGACGTTCCTCGACGCATTTCAGTTCGTCTCGGACCTGCTGAAGAACGGGGTTACAGCTGCCGTTGAGGACCGGACACCCAACTTTTTCGAGCTCTGCTTCAACCCGGACTTCCCGATCGCGTTCGCAGTTGAGCTAGAGGCCCGCTCCGCGGCCACCCACGCAGATAGGACTTTGGCGGCGAGCCACCTTCGCTACGAAATCGAAGTTGGCGTTCACCCGGATGACGGCCTCCGTGTCCTCAGAGAACAACTCTTTATTTTGGCTCGAGACTCCTTCCAGATCCAGCCGAGCCTATTCGGAGAGGACGTATTTTTCGAAATCATTCATCGAGCCAGCGAGTCGGGATGGCGAAAAGTCGTCAGCAAGACGGCAGAGGGAAGCGACTATTTTCAAGACGAGCGGACCAAGTGGAACAACACTTTTCGGTTCGGCGTCGACCGCCCAGCGTTAGGAAGCTTGCCGGAGGATCCGGTAAGATTCCCCCTCTCGATCGCAGCAAGAAATCTGCTCAGGGTGGGAGTCCGTCCATTGGCATTGGACGCTCGTCGGATGCGAGAACCGGCAAGTCCTGGCGGCACGGCCATGCCTGCCCTCGACGGTGGCAACCTACCCTATCAGGTCCGGGCACTAAAGCGACGCGATCCCATCCTCTTTCGAGAGTGGGTGAAACACGTGGCCACCGGTGTACGAGGGCTCAAGGACGTGGACGTGTGGGAGAGGGAGGAGGACAAGAACCTCATACTTCAGGCCACCTTCTCAGGGGATCACCCCGAGCCGGTCCCATCGTGGTTCCTCTCGGACGGCACTTTGCGGCTAATGGCGCTTACGCTCTTGAGCTACTTGGGCCCGACAAACGCCGGCGACATATACCTCATCGAAGAGCCTGAGAACGGCCTCCACCCGCTAGCAGTTCAGACAGCGTATGAGTCACTGGCGCGCCCCCCTGGCGACACGCAGTTGTTCTTCGCCACACATTCTCCGGTCTTTCTGGCGCATGTCGACCTCCACGACGTGCTGGTCTTCCGGCGCTCCTCCGACGGGGCGGCGATCGTACGGCACGGCTCAGAGGTACCCGAGTTGGAGACCTGGCAAGGTCGCGCGAATATCGCTGAATTGTTCGCGTCTGGCGTTTTGTCGTGATCGTTGAGGAACCGCCGTACGATCTCGTTGTCATATTCGCCGACGCCGATGCCAAGGCGCTTTTCGACGAGGTCGTTGAGCGAGGGCAAAACCTACTGCATCTCTCCCTTCCGTTGGCGTAGCATCAGAGACCCGCTCCGCGACAACCTCCGTACGGATCCTCTGGGCATTCTACGCCCATTCTTGTCTCAACAGCCGAAGGTCGTCCTCCTGTGGGATCACCATGGCTCCGGCGCGGAGCATCTTCCGCCCGCTGAGGTTGAGGCCCAGGTAGTCGAGACGCTCGGACGTGCCGGCGTATCAGCGGAGGATGCCTTAGCATGCGCCTTCCAGCCCGAGGTTGAGGCGGTTCTGGCTCCAGTCTGGGAACGCGTATCCCAGGCCATGGCGGAGAAGAGGGGACAACATGCTCCGTCGAATGCCGAGATCTTGGAGAAGGCTCGACAACAGTTTGCCCGCGTGGCAATACCTGATTCGGTGAATGCGGCGCTTCAGGCCAATCCTAAGGAAATGTTCGAAGCCCTATTGCGGACCCTCAACTTGAGGTTTTCCTCCGCCGTATTCCAGGAACTGGGGCAACAACTGAGCATTCCCGGCATGAAGGACGAGCCGACTATGCATCGGGTTCTTCACAAGCTAGCTGAGTGGTTTCCGCCGCCACCGCCTCAAGGGCCGCAGTGGCCACCCGCCTATTGATGGCGAGGGCTACCGCCCCAGCTATCCGAGACGTTCCCGCGCTATGCCTCGTACGCTCGCTGCAGGCCGTCAGTGGCCTTCTAATTCGTTGCATTTCTGTTGCACGAGCGGCCCGTCAGGACCGAACATGCAAGATGCTCAGGATACCGAACCGCTCGATGGCACGGCAACGCTCCGGCAGTCTACGCGCGGTGTGTTGATACTGCGACTCCCTACCGTGCATGAGGATATGCTAGTTCTGGTGTCCGGACGAGCGGACTGGCCGCGAGGGCAGTGGGGGCACACGTTGCGTCTCCCAGTGCGTTGACACCGTTCCTCAGGGGCCCATCGCTCATTGGCCCGCGACGTAACCGCCCCCTTATGGCTCTAGATCATCCAGCAAGTACACTGCGGGGGCTAACGTCAGCCAGACTGGATGCGGGTTGTTTCGTCAACGCCTCAGGACCCCCTCAACGAATGACATCACATCCCGCTCGTATCGTTCGAGCACACCGGGTCCGGCTCCCTCATAGGCCGTGAACGCGATCGCCTCCCCCCGACGGACCGTGACCTCCTTCAACGCGCCCTCGAAGAGAAGATGACCTGCGTTCTCGTAGAAGATGAAGCGGAGTGGCCGCTGTTTACGCTGGAGCGTGTCCACCCACGCTTCAATCGATATCGGCGAGTCCGGGTACGTCCTCGTCCAAACGAAGTCGGTCTCAGACTGACCAGCCCAGTTGTCCAAGGCTCCGAACGGAATAATGGCTGGGATCCATAAGTCTCCGAGGGCGAAGCCCGTCGCCGCGGGAGCCTCCGCGATAATGCCTCTAATGTTTGGATGATGGAGCTCGGTACCGGCGTAGAGGACCACCCGACCGCCGTTCGATCCGCCGTAAAGGACAACGTTGTCCGCGTCCCACGGGCCCCCGGCCAGGGCGTGCGCGACAGCACCCTCGAACACACCCCAGATCATGTCTTGCTTCCCGCCGTTCGTGATTCGTCTCGTGACGAACTCCCAATCGGTGAACCCGTTCATCTCGTACGAGTCGAACGAGATCGTCGCGAAACCATTGTGCCGAAACATCTCCACACGGGCTTGGTCGTCCTCGCGGTATCCGGCACCTCCATGGGCATATACAACGATCGGCGCATCGCCGATGCCGCTGGGTGCCCAGATTTCTACCGAGGGGTGATTCGGGTCGAAGGTGGCAAAGGGACCAGATAGGGCAAAGAAGCCACGATCACCGACTGAGTGGAGGGTCGGCATGATCGAGTCGCTCGGTGCTGCCGGGCTCACGCCATCACGAACGGACGGCTCGACTTCACGAGAGTTCGCGGATGCCTGGCACCCGGCAACGTAGAGAGCTAGTAGCAGAGGACCAGTCGGGTTTCGCATGCCGTATTTCCCGCGGGGGTTGCCGAGTTGAAGGAAGCCGGCACCCTCGCCACTTCCTTTCAGGCTCCGCACCTTCTCGCAAGGTGAGACGTGGGGCCTGCCGGAAGGGTTGGAAATCATCGCAGTGCGTTCGAACGGACTCCGTCAACCCTGGGCCGTTCGCGAGGTCAAGGCGCGGCATGGAAGGACCAAAGGCCATCGCCACCTCAACATCGAAGGGGCGGCGAGCTAACGGTCAGGATTTATACTGCGCTCCTAGGATGCTGCCCAAGCGCCGTAGGCGCGAGGCCCAGGCGATGATCGCGTCAGCAGCAAATCCAAGTTAGGCCGTCGTTCGGTGTGAGATGCGTAGTGTCGGCTACGACCGTAGGTGTATCTCATAGAACAGTTCACTGCTGCTGCTCTCACCACTTGATGAGAAACCGCATTTCTCGAGCACCCGCCGCGATGGTTGATTGTCGGCGGCAACGCCTGCAATGATCAAGGCGTAGGAGTGTATCCGAGCCCATTCCACGAGCCCGCGAACAAGCTCAGTGGCGTACCCAACTCCCCAATGTGATTCCCCAATGAGGTAGCCAAGCCTCAGCTCAGAGGCGTCAGGAGTCGATTCATGGAGGAGCAGAAGTCCAATCGGCTCATGGGACTCCCGGCGGATGACTAGCATGGTGGTTCCTTCAGCGTCGCGTTCTCGGATCCAAGCCGTCGCCCGAGGCACCGAGAATGATCCCCGCCAGGACTCTGGGAGGGAGGCAGTGACCTGATGCGTCAGAAGGGTCTGGACGGTCTGGACTAAGCCTGGCCCTTCGGGTCTCTGGGTCGCAGCGGATCGCCACGGCACGATGGAAAGGCGAGATGTATCGAATGAGGCGTCGCTGTGATGCATGGGATCCTCCATTACAGCATGACATACGGCCTTACTCCGTTTAGACGCTCCCCGTCGCAAGACAGCGAGGCGTCCGCACGATCTCCGAACCGCCCTTCGGTAACCTTGCCCGAGCGTCGGCTATCCCGAAGCTGCGGTCCAACACCCACCGGTCGCGTTCGCTCACTGTGGTGGACATAGTCCTCCGCCTGCGTACCCCTACCGCTGCGGCTCGGTCACGTTCAGAACCGCCGCGGCCGCGACGGCGGCGTCGATCGCGTTGCCTCCCGCTTCCAGAATCTGGACAGCAGCGCCAGTAGCCAGGGGCTGACTCGTGGCGGCGACCCCCCGAGGGGCGTAGACGGTC
>JAJCZZ010000019.1 GCA_029262115.1 Gemmatimonadota bacterium | reverse complement strand
GTCAGCCCGCTCGCCATCGGGCGGTACGTGCTCGTGGCCACGCTTCTACTCGCCGTCGTGGCTGTCGCGGCCTACGTGCCGGCGCGGCGGGCAAGCCGACTCGATCCTGCGCTGGTGCTTCGGTCGGAGTGAGTGGGGGGATAACCTCGACACGCTCGCGGGGGACGCGGCCGAAACTACCCAAGAAACTACCCGAGAAACTGCCCAAGAAACTGCCCAAGAAGTCACCCAAGAAGTCACCCCCGAAGTCACCCCCGAAGACTTGGGCCAGTGGAAGGACCGGGGGGCAACAGCAGCGAACAAATCCGCAACCCCCGGACCGGAGCTTTTGGTCTCAATGAGAATCCGCCGGGACCACAGGTAGCGCACACCAGGGCTGTCTCGATTGGGTGTTGCCGGGGTAGATTGCATTCGGTATTTGTTCGGTACATCCGTGGAGGACGCGTGCCTCAACAGAGCGGCATTGAATGGACCGACGTGACATGGAATCCCGTGACCGGATGTACCCGGGTCTCGGCGGGATGCGATAACTGCTATGCGGCCACCCTCGCCAACCGGCTGCTGAAGGACGCTTACCGAGCTCGCCTTCCCGTCGTCGACTCCGACATCGCCCGGAGGGATCCCTTTGCCGTCCGGTTGTGGCCTGAGCGGCTGGAGGCGCCGCTCCGCTGGCGAAGCCCGCATGTGGTGTTCGTAAACAGCATGAGCGATGTGTTTCACGCTGACGTCCCGGAAGCGTTCACGCGAAGGATGTTCGAGGTCATGGTAGAGGCCTCACGGCATACCTTTCAGGTGCTTACGAAGCGCCCTTCAAGGGCGCTTCGTTTTTGGAAGCGGAACGCCGACCTGTTTGGCGGGGGGCCCTTCCCTGGTCACATCTGGCTGGGGACGTCCGTCGAGAACCAAGACGTTGTGCACCGGGTGAGGCAGCTCCGATCTGTGCCCGCTGCCGTACGCTTCCTGTCCTGCGAACCGTTGATCGGCCGGCTCTCTCTTGATCTGACCGACCTCCATTGGGTCATCGTAGGCGGCGAAAGCGGCCCTGTGCGGCGAGAGATCCGGGAGGGTTGGGTCACAGCTATTCGCGATCAGTGTGTCGAAGCCGACGTTCCTTTCTTTTTCAAGCAATGGGGTGGACGAACGCCAAAAGCGGGCGGCCGGGAGTTGGAAGGGGAGGTCTGGAGCGAAATGCCGGAACTTGCCGTGGGCTCGGGCAGCCTTCGGTAGTGCCAAGCGGAATTGGACTGGGTCACGGTGCCATTCACATGGTGCGCAGCCACGCCCATGGTGAAGTCAGCCTTTATTGTGGAGCGATGTGGCGCTCCCTAGGGGTCCTCGTGGCGGAAGATGAGTTCACGGAGCGGGTGCGGGTCTTGGTGGCGCCCGACCCCCCGACCCCCCGATCTTCAACGCTCGCCCATGCCACTCAACCAGTAGACCCTACCCGCGCCCCGAACTCCAGCCCCGTTCCTCCGCGACCGCGCGGAGGAGCTCCGCCGCACTGGGTTCGGTAACGCCCCCCGTCCGGAACAGGCCCCTCAGCGCCTCCAGGCCGCCGGGCACTTCGGGTCCCGCGAGCAGTCGGACCGCCTCGGCCGCAGAGGCGCGATCTGGCGGATCCGGAGTTGAAGCGACGTCGACGAGGAATGCGGTGGCTCTGCCCCTTCCCATTTGAGCGATAGCGTTCAAAGTGGCTCCTCGGAGACCCACATCTCCGGTACCATCGAAAATCTCTATCAGAGCTCCGAGCGCTCCGGGGAACACCGTGGGATGGACATCGTGACCACGTTCAAGCAGGAAACCACGGCGAGATGCGACATGTTCAGGCAGGCCCGATGTGGCCAGCGCCGCGACCGCGGCCCGAGCGGCCCGTCGCTCAGATTCTTGCCCGCTTTTCTCGGACCGGATGGCGATCGCAACAAGACTGTCCGTAAGCAGCGCCAACCGTTCGGGACCCCTCGTTGCGCCCTCCTGTGTCAGGTAGGCGATGGCGCCGCTGGAAGTCCCCGACCGCACCAACTGCAGAGCGGACTCGACTGAGACGGTGTCGCGTATGTCCGACGGCACCCTCTGACCCTGAGCCACCGCGGGCAACACGCATATCGCCACGATGTAGACAGCTCTCATTCCCCTTCTCCTCAAAGGCCGCGCAGCGCTAAACGCCGACCACTGGGAACTCACCGATGCTGGGCCTCGTGACTCCATGTGTAAGCTTATCATGGCACCGAAGTCTGCAACATCGAATCCCAGCCCTTCGATGTTGACCGTGATCATGTCCACGGCCCGCGATGCTATTCTGAGCTAGGCATCTGGCCGTACGACTGCATCGGTGCTTCGCGCCCGACGCTGTCATCAAGACCGTTGGGGCGGTTTATCCTGGCACGCACCGCATTGCGGGCGGTGGCGTCCTCATAGCACGAGGGACCAAGGACGCCCCCATCATTTTCACTCCGACCGATACGGCCGCACGATGGGGCGGCATTGAAATCCGCCAGACGGCTGGCCGAAGCCTGCTCGCTCACGCGGTCGTCGAGTACGCGACGCAGGGCATCCTTGGTGTGGGGGCGATCGACATCGAGCATTCGGTGGTCCGGCAGATCACGAGGACGGGAATCGGCTACCTGTACTACAACGATGGAAGCCACATCACCGACACGAGGGTCGACAGCGCGGGCCTCGACGGCAGCTGGGCCGTGAGCATGGAAGGGGGGCGGCTCGAGCGCACTACTGTCACCGGTTCAGGAGGAGATGGAATAAGGGCCGTTTCCCGGTACGCTTCGGTCCAGATCTCGGATTGCGCGGTTTCCGGGAGCAAGGGCGATGGAATTCGCGTCGCCTTCCGAACTGTGCGCACTCTTCCGATCAATCGCTGCAACATCCACGACAACGGCGGTGTGGGCGTAGTCAACCTCAGCGACTTCGAAGTCGATGCGACCGGCAACTGGTGGGGAGACCCGGCCGGGCCGAACGGCCCGCAAGGTGATGGCGTATCCGGAGCCGTCGACTTCGGGGCATTTCTAACGGAGCTGGTGGAAATTGGCGCCGCCACGGCTGGAGTGAAGTAGCTCGAGGGGGTCCTCGATCAGCGATCCCCCCCTCACCCCTCCACCCTCGCCCGGAACGCCGCCTCCGAGCCCTCAACAAATGCGCGATACCCCTCCGGGTCGATGAACGGCGCCACCGGATCCTCCGCCTCGAGGCTCTCCCTGTACTTCCGATACCGCCCCCATGCGCGGGCGTGGGGCGCGAGGAAGATCTCGACGGGTAGGCGCTTCATGGTCTCGAAGGTCGACTCGAGCTGGCTCACCATCTCCGGGTCTATCGCGCCGAGGCCGAAGTACGATCCGAGCGGGGGGAGGCTAATGCTGCAGACGTTGCCAGCGAGCAGCTCGCGGTCGCCGTCGCGTATCGGGAAGGTCCATAGTGTGCAGCCCGGGGATACCTGGCCATCCCGCTCCACACCACGAGCCGGAGAATCCCGAGCGAGGGATGATCGCCGCCCGACGCCACCCCATCGGCATCGCCTTCACTGACCCACAACTCAGCCCCCGATGCTTCCTGGATGGCCGCGAGCCCCCCCGCGTGGTCGAGGTGGAAGTGGGTCGTGAGGAGAATGCGCACATCGCGGACATCGAAGCCCAACTCCGCGATGCTGGCCATGATCATATCAGCCGTCCCAGGATACCCGCCGTCAATCAGCACATGCCCCTCGGGTCCGGTCAGGAGGAACGCGCTGATGTCGTTGGCGCCCACGTAGTAGAGGTTGCCGGCAATCTGGAACGGCGTAGCGTACTGCTGCCCACCGTTGTCGGACACCCGCTTCCACTGACGCATCAGAAGGGCGAAGAGGCCGAGGCCCACGACCATGAACAGGCCGGCTACGGCTCGGACCCACGGGCGGCCGAGGAAGCTGCGGAAGGATCGACGCGGCATTTTGATAGGGTAGGGGGATGTCGGGGCGGTATCGTCGGCCGACAGAGAACTTCATGCGACAAAGTGCGCACGTCCGGGCAGAGGGCCAACGAAGGCGAGGGGAGGTCACTCAAGCGGCAGCCGCTGATCAGCCGTCTTGCTGTGCAGGTACTTCCAACAACCGATTTGGCGCTCCTGTCGTCTACTCCCGCTCCGCTTCCGTCTCCAACAAAGCCACGAGTAAAGGACGAACATGAGGCACGTCGATGGTGGCGGTGTCCCAAACCACATCAAGGGCCACGGCGAAGTAGTCGTGGATCAACTTGTGGCGCAAACCGGTGATCTCACGCCACGGGACCTCTTCGTGCCGCGACGTCAGGTCTCGCGTCAGACGACCGGCCGCCTCTCCGAGTACTTCGAGCTCCCGGATCAGCACGTCCTGAAGCTTCCAGTCGCTCAGAAACTGCTCCTTCGAGGACTCGGCGGTGACCTCCAACACCCGGTTGACCGCCTTGAGCATGTGACCCAGGTAGAGGGCGTTAGCCCGCGTCACTGAATATCACCTTCGCGTTTGCGAGGACGTCCTCCCGCATGAAGGGGCTCAGCCCACCCTCGGTAAGCAGGTCGACCTTGCGGCCAAAGAAGGCCGCCAATTCGTCCTCGAACCGGATCAGTCCGAAGAACCCAGTCGGCTCACCAAAGTCCGCAATCAGGTCAATGTCCGACTCAGGTGTGTCGTCCCCGCGTGATACCGAACCAAAGACCCGGAGCCGCGTTACGCCGTGCTCCCGACAAAGTGCAGCAAGTCTGGAGTCATCGAATTGGACCATGTACGAATTCTCTCAGGGCCTCCTGGCTTGGTCAACCAAGGGAGAGATGAGCCGGGCCCACCTTATGGTTGTCACCAGACCTGCTCCCATGGCTCAACACACCCGCGACTGGAACCGCCACGGTCCCCGCCCCGTGATCCACGGTGATGCGCTCCATAATTTCAGGCATAGCGACCCCTCGGCATCGTTTGCGTCCGCGTTCGACCCACTTAAAAATGTACCCCCGAGGCGCCATCCCGGCCGCGGCGCACACGTCGTTGATCACGAGTCTCCGGCTCGACGTAGCCCACTCGCCCTTGGTCGGTACGTGTTCGTGGCGGTGCTGCTACCCTACGGGCGTTGGTGGCGAGTGCATTGCCCGGGGACGTTGACGTACTGGATTACCTGGCCTCGGGCATGAGCGAGGACGAGATTCTGGCGGAGTTTTCTGACCTTGAGCGTGACGATATCAAGGCCGCCCTCTCCTTCGCCGCCTACGCCCCATCCCCCCCGAGGCACGCCTCTTGATGAAGTACCACCACCCGCGCTCGTCCGCCTCCGTGCGCACACCTTTCGCGACCCCCCAACCAGGAGCCACCACAATGGCAGAGCAGGCCCCCGACGGCCGGGTACCGCAGATGCGTGTACGCCGGATCTGGCACGGATACACGACGCCCGAGAATGCGGACACGTATCAGGAGATCCTGCTCGGCAAGGTGATTCCCGATATCGAGGCCATGGACATTCCCGGTCTCGAGGGAATCGAGGTGTTCCGGCGCCCGCACGACGAGGACGACGAGGTGGAGTTCATCACGGTCATGGGCTTCGAGACGATCGACGCCGTTCGTGCCTTCGTCGGGGACGACTATGAGGTCGCGCATGTTCCCCCCGAGGCCCGGGCCGTTCTGAAGCGATACGACGAGCGGGTCCGTCACTACGATCTGGTGGGAGAGCGGGGGCGGTCTTGGAAGCGATGATCCTGGCGGCCGGACTCGGCACTCGTCTCCGGCCCCTCACAAACGATATCCCCAAGGCGATGGTCGAGGTCGGAGGGATGCCCATGCTGGAGAGGGTGGCCAGGCGGTTGATCGAGGCGGGGGCGGATCGGCTGATCATCAACGTGTCGCCGTTTGCCGATCGGATCCGCGACTTCGTTGCGGCCAAGGACGGTTTCGGCGTCGACGTCCGCATCAGCGACGAGCCCGACGGGCCGCTGGATACGGGCGGAGGGCTCCTCCACGCCCGGGAGCACTTTCGCGCCGACGCTCCGTTCGTGATCCACAATGCGGACATCGTCACGGACATCGATCCAGCGGCGCTGCTGACGGCGCACGATCCCGACTCGATCGCGACCCTGGCTGTTCGTGCCGCGGAGACGGATCGGTACCTCCTCGTGGACGACGACGGCCTGCTGGGCTACGCCTATGCAGGCACCGAGCATACCGCCCGCGACCCCCAGGGAGCGGTTCGCCACGTGGACTTTTGCGGTGTCCACGTCCTCGACCCCCGCATCTTCGACGCGATGGAGCGGACCGGGAGGTTCTCGATCATGGACGTCTATCTGCGCCTCGTCGGGGCGGGCGAGCGGGTGGGCGCGTGGGACATCGACGACACACTGTGGATCGACGCGGGCACGCACGAGCGGTTGGAGGCGGCGCGGCGGGCCGTGGGGTAGCGGTTGCGCCCGAGGAGGGGGAGGCGCGGACGGTGAACGAGATGCCGCCGAACGCCCTGTGCGCCCGGCGACAACCACTCCGTCAGGTCGTCCGCTCTAGCCCTCGAACGACATGGTGAAGCTCTTGACCGTCCCTGGCTGTCCGCCGCCTGGGTAGCTGTCTGTTCGGTACCCCGAGTTCGTCAGGCCGTCACAGTAGTAGATCACCGTCCCGACCGGATTTGGCGTGGGGTTCCCGTACATGATGACCTTGCCCGCCGAATAGTCGGCAGACCAGAACCATCCGCCCCCGTTGGGAATGCTCTTCCCATTCACGGTTGCGGTACCGTCGGTCGAGAACACTACGGTCATCGTCGTACCGCCACCCAGATCGAACGTCCAGGTGTACTTGACCAGATCATCCAGGAACGCCATGCGAGCTTCCTCCATTGGAAGGGTCCCCGCCCCGTCGTGGGGCAGGGGAACGCTACTATGTTGCGCCGTACCAGCTCAGGTCAAGCTTGAGATTTCGGCCTGTGGCCCTGCCCGTTGAGCGGGCATCGACGCGGGCACCCACGAGCGGTTGGAGGCAGCGCGACGGGCGGTGGGGTAGCGCTTGCGCCTCCAGCCCTTTACCGCCTCCCTCCGGCCCCCGACATTCAAGGGTTGTCCATCCGGCGACCGTCGAGCCGCACCCCTCCCTGGAGCCTCACATGTCCGAACCGAGCCGCAAGCGCCTGATCGTCGTGGGCGACCGCGTCCTCATCCAGCCAGAGCAGGGCGAGGACCGGACGAACGTCGGGCTCTATCTCCCGGCCTCGGCGGTCGACAGCCAGGCGGTGCAGGGCGGCACGGTCGTGGCGCGCGGCCCGGGCAATCCGGTGGGCGCCCCCACCGAGATCGACGACGAGCCCTGGAAGGAGGGCTCGATGCAGCCGCGCTACGTGCCGGTCCAGGCGCGCATCGGCGACTACGCCATCTTCTTCCGGAAGGCGGCGGTCGAGATCACGTTCGAGGGCACGCGCTACCTCGTGGTGCCCCAGCAGGCGATCCTGACACTCGTTCGTGAGGAAGACGAACAGGACGAGACCCTTCTCCAATTCTAGGGCACGGCCGCGCGGTCGCTCACGCCCGCGCCGCGACACGACGATCGATCTGGACCGGTACCGGAGCATCATCCCGGACTGGACCGCCTTCAAAGAGACGATCGTCCGACCCGAACCCACGGTCTTCCGCGCCCGCCGAGGTCGGATCGAGCCCGCGGTCCTGGTGGCTCGTCTGGAGGAGCAGGGCTTCCGGCTGAAGCCAGTCGAGGGCCTGGACGACTTCTTTCAGGTCGTCGACGAACCCCACCCCATAAGCTTCACCCTCGAGCACTGGATGGGTCTCCTCTACGTCCAGCAGGCGTCCACGGGTGTGGCCGCTCCCGCGCTTGCTCCGGAACGCGGGGATCGCGTGTTGGATCTCTGCGCCGCGCCCGGTGGCAAGACCTGTCACGCCGCCGAGCTGATGGAGGGCACCGGCGCGTTGATTGCGGTCGACCGCAGTGAGCCGCGCATCCGCGGCCTCCTCGGCAACCTCTACCGGCTGGGCTACACCAACGTGTCCGTCGTCTCGGCGGACGGCCGAGACCTCCCCGAGAACGCGCTCTTCGACCGCGTCCTGGTCGACGCGCCGTGTTCGGGCGAAGGCACGCTCCGGCGTCGCGGTGGCACGGCTCCCCAGCAGTCGCAGTCGTTCAAGGCGTACGTGACGGAGGCCCAGGACGGACTGCTCCGCAAGGCGATCCGCGTCACCCGCCCGGGCGGGACCATCCTGTACGTGACATGCACGTTCGCACCCGAGGAGAACGAGGCGGTCATTGATCGCGTTCTCCGGGACGAGCCCGTCGAACTGGAGCCGCTGAAGCTGGCCGTGGCGCACGCACCCGGTGTGACCGAGTGGGAGGGCCAGACGTTCGACCCACGGGTCGCCGGAGCGGCTCGGATCTACCCGCACCACTTCGATTCGGGTGGGCTCTTTCTGGCGCGCCTTCGGCGGTTGGAGGGTGACGCGACAGGGACGGGAGCGGAGGCCGAGGTGAGCGACGAGGCGGTCGCGAGCGGCGCGCTCGAGGGGGGCACGGAAGCCGGGGCAGGGAACGGTGCATGGCGCCCGGTGCCCCCGTCCTTTCCCGGCGAGGACGTCTCACCGGAAGAAGCTCTGGAGATGGCGGATCGGGGCATTGCCAGCCTGCGTGATGACTTCCACGTATCGCCCGAGCTGCTGGACGGGCTGTCGTGGACGGTCCGGGGCGGTCGGGTCTGGGTGCACACGATGGCGGGTTGGCCGCAGGAGGGCTGGCCGGAGGGATCGTGGCGCCCGATCTCCGTGGGCTTTCGTGCCTTCGAGTTCGACAGCGGGGGAGGCGCGCGACCCACCAACGACGTGCTTCAGTGGCTGGGCGCGGACATCGGGGCGAGGCGTGTCGACCTGGACGACGTCCAGTTGCGCACCCTGCTCGTCGATCGCCAGCTACCGGCCATTCCTGATCTCCGGGGCCTCATCGCCTTCTCTTGGCGGGACGCGGTCCTCGGCCGTGGACTCGCGACGGCTGAAGCGGTCCGGAGCGAGGTGCCCAAGGTGCGGGCGGCGGATCTCAAGCGGGTTGTCGAGCGGGAGGGGTAGGGGTGAGCGGGAGCGCGGCGTTATCTGACGTTGTCGAACACCTCGGTGGCTGGGAGGTCGATGTCCGACGCAGGTGTGTCGTCCCCGCGTGCTACCGAACCAAAGACGCGGAGCCGCGTTACACCGTGCTGCCGACAAAGTGCAGCAAGTCTGGAATCATCGAACGGGACCATGCACGAATTCTCTCAGGGCCTCCGAGCTTGGTCAACCAAGGCCTACCTCGAGCCTCGTCCGAAAACGTGTCCGGGGTTCACAACGGCTTGTCGCGAGCGCGAGCGAGCGAGGGTGTCCCGAGCGAGCGGAGCCGACCACCGGTTAGACGGTAGGTGGCTGGACGAGGTAGATTGGAAGGGTCGAGGCTCTAGCCTCTCCAGGAACTCGGGATGGAGTGACTAGGCATTGAAGGTTCGGGAGGTCATCCGGATGCTTCGCGAAGATGGTTGGTTCCTGAAGCGGACCCGTGGCAGTCACCGACAGTACAAGCATCCACAAAACCGGGGCTGGTTACGGTGCCGGGGCACATGAGCGACGAACTTGCTCCCGGAACGCTGAATAGCATCTCGAAACAGGCGGGTCTCAAGTCATGAAGCGATATCTGATCGTTATCGAGGAGACGAGTACGGGCTACTCCGCGTACTCTCCCGACTTGCCTGGGTGTGTCTCCACGGGGCCGACCCGAGAATTGGTCGAGGCCAACATGCAGGAGGCGATTCAGTTCCATCTGGACGGCCTTCGGGAAGCGGAGTACGAGGTGCCTGAGCCGCATAGCTATTCGACCTATGTAGAGGTGCCTGCCTAGACTCGGGCGGCACACGCTGTATACCAAACGGTTACCGGCTCCGCGCACTTCGTTCGCGTCACTCTACAACAGCCCTTGTGACGTGGTCGGCCCCCCATGGCGTGCGGCTTCGTCCGAATCCTTGAGTTCCGTGATTCCTCGGCTTAGGCGCGCAAGGAACTCATCGAGAGAGCACCCAAGAGCAGAGGCGAAACTGGTAGCAGCCTCCGCAGTGAATCTCGATTCTTCCTTCTCGAGTCTTCGGACCTGCCGTTCGGTGAGGCCGTCGAGGTCAGGACCTCGACGTCATTCGCCACGCCTGGACGTGTCAGAATCGGCTCTACGCCCTCTTCCACCGCCTCGCCACCAAGAAGCCCAACCGGGTGGCCGCCACCGCCGTCGCCCGTGAGATGGTCGGCTTCCTCTGGGCCGTGCTCCGTGACATCGACGTCGCCCAACTCAACGCGGAGGTGAGCGCCGCCGCCTAGCCAACACGAATCCAGGGGAGTCCCGGGGCACGATAGGAGAACGCCCCGAAACGTTAGGGGGTCCGGCTTTTCGCCCAATCCCCGCGTATAGACTCCGGCCAGCTCCCGACGAATCCGTCTTCTGGTGCTCTGGGCCTTCGGTCCAACCACCGTATATCAGCAGGATTCATCGTCGAAGACGCCCCGGGCTCCCCCCTCGCCTTTCAACAAACTCGACAGCGCCCTTCCATATCAACGTTCAGGGGTTCGCAGCGCGGCCCCCAATGGGGACGGTCCGCGACCATGACTCGGCCCCCCAGTGTTCCACGGCTTGGCCACCCTCCACGCGGACGATTTCAATCGTCTCGCGCCCTAGGCCGTCTGTGGCGCCCGGTGAGGTGAACGTCCAGCGGAGTCGAGCGACGACACGTGTTACATCGCAAATAACGTCCTCGACAGATATTTGAGGGGCCACAGTTCGGTTCGCCGCGCCGACAACCTTCTTAAATCCCGCTGGTCCATGGAGGGGCGAGCCGGAACGGCCCTGATGATCCACGTAGGACTGAGCGATGTACTCATGGCAATCCTCCGCCTCACCCGTCGAGAGCGCGGAAATCATCCGTAGCAGAACGTCCATTGCTTCGTTCACGGTCATCTCATGCGGCGGGCCGGGGAGTCTGGTACCAAATACAGTGGCACAACACTATCAGGACGCTCACGGCGCTGCCCGATAAACGTTCGAGGTGTTCCGCAGGCCTAAAGCGGCGTAGCCGCGCACCACCGTGACACCTACGGCCCCCTGACCGCACGCGGAGATCACGACCATGAAAGCCGAGTTGACGGTTCACAACAGCACCGGGAATGTCTTCCAAGACATGGGCATGCGAGACGCCGACGAGCGCCTCGCCAAGGCCGAGCTCGCGCGGCTTGTCCGACGAGAGATCACCGCCCGTGGACCAACTCAAGTCGAAGCTGCCAATCTGCTCGGCATCCAGCAGCCGGACGTTTCTGATCTCACACGAGGAAAGCTCGAGCGGTTCAGCATCACCCGTCTCGAGCGCTTCCTGAACGCCCTCGATTTCGAGATCCGCATTCAAGCAGGTCCACGGCCTCCAGGGAAGGATCGAGCCGGCTTCTCTGTCGAGACGGTAGAGTCCTTCTGACCCCCTTGCCACTGTTGGCTTCACGCTGGCGCAGCAGTCGTTTCCGATAGACGTTCTAAGTTTGCGGCGCGGCCCGAAAACAGGCTCGCCGAGTCCGTCGACTCCGTCGCCAACAAATACTGCTTGGATCGCCGATCTGCTGTACGGGCCGTGATTCACCGGAGGGAGCGTTAGCGAACGAAGGCGCAAACTGTTTATTATACGCTGCCGCGCCGACACGGTCGATTGGCCCACGCTCAACGAAAAGTTGAGCGCCGGTCGGTCATCCAACCGGATGGCTACGCCGAGCGCGCCTCGACAGTTCGTACGTGGAGTAGCTCGTGGGAATCGATCAGGCGGACAGCCGAAGAGCTGAGCGTCGCCACGGCGAGCGTCGAGCCTTCACCGGTTACGAACTCGACCTCAAAAGCGTCGGGACCATGCACATGCACGATCGCCCCGACATCACCGGCAACAAGGCCAAACTCCGGAAGACCCTCCCGCAGCACGACTGTATCTAGCTCTTTCATACCGTTCTCCCCCGCCAAGGATAGGCGGTCACGAACAATGGGTGAGCACCCTCGCTCACGATCCAAACTGTCGACAATGCCATCTGATCGCCATCTGGTGCCTGTACCGCTCCGGTCACCACGTACTTCGTACCCCACTTCCCGTCCTGGGTTGAGTGGACGCTACCCGTCCGCGCGATCTCTTTCAGGTCCCGCTGAAGTACGTCAGCATCGGCGACTCGGTAGCCCCGGGACGTAAAGTACCGGGCCTTCGCGCTTCCGATGGGATGAGCCGCAGACAACAGATACCCTACGAGCTTCCCACGCGGCACTTCCGCGTCGACACCGTTCGGTAGCTGTACTGGCTTACTCATGGCACTCCAAACCGATCAGATTCAGCGGTTGCGTATAACGATTAAGGATTGTTTCCACACTTCTAGCCGCGGAAGCAAGCGGGGTCGAGGATCCAGAGAGTGTGGAAACGATCAGTTGAACTGAGCCGCTACGCGGTGGGTGGGGCTATGGAGGTTGGAGCGCGGCGGAGTGAGAGCAGGAGGCTCCGGCCGAGGTCGCTCG
>JAJCZZ010000018.1 GCA_029262115.1 Gemmatimonadota bacterium | reverse complement strand
TGCGGGAAATCCGCACGTCCGGTTCGATGAGCGGGCCTGGGGAAACCGAGTCATGGTCGGGCTAGTGAGACACTCCATGGGAAACCGGGAGTCAACAGAATAGGCCCAACCTACCGCCACGGCGCCCCGGCTCGACTCTACAGTCGTCCTCTGTCCGGGCCGCAGGCATTCCGAACCGGCGTCGGCACAGGCTCCTGACCGACGCCCCCGACCGGGAACCCCTCACCTCATCGCCAAATTAGCACCCCTAGCTGCGGAACCCCCGGGCTCCCTGCCGCTTCGCCACAAATGGAGTCCACAGCGTCCTGCCGCCGGGTGAACATGTCCCCGGTCTTCTGATCGCAGTAGCCATTGCCGGCACACACGGCCTCGGCCCGCCATCCGGCCCCACATCCCCATTCGAGGTTCGTGACGTAGGGATCACGGTTGCTGGGGCTCACGTCACAGACGGTCAGTCTCCATATCTCATCGCACTGAGGTGCGGGCTGCAGGGCCGAGAGCAGGCCCGCAAAGCTCACAACCGCGGTGGCCACGCGCGCGTCCGTCCCAAGCGCGTACAAGGCCTGAGCCATGGGGTAGTCATCGAGGGCCTGGAGGTTGTCCCAACGCTGAGCGCGTTGCTGAGCGGCAGTCTGCTCGGCGGCCTCTTCAGCCGCCCGAGCGCTCCAGGCAGAACTCACCTGGCCGAACCACTCACTGGGCGAGGCGACTGTGGCTCGATCGAACCACTGCTGGGCCGCGCTCAGGTCCCTCTGGACCCCGTAACCGCGGTAGTACATGCCGCCGAGGTTGAACATTCCTTTTGCGGACCCGCCATCGGCAGCCTGGGCGTAGTACCGCGGCACTAGGGCCCTGTCCCGGTCCCAGGTGTCGCCAACGAAGCTCTCCAGCTCGGTGTAGTAGAGGGTGGCCAGTTCATCGGCCGCCTCAACGCTTCCCAATTCCACGGCCCGCTGGAGGAGTCGCTCAGCTTCGTCACGGTCCTTCCCTACACCGAGGCCCTCCTGATAGAACAGGGCCAATCTGCTCAATGCCTCCGGGTCATCTCTCCCTTCGGCCGACCGCTGAAGGGCCGCAGCGTTGAGGTAGATACCCGCCGCATAGAGAGACTCGGGGCCATCCGCCTCAGCTAGGAATCGAATGGCGTCGAGCCGAGTCCACGGATAGGCAAAACCGTAAGTGCCGATCAGTGATCGGTTGTCCTGTTGCGTGCGCCTCCGATCGCCTGGAGAGAGGTCGACGAAGAGGACGTCTTCCCTCAGTGCGTAGTCCAGGTAGAACAGGATCTCGTTGTAGGCCACCTCGCCGGGCTGCTCAGGATCCCGGTGGGGCTCGGTGAACCGAACCAGTCGCTGGCGGGCGTCCGTGATTGCCGATACAGCGGCGTAGTGTTCGGTATAACCCCGGTCGTTGTAGTGCTGGAACTGGCGGTCGTAGACCTGGAGGGGCGTCTCGCCAGACCCTCCGGCGGGAGCGAAGCGAGCCTCATAGTCCTCAGAGACCTGCTGCCGTCCCATGGTCTGAGTCAGATGGACCGCCTCCAACGATTCGAACTGCGACTCCAACTCCGCAAATCGCTGGAGTTCCGGCAGAAGCTCCGCTTCGAGGGCGGCTGCATCGGCACCCGGGTGATTCTCCGCCAACTGCTCAGACAGTGCCTCGTCCACCGTAATCCGTTCACGTTTGGCACGCCGCCAGGCTGCCTGCGCATGGGCAGGAAGGTAGGGGACGAGTCCCAGGGTGATGGCCGTGGAATGCTGTATCGCCTCGAAATCCGCCTCCCCGGTCATGATGGCCATGTGGAGATACGGTGAGAGGACCTCGTCCGGGAAGGCCCAGTTCTCAGTCCAGACCTGTGCGTGCCCGGGGGCAACAGGCGCCACAACAACCACCAGGCCCATGGCAATGAGCCAAGCAGTACGCACCGCGCGGCGGCTCATCGTTCATCACCCGAAGTCCTGAGGGCCTCGCGGCCATACTCGGCCTCGAACGCCCGGAAACGCTCGATCTGGGCCTGGCCCGGTATCGCCACCCAGCACACCCAGCGGAAGCTGGTGTGGTAGGCAAGGGCCTTCCCCGGCGCCTGATCATACATCACCCGATCGGGAAAGCTCGGATGGCGGTAATAATCATAGGCGAGCACGCCGGTCAACCCCTGGTATCGGGCGCACTCGTTCACGTTCCCCGACACGCCGTGCTGGACGGGTGGGTTCAGGCCTCTCGCCTCCAAGTGACCGTGAACAAGGGCGGCGATCGTGTAGTAGATGGTTGCGAGGAAGCCGACATCTTCGCTCACGAACTCCCTTAGTTCGAGGGGGGTGCAGGAATCGAGACCCTCCGGCTCCCCGACCATCTCTGGAGGACCCGGACACTCCGGATCCAGTGGGCCGATGTACGAATCGGTGGTCATGGTCTCCAGTTCCCCCAGGTAGAGCGAGACGTAGTCCGCCTCCACCATCGTTCCCTGCGCGATGAGCTCTCGCATCGTTTCAGTGACGATCGTGAGTCGGGAGCGAATGATCTCCTCGCCTACCTCCCCAGTGCGGAACTCGTGCGCCAGGTCATCGCCCGCCAGGAAGAGCTGGTAGTATGCGATCTCTGTGGCGCTGAACCCGGGGAAGTCGTCGACATGGGCGTGTTGGGCCCAAGCCTGGGGAGGTGTCAGGAGGAGGGATGCACCAAGGGTGACACCGGTCAAGACTGAGCGGAAGTTGAGCATGGCGAGGTGGCTGAGCAGGATACATGCAAGACACCGGACCCTCGGGAACCGGATCGCTCCAAGCTATCGTCGACCTTGGCGACGGCGAAAGGGCATTCTTCGCCGTAGTCCGAACAGTCGGACTGTCAGGAAGGACCCACGAATGCCGATTGACGTTCTCAGGGCTCCGAATCGACCTCCGCCACCTTCCGTGTCCTTGAGGTCTTCGAGCCTTACCGGAACACCCTGTGTCGGATCAGGGCGGGACGTCTCTGCGGTTTGGGGAACCGCGAAAGCAAGCGTCATGACGGACAACAAGCCAAGCGTGATTGAGGATGACTTCTAACGTTCTAAGGTTGCCGTCGCGGCTCGCGAGTGCGAGCCGTGATCGTCGAAGTGAGCGCAGCGAAAGAAGCCGGCAACTGATGGGATGGACTCCTCCTGCCGACGTTTGTTAGATGTCGTTGTCCTCAGCCAGCTGACCCCACCCACCTCCGATCCGCCCGCGGTATGCTGGTGGCGCGCGGCGCCACCTCGGTGGACACTCGAACCGCTCGGAATTCTGCAGCGGCCCCCTGTCGTTCGCCAGCGGCCGCGAACAGCCCCCTTGCCCTTCGGAGTCGCTCTCGTATACTCTGTGGAGTGTACAAAGAAGACTCCGAGGTGAATCATGCCCCCAGGCCATATCGGTGAGTTCGAGCAGGTGGTGCTCCTCGCCATCCTGCAGTCGTCCGACGAAGCGTACGCCCCGAACATTCGAAAGGTGCTCGAAGAGCGCGCCGGCCGGAGCGTTTCGCGCGGCGCCCTCTACCGCACCTTCGACCGGATGGCGGCGAAGGGCCTCCTCGAGTGGCAGATCGAGGACTCGAACCCGATGCCTTCGCGTGGCGGGGCCCCGATGCGGCGCTTCAAGGCCACGCCCGAGGGCCGTCGCGCCCTTCGGGAGTCGCGAGAGGCCCTCCTGAACCTCTGGGACGGGATCGAGCCCGAGCTGGAGAACGCCTGATGCGGACGTCCCCGCCACGCTCCGCCGAGCGCCTGCTTCAGTGGTGCCTGCGCTCCGCCCCCGCGGCCGACTGTATCGTCGGGGATCTCCGGCAGGAGTACGACGACCTCCGCGGCCGGCGGGGCGCCGTCCTCGCCTACCTCTGGTACTGGAAGGAGACCATCGCCGTCGGAGCCCGCTACCTCGTGGGCGGCTCCCCCGAGGTCGGCGGTTGGCAGGACCATCGCCCACCAGGGTCGACCCCCTCGCTCGCTAGCGACATCGGGAGTGAGCTGACGGGCGCCTTCCGCGTCTTCCGCACCTCGACCGGCTTCGCCCTCGCCGTCGTCCTGACGCTCGCCCTCGGGATCGGCGCCAATGTGACGATGTTCGGCGCCGTCGACCGGATCCTGCTCAGCCCCCCGGAGCATGTGCAGGACCACAAGGACCTTCGCTTCCTCCTGCTCGACGGGTTCGGCGATCGCTCGATCAACTCTCCCGAAGCCTATTCCTTCCCGGACTATCTGGCGATCGCCGATCTGCCGGTGCTCGAGTCCGCCGCCGCCTACCGACCACGCCGCGGCGCGCTGATGGGCTCGGGCCCCGACGCCCGCTCCGTGATCCTGCAGTCGACCACCTGGGAGTTCTTTCCCCTCCTCGGGGTCGTGCCCGAGCGGGGGCGGTTCTACGACGACGACGACGATCGCGCGGGCGCTCCGCCGGTCGTGGTGATCAGCCACGGCTTCTGGATGAGCGAGTTCGGCCAGGATCCCGAGGTGATCGGGCGCACCGTCGCAATCGGGAGTCACTCCTACGAGGTGATCGGTGTGGCGCCGCGCGGCTTCACCGGGGCCGAGATCCGGTCGGTCGACCTCTGGGTGCCGACTCGGATGAACATGGAGTTGACCACCACCTGGGCGGCGATCAAGTCGCGGGGGGCGTGGTGGTTCCGCGTCATCGTCCGACTCGCGGACGGGGTGACGGCCAAACAGGCTGAAGCGCGCATGTCCGCCGCCCACACCGTGTCGGAGAACGCCTGGCTGGAGTCGGGCGAGGAGGCCACCTCCAACATGGTCGGTGGGTCGGTCCGGACGGGCGCCTTCATGACCGCGCTGGGCCCCAAGGCCACCACGAACAGCCGGATCACACTCTGGCTCGCGGGGGTGAGTCTGCTCGTCCTTCTCATCGCCTGCGCCAATGTGGCAAACCTGATGCTCGCGCGCGGCCTCGATCGACAGCGCGAACGGGCTGTCCGGCTCGCCTTCGGGGTCAGCCGCCGTCGCCTCATCTCACAGGCCCTCGCCGAATCCGCGCTCCTGGCGACCCTCGGGGGCATCGCGGCGCTGGTCGTGGCCAACTGGACCAGCCGGGCGCTCTACGGGATTCTCCTCCCGGGCGTCCCGCTCCCGGACGCCACCGTGAATCTCCGCCTGGTGGGCTTCCTGGGGCTGATCGTTTTCGTGACCACCCTCGTGGCCGGCGTGCTCCCGGCGCTGCAGGCGCTCAGGACGGCTCCGGGAGATGTTCTGCGGACGTCCCGCCGAGGGGCGACGTCAGGCGGGCGGGCCCGCGGCGCGCTGACGCTCGGGCAGGTGAGCGTGTCCACGATCCTCCTGGTCGGAGCCGGGCTCTTCGTTCAGAGCCTCCGGAATGCGACGGAGGTCGATCTCGGCTTCGATCACGCCTCGGTGCTGAATGTCGACCTGAGCCTCCAGGCCGGCGTGGACTCCGAGCGCCGAGATCAACTGGTTCGCGAGGCACAACTGCTCCTGGACGGGATGCCCCGGGTGGAGAGCGTCATCATCTCCACCGATTCCCGCCCGCTCTACGGGTGGAACGAGCAGACCCGGCTTCGGCCGAGTCGCATCGACTCGCTGCCGCCCCTCCCCGCTGGCGGCCCCTTCACCTACGCGGCAACGGAGGGATACATCGAGGCGGCCGGGATCCGCGTGTTCCGCGGTCGGGGCTTCGGACCCGACGACTTCCTCTCCGGGGCTCCGTACGCGTTGATGGTGAGCCGGTCCTTCGCAGAGGGCGCCTGGCCGGGCCTCGACCCGCTCCAGGAGTGCATCACGCTGGAGTGGGGACCGGTCGAGCTCGACGGTCCCGAGCCGTGTCGCCCCATCGTCGGGGTCTACGAGGACATGATGGTCCGTTCTCTAGCCGATGAGGGGATCTGGTCCGTCACCTGGCCGCTTCCGCCGGAGGCGCAGGGGATGCGGGGCATCCTGATCCGAGCGGAGGGCGATCCGATGGAGCTGGTGCAGCCGCTCCGCGACCGCCTGATCGCGATGTCCAGCGACGTTCGCTGGGTCAGCGTGCTCCCGATGATCTCGCGCGTGGAGTCACTGCAGGGACCGTGGCGGATCGGTGCGACTCTCTTCACCGCATTCGGGCTGCTCGCACTCCTGGTCGCCTCCCTCGGGCTCTACAGCGTCCTGGCCTTCGCCGTCGCGCGGCAGAGTCGCGAGATCGGCATCCGGGCGGCGCTGGGCGCGCAGCGCCGTGAGCTGGTCGCGATGGTGCTGGTACGGGCGGGCCGACTGGTCGGCTTGGGGCTGGTCGTCGGAATCGCGGTAGCCGCCTTCGCGGGACGCTTCCTGGAGTCGCTGCTCTTCGGCGTCCCCACGGTGAATCCGATGGTCTTCGGCGGGGTGGCCCTGGTGTTCGCGGGGGCGGGTCTGATCGCCGCCTGGATCCCGGCCCGGAAGGCCACCTCGATCGATCCGGTGGAAGCGATGGCGGCCGAGTAGCGGGTCGGCCCCGGCCCCGGAGTCCGCGTTCGAATCGGACTCCGGGGCGTCGGGGACGACGATACGTCGCCCCGTCACGCAAGAGAAGTCGCTGCCTGTTCTCACCAGCGCCTTGGCTTCGACAATGACGTCTAACGTTCAAGAGCTGCGACGCCGGCGCGTCCTCATGCTTCAACGAGGCACCTCTCTTCGATCTCTCCTAGCACCGCTTCTACCGACCCACACGCTTGCGCCGGTGTACTCCGGAGCCGCGCGCAGCGCGGCGTAGGCGCAACTTGTTTGTTAGCCGAAGGCGAACCCTCACTTCATCAGTCTAAACGCCACAGAGTATGGCCTCGTCCTGCTCCTCTCCAGTTCGCGGGAAGAGGCAGCCAGATGGTACCGGTCCGAAGCGATGCGGGGCTCCTCAAAGCGTTCAACTGAGAAGCCAGAAGCCGTAAACGCCCTCCAATAATCAGAGAGCGGTCGGTGAAACCAGATGAAATCCGATGTGAAGTGGCCCCAAGCAGGTTCAACCACCTTGTGACGTTCAAAGTAAGGCTCGTCCCAGGAATAACTGACCAACCGGCCGGGTCCTTCAGCCCGCCTTCCCTGTGGGAAGCAGGGATGGGAGAAGATCACGACCGCTACTCCATCTGAGCGCAGTACCGGTACTCGATAGAACGCATCGATCGTTTCCTCCAGGAATGGCACGTCCATCAAGACGTAGTTCGCGATCACTAGGTCGAACCGGTCGTCCTCAAGACTCCGAAGCCCGGTCACAGACTCAACGCGGAAGTCCAGCTCGGGCGACATCTCCTTCGCGATCCCGATCATGTTCTCCGAGAGGTCCACGCCCACAACACGCGCACCGCACTCACTCAGCTTTCGCGACAAGTAGCCCGTGCCGCAGCCGGCGTCGAGGACATCTCGCCCCCCGACATCCCCAGCGAAGTCCCACAGAACCGGATCAGAGTTCAGGAGCCGGTTCTTGTCTCCGTCATCGCCCACCTGAGTCTGCCAATCCGAGGCAATCCTGTTCCAGAAGTCTTGAACCTCTTCAAGCACACCTTCGTCCATGTCCCTCGTTCCTTGGATGGGGCAAACGAACGGGTATCTCGCTTTCGGCTAACGATTAAGGATTGTTTCCTTACTCTAGCCGCGGAAGCAAGCGGGGTCGAGGATCCAGAGAGTGTGGAAACGATCAGTTGAACTGAGCCGCTACGCGGTGGGTGGGGCTATGGAGGTTGGAGCGCGGCGGAGTGAGAGCAGGAGGCTCCGGCCGAGGTCGCTCG
>JAJCZZ010000017.1 GCA_029262115.1 Gemmatimonadota bacterium | reverse complement strand
CTCGACGGCACGAAACTCAGCTGCAGGCATGAGGACCATGTCTTCATGGTCACGCCGCGAGATAAAGACAGGCTCTTGTCGGTCCTCGGCTTGGTCGAGGACCGAGGCGAGGTGCTGTCGAGCGTAGCTGTAGGAGATCTTAGTGGCCATTGGCAATCCCTTGAGACATGTACAGTAAACGCGTACAAGGTAGTCTGGGTCGTCAATGGTTAACCGCAAGAGCAGGCCTGTTTCGATGAGTGGCGTTCGAAGCGGCCGAAGCTGATTCCAGATGGTGCTGTTGACCCGGACCGCTACGAGGACAGCGATCCACGAATCCTCTTTGTGCTCAAGGAGGTGAACGATCCGGACCGCGAGAAGCCTGGGACCTAAGGGAGTACCTCCGTGATGGTGGTCAGGGTCAGACTTGGAACAACGTCACGAGGTAGATCGTAACGCTCGCGCCTGATGGAGCCACCAGACGCTGGATCGACATTCGGCACGTCGACAAGGAGTTGGGGAAGGAAACAGTACTGTCCGGTCAACCGAGCAGGTGAATCGTACAAGTTACTTCACTCCAAGAAGTTAGGGAGCTAAGAGTGCCGGTCGCGTTTGAACATGGGGTCCCTCGGCCGCATCCTGGCGCACAAGAAGACTCAGAGTTCATCGAGCAGCAGTTCTCGATCTACTCGCCAGAGTTCGTAGTCCTGTGTACCAGCTCCGGCCACCTCCGGCGGCCTCCGTCCCAACCGGCCAAGAGCTCGTGGGCCTGGGTGAGCAAGATTTGTTTGAACGGAGAAGGAGGTAAGAGAACCAGAAGTGGTTAGGCCGATTCGGTACCCTAGAACGCTAGTCGGAAAGCCCGCAGCAGGGGCATGTCGAAGCATGTGACCTTTTCCGCTCCGAGACCTGGACGATCATCGACTGATGTCATCCGAGAGGGATTAGGGACGTGAGAACCGAACACGAGGTGCTTTCCCAGTTTGATACCTGGGCCGAAGCGAATGACCACGTACGTACGGCTGTCTTAACCAGTTCCCGCGTCGACGCTGTCCGAGACACGAATTTTCTGTCCGACTACGATATCGAGCTGTATGTCAGCGACATCGAGCCGTTCCGCAGGGGCGACGAGTGGCTCAAGGAGTTCGGTTCGGTGATGGTCCGCTGGCCGCCGCGGCCCGGTTCGACCTTCGATGAGAATTGCCTGACCCGGCTCGTCCTCTTCGACGATGGCGTGCGAATCGATTTTCAGGTCAGGGCGCAGCGGACCATCGCACCGGACGCCTACGATGAGGGCTACCGGGTGTTGATCGACAAGGATGGCCTGACCCAGGGGTCACAAGAACCGACGTTCAATCAGTACCTGGTCAAGAAGCCGTCGGCCGAAATGTATGAGACGCTCATCCACGAGTTTTGGTGGGATGCCACGTACGTGCCGAAGTATCTGTGGCGGGACGAGCTACCGTTTGCCGCGCAAATGCTCGCCCAACCGCTGCGGGGCGAGTACCTACACACGATCATACAGTGGTTCATCGGCGTGCAAAGTGATTGGTCGACCAACACGGGCGTGGGCGGTCGCTGGTTTGAACGCTATCTCGATGAACGAACATGGTCGGAGTACAGGTCCACCTTCGCCGTAGGCGAGACCGAAGCGCATTGGGAAGCCTTTTTCAACTTGGTCGTGCTCTTTAGGCGGCTAGCCACGTTTGTCGGTGAGCGCCTAGGCTATGCGTACCCGCACCGCATGGACCGGGAAATGAGCGACTACTACGCGCGCATTCGAGCCACCGAGCGAGCCATTCGATAACAAGCAGCGACCGGCTTCGTTCGCGGGCGCTCACTTCGCTGAATCACGGCCTGCGGTGCGGGCCACGCCCACAACACCGGAACGCCTCCACCTGGCCCGACCTGACCCAGCCGCGTACAGTGACCTCTTCGTGTTCTTTGCTCCGAGAGGCCTCCCGATGTGCTCGATGATGCGCCGTAGAGAGTTCCTCCGCCGGTCCGCGCTGGCCGTGCCGGCATCGGCCCTTCTCAGTCGGGAAGCGGGGTCGCCCGCGGTGCGGGGCGGCCAACTCGACCGGCGGTGGTGGCCCGGCTACGACGACGCGCTGGTGGTCGACTTCCTGGGGAGCCCCGGGTACTTTAACTATCCTCGGAATCCTCCCCTCGACGACGTCATGGTCCGGAACGCGCTGGCCTCCGGAATCACCGCCATGAACGTGACCGTGAGCAGTGGCGACTTCCCGTCCACCGCCCGCCGTATCGCTCAGTGGATGGCGAACCTGTACCGCTATCCCGAGGCGTTCCGCCAGGTGCGCTCCGTTGCCGGTCTGCGAGAGGCTAAGAGAACCGGCCGGATGGGCATCGTGTTGGGGTTCCAGGATACCACACCCTTCGAGGGCCTCCTGACCAACATCGACGCCTTCCGCGACTTCGGGGTGGGTGTGGTCCAGCTCACCTACAACGTGAGAAACCTGGTCGGAGACGGATGTCTCGAGCCGGCCAATGCCGGGCTCAGCCGCTTCGGGCACGCCGTCGTCGAGCGCATGGACGAACTGCGGATCCTGGTGGACGTGAGCCACTGCGGTAAGCGGACCGCGGCGGACGGCATCCGTGCCTCGGCCCGCCCCGTGGCCATCACCCACTCCGGGTGCAACGCCGTGGCGCGGCACCCCCGAAGCAAAGACGACGAGGAACTGCGTGCCATGGCCGACGGCGGCGGCGTCATCGGAATCTACCTGATGCCGTTCCTGACACCCGGACGCCCGGCGACCGCGGCGGACGTCGTGGCGCACATCGAACACGCACTCGACGTGTGCGGAGAAGACCACGTCGGCATCGGGTCGGACCTGTCGACCACGCCGATTCCCGACTCGGATGAGTACTGGTCGGCCCACCGCGAGTTCGTGTCGCGCCGGATCGCGGGTGGCGTGGCCGCGCCCAACGAAGATCCCGACATCCTGTTCAACGTGGTGGACCTCAACGACGCCCGCCGCATGGAGTTGATCGCGGACGCCTTGGCAACCAGGGGCCACCCCCACCGGGTTGTCGAAAAGGTGATCGGAGGAAACTGGGTGAGAGTGTTGGAAGAGGTGTGGGGAGAGTAAAGGCCGGCGGCCAGAACACCCGACTCAGCCCGGAACCACCTCTTTTTCGTCGATCCCGGTACGCACATAGCCGAGTCCGATGATCTGTCCGTGGCGCGGCGAATGAACCGCCGTCGTCACCCATCCGATCGGCTTGCCTTCCGGGTGTCCGTCGGGCCCCCGGACAAAGAGCTGGGTGCCCTTCTTGGGGGGCTCGATCTGTCCGAAGTGGATCAGGCGAAGCGACCGATTCACCTTTCCACGATCGCGGATGCGGATAATCACTTCCTGGCCGGTGTAGCACCCCTTCTGGTAGTCGATGGCGCGGTCGTGGATACCGGCTTCGATGGGGATGGTCGCATCCGTCATGTCCGACCCGAACGACGGTCGCCCTCCCTCCACCCTCAAGGTCGTCCACGCGGCGTGGCCTGCCGGACAGACCCCCTCGTCGACCAGAGAGCGCCAGACGCGCAGGATATCGCCAGCCGGTCCGAGGACGTCGAAGCCGCCGGTCGCGAGATGGTTGGAGCGACCAACGATGAGGCTCTTTTCCGACGGAATCCCCACGGCCCGCCACTCGGCCTCGCCGAGTTCCGCCAGATCGCCGTGATTCAACGAACCGTCCAAGACCACCGAAGCGACGTGACGGCCGGCGTCGGGGCCGACCACTGTGAGCATCCCGGTTCGGGCCGAGACGTCCTCGGTAGTCGCCAGGCGGGGGGGCAGCACCTTGACCAGCGTTTCCTTGAGCGCCCGTCCGCCCGAGCGAGGAACGTCGAGTAGAAAAGACTCGACCCCGTCCTGGCCCAGCCGATACGCCCAGAGGTCGGTGACCATTTTGCCTTTCGGCGTCAGGACGGCGTGATAGGTGCTACGCCCGCCGGCGATGGCATCGGGTCCGATCACTGGTACACCTGGAATCGTGCCCGTGAGGATGCCGTTAAGCATCTGGCCGGGTGCCCGTCCGGTCACGAGAATTCGCGTCCGGTGGTTCCGGTCGAATACGGCGGCAGCCGACATCGCCGCGTCGTACTGCCCCTCCACAGCAGCGTCGAAGATCATGGGTTGTCTCCGTCCGGATCGACCGAGCGACCCTCCCTCAGATCATCCACCATGTGGCGGATCTTATCCGCATCGCCCGCTTGCGGCGCGAGCTGGAGGTATGCTTCGAGCTGCTCGACGGCGTCGGTCCGACGACCCAATCGAACGAGCAGAAGGCCGCGCGCTCGATTCTCACCCCTGGACGTCGGATGGAGGACGAGGATTCGCTCCACCGCGGCCAGGGCACGGCGGTGGTCGGACACGTTGACGTAGACACCCTTCAGATTGGTCAGCAACCGAACGAGCATGTCACGCCGGGTGGCTGCCTTCAAGAACTGCGGCTGCATGCGGACCATCCCACCATAGACCTTGTCCAACAACTGCTGCGCCTGGTCTTGGAACCGGGTGTGCCCACTGTCGAACGGGTCCAGAAGGAGCTGCACGGCATCGCCTCGGAAACGAACCAGGAAGTGACTCGGAAAGTTCACGCCCTCGAGAGGAAGGTCGAGTCGCCAGCCGGTTTCGAGCAATACCATGCCCAGGGTCAGGGGAATGCCGCGCCCGCGGTCCAGCACGTCATTGAGAAAGGAATTCCGGGGATCGTAATAGGCTTCCCGATTCCCTTTCAGCTTACGCCGCTCGAACAGCGTAGTCAGGAGCTCCTGAAGGACGACGACAGGCGCGGTCTCGTTGGCAAGCCGATCTCGAACCTCCTCGGCCATCTGGTCGAGCCGGGCAAGGTACAACTCCTCGGAGAGTTGGGGATACTCCTCTTTGGCGATCAGGAGCGCGGCGCGCGCCATATTGATCTCCGGCTCGGGCTTGGACACTTCGCGAGCGAAAAGTCGGCGCGGAGACGGGGCGGGAGCGTTCATGGCGGGAGTTACACCGGCCAACCGGGAGGTTTCCGTATCATATCCACGCGGCGTGTCGGAGGAGGGTCGCGCGGTCCGTGACCTGATACCGGGCTCGGTCGACTCGTAACAGGCTGCCATCCCGAACGAAGGCGGCCAGCGTTCGGGACACCACCTCCCGAACCGTCCCCAGCTCGGCTGCTACGGACTCTTGACTCATGCCGAGGTCGAAGGGGACATCGGGTTCCGGGGCGCGCGCGAGCAGAAAGCGCGCCAGACGCAATTCGACGGAGCCCGCCACCTGTGCCTGCAGTCGGTCGGCGAGGTGCCGGACGCGGCCGCCGAGAGCCTGCAACAACCGCCACGCGATCGTGGGCTCACGCGCCATTACCTCACGGAGAAGGTTGGCGGGAACAACCAGTACGTCGACGTCCGTCTCTGCCAGCAAGGTGGCGGGGTACGTCCCCCCGTCGAAGAGCGGGATCTCGCCGAGTGTGTCGCCGGGCTTGGACCGGTGAACAATCACCTCTCTCCCACCCCAGTCTCTCACCGCCCTCACGTGCCCATTCAGGAGCACGTGAAGCCCGCCGGCCTCACCCCCCGCTCGCCAGATGACCCCCCCGGCGGGCCACGACCGCACGACGCCGCCTCGAGAGATCCCCTCGACGGTCTCGGGACCGATTCCCTCGAACAGGGCGAGGTCGGTAAGGCGCACGCGACCCGTCACGACCGCGTGACCAAAGTCACAGCGCGGGATGGAGGCTGCGGTGACCTTCGCTGACACGGAAACATCATACTTCCTCCTCCCAAGGTGATCATGGACACAAGGGACACAATCGTGGACGTACCGTCGCTCGCGCGATGGGGCATGGTTCTACTCCTCGTCGGTATCGCCGGTACTCACCCGGCTGCAGCCGCGCAGAATGCCCACGCCGGGCACACGTCGTCCTACGTCGACATGACGAACCGGACCATCAAAGCACTGTCGGCCGAGGAACTGTCCGGTCTGAAATCGGGTCAGGGCCTGGGGTTCGCCCTCAGCGCCGAACTGAACGGAGTGGCCGGCCCTCTCCACGCCCTCGAATTGGCGGAGTCGCTCGAGCTGACTGCAGACCAGATCCGTTCGATCGAGGACGTCCAGAGGCGGATGCGCGAGGCGGCGATCGCGCTGGGCGGCGAGATCATCGGCCTCGAGTCCGAACTCGACCGCCGCTTCGCTCACGGCCACATCGACGCCCCCGAGATACGCCGGCTCACCGGATTGATCGGGGCCCTACGCGGCAATCTACGCGCCGTCCATCTGAGCGCCCACCTCGAAACCCATGCAATCCTCACCGACGGGCAATCGGAGGCATACGCGCGTCTTCGCGGATATGCGCCTGGCTGACTCCCCGGTCACTCGCTCCGGAGGGCCGTGACCGGCGTCAGCAGCATGGCTCGGCGGGCGGGCACGACGATGGCAACCAGGCCCGTGACGAGGAGGAGCCCCGACACTCCGACCAGGACGAGGGGGTCAGCCGCATCCACCTCGTATAGCAGTGCATCAAGCACGCCTCCCCCCGCGATGGCCGCCGCGAGACCGACCGCCACCCCTACGGCGACCGGCGCCATTCCCCGCCGGAGCGTCTCGACGAGCACGGTGCCGGACGTCGCTCCGAGAGCAAGCCGAACACCGATTTCGCGGGTCCGCTGCCCGACGGCGTAGGACATGACGCCGTAGACACCCACCACTCCGAGGAACAGCGCCAGCGCGGCAAACGCTCCCATCAGCCGTGCGAAGAAGCGACGATCTCCGGCGGCATTCGCTACCGTAGCCTCCATGGTGGCCGGGTTTCGAAGCGCGAGGTTGGGACCGACCTCGTGAATGACATCCGATACCGCGGCGAGAACCCCGAGCGGGTCCGTGCCCGCCGTCCGCACCAGGATGTGGCGGACGAACCAGAAATTTTGGTCCGCCGGGAAGTACATCGTCGGACGTGGCGGCTCCTCGACGCCGGCGAAGCGGGTGCCCTCCACGACCCCGACGACCCGAGCGATCGGAGAGCCATTTTGTGCGCTGACGATGACCTGCCCGAGCGCTGAGCCCGCAGACCAGTGGCGCTCGGCGAAGCCTCGATCGACCAGGGCGACGGCCTCCCCTTCCGCGACGTCGGTTGGAAGCAGAAGCCTGCCCGCCACGAGCGGAATTTCGAACACGTCGAAGAACGCTGGTGTGACGACCTGATATCCAGCGACCAGCGATTCGGCGCCGGAGTCCTGCCCCTCGATCGCGTACGGAATCCCGCTCCATGACCCGCCCATTGGTACGAGATTCGAGAAGGTGACGTCCTCCACACCGGGGACCGTGGCGACCCGGTCGCTCAGTTGGGAGAAGAGGGCCTGTCGCGAGCCGAGGTCCTCGTATGTCCCGGCAGGCAGGAGCAGATCGAGGCTGGCGACGCCCTCGATGTTCATGCCCGTGTCTACGTGGCCCAACCGCACCAGGCTCTTCAGCATGAGCGCCGCGCCGACGACGAGGACGAGGCTGAGCGCGATCTCGCTCACCACGAGCGCGTTGTTCAGGCGTCCTGTGCGACGCCCCGCCACCGACCCACGAGCGTGCTCGTTCAGCACGCTGCCTGGGGGTGAATTGGCCGCGCGGAGGCCCGGTGCGACCCCGAAGACGATTCCGGCGAGCAACGACACGAGCAGGGCGTAGATCAGGACCCTCACGTCCAGCACAATCAGATCGGCCCGTGGAAGGTGCGTCGACAGTTGGCTGCGAAGCACGGGCATGACCAGATAGGCCACGGCCACGCCGGCGGCACCGCCCAGGACAGCGAGGAGCCCGCTCTCCGTGAGCATCTGGCGGAAGATCCGGCCACGCTCCGCACCCAGCGCGATGCGCAGCCCCACCTCTTTTCTTCGGGCGGTCGTGCGTGCCAACAGGAGGTTCGCAACGTTCGTGCACGCGATGAGGAGCACGAAGGTGACTGCTCCGAAGAGCACCAGGACAGGCGCACGCGTCTCGCGGATGACCGAGTCCTTCAGGCCGACCACGTCGACCGGGCTGTGGCGGATTTCGCGGAACTGGGTGGCGTAGGTATCCTGCATGGACGGAATCAGACGCCTCATGTCGCCGATGGCCTGCTCGTGGCTGACGCCGGGGCCGAGAACGGCAAGGGCGGTGCCTCCATAGGAGCCCCGATATCCTGGCACGTCCGGGTCCTTCACCAGCGGCACCCACAGGGACGGATCTCCGTTCACGGGGGTGAAATCGGCACGCATCACGCCGACCACCGTCCGACTCTCGACCCCGTACCCGCTCAGGTCGAGCGTCCTTCCGATGACCATCGGATCGGCGCCGAACCGGTTGGCCCAGTAGTCGTACGAAAGCACGACGACCGGCCCTTCCTCGTGAAAGTCGTCACCCGGCCGAAACGTTCGGCCGAGGTGGGGAAGGCCTCCCAGAACCTCCATCCAGCCCGCGGTCACCTGGCGACTCTGTACAACCTCCGGCTCGCCCTCTCCCAGCAGAGTGAGCGACCCATCCATCATCGTCCCGAAACGCTCAAAGGAGGTGGTGCCGTCCACGACCGCACTTTCCATCTCCACCGACCACCGCTTCTCCGGCCACACACGGACGATCCTGTCCGCGTCCGGATAGGAGAGCGGTGCCAGGATGACGCCGTTGACCACACTGAACATGGCCGCATTCGCCCCCACTCCCAGAGCGATGGTCAGACTGGCGATCAGATACGGCGCCGGAGTCCGGCGCATTGCGCGCCACGCGTACTTGAGATCCGCTCCCAACATCCTCATCCCCTCACCTCTCGTGAATCCGTGGACTCGTCCCAGTGCGCCGTGTGCCGCTACTCCAGCAGCTTGCCACCGATACCACCGCCGGGCCGCTCCAACTCCGTGGACGTCGACTCGCTCGACGAACTCCTCGGCGAGGCTACCGGTCACGTCCTCCCGCACGATTCCCCGCGGAAGCATCCGCTCCATCAGGGCCTCGAAGAGCCGAGGCGGCCGGGGAGTCGTCTGGCGAGGGGACACCGGCTCGCTACCCGACCGTGCGGCCCGCGAGGTCGTCCAGGCCGGCCCACAGGTTGTCGAAAGCCCGCCGTGCATCCAGCAACTCCTCGCGCCCCTTCTCCGTCACCGAAAAGCGACGACGGCGATTGCCCCGGGAGCGCGACGACGCGGCCTCGATCTCCCAGTGAAGCAGCCCCTTCTTCTCCAGTCGGTCGAGCGTGGCGTACAGCGCCCCGCGGGATACCTGGCGGCCCGCTCTGACCTCGAGCTCCGCGGAGATCGCGGGCCCGAATGCAACATCGCCCGACTGCAGCACCGCGAGCAGCACCATCTGCTCGAACTCGCCCAGGAACGCCCGTTCACCCATCATTCTCTCCAGATGCGACGCGATTCGGTGCCGCCTACTTTATAAACATGTCTATTAACTAGACTCCCCTGACGGGATGATGGGTTGGAAGTGACGATGACGCAACATGTGCGGAGAGCCTTCGGGATCGGCCTGGTAGTGCTGGGGACTACGGCCGCTGGGTGTGAAGCGCAGACGCAGGCCCTCGGTGTGTTGCTGGGTCCGATCTCGACCATTCAAACCCGTAGCCCTGAGGAGGATTCCAAGAGTCACGCGGGCTTCACCGTCGGCGCGTGGGCGGACGTGGCTACTCCCAGGTCATGGCTCTCGGTCACGGCCGAGGCAGCCATCGCCCGGCGCGGCGCGACGTACGTGCTGAGCGACGGCTTCGAGCGGCAGGTCGATGTGGACTACCTCACTGCGGCGGTCCTCCCGACGCTCCGTGCTTCCCTCGGCTCCGTTTCGCTTATCGGATTCGCCGGGCCGGCCCTGGATGTATTGCTGCGCTCGCAGGCCTCCCTCGAGCTTCAAGGAGCCTTCAGATTTGGAACCGGTCAGGTGTTCGCCGGCATCGTCGGTGCCGGCGTCGAGTACCGGAACGGACCCACGACTTTCCGCCTTGACGGGCGCATCAACGAGCAGTTCTCTGGCGCCTTCGGCGGAGACGTGGACGACGTGAAGCATCGTTCGCTCGAGGTCATCTTCCGCGTGGGGATGCGGCCCAGCCGCTGAACTGCCAAGATCCGTTCCGATCCGAAGCACACGTTTCCGTCTACCGGAGCACAGGCTTGCCCAACGAGCCCCGCGACCGCCGTCCCGATATCCGCCTCTCGCAGTTGAGTCACGGAGCCGGGTGAGCGTGTAAGCTCGGCATGTCCGAGTTGACGCAGGTCTTGCGTCACCTGGTTCCCGTGGAGGACCCCAACGCCCTCGTCGACGCATCGAGCGGGGACGACGCCGCCGTGTACCGTCTGAGTGAGGACCGGGCCCTGGTGGTGACGGCGGACTTCTTCACGCCGATGGTCGACGACCCCTACGACTTCGGACGTATCGCCGCGGCGAATGCGCTATCGGACATCTACGCGATGGGCGGACGCCCTATGTTCGCCCTCAACCTCCTCGCGTTCCCTCGCAGGCTCCTCGGAGATGGCATTGTCGACGAGATCCTGCGGGG
This sequence comes from Gemmatimonadota bacterium, assembly GCA_029262115.1. Lineage (GTDB taxonomy): Bacteria > Gemmatimonadota > Gemmatimonadetes > Longimicrobiales > Gaopeijiaceae > JAJCZZ01. The sequence goes on along the minus strand of JAJCZZ010000017.1, from coordinate 4,185 downwards.
TGGCGGAGATGTATGCCGGGAGGCGGGCATTGCGGTCCTGGGGGGGCACTCGATCGACGACCCCGAGCCGAAGTTTGGCCTCGTGGGCGTGGGTGAGGTGCATCCCGACCGGATGATCACGAACGCGGCCGCTCGTCCCGGCGACGTGCTCATTCTCACGAAGCCGCTCGGGTCGGGTGTGATCGCGACGGCGGTGAAGGCGGGCCAAGCGCCCTCCGAGGTCGTCGTGGAGGCAGTGCGTGTCATGACGCACCTGAATCGAGAGGCTGCGGAGATAGCCGTGCAACAGGGTGTGCGGGCCGGCACGGACGTCACCGGCTACGGCCTGCTCGGGCACCTGCGGAACCTCCTGTTGACGTCCGGCGCGCGGGCCGAACTACAGGCCCGTCAGGTGCCCCTGATGGCCGGAGCGGTCGAGCTCGTCGAACAGGGTCACGTGCCGAGTGGCACTCACAGAAATCTCGCCGACCTGATGGAGGACATCCTCTGGGACTGGGACGTGCCCGAGCCCCTGCGGGTCCTTCTGGCCGACGCCCAGACCTCAGGAGGGCTGTTGCTCTGCGTTGCTCCGGATCAGGTCGACGCTGTGATGGGCGCGCTGGCGGGCGCGCCCGTCACTCCGGTCGTCATCGGGGAGGTGGTGGAAGGCACCCCCGGCGTGGTCACCGTCCTCTGAGCACCAGTCCGCCTCCGCGCGAACTCTGCTTCTGAGCGAACTCACCTTCGAGCGAGGCCTCCTGGCGGGCAGACCCCTATGCGGTCGCGACTCCGGGGGCGGCCGCACTCTTCTTCTTTGCCCGCGCCCGCTTCTTCTTTCGGTCGCGCACCAGAGCGACCTCCATCACGTCATCGAGGGTCTCGGCAAAGTGGAACTGGAGCGTCTGCTGGACCTCGTTCGGGATATCGTCGACGTCCGCCTGGTTGTCGAAGGGTAGAATGACTTCCTTGATGCCGGCGCGAACCGCACCGAGCACCTTTTCCTTCACCCCGCCGATCGGCAGCACACGTCCGGTCAGCGTCAACTCACCGGTCATTGCCACGTCGTTGCGCACCTTCCGACCGGAGACGGCCGAAACGAGCGCCGTGGCCATCGTGATGCCGGCGGACGGCCCGTCCTTCGGAATCGCACCGGCGGGAACGTGGATGTGAACCTCCCGTTCACTCAGCCCACCCTCGGGAATGCCGAGTTCCTTCCAGTGCGCCTTCGCGAAGGAGAGCGCGGCGCGGGCCGACTCCTTCATCACGTCGCCGAGTTGCCCGGTCAGCACGAAGCCGTCCTTGCCCGGCATGACGGACGCTTCGACGAACATGATGTCGCCTCCCATCGGCGTGTAGAACATGCCCGTTGCAACCCCGACCATGTCCTCATCGGCAATCCGCTCCGGGTGGACCCGCGGGCGCCCGAGTAGCTCCCGCACGTCTTCGGACGTGGCCTCGATGCTCTCGATCTTACCGGCCGCGATCCTCCGGGCCACCTTACGCGCAAACTTGCCCACTTCCCGCTCGAGCTGCCGAACGCCCGCCTCTCGCGTGTAGTTCTGAACGACCGTCTGAACGGCGTCGTCCTTCATCTGCAGCTCCGCCTCCGTCAGGCTGTTCTCCGTCCGCTGCCGGGGAAGCAGGTACCGCTTCGCGATCTGGAGCTTCTCGGCCTCCGTATAGCCAGCGAACTCCACCCGCTCCATACGATCGAGAAGAGGGGCCGGGATCCGATCGAGGTAGTTGGCCGTGGCAATGAAGAGGACTTCGGAGAGGTCGAAGGGGATGCCCAGATAATGATCCACGAACGTGCTGTTCTGGGCCGGGTCCAGGACCTCCAACAGTGCCGAACTGGGATCGCCCTGGAACGACACGCCGAGCTTGTCGACCTCGTCGAGAAGGAACACCGGGTTCCGTGACTTGGCCTGACGCATGGCCTGGATGATGCGGCCCGGCATAGCCCCGACGTACGTCCTCCTATGACCACGGATGTCGGCCTCGTCCCGGGCGCCGCCCAGGCTCATGCGGACGTATTTCCGTCCCAGCGCTCGTGCGATGCTCTGCGCGATCGATGTCTTACCGACACCGGGAGGTCCGACGAACAGCAGGATCGGGCTGCGGCCACTGTGATGGATATCCGCGGCCGAGATCGACATGTCTTCCCCTGTGCTCTCGGCCGTGCTGCCGGCCTCGGCTGGAAGATCCTCCCGGACCTCGCCGGGTCCCGCGGACGGGTCCGTTTCGGACTCCTCGGCCACATCGGACTCCTCGCCCCCACCCGGCTCCGGTTCGGCGGCCGCCTCGGCCGCGCGATCGAGCTGAAGTTTGCGGACTGCAAGAAACTCGAGGATCCGGTCCTTCACGTCCTCCAGGCCATGGTGATCTTCCTCGAGGATCTCCTCCGCCCTCATGAGATTGATCTTGTCTTCGGTCCGCTCGTCCCACGGTAGCTCGGTCACCCACTCGAGGAAGGTGCGAATGACCTGGTATTCCGCGGACTGTGGACTCGTACGCTCGAGCCGGCGGAGCTCACGATCCACCTCCGACCGCTGCTCCTCCGAAAGGTCCAGCCCCTCCAGACGCTCGCGCATCTCCTCGACGTCGTCCCGCTCCTCCTCCTCGCCGAGCTCCTTCTGGATGGCTTTGAGTTGCTCGCGAAGGAGCATCTCACGCTGCCGCTCTCCGAGTTCGGATTGAACCTTGGCCTGGATGTCCTCCTGAGCGTCGATGCGGGCGAGTTCCCGCTCCACCGCAACGAGTGCCGCGCGCATACGCTCCTCGTCGTCGAGAAGCTCGAGTAGACCCTGCTTGTCGGCGGTTTCCAACTCCAGGTAGAACGCGACGAGGTCGGCGAACGAGCCCGGCTCGTCCACGCCCTGAATGAGTTGATTGAGCGCTTCGGCCGGCACACCGCGCCGGGTACCCAGCTCAGCGGCCCTCTCGCGGAGTTCGCGATCCAACGCCTGGAAGGCCGGATCCGCCTCGTTCCGAGGGTCGATCCGCTTCATCTCCAGGAGAATTGCGTTCAGCATGGCCTGACCGTCGGACTCGTAGGACATGGCCTGGGCGCGGCTCTCTCCCTGGACCAGAAGCTGAACGCCCCCGCGCACTCGATGGGTCTGGATGATCCGGACGACCGTTCCGACGCGATATAGCATGTCCGGGGTCGCCTCGTCGACGTTCTCACGCTGAGCGACGGCGAAGAGGCGGCGGTCGCCGTCGAGAGCTTCCTGTACGGCTTCGACCGTACCTGGCCGACCGGCACTGATGGGAACGGCGACACCCGGGTAGACCACGGTGTCACGGAGGGGAAGTACAGGTAGGGTGAATCGCTCGCCCATGAATTTCCTCGCTCGAAAGGGCTCCACGGTGGTGCGGAGCCTCGCATCTTGGCTTCACTCGGTCGCGTCGTACGCCTTTCGGGCCCGCGCGGTCCGGAAGGTCGGACCCGTGCACGAAGCCTGCCACCCAATTGGGGCCATTTTCCTGCCCGAGGCGCAGGTCGTGCTGTCATTCTGACGGGCCGGCGACACTTTTTCAGCGATCGGCAGCACATTAGGTTGCCTCGCTCGCCTCCTGCCCGCCGGGTTGTTCACCCGGGGGGCCCCACACTGCCGGACTCTCCGCCGCAGCCCATGGAAGACGTTCTCGATGGTGTGACGTGGTTCCGGGGCTCCTCGGTCCGAATACGTAGAGCCGGGGTCGAGGTCCATGTGGACCCAATTGGCGTGAGCGATCCGTCCCGGGCCGACTTCGTCCTGCTGTCACATCCGCACTACGACAACTTCAGCGAAGACGACATCGCGCGAGTACGCTCGCCCGACACGGTGCTGATCGCTCCGTCCACGATGAAGAAGCTCCTGGAGGACGGAGACCACTTCATGAGGCCGGGCGACATGCTGCACCTCGACGCCTTCGACATTCTCGCGGTCCCGGCCCACAACGTGAACAAGCGTTTTCATCGACCCGAGGACGGCTGGCTCGGCTACGTTTTCACGCTCGGCGGAGTCACCTACTATCACGCTGGAGATACGGACTTCCTGCCGTCGATGTTCGGGATCCGCTGCGACGTGGCCTTCCTTCCTTGTGGAGGGCATTACACGATGGGCCCGGACGACGCTGCCAGGGCGGGAGAAGCATGTGGTGCCTCGATCGTCGTACCGATCCACTGGGGCGACAACTATGGCTCCGAGGTGGACGCCCGTC
>JAJCZZ010000016.1 GCA_029262115.1 Gemmatimonadota bacterium | reverse complement strand
CTCGACGGCACGAAACTCAGCTGCAGGCATGAGGACCATGTCTTCATGGTCACGCCGCGAGATAAAGACAGGCTCTTGTCGGTCCTCGGCTTGGTCGAGGACCGAGGCGAGGTGCTGTCGAGCGTAGCTGTAGGAGATCTTGGTGGCCATTGGCAATCCCTTGAGACATGTACAGTAAACGGGTACAAGATGGTCTGGAGCGTCAATGGTTGACCGCAGGCGACCGGAATCTCACCCTCAGCCACCCGCCGCGCCTCCTTCCGCTGGCCTGGTCCGCACCACCACCCGCTCAATGTTGTCGTCGTCCTCGCGCTCTTCCCAGTCGAGCACGTGGTGGGGATCGATGCCAGCGAGGACCGGGCGCTCCTGTACGGTGATCGTGAGCGTGTGATCGCCCGAGCGAATTCGATGACGCGCGAGATGGAGCGGCTGGCTTAGCCTGTCGCGCCCCGCCTCGGGTCGCCCGAACACGCCCACCTCGATCCAGGCATCGAGATCCAGGTCGGTCTCCACACCCGCCGTGTCGACCACGACCTTCCGAGCACGGATATCCATGGCCACGTCCCACGCCCCGTCGTCCCGCGCTGTGGCCGTGGCCCGATCGACCGCGAACTCCCAGATCACGTTCACCTCGAACAGGTCGTGCAGGAGCGGCTGGATCGAGTCGGGCGTGACGGCTTTCAGCTCCCGATAGAGGTCCAGCGTCGTCGCGAGGGGGGGCGCTCCCGAGCGGTGCTTGTCGAGCAGCGTCCGGAGGGCCCGATCGACACGGTCGGCCCCCATGTACTCGCGCAGGGCGTGCAGCGCGTAGGGTCCCTTGCGATAGGCCATCCACGGGTCGAGACCGCGCAGCAGCGGCCGCCCGAGGCGGATCGGGCGGATGGGGTAGGGCCGGCGCATGAAGCGGAGCAGGGCGCGCATCTGGTCGGTGCCGTACGTGGCCTCGACGACCTGTAGCGCCGAGTACCACGCGAGCCCCTCCGACAGCACCGGCGCCCCCTCCACGAAGGCGTACGGAAGCTGGGCGCCCCACCACTGATGCCCCAGTTCGTGCGCCACGACCGCGAAGGGCATGTCCAGCCTCAGGGCTGAATCCCCCGGATCCCACTGCGGGAATCCCTCGCCGAAGTTCACCATGCTCGCGTTGGCCGACATCCCCACGCCGTGCCCGGGCCGCTCCACCAGGGTAATCTGGCTCCAGGGATAAGAACCGTATCGTTCGCTGTACTCGGCGAGAGACGCGTGGACGCTGGCGATCATCCGATCCAGGGCAGCGGTGTGCCCCGGATGATGGAAGATACGGATGGCGACCTCCTTCCAGCGGTCCTCCCGCACCGCGTAGTCCGCAGAGAATATGCTCTGGTCGAAGCCAATGGGAGCGTCGGTCCGGTAATGGAAGTACCGCCGCTCGCCCTCGGTCCACGTCTGCTGCAGCGTCCCGGGTGCGACGACGATCTGGTCGGCGTACGTTCCCACGACAGCGTCGAGCATGATGCGTCCCGCCCAGGCCTCATTAGCGGTGGAATCCTCGAGGACCGGAATGACGGCTCGCGGAGGGAGTTCCCGGGCGCGCCGCTCCGACGGACTGGTGATGAGCCGGTCGGCTTGGAAGCCGATGCGGGGCAGCCACGCGACGGTCGAGACGAAGGTCCCGTTTCCCACGATCGATAGGTCGACGCCGCTCTCGCTGAAGCCCCGGGGCGCAACCCGGATCTCGAACGCCAGCCAGGCCGAGTCTCCCGGCGCGAGCGATGACTCGAGCACGTAGACTCGCGGGCCGGAGTCGTCCAGGATGTCCGCCTCGTCCTCCAACCCGCCGGCACGCAGACGCATGGCCGCGCGATCCAACTCGAGCGTGACCGCTTCCACCCCGGGAGCGGGGGCCACCAGAATCGTGTCGATGGGCTCGAGCGAGCTGTTGACGAGCTGGTACCGGCCCGTGATGTCCGCAGCGCGTCGGTCCGGCCAAAGCTCAACGCGCAGCTCAGTCGCGGCCACCCTCGGCTGTGCGAGGCTCTCGAAGCGACCGAACCGCCGCTCGTACGCCTCGTGCCAGTCGGCCTGCTGGTCCGCGGTGGCGTAGGCGTTGAGGACATTGGTGTTGTAGTAGACGAAGCCCCCGAGCCCCGCGGTGAGCCCGACGGCCAGCAGGGCCGCGCGCGCCATGGGTCCGGCCAAGCGCTGCCGGGCCTGCGCCATCCGTTCAGATATTCGCGTGTCGCCACCCCGGGCGTAGAGCAGGCTGGCCACGATCAGCGCGAGCCCCGCCCACGCTCCCCAGTACGCCCGAAACCACGCCCACGGCCCCAGCGTGGGGCCGAAGCCCATCATGTCAGTGTACGACCAGGCAGGCCCCGATCCCCAGACGAGCAGCCGGTGGTCGATGCCGAGGAGCGACGCCCCGATGACGATGAAGACGTAGGCCATCAGCGCCACCATGTGACCGATGTACTTGTGGTTCACGACCGCATGGATCCCGAGGACAAGCGGGACCAGTAGGAGATACTCCATGAACTGAAGGCCGAAGAGCGCGCCCAGGTACAGGACGATCTGTAGCTCCCGCACCCCTCGGAGCAGCTGAATCGCAACGCCACCCACCATGAGGAGCGCGATCCACGTCGCGAGCAACATCCCAAGCCCAAGGAAGTTGCCGAGGACGGATACGCCGGTGGCCAGGGGCATCGCATCCGTGATCTCATCGAGGCCCGTGTCCCGCTCCCTCCACACAAGCTCGCCGGCGAAGTAGATCAGCAGCAGAGGGATCAGGATCCACGGAGTCAGCTCATCGGCCAGCGGCGCCACGAGCACGTCGACTACTCGCGCTGTCGAGGCGATGAGGGGGATACCGTTCAGCTGAATCTGCGAGCTGACCACGATCAGCGTCAGGAGGGGAATGAGGACGAACGACCCCAGCCCGCCCCAGCTGAGCGCCAGGCTCCGGTACGAGGAAGCGGCCAGTGCGAGGACCTGCCGCACCGTGAGCCGCGCCCCCATCGCCCGAGTCGGTTGCGGCACGGGGGTGGACCCGCTCCCGCTCGTGATGCCTGCGTCCGCGGTCGGTAGCCCCTGGGGGCTCCCGCTGCCTCCTTTGAACCGGAGCCACCGGCGGCCCTCCGCGCGGTGGGCGAAACGGAAGCGGAGCCCAGTCAGGCCCAGCGCCCCTAGACCCACGCCGATCCAGAGCAGTCGATTCCAGAGCAGCGCGCCCTCGGCCGCGATCAGGCGGACCCGCTTCTCGGCGGGTGTCCAGCCGGTCGACATCTCCTGCACCACGTTGATCGCGCCCACCGCGTCGAGCATCCGTCCCAGCTCGGGCCGCCCCATGACCGAGTAGACGATCCCGGCCACGATCCACGACATGAAGAAGAGGAATAGGCTGCCGAGGTAGCCGGCCATGGGTCGCCCGCTCACCGTGGCGATCGTGAACTGGATGGCGGTTGCCGCGAAGGCAGTCGGCAGCACAAAGATGAAGAACGGGTTCACATAGGCTGCGAGTCGGAAGGGCCCCACGAGCTCCGCCCCGATACCCGGCGCGTAGATCGCAAGCAGCACGCCGAGAGGGATGGCGAGCAGAATCATCAGGTTCGCCGCCAGCGCCCCGAGAAAGCGCCCGCCCAGGTAGGCGGTGCGGGTGACCGGGGTGGTCCAGCTCAGGGGATGCATGCCGGTCGCGACGTCGCGCGCCGCCGCATCGCCCGCGGTAGACGCCCCGATGAGAAGCCAGATGAGGCTACCCAGCACCATGTTCTTCGCCACGGCGAAGGGCGAGTTCAGGAAGAAGTCGTCGAGTAGCGCTTCGGCGATCGAGTTGTCGCGGGAGAACAGGACGACCACGACGACGAGCGCGATGAAGACCGCCCAGGTGGTGACGCGCCGCGCCTGATAGCCGAACTCGAACCGGAAGATCTCGCCGAGCTTCAAGGGGCGCTCTCCGCCGGCGCGGTCTTGCCCGCGCGGCGACCGATGTGGCCGGCCATCGTGGCGAAGTACACGTCCTCGAGATCCGGCCGGGTCGGCTCGAAAGCGTGGCCGGGGGACGCCTCGGCATACACGTGTACCAACGTCTGGCCGGCCAGGAGCTTGGTCGAGATCACCGGGTGCTCGCGTTCCAGGGCCGGGAGCTCCGCTCGATCGATCACGCGTCGCCAAATGCGCCCGCCCAGCCCCTCGACCGCTGCGGTCGGCTCGGCTTCCAGGAGGATCTGCCCCTTGTCGATGATCGCCATCCGAGTGCATAGCTCGCTAACATCCTCGACGATGTGGGTCGAGAGGAGGACGACGCTGCTCTCGCCCAACTCGGAGAGCAGATTGAGGAAGCGCACCCGTTCGGCGGGGTCCAGGCCAGCCGTCGGCTCGTCGACGATCATCAGCCGGGGATCCCCGAGGAGCGCGACCGCCACTCCGAAGCGCTGCTTCATTCCCCCCGAGAAGCCCCCCAGCTTCTGTTTGCGCACATCCCACAGATTCGTCTTCCGCAGCAGCGCCTCGACCACCTCGCGTCGGGCCCGCCCGCCCGTGACCCCTTCGAGGACCGCGAAGTGATTGAGAAGGGATTCGGCGGTAACCTTCGGGTACACGCCAAACTCTTGAGGGAGATACCCGAGCGTGCGGCGAACGTCGTCCTTTTGCGCCACGACGTCGATGTCGCCGAGGGTGATGCTGCCCTCGTCGGGATCCTGCAGGGTCGCGAGCATCCGCATGAGAGTCGATTTCCCGGCCCCGTTCGGGCCGAGCAGCCCGTACATCCCCGGTGGAATCGTCAGACTCACCCGCTTGAGGGCCTGCACGCCGTTGGCGTAGGTCTTCGACACGCCTTGGATCCTCAGTTCCATATCCCCTGCCTTCTCGTCGGTTACTGCCAAGAGAGTACTTTGCAAAACAAAGCCTATGTCGTCAAGCGGCGTCGCCTCTGACTCGTCTGGGTGGGCGAAACTTGCGGCGGTCCGTGCTGTCGGGGTCCTAACGCGAACCAACGGAGCGCAGGACCATCAATTTTCGTTTCCTATTCCGCCTATCGCGGTTTCAGTCTCTTCTTCGTCCCGATGGTGGGCCTCATGGTCATCTTGACTTCCCTATCGGGATGGCCCACGGGGTGAAGTACCGAACGTGGACGGAGAAATCGAAAAGCGCTCAGGGTGCGCAGTCCACGGGCTGGACGTACGCTACCCGATATGCGCGTATGAACACACGCTGAATAGGGTTCTCGTGCAGGGGGCGGGCGGAATCGAGCGCGTCTATCACCGCCCGACCTTTGTCGCTCGGTCAGTCCAACTCCAACAGCCCGCGAACATCAAATCGAGCGTTCGTCGGCCTGGCTGTGGCGCACCTGGATGTCGAGTTCGAATCCGTGAGAGAGGGTAGTAGGGCTCTTCCCTCCAGCGGAGAATGCTATCGAACGTGTCGTCCCCCCACCAAACGAGGTCGGCATCGTCCGGCGCCCACGGGTCGAGCCGCACGGCGTTGAGAATGAACGGTGTGCGGCGGGTCATGGCTTTTCTTCTGGGCGGGGCTAACTGCTGACGGGCCTGGGGCGGCGGGCGCTCTTCGAGCGGCCCGGTGGAGCCTCGGGGGTGCCCGCAACCGGCTGTTGCCGATCTTTACGGAGCCCGCTCTGTCTCGCGCGAGCGTGGAGGTGCCGGAGTACCATCGAGCATGCCGCGGACGCTGATGTCCTCGTCAATGTCGGGCCAGTGAATGCCCTGGCCGGCCCCGATGATCCGAAACGTCGTCCGTTGCTTCGGAGTGGCCTCGCTCAACCGCCAAGACCATGCCAGTGGTACCGTGATCGTCCGACCATCCGTCAGGTGCGCGATGATCTCTTCCTCGGTCACCTCCACGTCGGTGGCCAAGGCTTCAGGCTTGGTCGCAGTGCTCGTCCCAGGCATCCGAGATCCTCCGCTTGTGGGTCTTGATAGAGCCCCTGATCTGGTTTAACTCGTGCGGCGCGAACCCGTGATTCCAAGCAAGGACCAAGGGCTCCAGCCAGAACTTGCAGTTCGACCGATCTCTCTCAACGTGTACGTGCTTCGGCTCATTGCAGTCGAAGCTGTAGAAATAGAACCGGTAGGGCCCGGAGATGTCTGGCACACTCGGCATCAAATTGCTCCGGCCCAAGTCTCGAACGTCCGTGCATGCTGGTGTACACCGTAACATATGGCCAAAGATCCAAGGTCGTAGCCGGGAAGAACGGGGACGACTCGCGAGACTAGGCCTGGGAGAAAGGCGACCATTGCTGGCGGGAGGTGGAGCTTGCGAGAAGTCGTGGCCGCGGACGGGGCATCGTACGCTGTGCGGATCGAGCGGCTGGCAGAACATGGGTAGGCTCATGAGGATTGTCCGGCTTATGTTGCGTCGCCGTGGAAGGGCCCGAGGTACCGGGTGTCCTCTTCGCCCGCTTCACGACGGCACGTTCGCGATGGGGCTTCGGTTCTGGTTGTACCGCGGATGCCCGGGAGTCCGCTGGGGTGCTGGCCTAGCCAGCACCCGGTTCGCGGGCGCTGTTTCGGGGCTCGGAGGATACCCGGCGCCCCGGGCCTTCGGCCGGGGGGTGTTGGAAACCTTGGGCCGGTCCGTGCCGTCGGGCGACCCAACCTAAACAAACGGAGCGCAGGAACATGGATTTTTCGATTCTTATTCCGCTCCTCGCGGTTTTCAGTCTCTTCTTCGTCCCGATGGTGGGGCTGATGGTCATCTTGACCACCAAGTTCGCGCTCAAGCCACTTGTGGAGACGCTGGCGCTCGCCATGAGAGAGACTGGAATGGGCGGAAGGGTCGGACCCTCCATCGAGGTGGAGGCTCTGGCGTCGGAGGTAGAGAGTCTGCGGGCAGAGGTGGAGCGGCTGCGGGAGATCGGGGAGTTCGATCGGAAGCTGCTGGAGTAGGCGGGAGAGGGGAGCTTTGGCAGAGTTTGGGGGCGCCGGGCTCCCCCTGCGCGCCTCTCGTGTAGCTGGAGGGCAGCGGCTAGACTACGGGAGTGCGGGAATCGTCCGTTTCGAGAGGGGAAGCGACGGTGGGTTTCGGGGCTGTTGGCCGAGCCGTATGGTGACCGTCCTCCGCGGACACTCGAGGCGGCGGCCTCCCGCCTCGTGGCACAGATCCGGACGGTTCAACCGACCCGGCCCGTACCGTGTCGCAGGCTGGTCGCTCGGCGGCGTGCTCGCGTACGAGATCGCTGCGCGGCTCCGGGGAGACGGGGCGGAGGTCAGCTTCGTCGGGCTATTCGACACACACGTTCCGGACAGTAGCGGAAGCCACCCGGAGGTGTCGGATACCGAGACCCTGCTCGACCTGATCGACATGCTTAGGGTGCTAACGGAGCGGCCCGCCGGAACACTGGAGGAGGCGATGGCCGAGCTCCGCGCCCGGGCCGGGGACATGTCAATCAAGGAGGTCTTGGCGCGCTGCTACGCGACGGGCCTTCTATCGCGGCAGTGGTCCGAAACCTTCATTCTGGGAGCGGTACGTCGCATGCGGGCGTATCAACGGGCCGCGACCCGGTATCGCCCCGCCTCCTGCGACCTCGACATCTATCAGTTTGCGGTCGGTCCGGATCCCGATCCTCGGGGTTGGGATGCAATCGCCCGTACTGAGGTAATCGAGGTACCCGGCGACCACCTGACGATGATGAACGAGCCGAATGTAGCCGGAGTCGCTGCCGCCCTGTCGACAACACTACAGGGTGAACGCTCCATGGATCGATGGACTCCGCAAGCCCCGGCTCTTGTCCAGGTCCGATCGGCACCCCGCTCCACCGGGGCCGTGGTATGTGTTCCGGGTGCAGCCGGCAACGCGCTCGCGTTTGCGGACTTGGCAGAGAGTCTTGGTCGCGAGCGGTCGGTGTCCAGCCTTCAGCCGAAGGGACTCCAGGAGGGCGAGCTGCCCTATGCGACGGTCGAGGCGGCGGCAGCGTCGTACGTAGCGGAGGTGCTGGAGTTCGCGCAGGGGGAGCCGCTCCACCTGGTGGGGCATTCGTTCGGTGGGTGGATCGCGTTCGAGATGGCGCTCCGGCTCGAGGACATGGGCCTGGCCCCCCGGACGGTGGTGCTTATCGACAGCGATCCGCCGTCGGCGCCGGGGTCGATGACGCACGATCTCACGGACCTTGAGGGGCTGGCGCAGCTTGTCGATGTCCTGGACCAGTCCACGGAAGCCCCTTTGGACATCGACTGGGGTCGGCTCGGTGCAGGCGATCGGGTCGAGCGTACAGTGCTGCTGCACCGGGCGATGATCGACGCGCGGCTGCTGCCTCGTCGCACGTCCCCCGACCTGGTCGAGCGCCTGGCCCAGACGTTCCTTGCCGCGCTGCGGACCCCCTATCAGCCGACTCGGTCGTACGAAAGCCCAATCGAGTTGGTGCTACCGGACCCGGCCTGGCTGGGCAACTGCGCAACGCCGGGCGGTCACCTTCGTACGACAGACCAGTGGTTGCGAGTTGCTCCGGGGATGGTGACCTCCTATCTCGATGCCGACCACATGAGCCTCTTGAGACCGCCGTATGTCGACGAGATTGCCCGCATCTTGCTCGAAGGGCCCGGTCACGGCCCCCGGTGCGAGACTCTCGTCGCCGCCGCGACTTCCGCGTGGCCATGACCCCCGGCTCGCCCTGACGCGATCCGGTCCCCCCCAAAGGAGAGATTCCCGATGCCGCATGGCCTCGCACTGAACCGCCGTTTCCATACCGTCGTTCGGTCCCTCGTGCTCGTGGGGCTGCTCGTCGCATCTCCCGGTTCGGCTCAGCAGGCACCTCCTGCCGCGAGCGACGTCCCGCCGACCTGGTGGCTCCGGAACGCGCGGACCATCGAGCCCCTCCCGGCGCGACTCCTGGTCCATGTCCAGGGGCAGTACGGATTCACGCGTCAGACGGGAAACCTCGACGGGACGCAGCATCAAGGCATGGTGTCGCTTGTTCTTCGCAAGGGCGTGGTCACGAGCGAGACGGACGCCCAGATCCAGAAGCAGGACATGGAGGTCGCCGGGGGGCGCGGATCGATCGACCACGAGGCGCTCGGCTTCAGCCAGGCGCTCCGATACGACGTGACCCCCTGGCTCGGACCGCAGGTGGGCTTCCTGTACGGGCGGGATGACACCCGCTTCATCGACTCTCGTACCGCGTTCTACGCAGGCCTGAGCCTCAATCCGATCACGAAGCCGACCCTCCAGTCGCGCCTTCTCATCGCGCTCGGCACGCAGCGGGAGGTGTTCACCGTTTCGGAGCCGTCACATGACGGTACCCACGGGTTCGCGAGCACGGAAGTCCACTGGACGGCCCATCCCAAGATCCGGTTGTCCCAGCCGGGGTCGGTCATCTGGAACGCCGACGAGGCGGACGACCACCGCTGGGAGCTCACGCTGTCCGCCGACCTCGCCGTCACCCGCTTCTTCGGTGTCGTGCTTCAGCATCACGTCCATTTCGACAACGAGCCGGTCCCCCGGGCGGCCGAGAAGCGGGACGCCCGGCAGAGCATCATGCTTCGCTTGTCGTACTGATCCCGATCCCGGAACTCCAGGAGATGGATGGCCGCCCGGACCGGGCCATGAGGCCGTTTGACTCTCGTCCCGCGGCCCACCCGACGACACTCGACCGCGACGTGCTCGCCCGCGAGCTCCACGTCTGGTGGATCCCCTCCACCGATCTACAGGACCCGGCGGTCCGTGAACGGGTGAGGGGTTGGCTCACACCGGACGAGCAGGCACGGGTTAAGCGATTCCACAGGGCTACGGACCGCGCCCTCCATCTCGGTGGACGAGGGCTCGTTCGCTGCGTGCTCTCCCGGTACGCTCCCGTAGCCCCGGGAACCTGGATCTTCCGGGCGACTGGAGATGGGCGGCCCGAGCTTGACGCTCGTTTCGACCATCTCGGCCTTCGGTTCAACCTCTCGCACACGCCGGGCCTGATCGCCTGCGTGGTGAGCGACGGCGCGGACGCCGGCATTGACGTCGAACGGATGGGGTCGGTCGAGGACCCGATTGCTCTGGCGGCCGAGTGGTTCTCCCCCCAAGAGCGGGCAGGCCTCTCCCCGATGGCTCCAGCGGACGCGGAGCGGCGGTTCTTCGAGATCTGGACGTTGAAAGAATCGTATCTCAAGGCTCGGGGGATCGGACTCGGGCGTGTGCAGTTGGATCAGGTCACCGTCGCACTTGAGGGGGACGGCGGCGTCCGCATGACGTTCGAACCGCCGGTCGAGGACGAGCCCGGCCATTGGCAACTCGACCTCTGGCTCCGGACGGCCGAACACCGCGGCGCGGTGGCGGTGCGGCACGGCGGGCGAGGGGCCCGACGTGTGGTCGTGCGACGGGCTCGACTCCTCGGCTGAACCGCGCCAGCCGGCTTCCTGTTCGATACTTTGGCAGTCCCTCCTGGGGAACGAAAAGGACATTCGGACGGCCTCGGCAGCCGAAAGGCGACGTGGGACATCAGGGCCGGAAGAGAGGTGGCGGCGGGGTGACGGGCGGCCGCGTCGGGGCGTCGTGTTTTGCGTCGATGTCAAGCCGCAGATTCAGGCGCTCGACCGCACCGCCCCGTTGCTACCGCTACAGCCCGGGCAGGTGGAGCGGCGGACCTACGACTACCCGCGCCACGGAACCACGTCCTTGTATGCGGCGCTGGACGTGAAGTCCGGTACGGTCATGGGCCAGACCTTCTCCCGGCAGCGTGCGCGCGAGTTCCGCACGTTCCTCGGCTCGCGATCCTCGAAGAAGCGCCGGAACTGAGCTCGGCTCAACCGGTGCCGTTCCTGAACCGAGCCGGGCGTGTCGGATACGGCGACTTCGAACACGGACTTTGCCAGATCCACGCTGGCCTGTGTAGTGTGCATTCGGACTCCTCCTTCCGCTGTCGGCCTTCGGGCCGTGATCGATATACCGCAGCACGCTGGTGCCGTCGGGAGGAGGAGTCCATCCCATCATTGCCGGCTGCGTTCGCTGGCGCTCACTTCGCTGAATCACGGCCCCTGTTTGGGGGCCGCGACGGCAACGCCTGATCGTTAACTGCAATTGCGTTGGGGTGTGGTCGGGATGATATGGATGATACCCTTCTCAGCATCCATGTTTCTCGGAAGCCTGAAGGCCGAGGGAAACAGCAGATTGTGACTGCGAGCGTCCTGGATCCCCGAGAACCGGCCGTAGTGGGGGTAGAACTCCACTCGGGACACGTGCCACCTCGGGAGCTGTCACTTCACGTGGTTCCGGTAGGCTCGCCGGGCGCTTGGATCCCAGGTCCAGACCTTGTGGGGATCGAGCGCGTTCACCTTGCGTTCTAGCTCGCCGGACGCGAACTCATGGACATCGCAGACGAAGTATCCGTCGAGGTCGTTGGGATGGGACTTCGCTTCGACGAACAAACCGTCGAGGTAGACCTCCTCGATCCCCACCTCCCAGAGTTGTTGAAGGAGGACTTCGGCTCGCTCGACCAGACGCTAGTCCGCGTCCCAGTTGTTGGAATCTCGGGCTTCAGGCCCATGAACGCGTCCGCTCCGGCAACACCGAATCGTTGACAGAAATGGGTCGGACGGAGAGGTAAGAGCCTGGGATTCTAAGCACCAGTCGCGCCGAACAGTTCGAGGAGCGGTGAGTAGTCGCCACCGTCGGCGGCCCTCAGTGAGGCGATGTATTCACTGCGGAGAGCACCAGCGTTCCCGAGGCTACCTCTCCAATCAACCACGGGCGCGCCACCCTGAGCAGCATCCAGTTGGCCCAGAGTCGGGCGTGCCTGCCATTGCCGTTTGGAAACAGGTGGACGAACACGAGCCGGTGGTGGAGGCGCAGTGCGCATTCCTTAGCAGGGAAAGTCCCGTTCTGTAGCCAGTACCGTCCGTCGTCTAGCAGGTCTCGCAGGCGGACCGAGATCTCCTCCGGCGCAACGCCGATCGTCTTCTCGGTCGTTCTGGGGTGACCTGCCCATGACCACGTTCGATCAAACATTCGTTCAGGTCTGTTTGCGTCGTGAGATGACTGGGGAGCAGCCCTTCTCCCTCATCGGCATCGATTGGCGTGGCGCCTGGTGGGTACTCAAACATCGTCCCAAAGGGTTGCCTCATCTTCGAGGAGCCTACCGGCGTGGTACTCAATGAGCTCCCGGAGTCGATCCTTCGAGGTGGCCTGGTCTTCTAGAGCCATGGAGTCAGAGACTTCCTTCGCCAGCTGTTTTGCCAAGAACTCGGCTCGGTTCTTCACCATCGCCTCAAGTCCCCGACGTGGGACCAGGAAGTAGTGGACGTCGGCCTCCATCGCCGTGGCGAGCTTCTCTATCGAGTTGAGCGTGATGGTGCCTTCGGCTTCTCGCCGCTCCATCTGAGCCACAGAGGCCTTGGTGATGCCGGTCCTCTCGCCCAGCTGACGAAGAGACATTCCGAGTGCTTCGCGGATCGTGCGGATCCAGCCTCGGTCAGGTCTGATCGGGAGCTGCCGGTTGCGCAGCGTCGACAGCTGGTCATCCAACTGCCGTCGGCGCAGAGTGGGGAAGTCCATAGCGTGTGCCTAGCGGTATTCGGGATCAAACAATACGTATGCTTACGGCCATACGATTCGACCCTTGCGTGTGCTCGAAAGCACACTCCTAGCTGTCAGCATATGCCTATACCCATACGTATGAGCTTGATTCGTATGTGTGAGGGCACACGCGACATCATCATCATGATGCAGCGATGACGATCAGTACTTGGGAGCCATCGAGATGTCAGCCGCCCCCGAGGGATCCGCCTGCGATACATTGGCACTGATCACGGGTGGGCATCGTGCGCGACGAATTGAAGACCGGGGCGGGTCGCGGGAATCTCTCTTCCCTCACCAGTGGTCGGAGATCTTGGTGATCCGGCCGTTCCTCATCTCCAGGACGATGACCTGTCGTCGTTCGATCCACGACCAAGTCGAGCCTGCTCGTTGTTCCATGCGAAGGTCGAACCCCACGACCTCGACGCCTGGAGCCCTCATGGTCACCACTCGGTCCGTGGTGGGTTTACGAGTGGAGCCCAGGAACCCGGCCATTGCGTCAACGATTGCCGATCGGCCTTCGATCCTGGCCCCGATGCGCGGGTGCTCGTAGACGGCGTCACCGGCCAGCAGAGCACCAAGCGCCTCGACCTCGGCTCGCCTGGCGTCTTCACCCCACACGCTTCGAAGGCGCTCCAGGTAGACATCGCTTGGACCAGGATCGTCGGTCGAGGTACCGCCGGTCGAGGTAGCGCACGATGCCGCAGTGAGAATCGGAAGCGTCATCAGCATCAGTGTCGTCAATCGCACAATCGCCCTCCCATGATCAAGATTCCAGCCGGTCGCCGACACCAGCGCGGCAACCCCGCATCGCCTCCCCCCTACGGAACCGCCGCCGTCACCACCACCGAATCCGCGGTCGCCTGCAACACGCCCGCCGCCTCGACGCTCAGCCGGATGGAGCGTCCTCCGTGCACCCCAGGCTCCAACTCAGCGGGAAGACCTCCGACTTCCATCCCCAGCAGAGTGCCCACCACCACGTAGGCGGCCAGCACGGTTCCGATGTCACTCGGGTGGAAGCCGTCGGGGCCGTATGGGGTCAGGTCGGGGCGGGCAGCGTGTAGAGCACGGAGCGCCTCACCCGCTGGGATGAACGTGCCGCCCACCGAGTCGGCCGCCGCCCGGTAGCTGTCCCGCACCGCGTCGAAGGCGAAGTCGCGATCGAGTCCCGGCCACACCATGAGCAGTGCCGGCTGCCCACCGACTTCGCGCACGACCTCCGTTAGCACACTCGACCACGCGGCCAGGTGCGCTTGGTTCTCCGGGAGCGACGAAGGCCCCTGCTGCATGACCACGATGTCGGGCCGCATCTCTCGGATGGTCGCCGCGACTCCCCGGTTCCAGTGGTCCTCGAGAGCGAAGTTGGGAAAGGCGACGGAGGCGACCGAGACGTCCCGTCCGACGGCGGCGGCGACCGTGGCGACGGCGCCCGGTAGGTCGTTCGTGTAGGTGAGCGAGTTGCCTACGAACAGAATGCGGAGGTCAGCGTCCGCCAGTTCAGGCCCGGTGGGGACCTCCGCGACCGAGCAGGCGGACCCGGAAAGGTTCAGAACGGAGAGGAATGCGAGCAGGCGGACCATTCTTCGAGCTCTCGGGGCAGGGGTGACGCGGGCAGCAGTCCCCTACGTCAGAGCGCGCGGCTTCTGACATCCGACCGCCACCGTCGGGGCCGTCAGGGTGCCCTCGTGATTGCCGTCCTCGTATGGCACGCGGAGTCCGTTCGGTCGCGTCACGCCCATTCACCGTTGTGCACGACGCGCTGATCGTGGCTCGGAACCGGCCTCGGGCTACTCCTCGTGCGCGTCGGGGCGGCTACACTCGTGATGAGATTTTCCGCGACCGGGGTGGGCACTTTTGCGTTCTGGCCGCCGGTGTGGCCGCTGTCTCCTTCCTGGCTGCTTGGACCCCTAGGCGGCGCGTCCCGGCGGTCGAACCGGTGACGGCGCTCCGATCAGAGTAGCCCGGTGTAGGAGTCTGGTGTTCTGACACGTCCTACTACTGGACTCCCTGCAATGCCCGGCCCTGGACCTCGGTTGTGCGCCAGCGGCCGCGAAGGCAGCTTGGTGCGCTCCGCGAGCGGGATCAATGTGCCACGAGGTGAAATGGACGTGAACGCGACGACACGGACACGGCGACCCTCGGTTTGGATCGCCGTCCTCACCATCGGGCTGGTGGCCTCGGCCACGTCCGGATCACTGTCCGCTCAGGTCGATCCGGAGACGATGTTACCGATGGTGCACCACGTGCACCTCAACTCGGTGGACCCCGACGCGGCAATTTCCTGGTATCTGCGCGCGTGGCCCGACGCCCGCCGCGGGCGGGTAGCGGGCTTTCCGGCTTTTCTCACAGACATGCCGCTTCTGTTCGCGAAGGTGGCGTCACCGCCGGCCGGTGCGTTCGACCCGGCGCTGGGACGCTCCGTCCCGCAGAGCCCGCTCTGGCATATCGGGGCGTTTGTGAATACGAGCCGCGCGCTTCCCCGGCTGGAGGAGCTCGGCATCACGGTCCTGCGTCTTCGGGTCGGTCCCGAAGACCGTGTGGGCGTGAGACGTTCGGGTCTGACGCCGTACGCGGGCATCAAGACCGAGTCGCAGCTTGCCTCGGTCGAGCGGGCCGAGCCGCGGGAAGGGGGCTTTTCCTACGTCCTGGGGCCCGACGGGGCCCTCGTCGAGATGACGGGCGGAGCGCGAACGCGGTCGTCGTTCAGCCACATTCATCTCTTTCACGAGAATCCCCGATGCGCGGCCAACTGGTATGTCGATCATCTGGGCATGGAGCACACCCCCACCCGGGATCGGTCGACCGGCCGGGTGATCCCCGGCCACCGCTTCGAGGAGTGCGACGCCGAAGAGCCGGGTGAGGCCGGGTGGCCGTCTCTCGAGCGGGTCGGGACGATCCGAACGCCGAGCGCATCCGTGCGCCACGGGAGCGGATCGATGGGCTTCTACCCGCGCCAATGCCGGGGTGACCGGTGCGGGACGGATCAGCCCCTCGTGTCGTCACGCGGACAGGTGCTCGATCACATCGCTTTTTCGGTAGATGGCCTCGACGGTTGGGTAGCTCGACTCCGGGCAGAGGGAATCACGATCCTCCGTGGGCCGTACGCGTTCGGGTCGGGTCGCGCCTTCCTCATCGAAGGTCCGGACGGGCTCGCGATCGAACTCGTCGAGGGAGCACCCGCCCCCGAGGTGTGAACGACGGCGAAGTGGCTCGGCGCTCCGGAAGAGCACTTTCGAGTCGATGAGGCTGCGGTTCGGCCCACCGTTCACCACCGGGCTCAGGCGCCCGTAGCCCCTTCGATGTCGTCTTCTTGCCGGCGCACCTCCGGCACTTCTTCCGCGAAGACGCCGAGCACACGGAATACGCCTGCCAGCAGGATTGTCCACACGACGCCTCCGAACCATCCGGCCAGGACGTCCGTGGGATAGTGGACGCCGACGTACATCCGACTGGTCCCGATCAACAGCACCAGGAACCAGGCCATGAACCACGTGACGTGCCGGACGCGTCCGTCGTGCGCCATCCGTCCGACCAGGTACGCGACCGTGCCGTAGGTCAC
This sequence comes from Gemmatimonadota bacterium, assembly GCA_029262115.1. Lineage (GTDB taxonomy): Bacteria > Gemmatimonadota > Gemmatimonadetes > Longimicrobiales > Gaopeijiaceae > JAJCZZ01. Next base: position 141,214 of record JAJCZZ010000016.1, on the reverse strand, counting down.
CGCCGACATGAGCGCGTGTCCCGAGGGAAACGACGCCGAGAGCGGATCGCCGGTGGCGTAGGGGATCTCCGGGCGGGGGCGATTGAACACAGCTTTCAAGACGAAGGTCATGACGGCGCCCGTGACGACCGACACAATCAGGAGATACACGGAGATGCGCCGGTGGGCGGCCCACAGAACCGCCGCCGCCGTCAGCGTGATGACGGCCAAAGTGGCCGCGTTCCCGAGGTCGGTGACCTGACTGGCCACCACGTCCAGCCACGGCCGGCGGTGCTCCCGCAGCCATTCGAGCACCGCCAGATCGAACGCCTCGCTGGTACCCCCGAGCACGATCTGGGCGACGCCGATGAAGCCGACGGCTGCAACGACAGCGAGCCCGACCATCAGGAGGGTGGCAAGCGACGCTTCGGCGAAGAGCGCCGCCGCGTGGCCCCTCACCCGCCGGGCCGTCGCGCGGATGGTCTCGCGCCAATGCTTCATTCCGTACGGAGCGCGGCCAGCACCTCGTCGTGAAGCAGCCCATTGGTGCTGATTCCCGAGCCACCGTGGATCGTTGTGACGCCTTCGCGGGTGGTGAAGCGACCCCCGGCCTCGGTCATGATCGGAAGAAAGGGGGCGGCGTCCCATGGGTTCATGATCGGGTCGACCATGACTTCCGCCCGTCCCGTCGCCACGAGGAGGTGGCCGTAGCAGTCGCCCCACGTCCGCGAGAAGGCGCACCGCTGCTGGAGGCTTCGCCATCCGGGTCCCTCGGGCATGGAGAGGATCCGTTCGACGTCGGTCGTCAGGACCACCGCCTGGTCGAGCGTATGTACGGGGGACACAGTTACCGGGCTCCCGTTCAGCGTACAGCCGAGCCCGCTCGCGGCGGCAACGAGTTCACTGAGCGGAGGGTAGTTGGCCACGCCCACCACGGTATCCCCATTGATCTCGATTCCGATCAGAACACCGTACAGTGGTACACCCCGCATGAACGAGCGTGTGGCGTCGATGGGGTCGAGGATCCACCGGACGCGGGCCCCCGGATTCGACTCGCCGAACTCCTCTCCGAGGACGGCGTGCTCGGGATACCGTTTGGTGACTTCGGCTCGGATCAGCCGCTCGGCCTCGCGGTCCGCAATCGTGACCGGACTGCCATCGCCTTTGGCGTCGTGATCCACCACGCCGCCGAAGTACTGGAGAGTGTGATCGCCAGCGAGTCGAGCCAACGTGACGGCGAAGTCGAGCAACTCGCGCCGCTCGGCGCGATCCGGGGAGTCGTTCATGATGAGAGGGTGAGAGTCAGCGGCTGGCAGTGCGTTTTCGGCTACCCTCGCGCCTGCCCTTCGTACGGTACATGTCCGAGTCGGCGGCCTGTAGAACATCGGCCATCGTCTTCATGCTGGCGCGATCGAACTCCGCGAGGCCCATACTGACCGTGACGCCATGGGCCGCCAATGTGGCTTCGGTCGCCACCCGCTCCGTGACCCGACGGCCGTAGAGCCGAGCTCCATCCATGTGCGACTCCGACAGCACGGATACGAACTCGTCGCCTCCGTAGCGTGCCACGAGGTTCATGGCGCGGTTCTCGTCCTCCAGAAGTCCCGCGAAGGCGCGCAGGATGTCGTCGCCGACGAGGTGCCCCAGGGTGTCGTTGTAGTGTTTGAAGTCGTCGAGGTCGAAGACGACCACGACCAGATTTCGACCACGACGCGCCGCTGCGACCTCTTTGTCGAGGTGGATCTCGAGACGACGACGGTTCGGCAGACTGGTGAGCGGGTCCGTCAGGGACAGCGCCTGTACGTCCGCGTGAAGTCGCGCATTCGCCAACGCCACCGCCGCCTGATCGGCCAAGCGCTGCAGGACCGACACATCGTCTTCGACGAAACTCCGCTCGTTCCGGCTTCCGGCACTCAGAACGCCTGCCAGCTTGCCACCGATGAGGAGCGGCACGGCGATGGCCGAACCGTACTGGAGGTGCTTGCGCAGATCGTCGGGAACGTCGTCACTCTCCGACAAGTCGTTGAGGATAACGGGCTCTCGCCGCTCGATGAGGGCGTTCGCCAGCCGGCCGGTCAGCCGCCATCTCGCCCCGACGGGCAGGGCGATGTCGCCGCCCGACTCCGCAACCTCGCCGAGCGCCGTGTCGGCGTCGTCGCACAGCCAGACGGACACCCCGTCGACCTCGAGAACGGTCTGGACCGCTCCGATCACCTTGCGCAGCACCTCGCGTGCCTCCAGCGACGATGCGAGGGCCCGTCCGATCTCCTCGAGCTGCTCGGCCTCCCGGCGTCGGGTTTCCAGTTCCGCGACCTTCAGGGCGTTATCGACGGCCACTCCGGCCAGATCCGCGATTCCCTGCAGGAGGTCCAGGTCTTCGTCCTTGTAGGCCTTTACCCGGTAGCTCTGGGCGCTGATGGCTCCCAGGAGGCGCCCCTTGTGGATCATCGGCGCGGAGATCGCCGACCGTGTAACCTCCGAATCATCAGGTCCGAGAATGCTCAGCGATCGATCGGCCAGACGCTCCGAGACGAGCACGCCCTTCCCGGTCCGGATGACCTCACTCGAAGCACCGTCGTAGCTGATATCGGCGTCAGGCTGGATTTTACCGCGGTCCGCATAGAAGACGATTCGGGCGGTGTCCGTCCCGCTGTGGTAGAGGGAGATGAAGAAGCCCGACGCCTCCAGCACAGAGGCGGTCTCTTCGTAGATAGCTTCGTACAGCTCGGCCGAGCTGAGCGTGCCTGCCAGCTTTCGTGCGATATCCAACAGTCCGCGATACCGATCGCGGACTGTGGCGCGTGCTGGAGGGACGTCTGGGGAGTGCATCGTGGGGAAGCTCGCTGCGCCGTCGCGACCGCGGGCGACGGCTGGCTCGTGTATCGCCTCATAATACGCGGCCTACTGAAGCCTCACAAATGGAAGCGCGCGTGGCTCCCGACTACCCGTCCCGGGTCTCGGCCGTCCGATCCAGATAGTGCCCGATCTCGTACCCGACCGCCGCGAGAAGACGGGTCTCTCTCAGGTCGGGTTCCCCTCGGGAAATAATGGTGCGCAACGTGCGCATGACTGCCGCCGGCTTTCGCGCTTTGAAGAACTGGATCCGGCCGAGACCCTCCTCCAGGGCGGAGTACATCTGCTCGGTCTCCTGAGCGTCCGGGGGCCTGGTCGAGCGGCGGCCCTTGGGCAGTTCTTCGTCCGCGATCGCGGACGCCGCCAGGAAGGTTTCGTAGGTGAGCACCAGACACGCCTGCGCGAGGTTCAGGCTCGAGTACTCGGGGTCGGTCGGGATGATAGCTACGGAGTGGCAGAGGTCGAGGCCTTCGTTGAAGAGGCCCTTGTCTTCCCTCCCGAAGAGGATGGCGACCCGGCCTTCTGCGGAACGGCTGGCCAACTGGCTCGCGGCCTCACGTGGGCGCGCGTAGTTCCGACCCGCCGTGCGAGCCCTGGCGGTCGTGCCGACTACGTAGATGCAATCGGCCACGGCCGCGTCGAGTGAGTCGTGCAGCGTGGCACGCTCGATCAGCGGCCCACTCCGGTGCGCGATGCCCTCGATTCGGTAGGGGTCGAATTCCTCCGGCTCGACCAGTCGGAGGTCGGAGATCCCGAAGTTCATCATGACCCGGATGACTCCGGCGATGTTGACCACTTTCTGGGGATGGTCCAGCACCACCACGACGCTGTCCAGGTCGGCGCCCCGAGCCTCACTCACGCCTGTACTCGTCCTCCTCGGGAGGGCCCTCGCCCTCGGTCAGTTCGCCCTTGAAGTTCCGGATGCCCGTGCCGATGCCCTTCGCCAACTGCGGGATCTTGCGAGCGCCGAACAGAAGCAAGACGACACCCACGATCAGCGCCCCCTCAGCGACTCCGAACGAGATGGCGGGCACGAGTGCGTTCATGAGCGGGCTCCTGGCAGGGTTCGAAGGTGGGTCATTTCAAGAGCATCTTGGCGATGGTCTGCTTCTGCATGTTGGACGTGCCTTCGTAGATCGTCCCGATCTTGGCGTCTCGATACAGCTTCTCGACCGGGTATTCTCGCGTGAAGCCGTAGCCGCCGAAGAGGTCGATGCAGCGCGACGCGACCCGCTGGGCCGACTCCGACGCGAAGAGCTTTGCCATGGCGGCTTCCTTCAGGAACGGCAGGCCTGCGTCTTTGAGGCGTGCCGCGTTGTACACGAGGAGACGCGCGGCCTCGATCTCGGTGGCCATCTCCGCCAACTGAAACTGGACCCCCTGGAAGCTACCGATCGAGCGACCGAACTGCTCCCGCTCCTGCACGTACCGGACGGTGTGATCCAGGGCGCCCTGAGCCAGACCGAGCATTTGGGCCCCGATTCCGATCCGGCCCTCGTTCAGTGTTTCGATGGCGACCTTGTATCCCTTCCCGACCTCGCCCAGCACGTTCTCGGCCGGGACCCGGACCCCGTCGAAGACCAACTCACACGTGGAGGACGCCCGGATACCGAGCTTGTCCTCCTTCTTTCCGACCGTGAAGCCGTCCGCGTCTTTCTCGACGATGAACGCCGTGATGCCCTTGTAGCCCTGCTCGGGATCGACGGTCGCGAAGACGAGGAAGATCCCGGCCTCCTTGCCGTTCGTAATCCACATCTTCTGTCCGGCGATGACCCAGTCGTCGCCGTCCTGACGCGCCCGGCAACTCAACGCGAACGCGTCGGAGCCGCTTCCCGCTTCCGAAAGGCAGTACGCGCCGACCGTGTCGGCGGCCAGCCGGGGGAAGTAGCGCTTCTTGATGTCGTCACTGCCCCACCGGAGGAGGGCGTTGATGACCAGCGTGTTCTGGACGTCGACGATGACCCCGACAGACGGGTCGACCTTCGAGAGCTCTTCCACCACAAGGACCGACGTGAAAAAATCCGCACCCGTCCCGCCGAATTCCTCTGGAATCTCGATGCCCATCAGCCCCAGTTCGAACAGTTGCCCGACGATGGCCGGATCCATCTGCCGGGCCTCGTCCATTTCGGAGACCTTCGGGGCGATCTCGGAAGTCGCGAAGTCGCGAACGGCCTCCTGAAACAGTTGCTCCTGCTCTGAGAGGGTCGACAGAGCGGGGTGGTTCGAATTGACAACGGTCATGGGCGCATTCAGTGGAGATTCGCGGGGGTCCGGGCGGGTTGACTACCCGGTGGCATGTCGCGCGTTTCCGCCGGGCCGCGCGCCCCGAGAATGTACCAGCGGCGCCTGGGTGTCGTCACACGCCCGGCACCGGTTGACGGGTCGGGTCCGGCCCGTCATCGTCAGGCCCTAGCACGACGTTGACCTCCCGGCGGACGCCCCTGGAAACCAGTTGGAGACCCGTATGTCCGACATCCCGAGCGACTTCCTGTACACCGAGGAGCACGAGTATCTCAAACCCACCGGTGAGGAGGACGTGTACCAGATAGGTGTCACGGACTACGCGCAGGGTGAGCTCGGAGACGTGGTCTTCGTCGAGCTTCCGGACGCGGGAACGAGCTTCAACCAGATGGACGTGTTCGGCACGATCGAGGCGGTGAAGGCTGTCAGCGACCTGTTCAGCCCGGTGGGTGGCGAAGTGCTCGAGGTTAACTCGGCGCTCGACGACGATCCGTCGCTCGTCAATTCCGACCCATACGGCGCAGGTTGGATGGTGCGCATGAGAGTCTCCGACCCGTCCGAGATCGACGGCCTCCTGGACGCCGACGGGTACGCTGCCCACATCGGGTAGTAGCCACAATCGGGTAGTAGCCACCACAGGAAAGAGCATGGCCCGCAGCCCCCTCGACCTTCCCGCCGGATTCGCTGACCGCCACCTGGGGCCCGACGACGCCGACACGGAGGCGATGCTCGACGAGGTCGGGTACGCCTCTCTGGATGCGTTGGTGAACGACGTCGTCCCGCCCGCGATCCGGATGTCCGGGCAGCTAGACCTGCCGGAGGCGGAACCCGAATCCCGCCTCCTTGAGCGATTGAAGGGCCTGGCCGACCGAAACGAGGTCTACCGCTCGTACATCGGCATGGGATACAGCGACACGCTGACACCGGGGGTGATTCTCCGAAATATCATGGAAAACCCCGGCTGGTACACGCAGTACACGCCGTACCAGGCCGAGATCAGCCAGGGCCGCCTCGAGGCTCTGCTGAACTTCCAGACGATGGTGCTGGATCTGACGGGACTCGACATCGCCAACGCGTCGCTCCTGGACGAGGCGACCGCGGCCGCAGAAGCCATGCATCTGGCGCACGCCGAGTCGAAGGGAGACTCCAACACGTTCTTCGTGTCCGATCTGTGTCATCCCCAGACCATCGACGTGATACGCACCCGGGCGTGGCCGCTCGGAATCGACGTCGTCGTGGGAGACCACACGTCGTTCGACCTCACCGAGGACGTGTTCGGCGTGGTCGTGCAGTACCCGGCCACGGACGGGAGCGTCCTGGACTACGCCGACTTCCTGAATGCGGCGGGGGACGTGGGGGCCATGACGGTCGTGTGTGCCGACCTTCTGTCGCTGGCTCTCCTCACCCCTCCCGGCGAATGGGGTGCCGACGTCGTCGTGGGCAACAGTCAGCGCTTCGGCGTACCGATGGGCTTCGGTGGTCCGCACGCGGCGTTCATGGCCGCCCGCGAGCATCTCAAGCGGAAGATGCCCGGTCGGATCATCGGGGTCAGCATCGACGCGGACGGGAACCCAGCGCTCCGTATGGCCCTTCAGACGCGCGAGCAGCACATCCGTCGTGAAAAGGCGACGTCGAACATCTGCACGGCACAGGTCCTACTGGCCATCATGGCCGGTGCGTACGGTGTTTACCACGGCCTCGCGGGAATCAAGGCGATTGCCACGAGGGTTCGTGCCCTGACGGCCGCGTTGGCCGACGGCGTCCGCCGACTCGGCCACGAGGTGGTGAACGAGACCTACTTCGACACGCTCCGGATCCGCCCCGAGGGCGGTATCGACGCCGTTCTGGCGGCGTGCGCCGAGCGACGGATCAACCTGCGTGACCTGGGCGATGGCACGGTGGGTGTGTCGCTGGACGAAGCCACGCTTCCGGACGATGTCGACGATCTGCTCGCTTGCTTCGCCGGTGGGAGCGGCGTCGACTTCGACGCCCGCTCGATCGCGAACGAGTCGGCGGCCCCCGACCTGCCCGACTTCGCGCGCCGCACGTCGGACTTCATGACGCACGAGGTTTTCAACCGGTATCACTCCGAGACGGAGATGCTCCGGTACCTCCACAAGCTGGAGTCGAGGGACCTCAGCTTGAACGCGAGCATGATCCCTCTCGGATCGTGCACGATGAAGCTGAACGCGACGTCGGAGATGGAGGGGGTCACGTGGCCGGAGTTCGGTCGGATGCATCCGTTTGCCCCGTCGGATCAGGCGGCGGGTTACCGCGAAATCTTCGATGATCTCGAGGCGTTCCTTACCGCCATCACCGGGCTTGCAGCGTGTTCGCTGCAGCCCAATTCCGGTGCGCAGGGTGAGTACGCCGGCCTGCTGACCATCAAGGCGTATCACGAGGATCGGGGCCAGGGTCACCGAGACGTCTGCCTGATCCCGGCTTCGGCCCACGGGACGAATCCGGCTTCAGCAGTCATGGCGGGAATGAAGGTGGTGGTGGTCAAGAGCGATGCGGACGGCAAGATCGACATGACCGATCTGAAGACCAAGGCCGAGACGCACGCCTCCGCTTTGGCTGCGCTCATGGTCACCTACCCGTCGACTCACGGCGTTTTCGAGGAAGGTATTCGCGACGTTTGCCGGATTGTCCACGACAACGGAGGGCGGGTCTACCTGGACGGGGCGAATCTCAATGCGCAGGTCGGCCTCGCTCGTCCCGGTGACTATGGCGCGGACGTGTGCCACATCAACCTGCACAAGACGTTCGCTATCCCGCACGGAGGGGGCGGTCCGGGCATGGGTCCCATCTGCTGCACCTCGGAACTCGCCCCGTTCCTTCCCAACCATCCAGTCCATGATGTCGGGGGAGAGAAGGGGATTCGGCCGGTGTCGGCGGCGCCCTGGGGAAGTGCCAGCATTCTCATCATCTCCTGGGCCTATATCCGGATGTTGGGGTCGCGCGGATGCCGCAGGGCGTCGGAGGTGGCCATCCTCAACGCCAACTACATGGCCAGTCGGCTGGATGAGCACTTCGACATCCTCTACCGCGGCAACAAAGGGTTGGTCGCCCACGAGTTCATCGTGGACCTCCGCCCGCTCCGTAAGGCCACCGGCATTACCGAGGAGGATGTCGCGAAGCGGCTGATCGACTACGGCTTCCATGCGCCCACCGTGTCGTTCCCGGTAGCCGGCACGCTGATGATCGAGCCGACCGAGTCGGAGTCCATGGAGGAGCTCGACCGCTTCTGCGACGCCATGATCAGCATTCGCGCGGAAATTCAGCAGGTGGAGATGGGGCTCTCGGACCGGGAAGACAACGCGCTGAAGAACGCCCCGCACACGGCCGCCATGGTCACAGCGGACGAGTGGGATCACGCATATTCACGGTCGCAGGCGGCCTACCCGAGCCCAGCCAATCTCGACTTCAAGTTCTGGCCGTCGGTTCGGCGAGTCGACAACGCGTACGGTGACAGGAACCTGATCTGCTCGTGTCCGCCGATCGAGAGCTACGCCGAGGCGGCCGCGGACTGAAGGGAGGGCCCCATCGTCGTGGCGGTCGACCGACTTGCCGGCAGTCTGACCGACCGGGCGGCTCCTGATTCCCTACGCGCTGTCCCTCAAGGCTTCCAGCGGGTCCTGACGGGCCGCCCGTAGGCTCGGTCCCAGCGCTGCCGCGACCGCGACGACCGACAGCAGTAGAACCGCGGCTCCGTAGCTGACAGGGTCGGCGGCGCCGACGTCCACGAGGAAGCCGTCGAGCAGACGGGAGAAGGCCCAGGCGCCGAAGAGACCGACGAACGCTCCGACGCCGACGACCTGGAGAGCGCTCGTCAGCATGAGTCGCGTGAGCTCACCTCTCTCGGCCCCGAGCGCGACCCGGACCGCCATCTCCCTGGTCCTGGCCTCGGCGGCGAACGACATCAGGCCGTAGATCCCCAAGCAGACGAGCAGAAGGGCGGCCCCGGCGAAGAGGCCCAGCCCCGACATCACGAGGCGGCGCTCGCCGGTCAAGCTCGACAGTCGACTGTCGAGCGAGGACATCGCGATGGCGACTCCTGGATCGACGTCGTGGACGGCTTGTCGGATCGTCTGAGCAGGCACCACCGATCCGAGCCGGCTCTCCACCGTCAGGAACATGGAGCGCGTGAAGTACGGGACCTGCCGGTGGAGGACGAACATGTCGGCGCCCACCTCGTCTTCGTGGCCGTACTGCAGCGCGTCTCCGACGACTCCCACCACCGTCAACCAAGGGGCGATGCCTGCCGGCGAGAGGTGTGACTCCATGCTGCGCGCGCGGACCCGCTTGCCGATTGCGCTCTCATTCGGCCAGTACCGTTCGGCCATGGCCTGGTTGACCACGGCAACGCGCTCCGTGCCGGCCTGATCGTTGTCTCCGAAGACCCGTCCCGCCAGAACCGGGATGTCGAGCACGTCGAAGTATCCGTCGCTCACGACCCAGTATCCCGCGCCGATATCGGCGCCCTCCTGCCCTTCCAGGTCGATGAAGCCCCGGCCGCCATCTGTGGTGGGGATCGAATTGGCGACCGCTACCGCTTCCACGCCCGGGAGCTGTCGGAGTCGGTCGGTCACCGCATCCCAGAAGTCGACCCACCGGCTGTCGCTGTCGAAGGAGGATCCCACGAGGGACACGTCCGCCGTCATGACGCCTCGCGCGTCGAAGCCCAGGTCCCGGGAGATGACCGCTTGAAACGATCGGAGAAGGAGCCCTCCCGCCACGAGGAGCGTCAGCGCCAGGCCGACCTCGGTCGCGACCATGGCCGCCCCGGGAAGGCCACGGCCACCGCCGATCCCACCGCGCGCTCCCGACAGCAGCGTGGAGAGTTGATCCCGGCTCGCGCGGATGGCGGGCGCGGTCCCCGCCAGGACACCCGCCAACACGGCTGCCAGGATCCCGAACACCGCCACCCGACCGTCGAAGTCCACCTCTGCGGCTCGAGGGATGACCTCGCCCGCACGGCGCATGACGTAGCCTGTAGCCGACCATGCCAGTGCCACCCCAATGCCGCCGCCGATCAGGCCGAGCAGGACATGCTCCGTGACCACCCGTCGGATCAGTCGGCCTCGGGAAGCGCCGAGCGCCAGGTGGACCGCGGACTCCTGCGTGCGCTGGCGAGCGTGCGCCAGGCTGAGGCCCGCGAGGTTGGCACACGCCACGACCAGCAGGAATGCGACCGCTACCATCAACATGACGAGGTACGAGCGGGCGTCGCCGACCAGCACGTCCCGGAGGGGGCGAACGCCCACGCCCCATGAGTAGATCCCGGCCGGGTCCGAGACGCGGATGCGCTCGGCCACGACGTCCAACTCGGTCCGGGCCTGTTCCAACGACGCCTCGGGTTGGAGGCGGGCGACGGCCTGGAAGTTGATGTTGTTCCGAACCGCTCCCGCGCCTGGCCGGTGAGGCATCGGAACCCAGACGTCGGCGCCTTGAGGAAGCGCCTGCTCGTCCGGGATGACACCTACCACGCCCATCCGTCGGCCGTCCACGGTGACCTCCGCCCCGTCCAACCGAGGTCCGCCGCCGAGGACCCGGGTCCAAAAGCCCTCCGACAACACGACCAGGGGGGCGCTCGCCTGCGCTTCCTCCTCCGTGAAGCCACGTCCGGCAACGAACGACGAGCCGAGCGTCTGGAAGAACGGTCCCGCGACGCGTGACGCGGGCGCATGAAACGCGTCAGCCTCGGTCGCAACGGTCACCCGTGCCGTGGAATACAGCGCGGTGCTGATGAGCGATGGGCTCTCCGCCCGCCAGTCCATCCAGTTGCTCATGGACACCCACGGGAAGGCGCCCCCCTCTCCGACGGACCAGAGTGCCACGAGTCGGTCGGGCTCGGGGAACGCCAGTGGCCGCAGGAGCACATTGTCGACCAGGTTGAACATCGTGGTCGTCAGGCCCACGCTTGCCGCGAAGATGACGACCGCTACGGCGGCGAACCCCGGTGACTTCCGGGTTCGCCGCCAGGTGAAGCGCGCATCGGCTGCGGTCTGGTCCCAGAGGCGTCGGAGTGTGTGCCGGCGATGGGTTCGACGTGCTGTCGTGACCAGCGCCCGTCGGGCGCCCTTGTCGCCGCCGAAGCGCCTCAGCGCCTCCGAACGGGCGGCCTCGGGCTCCATCCCCTGGGCGACGAACGCCTCCGCGCGCATCTCGAGGTGGGCCTCGATTTCCGCATCGAGTTCGTCGTCGACCCCACTGTCCGGATTCGCGCTGCCGGGCTTCATTCCGCGCCGGTGGGGGCCCATCGTCAGCCCTTTCCTTCTGCGGACAGGATGTCGGCCACCGATGCCGCGTACCGGTGCCAGGTGGCGGCTTCGGCGGTGAGATGGGCCCGGCCGCTGGAGGTCAGCGTGTAGTACCGGGCGCGTCGGTTGTTCTCGGTCACGCCCCACTCGGCCTCCACCAAGCCCCGCTGTTCCATCCTGCGGAGCGCTTGATAGAGCGCGCTGTCCTCAACACCGAGCTCTCCGCCCGAGCGGGCTTCCAGCCAGCATGCCAGCCCGTATCCGTGCGACGGCTCGACGCTGAGAGCCTTGAGAACGAGAAGGTCCAGCGTGCCCTTCAGCATCGGAAGAGAATCACCCATCAGCCGCCCACCTCCTTTCTCGGTCAGAACACTCCCCGTGAGTGCTAAGGGGAAAGTACAAAGGGATGTGAGATGATGGCAACGGCCGCGGGGGCGGGCATCCCGCGGCGCCTCGCGCCGCCTCGCGCGGTCCTGCCGGAATCTCCATCTTTCGGGCCCGACCGATCCAACCCCGAAGCTCCGGAACGCTCATGGCAACGCTCACCTGGTACGGTCACTCGACCTGCGGTATCGAGACCGACGACGGCACCAAGCTGATCATCGATCCGTTTTTCGACGACAACCCTGTCTGTGACGTTTCAGCAGACGACGTCGAGGCCGATTTCATCCTCGTGACCCACGGTCATGGCGACCATATCGGCGATCTGATCCCGCTGGCCCGTCGAACGGGTGCTCTGGTCATATCAACCCACGAATTGGTGAGTTGGCTTGCGACCCATGACATCGACAACACGCACGGCATGTCGATCGGGGGCGGATCCTCCTTCCCGTTCGGCCGTTTGAAAATGACGCCGGCTCTGCATGGCACACTGAACGAGGGGCCGGGTGGGGAGAAGTTCCCGACCATGCCCGCGGGTCTTCTTGTCACACTGAACGGTGGCCAACGGCTCTACCATGCGGGCGACACCGCCCTCCTCACGGACATGCAGCTTCTCCGAGGGCGCGTGGACGTCGCCCTGTTGCCCATCGGCGACAACTACACCATGGGGCCGGACGACGCGGTCCGTGCCGTCGAGTTCATCGAGCCCGAGGTGGTCGTTCCCATCCACTTCGATACCTGGCCTCCGATCGCACAGGACGCACAGGCGTTCAAGGCGAGCGTCGGGGAGCGTGCGCGGGTGGAGGTGCTCGAACCGGGTGGACGTCTCGACTTCTGATGTCGGCTTCTCCCGAGGCCCGATGGGCGAGGCGAGCCCGAGGAGTTCCGTCGGCGGGAGACGCACCGTGAGCGAGACGGAGGCCGGGCGCCTTCATCGCGATGACTGCGCCGCCCCCGTCCCTGCGCTGCGCTGGCGTCTGATCCTCGATGGCCGCTGCGGCCCCGCCGAGAACATGGCCCGTGATCACGCGCTCGCCCGCTGTGCCCGCTCGGGCCACGGGACCGTGCGCTTCTACGGCTGGGCGGAGCCCACCGTGTCGTTCGGGCGCAACGAGCCCGCCCGCAGTCGATTCCGGCGGGAGGGGGTGGAGGCTGCGATCGAGGCTGCGGACGTGACGGCGGGAGTGGCCGACGCCGGGGTGACTGCGGTTCGGTTCGTCCGCCGACCGACGGGGGGCCGTGCCCTCCTCCACGACGACGAGGTCACCTACTCGGTAGTGGCACCGCTCGGGACGTTCGGCCGCACGCGTGACGCGTATGTCGCCATCAACCGCGCGCTGGTCGATGGTCTCGTCGCGCTCGGTGTGCCGGCCACGGTCTCTCAGGAGGGGAGGGTACGCCCTCTCGACGCCGGACCGTGCTTCCAGTCACCGACCGCCGGGGAGATCGTCGCCGGAACGGGGAAGCTGGTGGGCAGCGCCCAGGCGCGCATCGACGGGGCGCTCCTTCAGCACGGATCGGTCATCCTGGACGGTGACCAGGCCCTCCTGTCCGCTCTGGGCGGCGTCCCGTTCTCCGGACCGCGGCCCGCCCGCGCGACCCGGTGGATCGATTCCACGTTGGGGCCGACCGACATCGCGCGCGCATTGGCCGACGCGTTCCGGCTTGCGTGGGGAGGGCGTTGGATGGAAGCTCCCTACACTCCTGAAGAAGAGGCCGAGAGCACGCGCCTGCAGCGCGAACGCTATTCCCGAACCGACTGGACCTGGCGTCGGTAATCCCGAACTGAGCGAAAATGCATCGCCTGTTACTCGGTACCTCGATCGCGCTCGCGACCCTCATGGGGGCCTCCGCCTGCGCGGAAGACGCCCCGCCCGTCGCGTGGAGCGATCCGTTCTGCCAATCGGTCATGCCACGCGTATCCGCATGGCTGGACAGCGCGTCGGCGGCGGCCCCGGCTCCGACCGACGATCGGTACGGCGGCACGCTCGTGGCCGCGGGAATCGAGGATCTGAGCCGGGGCGGTGGAATGAACGCCTTCCTCGCCAACGACTACGTGGCTCGCCAGCACCAGCAGTACGTCACTCTGATGACGCTGGTGCGCTACGGGAACGATCTCGAGCCGGAACCGTGGTTGGCCGAGTCCTGGGAGATCAACGAGGAGGGCACGGAGGTGACGTTCCACCTCCGTGACGACGTGGTGTGGCACGACGGCCAGCCTACGACGGCACACGACGTCGCCTTCACGTACGAGCGCATCACCGACCCCGCCATCGGCTATGTGAACGCTCAGTTCTTCGAGCCGTGGATTGCCGGTGAGGAAGGTGTTCAGGTCGTCGACGACTACACGGTCCGGATGCGTCTCACGCCGCATTCGGAGTACCTCGACCCATGGACCGCGGTGGCGATCATGCCCCGCCACCTTCTGGGAGAGGTAGAGGTCGAGGACCTGATCACCCATCCGTTCGGGAGCCTCTGCCCGGTGGGCAACGGACCGTTCGTCTTCCGGGAGCACCTGACCGATCAGCAGTGGACGTTCGTAGCCAATCCGGCCTTTCCTGGGTCGCTTGGGGGGCGCCCGTTCATCGACCGCTACGTGTACCGGAAGATCCCGGAGCAGGCGACCATCTTCACGGAGTTGCTGACCGGAGGCATCGACTTCTACATCCAGCCGCGCCCGGAACAGGTGAGCCGGATGGAGGAGTCGGCCGAGACGGTCGTGAAGACGTTTCCGAGCCGGACCTACGCGTTTCTGGCGCTGAACACGCGCCTGCCCCAGTTCGCCGACGCGCGCGTGCGCCGGGCGCTCGCTCTCGGTTGGAACCGAAGCGAGTTCGTCGAGGCCAACCTGCTCGAACACGGGCGGGTGGCCAACGGGCCGGTACCCCCGACGCACTGGGCGTACGATCCGGGAGCGGCCGACGACCTCGACTACGATCCAGAGGAAGCCGCGCGGCTCCTCGACGAGGCAGGGTGGGTCGATCGGGACGGTGACGGCATCCGCGAGAACGCCGACGGCGTTCCGCTCTCCTTCAGCGTGGCCTACAACGCCGGCAACGTGATTCGGCAGAACGCCGCCGAGTTCATGCAGGGCCAGCTCCGCGGGCTCGGGGTCGACGCGCGGGCCGAGGCGGCGGACTACGGAGAGCTGATCGGGCGGGTCATGACCGCGGGTGAGGATCGGGACTTCGAGTCGCTCATTCTCGCGTGGACGGTGGAGTTCCGGCTCGATGACACGCCCCTCTTCCACTCGCGTGAGTTCGCCGGCGAAGCGGGCTTCGCCGGCCTTCGGGATGCCGAAGTGGATCGTCTGCTGGACGCGATCAACACGGCGGAGTCGCGGGAGGAGGCGCGCCCTCTCTGGTCGGCCTACCAGGAGCGGATCGCCGAGGTGCTTCCGTACCAGTTTCTGTACTACCCCAACCGGATCATGGGCCTCAGCAGCACCGTCCACGGTGTCGAGGCCGATCTGCGCGGCGAGTGGGTCAATTTCAAGGACTGGTGGATCGACCCGGCTGCCCGCTAGCCGACCGCGGATGATCACCCAGGGGGGGTTCTGAGCCGATACGTCGCCCGCCGCCTCCTGGGTGCCATCCCCCTGATCCTGGGTCTGGCGACCGTCGTGTTCGTTGTGGTCCACCTGGCACCCGGGGACCCGGTCGACATCATGGCCGGGCCCGCCCTGACGGCGGACGCCGCGGCTCAGATGAGGGCGAACTTCGGTCTCGATCGACCGTTGGCCGTCCAGTACGGGCGTTGGCTCGCCGCCTTCGCCACGGGCGACTTCGGGTACTCACACACGCACCAGGCTCCCGTACGAACGGTGTTGGCCTCGCTGCTTCCCAACACTCTGTCCCTTGGAGCGGCCGCTCTGCTCGGCTCCTTCGTGCTCGGAATCCTCATAGGAGTGGTGCAGGCGTTGAAGCACCGCACGGCGGTGGACGGCGCGCTCAGCGTGGTCATGCTCTTCTTCTATTCGATGCCTTCCTTCTGGCTCGCTCTCATGCTGACGCTGACCTTCGGCCTGATGGCACGTAATGTATGGGGATGGCCTATCTGGTTTCCTGCGTCGGGCATGTACTCCGTCGACTACCAGTCGCTGGGCAGCGCAGCGCGCGTCGTCGAGCGTCTCCGCTATCTGACGCTTCCGACGCTCACCCTCACCCTCGTCCTCACCGCGGGTATCGCGCGATTCATGCGTGGGAGCATGCTGGAAGTCATCGGTGAGGACTACGTGCGCACCGCGAGGGCCAAGGGACTTTCTGAACGCAGAGTCATCTGGGGACACGCGTTCCGGAACGCACTCCTGCCTATCGCCACACTTTCAGGGTTGTATGTGCCGCTGCTGCTGAGTGGGACCGTGTTCGTCGAGTCGGTGTTCGGCTGGCCGGGGATGGGGCGGGCCATGGTCGAGGCCGTTCACGCACGGGACTATCCGCTGGTGATGGCCGGTAGCTTCGTCTTCGCGGTGATGGTGGTTGCTGGAAACCTCCTCGCGGATGTTCTTTATGCGGCCATCGATCCACGAGTTCGATATGACTGAGGGCGTGGCGGAGCGGGGCACGGCTCACAGGGCGGCATCGACGCTCGCCTTCGTGCTGCCCGGCTTGCCACAGTTGCTGGCGGGTCGGAAGCGTGGGGCACTGGCCCTGGGGGCGTGGGTGGCTGTCTGGATGGTCCTGTGGCTGAGATGGAGCGCGGTTCGGGCGGCCTTGGGTGGTGGCCGGGGGTCGGGGGCCGTCACGATTCTCGGCATCACCCTCGTGGCCGTCTGGGTTTGGTCCTGGAGGGCGCGCGCGGACGTGGGCCCAGCCGCCCAGGAGCGGGCGTCAGACACGTGGGGAGGTCCCGTGGTGGTCGGGGTGGGGGCGCTCGCAGCGATCGTCCTGGCCGCCCTCCTGGCGCCTCTCCTCACGGACTTCGACCCATACGTGGGTGGTTCGATACGGTCGGAGAGGCTCATAGGGCCGTCGTCGGCACACCTGCTCGGGACCGATCGTCTCGCCCGGGATGTCTTCACACGGATCCTCTACGGCGCCCGGATCTCGCTCACGATCGGTCTCGTCGCCGCCGGTCTGGCGGCGACCCTCGGGACGATGGCCGGTGCCGTGGCCGGGTACGTCGGCGGCTTGGTGGACTCCGTCATCATGCGTACGGTGGACATCGTTCTGGCCTTTCCGCGACTGGTCCTTCTCATCAGCATCGTGGCCATCGTACGACCGTCCGTTCCGCTGATCGTCGTGATCCTCGCGCTTACGCAGTGGCCGTCGACCGCGCGACTGGTGCGCGGGGAAGTGCTGAGCCTCAAGGAGCGAGACTTCATCGTTGCGGCTAGGGCGCTGGGAATGTCGCGCTCCCGCATCATCACCCGGCATCTGGTGCCGAACGCGCTCGGGCCGGTCATCGTGGCGACCACGCTGGGCGTCGGGCACGCGATCGTGCTGGAAGCGGGTCTCTCGTTTCTGGGGATCGGGCTGTCTCCCTCGATTCCCTCATGGGGGAATATGGTCGCGGAGGGTCGGGAGAACCTCCTCGAAGCGTGGTGGCTCTCGACCTTCCCGGGCTTGGCCATCGTGGTCACGGTCCTGGCCATCAACCTCGTGGGAGACGGGCTCAGAGACGCCCTCGACCCGCGTGCACACGCTCCTTGACACCCATTTGGACCCGGCCCATTATCCGTCCCTCTTGCAAACCTACCCACGTCTCGACGTACGAGATTGGGTGAGCGCCACCCCCCTGAACCCGAAGACCCTGGCTGGAGGTTCCTTTGCTGGTTACGCCGATTTACGGAGCGTTGCTCCAAATTCCTGGGATGGATGCCCCGGATCAGTCCCTGTTGGAACAGCTCCCCCAGCTCTGGGATGACACTGGCTTCATGGCCTGGCCGCTGGCCTTCTGTTTGATCCTGGGTCTGATTGTGATCGCCTGGAAGTTCGTGGATCTGTCCGCAAAGGCGAGCCGCACCAAGCGGATCCTCAAGGACGTCGATGAACTCCTGACGCAGCAACGCATCAAGGAGGCTCTCGAGCTGACGCGTGACACGAACGCTCCGGCCGCAAACATCCTCTACGCCGGCCTCGAGCGGCACGAGGAGGGCACGGATCGCGTCATGAAGGCCATCGAGAACCAGGGCCTGATCGAGATGAGCAAGCTCGAGCGCGGCCTGGTCATCCTGGCCACGCTGACGAACATCGCGCCGCTCCTGGGCTTCCTCGGAACGGTCATCGGCATGATCATCGCCTTCGAATCCATCGAGCAGGCCGGTGAAGTCGAAGCGACGCTGGTGGCCGGTGGGATCAAGGTCGCTCTTCTGACGACGGCTATTGGTCTGATGATCGCCATCCCGGTGTCGATCGGTCACAACTACTTCGTGGCCCGCATCGACAGCCTGGTCATCGACATGGAGGAGTCGGCCCAGAAGATGGTCGACGTGCTCCATTCGATCGAAGCGGGTCGGGCGCACTGATCCGAAGCTGACCGCAGGACCGGAGGGGGTCGCTCGTTGAATCGGGCGGCCCCCTTTTTGCGTGGATAGACAAAGTGGATGGTCCCCCCGCTACCGTTGAACGCCCTTTGATCATGCGCCTCTTTCTGATCGTCGCTCTGGCAATCCTGGGCGTCGCGATCGTATCGGTTTCCAGACAGGGCGCCTCGCCTCTCGACCCGGTCGCGGTGGCGGTCAGCGTTCCGGGGAACTGGCCTCCAGCCGTGTGGGATCGTGCCTCCGAGGAGAGTTCTCTTTCGGCGGCCGTATCCGACTCCGCTCGAGACGAACTACGAGTGGGACGGGCGTGGCATGCCGCACGGCTCCTGCGTGCGGCCGGTGCCGAGACGGGCCACGCGTCCGACGTCCTGCTGTTGGCTTCGGCCGAGGCTGGCTGGAAGAACTACGACGCCGTGATCGAGTTACTGGCCAACGCCCCGTGGCTGTCCACCGAGGCGGATGGGCAGGGCCACGCGTATCTGGGTCGGGCCTACGAGGACGCTGAGAGGTGGCCCGAGGCCGCCAATGCGTACGCGGCATACTTGTCCTCGGACGCGTCCGCTAGGGATCCGTTCGCCCCTGCCGTGCACGCTCGGCTCGCCCGCGCCGCCATGCGCTCCGGCGATCCTGACGCGGCCCGATCCCATCTGGAGCAGGTCGATCCTTTGGACGGAGTGGGTAGCTGGGCCGCGGTGGAACTGATGTCGCGCCCGGTCGAGGAAGGAGACACGGCCACGGTCACGGCGTTCTTCGACCTGATCACGGACGAGTCCGCCCGCTCGGCGGTCTGGCGGGCCATGGCCGACGCACGACTCGAGGCGGGGGACTCCGTCGGGGCGTTGGTCGAGTTTCGGCGAATCCACTCCGCCGAGTCGGGCGCGCGGAGAGCGCGGGCCGGTATCGAGGTCGCGCAGCTTCTCCTCGAAGAAGGCGACACCGCTTCGGCGGTCGAGCTCGCGAGCGCGTCGATCCCGGGTGCCGTTCGCCTGACGGCTGCTCGGGGGGCGCGCCTCGTATTTCGGTATGGTCAGCCCGGGGGTGAGGAGTCGCTCGCGCTGGCGGCCATCCTCGACCGTGGTGGGGACGGCGCGACCGCCCTGGCGGCCTACGATCGGGCTGCCTCGCTGGCGGGAGGGGCCGAGGAACTGTCGCCGGGAGACCGGCTGTCACGAGCTCGACTCATGGCGACGGTCTCGAACAGGCGAGGAGACGCCATCGAGGAGTTCCGCGCGCTTACGGACACCGACGATCCCGACCTCGACCGGCGCGTAGCGGCGCGAACGCTCAATATCTGGTCAGGCGTGCGTCGACGTCAGGGTCAGTCCGGCAACGCGGACACGCTCCGCCGCTGGCTCGTCGAGCGCTATCCGGAGAGTCCCGAGGCGGTCGAGATCGTCTTCCTGCGTGCGTGGGACGCGGAGTCGGAAGGCGCGACCACGAGGGCGGTCGAAGGGTACACGTCAGTGGTCGAAAACGCCCCGTCGCTTTCCCGCGGTGGACAGGCCCGCATGCGGCTCGGCCAGATCCACCTGGCACGCGGCAACACGAGAGAGGCCGCGTTGACCTATGAGGCGTACCTCGACGCCTTTCCCGACGGGGCCCGCTGGGAGGAGGCCGCGTTCTGGGCCGCGAAGGCGCGGCTGGACAGCGGGAACGAGGAAGCCGCCCGCGCCCACGTGACGCGACTCCAGGCGGAGGAGCCGTTCTCGTACTACGCCGTGAAGGCGGCCGAGATTCTGGGCGAGGAGTACCGCATGGTACCTCTCGCCGAAGCCGATTCGGTCGTGGAGCCCGACTGGCTCACGGAGGGCTTCCGTCGGATGGATCTGTTCACTGCCGCCGGTCTGGATGACGCGGTCGACGCGGAAGAGGAGCGACTGGTCGCCTTGGCGGCCGGCGATCGAGTGGTACGGCTCCGTGTGGCCGAAGGGCTGATCGAACGAGGTCGAACGATCGCGGCCATCAACATGGGGTGGGCCCTGCGGCGAGAGGGTCACGCATGGGACGACCGTCTCGTCCGCGTCGTCTATCCATTCCCGCACCGGGAAATGGTCCGACGCGAAGCGGCCGAGTGGGGCATCGATCCGATGATGATGGCCGCGCTCATCCGCCAGGAGTCCGCGTGGGAAGAGGAGATCGTCAGCAGCGCTGGAGCCGTGGGCCTGATGCAGGTCATGCCTCCCACCGCGCGGGAGTTGGCTGGCCGTCATGGGCCGGAGGATTTTGAGACCGACGGCCTCAAGACGGCGGAGGTGAATCTGCACCTCGGTGCGGCCTTCCTCCGGGACATGCTCCAGCGGTACGAGGACCTGCCCCTGGTCCTGTCGGCCTATAACGCGGGACCGACCCGCGCCAATCGGTGGCGGAACTACCCCGAGGCGGGCGACTGGCTTCGCTTCACCGAGCGGGTGCCGTTCGCGGAGACGCGTGGGTACATCAAGAACGTCAGCCGGAATCTCGGCGTTTACCGGATCCTCTACGGCCCGGTCATGTAGTGTGCCCGCCTTTGCGCCGCCGCTCTCCTGCGGCCGCGTTCCTCCATCTTGGTGCCGGCTCGCGCTGCTTCCCTATTGATTCCGCGGTGGAAGGCCCTGGTGAAGCTGATTCAGGTGATTCAGGTCGTGGCCCGCCAGTAGTCGTAGGAGGAAGTCCAGGCTCAGGGAGCGCTCCAGGACCGAGTGCCATCCCGTTCGCTCCAGTTCGTTCGGCGTGAGCGTCGACCAGGTGCGCAGATTCGCTCGGCGGAGCGCCGCGAAGTCCTGAAGATGGTCGGCGGCACTGCCGATCTGGCCGCCGCACCGATCCGCCCAATGTTCCTGGGCGACCGGGGGCAGCACCGGCTCGGGATCGCACAACACGGCCCTCGTTCGGTACCCGAACACCCACTCGGTCAGCGACATGTGGGCGAGGATATCCAGAGGGCTCCAGCGCTTGCTGGGCGCCCACGGGCGGGTCAGGAAGTCCGGCCGTGCGCGTCCGAACAGCGCGGCCGCTTCTCCGGGGGACCGGTGCAGGATGTCGAGCGGGTCGCGGTCGCCGACCAGCGCGAGCTGACGCTCTACGAAGCCGTAGTCCTCGTCCGCCAGCGACGCGGCGGGCATCTCCCGCTCGGACGACCCCGCTCTCAGCTCCGTCCCATCTGCCCCCTTTTGGTCCGCGCGGGCACCACTCCCAATATCTTCCATCTCCATCATCCTTTTTCTCGAGCCGATTCCTCTCCTTGGAAATACCGCCCAAGAGCGCACCGCGCATCTTTCTCGTGGATGCCTATGCGCTGATCTACCGTTCCTACTTCGCGTTCATCAACCGGCCGCTGACCAATTCGCGCGGCGAGAACACGTCGGCTCCCTTCGGATTCACCCAGTTCTTGATGGACATCCGTGAGAAGTTCGAACCGGACTATCTGGCGGTGGTGTTCGACTCGGGCAATTCGTTTCGTGAGGAGGAGTACCCGGAGTACAAGGCGACACGGGAGAAAATGCCGGACGACCTGGCCGCGAGTCTGTCGCGGATCCGCGACATTGTGGAGGGCTTTCGGGATCCCGTTGTCGAGTTGGCCGGATACGAAGCCGATGACGTCATCGGGACACTGGCGGTCCAGGCTCGGGACCGTGACCTCGAGGCGGTCATCGTGTCGGGCGACAAGGATTTCTATCAACTGGTCCAACCCGGCATCCACCTGATGAACCCGGGGCGCGGAGGCGCGACGGGGGTGGCGGCGGAATGGGTGACCGAAGAGAACGCGCACGAGAAGTTCGGAATCCCGCCCGGCAGAGTCGCCGACTATCTGGCGCTCGTCGGCGACTCCTCGGACAATGTGCCGGGCGCGGCGGGCATCGGTCCGAAGACCGCGGTGGCGCTCATCGAGAAGTACCCGGATCTCGAGAGCATGCTGGCGGACGCGCCCCGGGTGAAGCCGAAGCGCGCGTCCAACTCGCTCGTCGAGAACGCCGACAACGTTCGTCTGTCACGACGTCTGGTGACGATCATGACGGACCTGGACGTTCCGCTCGATCTCGAAGCCCTGCGCGTGCGGGAACCCGATCCGGACAAGCTGCGCCAGGTCTTCGTCGACCTGGAGTTCCGGCGCCTCGCCGAGCAGTTCACCGAAGCTGCCGCGGGTCAGGCGAAGGAGGAAGAGGAGGAGCGCGGCGACCTCTTGTACCGGACGCTGGATCGGGCCCAGGATGTCGCCGCCCTCGTCGAGGCGTTGCGATCCGCCGGACGCTTTTCGATTGAAGCCGAGTGCTCGGACCCGGATCCCTTGAGGGGGACCCTCGTGGGCGTCTCGTTCGCGAGTTCCAACGGGGAGGCGTGGTACCTGCCGTTCGGTCACCTCCAGCCGTTCGAGCTGACGTTCGAAGGAGAGGACGGTGCCGGGGAAGTGTCGAACCTCCCTCCGTTGGGCAGCCGGAGCATGCACGCGCTGAAGGCGGTCCTCGAAGATCCTTCCGTTGCGAAGGTCGGTCCTGATCTCAAGCGAGCTGCGCTGTGTCTTTCCAGAGCGGGTGTCGGTCTGGAGGGTATGTCGCTCGACACCGCAATCGCAAGTTACGTCCTTGACCCCGGGCGGAGGGCTCACGACCTCCCGTTCCTCGCGCTCGAGCTGTTGGCCCGCCGGGTCATGGCCCTCAGCGACGCGGTGGGTACCGGAAGGAAGCGGGTTCCCTTTCCGGAACTGCCGGTGGAGAGGGCGCGGGACTACCTCTGCGAACGCGCCGACCTCGCGCTGAGGGTGGCGGATCGTTTCGAGACGGAATTGGACGAGGAAGGTCTCCGTCCGTTGTTGGCCGATCTGGAGATGCCGTTGGTGCCGGTCCTTACGGATATGGAGTTGGCCGGCATCAAGATCGACGACGAATTCTTCCGGACCATGCGGGCCAAGCTCAAGAGGGAGCTGGACCTCATTCAGGAAGAGATCTTCAAGGTGGCCGGCTCGGAGTTCAACCTGAACTCGACGCCGCAGCTCCGGCAGATCCTGTTCGAAAAGCTGGATCTTCCGGTCCTGAAGCGGACCAAGACGGGGCCGTCCACGGACGCCTCGGTTCTCGAGGAACTGGCGGCGGACGGGCATGAGATTCCTCGCCTTCTCATGGAGTATCGCGAGCTGGAGAAGTTGCGGAGCACGTACGTGGAAGCGCTGCCCCAGTTGGTGAACCCGGAAACGGGGCGTATCCACACCAGCTTCAACCAGGCGGTTGCGGCGACGGGGCGGCTGTCCAGCAGCGACCCGAATCTTCAGAACATTCCGATCCGGACGGATCTCGGCAGACAGATCCGAAAGGGCTTCGTGGCGGCGCCGGGTACCTTGTTCCTCGCTGTCGACTACTCGCAGATCGAGCTCCGCATTCTCGCCCACTTCTCGGGCGACGATGCGTTCGTTACCGCTTTCACGACGGGTGTGGATGTCCACAAGCAGACCGCGTCCGTCATCTTCGACGTACCGGTCGAGGACGTCAGCGCGGGTATGCGGGGCCAGGCCAAGACGGTGAACTTCGCCACCCTGTACGGGCAGGGCCCGTTCAGCCTCGCCCGTCAACTCGGAACCACGCGCGAGCAGGCCAAGCAGTTCATCGAGACGTACTTCGAGCGGTTCGCGGGCGTCCGGCGGTACCTCGACGAGCAGGTCCTCAAGGCCAAGGAGTGCGGATACGTCGAGACGCTCATGGGGCGCAGACGGTACGTCCCCGAATTGCGGGCGCGGAACTGGAGCGTGCGCCAGTTCGGAGAGCGGGTCGCTCAGAACACTCCGATCCAGGGCACGGCGGCGGACATGATCAAAGTGGCCATGATCGCGGTGGCGGGGGGCCTGTCGGAGATGGACGTCGAGGCTCGTATGCTCCTGCAGGTCCACGACGAATTACTATTCGAGGTGGCCGAGGCGGATGTGGACGCAGTCCGGGATATGGTGGTCGACCGTATGGAAGGCGCGATGGACCTCGACGTGCCGCTCGTGGCCGAATGGGGTGTCGGTCCGAACTGGTACGAATGCAAGGGCGGGTGACCCGAACGAGGGTGCGCGAGAGTTCTCGCGCTACCGGCGGGTTGCCGAGGCGGCTCGGTCCTCTACCGTGACGAGCAGTCCACCCGCGCCATCTTCCACTCCATCGAGCGGGCGGCCTCCCCCTCGCCGCCCTCGGTCCGCGCGACCAGGGTGTCGGGGGCGCTGCGGTGGTAGATGATGCGCTGGGGGAAGTCGTGTTCGAGGTTCTGCCACACGATCTTGTTCGACTCGATGGCCACGGGAAGGAACTGGACCGACGCGATCCCCCGGGGATGTGGGGTGAGCGCCGGTCCGTCCGGCGTCACGTCCACTCGATGGAACTCCCAGTCGACGATCGCTTCGCCCCGCCAGAACTGTGAGAAGCCCGTCATCATGTTGGCCGCCACCGGCGAGAAGTGCTCCCGCAGCCCCTGCCCGGACTGGCTCCAGCACCCGGTCATGAAGGCGACCGCATCCATCGGATTTCCCGCCGTTTGCGGAGGTGGGGTTTGAGCGCATGCGGCGGTCGCGGACATTGTCAGCGCGGCCGCGAGGAGTGCAATTTTGGTCATGAGACTCGTAGGTGTCGGGAGTGTCGGGAGTGTCGGGAGTGTCGGGAGTGTCGGGAGTGTCGGGAGTGTCGGGAGTGTCGGGAGTGTCGCTTACCCAACATGGGCCGCAGGAGTGAGGTGCGCTTGTATGAATCCGCCACGAAATCAGTGACGTGAACGAGTATCGCGAGTGGGCCCCTCCGCGCGATCTGGCCCATATGATCCAATGCGTGTGGGCCCTGTGGGGTGACGACGGCGGTGCTGGTGACGCACAGCCGATCATCCCCGACGGCTGCCCCGAGGTGATTCTCAACCTCTCCGACCCGTTCATCCGATCCTGCGCGGACGAGGGGGAGATCGTACAGCCGACCGCCATGTTCGTCGGGCAGATCACGCGCCCGTGGGTCATCCGTCCGTCGGGCGCAATCCGACTCGTGGGCATTCGACTCCTCCCCTGGGGCGGCGCCTCCCTTCTCCGGACGCCGATGTCGGATTTCACCGACGAGGAGATCGGGACCTCCGACCTCGGTATCTCCTGGCTCAGTGATCTGCAGGACCGACTCGCGCTGCTGTCGCCGGCGGAGTGGCCGGTCGAGGTCTACGAGTTCCTCCGCTCCAAGGGGCACCTCGGGGATGTCGGGAACTCGTCGTTGGCCCGCCGTATCGTGGCGGAGATCCGGGCGTCCGGAGGGAGGATCTCGGTGCGTGGTCTGGCTGCGCGGCTGCACGTGAGCGAAAGGACGGTGGGGCGGACGATGCGGCACGACGTGGGCCTTGCACCGACGGTTCTCTCGCGAATTCTCAGGCTGCAATCCGCGCTGGGGCGTCTGCTCTCCGACCCGACGCTCGAGTTGGGTCGGATCGGTCTCCAGGCCGGCTATTACGACCACGCCCACTTCACCCGTGAGTTCAAGCGGCTGGCCGGCTGTTCGCCCTCCGTGTTCCTGGGTCGGGACCGGACCCTCACCGACAGCTTCGTCGACGGTGGTGGACAGTAGTCGAACGCGCCATGCGGGCCGTGGGCGCATCCGGCCATATGCAGGCCCCTGACGGCCATGCATCTCTGTAGTCCACATCGGTGATGAGGCGCCGAGCTACCACACACGGACCGGAGGAAACGCATGAGCCGTTCGGTGAACAAGATGATTCTGGTGGGGAACGTGGGCCGGGACCCTGACATCCAGGAGACCAAGAACGGGACGAAGGTGGCCCACTTCTCCCTCGCGACCAACAGGCGGCCGGACGCGGAGGGAAACGAGCGTACGGATTGGCACAGGATCACGGTCTGGAACAAGCTGGCCCAGTTCGTCGAGGACTATCTCCACGCCGGCGATCGTCTCTACGTGGAGGGGCGGGTCGCCTACGATGCCTACGAGCGGGACGGCGTCAGCATCCCGACGGCCGAGGTCATCGGGACCGAGGTGGTACTACTCTCGGCACGGCGTGCCGACGAGGTGGTCGAGGACGCGGCTTGAGCGTGGGTCCGGCGGTCGCTCGCGGCCGCCGGGCGCATGTCGGACCGGAGGTTGAGGTCGAACCGGAGGTTGAGGTCGAACCGGAGGTAGGGGTCGGACCGGGAGAGCGGTTTGGACCTCGCGCATGGGTCGGACCGGAGGGTAGGCGAGGGTGGGAAGTCGCTCGGCGACCTCAGAACCAGCGCATGAACCGGGGTGAAATCGACACCACCCATTCCCAACTCCCCTCCGGGCCGATCCCGCGCAACCGGTCGATACGCAGCACGTCCCAGAAGAGGGAGACGCCGAGGCCCGCGGTGGCGCGCGCGGTCACGGTATCGTCGGGGTCGGAGAGCTTCGGATCCGATGCGGCTTCCTGTTGATCGACGAAGGGGTCGCTTGGGCGGGGTACGGGCGGGGCGTCCCCGCCGCCCACGACCCCGACACTCGCGAGAGCCCGCACGCCCACCCACGGGGCGCGGATCGGAACCGTGCCGCTCGTTGCGATCAGTCCGAAGGCCGTACCGACCATGCTGCGATACGGGATACCCGGCAGGGTCGACCGACCGCCCAGATAGTAGTGCGACTGCACCGGTGCGTCCCCGAACACCGCGCCGCCGAGAACATCCACTGTTGCGGCCTGACCCGCCCGGTGGGGCGTGGTCTCCCAACTCCATCCGCCTGTCGCGGCCAGGAGGGCCCTCGAACGGAACCGTGAGGCCGTGAGTGCGACGTCTCCGTGGGTGTGCGCGGATCGGAAGGGGACCGACACTCCGAGCGAACTCATGACGCCCTCTTCGATCAGGGCCACAGGGCGCAGACGTCCATCCACCACGTCGACTGCCGAGCGATGGCGTTCGACCCCGAGCGTGAAAGTCGGCCCCGTCGCGGCGTCGAACGGCCTCGCTCGAAGCGAGACGCCCCGCGCGAACCACGGGTCCAGGTAGTCCATCTCGCCAATTCCGGCCTCGAAGCTGTTCTCCAGTAGAGTCGAGCCGGGAACGGCGCCGCGGTCGCGGATCTCGTCCCAGAATAGCCGGACCGACCCAGGTGCCGGGTGTTCTCCCGGCGCGAACTCGAGTGCGCCCGACAGCGCCTTCCGCCCGAACGAGTATCCCCCGGTGCCCTGGAGCAGCCCGACTCGCCCCGTTCGTACCTGAGCGCCCACGCCGACGAAGAGGTCTTCCACGCGGTTGTAACGAAGCCAGTCCGAGAACGTGCCCGCGGTGAAGCGCGTCCCAGGAAGTCCCGAGAGCGCCCGCCCGGCCACGATCTCCCGAGCCTGGACTTGGATGTCCTTCAGCGACTCGCTGGGCGCGAGTCCCTCCTCATCCAGGTCGTCGAGCAGGCCGCGCTCGAACGGGAACGCCTGTCGGTTCGCCTGCGAGACGGTGCTGACGCGCGTCAGGAAGAAGGGGTCCCCGAGGGGCAGGTTGAACTCGTATCCCCGGATCTCGAAACGTCCCCGGATGATGCTCCCCGCGAGGAAATCCAGATTCGGCATCTCCCTGCGGATCTCTGCCTCCTGCCGATAGGGGAGCCAGAAGCGTCCGTCCCACAGCGAGTTGTCGAGGGACACGCGGATGTAGTCGAGGTACGGGTCGACGTAGGACGCCGGCGTGAATGTGAAGTTCATCCGCACGATGGCCGACCGGTCCCGGTCCAGGAACATCGAGCCGACGAAGCCCGGCAGCTCAGGCGTCTTCGGGCGCACCCGTACCTCGTAGACCCGGACCTCGTCGCCCGCGCCGCCGTACCGGAGGGTGAGCGAGTCCGCCAGCAGGTAGTCGTACATGAGGTTGCTGTCGGGCCCCGCAGGGTGAAGGACCCTCTCCACCTCGTCGCCATCGCCCATCCGGATCCAGTCGCCGAAGTCGTCCTGGACGACCGTCAGATGATCGAGGTGATACCGGATGTTGGTGGGGAGCACTTTCCGGTCCCGCAGGCCGACGATCCGCTGGCGTGTCTTGTCGGGCGCTTTCCAGTAGACCTCCAGCGCCACCTGATCGGCCTTGACCAGAGTCCGTTCATCGGAGTCGGGCCGGTCGATGAAGAAGTAGACGAAGCCGCGGGCGTCCGCCTTGTAGGACTGGAACGTGGAGTCGACCGCCGTTACGGCGCGTCGGTCCCTCGCGCCTTCCACGAGGCCCAACACGCGGCTCGAGTTCCACCCGCTGTCCTGCGCGGACAGCGCCGCCGCCCCGACCCCTGCACCGGGCACGGCGAGCAGGGCCGACACCACGAGTGCATGGAGGATCGCGCCAGGGAATCGAGGGCAGGTCGGGTACACTCTCACCGGGCTTCCGGAATGGGATGGGGAGCAGTCTGGTACGCTGTCCCCGATCGGGCGGTTCCCGGAAAAGCCACGAGGCCCGGCCTGCTAGCAGACCGGGCCTCGTGCCCGATTGGCCGGGGTACGGCCGGGATCCGTGGGCGGCGCTCGGTCAGTTCGGAGCCCAGAACCCGGACAGGGAGTCGCCATGCGGGCTCTCCCGCAACTTCTCGAACGCTCGGTTCCGGATCTGACGAATGCGCTCGCGCGTGACGCCGAGAAGTGAGCCGATTTCCTCCAGAGTCCGCTCCTCACCGTCGTCGAGGCCGTAGTACAGATAGAGAATCTTCCGTTCCCGCTCGGTCAGGTACGTCTCG
This sequence comes from Gemmatimonadota bacterium, assembly GCA_029262115.1. GTDB lineage: Bacteria > Gemmatimonadota > Gemmatimonadetes > Longimicrobiales > Gaopeijiaceae > JAJCZZ01. Next base: position 112,376 of record JAJCZZ010000016.1, on the reverse strand, counting down.
AACATGTGCTCGAGGAAGTCCCGGCGGGCGATCGACTCGACATCCTCCTCGATGTCGGAGCCCTCGGCGCCCGCGAAGCGCTCACCGAAGCTGGAACTATCTCGGTCGCTCCGGTCGATCGGGGCGTCCAGGCTCAACTCGGAGGCGGCCACGCGGCGAAGCGCTCGAATGGTGTCGAGCGGTTCCCCCATCTCCTCGGCGATCTCCTGATCGGTCGGAGATCGGCCCAAGCTCTGCGTGAGCTGAGTATCGGTGCGGGAGAGGCGCGCGAGGTTCGAATTCTGATTCAGAGGGATCCGCACGGACCGCGTCTGTTCGGCCAGGGCCTGCAGTACCGTCTGCCGGATCCACCAAACGGCGTACGAGATGAATTTCACGCCCTTCTCTGGATCAAACTTCTTGACCGCCTTGAGCAGCCCCTCGTTCCCGATGCACACCAGCTCGGCCAGCCCCAGACCACGCCCCTGATACTTCTTCACATAGGAGATAACGAAGCGGAGGTTGGCCGTGACGAGCCGTTCCGCGGCCTCTTTGTCACCCTCCCGTGCCCGTCGAGCGAGGGCGCGCTCCTCTTGAGGATCCTGGATCAGTGGGTACTTCTCCACGTCCTGGAGATACTGATCGAACGAGTCCAAGCCACGGGAGGAGGAGAACATTCGTGGTCAGCAGTCCTCAGACAGGGGCGCGCGAAGCGGGAACGCAATTGCGTTGAAGCTATAAACGCGTGTTTCGGCGGTCAAAATCGCTCTTCGCCCCTCATCGGTCCGATGTACCAGCAGAACTGGAAGAGTGCGCGGATACCCGTCGCCGTGCGCACCGGTTCCCGATCCTCGATACGGGATCTGGCCATGGCCGCGGGTCGGGCATCAACCGGCGTCGTCCTCGGGGACCGAAGAAAGCGTGAGGCACGCGTTGATGCCCCCGAAGCCGAACGAGTTGCACAGGACGGTCTCGACCTCGGCGTCCAGTCCCTCTCCCGTCACGTACGCGAGGTCGCACCCTTCGCCGGGAGACTCGAGGTTGAGGGTGGGGGGGATCCACCCGTTTCTGAGAGTCATGCAGGCGATGCCGACTTCGATCGCGCCGGAGGCGCCCAGAGCGTGGCCGTAGAATGGTTTGGTCGCGGTTACAGGCACGCGGTCGGCCCGATCCCCAAGGACCGAACGGATGGCCAGACTCTCCGTGGAGTCGTTCAGCGGCGTGGACGATCCGTGTGCGTTGACGTGATCGATGTCCTCCGGGGTCATGCCCCCGCCAGCGATCGCATGCCGCATGGCCGCCGCGGCCTGCGCTCCGTCGGGCCGTGGCGCGGTCATATGGTGAGCGTCGTTCGTCACGCCGAAGCCCCGGACTTCGGCATAGATGCGCGCACCTCGCGCGCGCGCCTTGGACTCCTCCTCCAGCACGAGGATGCAGGCGCCTTCGCCCATTACGAAGCCGTCCCGATCCGCGTCGAACGGTCGGCACGCGTGGGTCGGATCGTCGTTTCTCTGGCTCATGGCACGAATGATCGCGAACGCCCCGTAGGACAACGGAGCCAGAGGGGCCTCGATGCCGCCCGCCACCGCTACGTCCGAAATGCCGTCCCGGATGAGTCGAAAGGCGTCTCCGATCGCCATGGTGCCGGAGGCGCAACTCATAGCGTTGGTCGAGTTGGGCCCCGTGAAACCGAACTCGATCGCGACCTGACAGCTCGCCGCCCCGCAGAAGACCGTCGTGGCGACCCGCGGGTCTACGGCTCGCACGCCCCGGCCCACGAAGTTGAACATCTGCTCCTGCGCGTGGGACAGTCCCCCGAGCGCCGAGCCCATCTGCACCGCTGCCCTGCCCGGATCGACGTCCCCCGGGTTCAGCGCGGCATCGTCCAGCGCGAGTTTGGTGGCGGCTACGGAAAACTGTGAGAACAGGTCGAGTCGGCGGGCCCGCTGCCGGTCCATGAAGTTCTCGGCGTCGAAGTCCTGCACTTCCGCGGCGATCCGGGTGCGGAACGGCGAGGCGTCGAACCGGGTCACTTCCACGACGGGCGACTTCGCGGCGCGTAGCCCCGCCCACAGCCTTTCCGCCGTAGAGCCCGACGCCGTGATCGGGCCGATGCCCGTGACGACTACGCGACGGGGGGTGTGGGTTCCTGCCTCAGCGTGCAACGCGGTGCCTCCGTTCGGCTTCAGCGGCAACCCCGGCCAGGGTGCGCCCAGCAATGTGACTGATGAATTGAGGGCCGATGACGAAGTTGGCGGCAAGGCCGCCGATCACCGGCCACCGGGGACCGGTCCACTCGTGCACGATCCGGAGGTGGCACTGCCCCGAGTCGAGCGGCAGAACCTCCCAGAGGACGTCCATCCCACGGGTGATCCCGTCGATATGACGGTAGCGGACTACCCGCTCCGCGGCATCATGCTCCATCTCCGACACCCACCACGTCGGGTACCCGATCGGGCCGAAGTGACGCCACGCGGCCATCTCGACCACACCCTCGGCGAAGCCGCGCTTTTCGTGGAACCGAACCCACCGGTAGTGGGGGAGGATCTTGGGCCAGTTCTCCACGTCCGCCGCGACCTGAAAGCAGATGTCCGGCAATGCGTCACAGATCTGTTCATCGATGGTCAGCATCGGTCAGGCGGTCGGTGGGTCGGGAGAAAAGGGGCGCGCGGGTCGCGCCAGGAGCGGGGGTATCCACCAGGTCGGGGCGGCCAATGAGAATATCGAAACGGTGTCTCCCGTGACACGGATGAGACCGTCGAGCGATCCGGCCCTCTCGAATCGCGGCAGGATCCAGGACGTGACCGCCGGGCGGGAGACCGCGGCCTCGATGACCCGCTGGACGAAACGCGCCCCGCGGTTGTTCGCCTTCCAGCGGCGGCCGTATCTCCTGAGCGGCGTCCACGGGTCGCGCTCTCGACGGGAGCCACCGTCGGCACGGTCGAGTACTTCGGCAACCGCATCTGCGGCAAGTTCGGCCGACCGGAGCGCCCGGTAGACGCCTTGGCCTGTAAACGGGTCGTAGTAGCCGGCCGCGTCGCCCACGAGAACGACGCCGGGGGCCCACGGTCGTGCGACAGGCCGGTCGAACCGCCCAGAAGCCCACGGACCCCCGATGATCTCCCGACCGCGACACTCCCCCAGTCGCTCGTCCATCAGGGAGGCGACCCACGCGGCAGGATCTCCGAATCGGTCGGCTTCATAGCGATAGCGGGCGGATTCGCCCACCACCGTCGCGTTCCAGAGCGACCGGTCGGCGGATACGGGCGCGATGCCGAGCGTGACGCCGTCGCGGACGTCGAGCAGGCCGCCCTCGGCGGGTGCTCCACTCCGCCCGGTCCATCGCACCCGGCACGTGAGGGAGACCTTTCGCAGGGGACCGGGCGGGGCCACCGCGCCGATCGATCTTGCCACCCGGGAGCGGAGTCCGTCAGCGCCCACGACGACGCGCGGGCGAAGGGTACGGAGACCTGCGGCCGTGCGGAGTCGGAGGGTCGGCCGACCGCCGCCTACCGCCACTTCGACGTGCTCCACCCGGGTGTCTTGCCACAGCCTCGCGCCCCTCCGGCCCGCAGCCTTCAAGAGCGCGTGGTCGAGCTCCGATCGGCCGATGCCCAGGCCGGTGGTCCCGCTCCCAAACGACCCGCTGGCTTCCGACGAGCCGGCCCGAATCGTCCACCCGAGGAGCCGGGCCGGCGCCAGCGCGCGTACGTCGTCCAGGAGCCCGAGCCGTCGGAGCGCAGCCACGGCGCCGGGGTTCACGCACTCTCCACATGGCTTGGGTCGCGGAAAGGTGGCCCGGTCGACGATCAGGACGTTGTGTCCTTGCCGTGCCAGGAGGCCCGCCACCGTCGATCCAGCCGGACCACCGCCGACCACCGCGACGTCGAACGCATCCGGGTCGGAGCCGTCGGGGACCCTCGAGGCGGTCATGGCGCAGCAGACAGGAGGAGGCGCCAAGGAAGGAAGCGTTCCACCCTGACCTCGGAGAGCCCCGCGCTACGTCCGAGAGCCTCCATCTCGTGGCGGGTGAATGCCCGCAGGACGGAGTGCGGGCCGTCCGCCCGCGTGAGCCGATTCCCCCGCCACAGGGTTTCTGCCAGCACTCGAGCCCCTCCGTAGTGCAGCCGCGACCGCTCCAGGTCGCTCACGAGCACGAGCGAGCGGGCCACCCGTCCCATCTCCCGGAGCAGGGCTCGTGCCCCGTCATCATCGAAGTGATGGAGAGTGAGGCAGCAGAAGACCGCGTCGAACGAGCAGTCGGGAAACGGAAGGGCAAGGCCGTCGGCCTGAACTACCGGCGTGCCCCGGTCGGCCGCGATCCGTACCGTGGCGGCGCTCCGGTCGACGCCGACTCCGGTCCAACGTTCATCGAACCGGCCCGCCCAGCGGAGGAGGCGCACGAGGGTCTCTCCGTTGCCCGTGCCGACGTCGAGAACGCGAATGGCGCGGGTTCGGGGAGTGTGCTCCGGCATAACCCGCGACGGCAATCGGGCGAGGTGACGTCGTAGCGAGCGGTCTCCCCCGAGCCAGCTGTTGACCTGAGCCACCTGGACGAGGGACTCCGCCAGCTCGTCCACGTCGTGGCCCTCCTCGTCGAGGAGTTCCGGTTCCAGCGACCGTGGCAGGGTCACCCTCAGCGGACCTCGGTCACGAAGAAGTCCGGGCCGACGCTGACCCTTCGGCTCCGATCCAGTTGGTGATCGAAAAACCCGGTGATGATGCCGAGTTGCTCCTGGAGTGTCACGCGCCAGATCGGACTGCGGGACGAGTCCGTGCCGATCGGAAAGGCAACGTCCACGCGGAGCAGACCACGCGATCCCGCCGGGAAGCCGACGCGCAGCCCCCCTCCTACCGCGGTCCGCCAACCGGAATCGTCGCCGAACGGGGTGTCTCCCGGCCAGACACGTCCGAGATCGCCGAAGACCGTGAAGCCCATATCCAGCAAGTCGGGCGCGGGCCAGCCCACGAAGATGCGGTCCTCGAGGGTGAGCAGGAGTCGGCGTCCACCGGGATCGTCTTCCTCCGTGTACCCCCGCACGCCTCCCCTCCCCCCCCCCGTCAACTGAAAGGGCGTTTCCATGCGCCACCCTCCTGAGCCCGACACGCGGGCAAAAACGGTGTGGCCAGGGACTCGGGTGGACTTCAGGTAGGAATAGAGATCGAACTCGCCGATCAAATCGCGCCAGGGGTCGCTCCCGATCGGATCGCCGATCCGCCGTCTCCCCTCGGCTGCCAGGTTGAAGAACAGGTAGGAAGAACCGGGGTCGTGGCCGAGGAACAGCCGGAGGCGAGAATAGTTGTCGATCGAGCGGCCCGGTTGGTCCGATGAAAGGAACGACACCGTCCTCCCGAGCGTGAGGCCGATGTCGGAGCCGAGCCGGACATCCTGCTGCCCCGCCAGGGCATCGAGGCCGCGCACGCGCACGAAGCGAAGATTCCTCTGTCCCACCAGCAGGTTGAAGCGGGTCGCGGACAGCGGATTCGCCTGCGGGCGGAGGGCCTCAATGAACGTCGTTGGTGCCGGCGACGTATTGCCGAAGTCGTTGTCGACGGCCACCTCCGCGGCACCGGCTCCGCCCGCAAAGGACAGTTCCTCCCGGAAGATGCCCACGCCCAACATGGTGAGCCTTCCTGGCTCTCCCCACCGCCGCGCAACCGAAAATTCCGCGCGTTCGTCGGTCATGGGCAGGAGGACGTGGCTGAACTCCGAGTCTGCGCCCAAGGCGTAGGGAAACAGCTCGTCCCGCCGGCGGAAGAGTTGACGGGCACCGAAGCGACCAACTTCGCCGACGAAGGGGTAGTCGGCCCCGACCTCGAGGAAATTCCCGTCGCGGGTCTCGCCGACCGCTCCGTACGTGTTCAGCCGGGTGCCAAAGAAGCGCGGAAATTCGAAGCGGACGCCTCTGTCTCGCCGCTCCTTCTCTGTGCGCAGGAAGCCGGACGCGAGGATCCCACGACCGAGGAGGTTTCGCTCGGTTACGTCCACGACCTCGAGGTTGAATCCATCGTCGAAGGAGGCACCGAGGTCCACCTGCGTGCTCCACTGGTCCTGGGTGTCGATGACGACGTGCATGGTGCCGTCCGCCTGCTCGACGGCGAACACGTCCGCCCGTGATATGAAGGGATAGGAGCGCAGAATGCGCCCCGATTCGTCGAGGAGCATCGGGTCGAAGCAGTCGCCGACGTCGAAGAGCACTTCACGCCGGATGAAGCCGCCGTTCGTGCGGACGTGCAGGCCGTTTGCGAGGCCGTATACCCACCCGATCGCGCCGTCCTCCAGATCGTCGACATCGAAGATCGACTTGTTGTCCACGAACACGTTGGAGATCCGGCCGGTTGTGCACCGGGCGGGCGTCTCCGCCTCCTGCGCCGCCAGGGCGCTGAGAGGACCGAAGGCGCCAACCGAGGACAGGGCCAGGGCCAAGCCGATGAGCGGTTGGGACACCGAGTGCAGTGTGGGCTCGTAGGACGGAGTGAGGGCACGCGCGGGGCTGGCTTGCGGGGAATCTACTCCCGCACTGGAGGTTTGACACCGGCTGACGGCTATGTCCATCATCACGTTTCCCATTGACCAGCCGGAGTAGCGCACGCCATGGCAGACAGGAGGCAGGAGGCCCTCGACTATCACGAGGAGGGCCGCCCGGGCAAGATCGAAGTGGTACCCACCAAGGCCGTGGGAACCCAGCGCGAACTCTCGTTGGCGTACTCTCCCGGCGTTGCGGAGCCATGCCGCGAGATCCACAAGAACCCTCAAGACGTGTTCAGATACACGGCTCGAGGGAATCTGGTCGCAGTCGTGTCGAATGGTACCGCCGTTCTGGGCCTCGGGAACATCGGTCCCCTCGCTGCCAAGCCCGTTATGGAAGGAAAGGGCGTCCTGTTCAAGCGATTCGCGGGCATCGATGTCTTCGACCTCGAGGTCGCGTCCGAGGATCCGGACGACATCATCAAATTCTGCGAGCTCCTGGAGCCCACCGTCGGTGGGATCAACCTGGAAGACATCGCGGCGCCCGAATGCTTCGTCATTGAGCGCACGCTCCAGGAGAGGCTCGATATCCCGGTCTTCCACGATGACCAGCATGGGACCGCGATCATTGCCGCGGCTGCCCTGATCAACGCGCTGGAGTTGGTGGGCAAGGAGATCGGAGAGGTTCGAGTGGTCTTCTCCGGCGCCGGAGCCTCGGCGCTGTCGACGGCTCAGCACTTCATGCGCCTCGGTGTCGACCCGGAGAACATCCTGATGGTCGATCGAAACGGTGTGATCTTCGTGGGTCGCGACGGTGACATGAACGAGTACAAGCTCCCGTTCGCTCGCAAGACCGAGCGCCGGAGCCTGGCCGACGCGATGGAGGGAGCGGACGTCTTCATCGGTCTGAGTGCCAAGGATCTACTCAAACCTGAGCATGTCCAATCAATGGCGCGCGACCCGATCATTTTCGCGCTGGCGAACCCGGACCCCGAGATCCTGCCCGAGGCGGTTGCCGAAGTTCGAGACGACGCCATCATGGCCACCGGGCGATCCGATTACCCGAACCAGGTCAACAACGTCCTCGGCTTCCCCTTCATCTTCCGGGGTGCCTTGGACGTTCGTGCTCGAGGTATCAACGAAGAGATGATGCTCGCGGCCACGAACGCCCTGGCGTCGCTGGCCCGTGAGGAAGTTCCGGATACCGTGCGGGGTGCCTACGATGGCAACAACATCGCGTTCGGGCGTGAGTATCTGATTCCCAAGCCGTTCGACCAGCGGGTCCTCTTTCACGTGGCTCCGGCGGTCGCCAAAGCGGCCATGGAGTCGGGAGTCGCGAGGGAGACTGTCGACCTCGACGAGTATCGCGATCGCCTCCGTGCGAGTCTCGGCCCGGGTTACGAGGTGATGCGGCAGATGTCGAACCGGGCGAGGCGGAAGCCGGCCCGGGTCGTACTACCCGAGGGTCACAACAGCACCATCATCCGGGCGGCATCGCATATGGTGGAGGACGGGGTCGCGCATCCCATTCTGCTCGGGCGGCCCGAACGCGTCCGGGAGAAAGCCGACTCGATGGGGGTGAGCCTCGACGGTGTCGAGATCGTGTATGCCGCAGCGCTGGAGGAGAAGCGCCGCGAGTATGCCGACAGGCTGTTCGAGAAGCGGGGGCGCCGCGGGCTGACGCTTTCCGAGGCACGCTGGAACCTCTACAAGCCGGTCTATTACGCTGCCGCGATGGTCGCGGACGGCGAGGCTGACGCCATGGTCGCGGGAATCGAGGCCAACTACGGCGAGATCCTCCGCCCGAGCCTCCAGACCATCGGCGTGGCGGACGGCGTGCGACGGGTGTCCGGCCTCTACCTGCTCGCGTTTCCGAATCGGGAGTTGCTGTTCCTGGCGGATACGACCGTCAATATCGACCCGGACGCGCGCACCTTGGCGGACATCGCCTTGCAAACCGCGAATTTTGCGCGGGAACTCCAGATCGAGCCGCGGATAGCCATGGTGTCATTTTCGAACTTCGGATCGGTGGATCACGCGGAAGCGCGAAAGATGGCGGAGGCCGTCGCGCTCGTGCGAGAGTCGCACCCTGATCTGGAGATCGACGGCGAGATGCAGGCGGATACGGCGGTCAACGCGGTCAAGCTCAAGAACATCTACCCGTTCAGTTACCTCACCAAACCTGCCAATGTGCTGGTCTTCTCCGGTCTGGCGGCCGCGAACGCGGCGTACAAACTCCTCGATTGCCTGGGCGGCGCGGACGTGATCGGGCCGATTTTGCTGGGTATGAAGGAGCCGGTCCACATTCTCCAGCGGGGGTCGTCTCTCCAGGACGTTCTCAACCTGGCCACGGTGGCGTCGGTGGACTGTCAGGCGAAGTCAGGGCACATTTAGGACCCTTCCCGGTCGGTGGAGCCGAAAACCCGGCCCGGGTGCCGTGCTCGGGAGGGCCCTCGTGAAAAAATTGTCGTGTTGGTGGTGGGGCAGCACCGTCGCCGGTGGGCCCCTCCGCGCATTTCTGGAGACCCCCAAGAATGACCGCCGAGACGCTGGAACCGACCGTTGCCGCCACCGGAGAACCGGGCGAGTACGGTCTCGATCATCACGGACTGGACCCGAACGGGACCGTCTACTGGAATCTGTCTCCCGCGCGGCTGTATGAGGAATCCTTCGCCCGAGGCGACGGGCGCCTGGCCCACATGGGCGCCATCTCCACGGTCACCGCGCCCCACACCGGTCGCTCACCGAACGACAAGTTCACGGTTCGCGACGATCTGACCGAGGAAACCGTCGACTGGGGCAAGGTCAACGTGCCCATGTCCACCGACCACTGGAATGCGCTGCGCGCCGACGTGGTCGACTACCTGGACGGTCAGGATCTCTTCGTTCGCGATGCGCAGGCCGGTGCCAACGACGCCTACGCGATCAAGGTTCGGGTCGTGAGTGAGAGCCCTTGGCACTCGCTCTTTGCGTACAACATGTTTCGGCGTCCTTCTGCGGATGAACTGCGAGAACTGGTGCCGGATTTCACGGTGCTGCACGCCCCCCACTTCAAAGCCGATCCCGAGACGCATGGCAGCCGTTCGGCGACCTGTGTCGCGGTGAACTTCTCCGCCCAGGAAGTCATCGTGTGCGGAACGCGATACGCCGGTGAGATCAAGAAGTCGATCTTCGCGGTGCTGAATCACCTCCTGCCCGAGCAGGGTGTGCTCCCGATGCACTGTTCCGCGAACATCGGGCCGGAGGGCGATGTCGCGCTCTTTTTCGGGCTCTCGGGCACGGGCAAGACGACGCTGTCCGCCGACGCGAACCGGGGCTTGATCGGCGACGACGAGCACGGGTGGGGAGACGACGGCGTCTTCAACTTCGAAGGTGGATGTTACGCCAAGACGATCAAGCTGACCGAAGAGGGTGAGCCCGAGATCTACCGGGCCACGCAGATGTTCGGCACGATCATCGAAAACGTGATCCTCGATAGGGAGTCCAGGGAGATGGACTTCTTCGATAGCGAGATCACGGAGAACACGCGCGCGTCCTACCCGATCGAGTACATTCCCAACGCTGTTCCCTCGGGAATGGGTGGCCAGCCGCAGAACGTCGTATTCCTGACCGCCGACGCGTACGGGGTTCTACCTCCGATCTCCCGGCTGACGCCGGAACAGGCCATGTACCACTTCCTGTCGGGGTACACGGCCAAACTCGCGGGTACGGAGCGAGGCGTGACCGAGCCCAAGGCGGCCTTCAGCGCCTGTTTCGGGGCACCGTTTCTTCCCCGCCACCCGAGCGTGTACGCCGAGATGCTGGGAGAACGACTCCGCGAGACCGGAGCCAAGGTGTGGCTGGTCAACACTGGGTGGACGGGCGGAAAGTACGGCGAAGGCAATCGGATGTCGCTGAAGCACACCCGCACCATGGTGAAGGCGGCTCTAGCCGGCGAACTGGACGAAGTGCCCACACGGGCCGACCCGGTGTTCGGGCTCCAGATTCCGAACACGGTGCCAGGCGTCCCCACTGACGTTCTCACGCCACGGAATACGTGGAAGGACAAGGACGCCTACGACAGACAGGCCGAGCAGCTCGCCTCGATGTTCAAGGAGAACTTCGAGCGGTTCGCCGACGAGCTCCCCGACGCCGTGAGGAAGGCCGGTCCGCGATAGAGGGTTCTGAATCCTCGGCCCCGCTTTCTGGCTCTCCCAGGTACGGAAGAGACCCTTCGAACGGGAGACTGAAATGGACACAGGATTCTTTGCCAGGAACGAGCATCAGATGGAGCGGGTCGCGAGGGTGGTTCTCGGCCTCGGCCTGCTGAGTCTGGTGTTCGTCGGACCCAGGACGGTGTGGGGATGGATCGGACTCGTACCCCTCGTGACGGGAATCGTGGGCACATGCCCGATCTACTCGGTGTTCGGCCTCAGCACATGCCCACGTGACGGAAGCTGTTAGTGCGCTGTTTCGGAAGTGTCTCGGCCATTCGGGAGCCGATGCATCCGGCCCTGGGTCGTTGCTTCTCCTCGAAGTAGCGGTGCTATTCCTCGTTGTCGCGCCTACCAGGATCCGGCGCCTCGGCTCTCTCGGTGGCTCGCGAACTTCCGAAGCACCGCACTAGCGATGCCCACCTGCTCGAGTTGAGCGCGGGCGGGGACCGCGCTGCGTTCGGCATCTTCATGAACCGGCATGCGAGCGCGGTCCACCGACTCCTGCTGTCACTGAACGCGCAGCCCGCCGACGCGGAGGACGCGCTCCAGGAATGCTTCATTTCCGCCTGGCGGAGTGCGGTGACGTTTGCCGATTCGGGCACGGCGAGGGGATGGCTGTTCGCCATCGCTCGCAACGCCTTGCGTAGGCAGCACCGAAGGCGGGTGGACGACCCCGAGGACTTCGATTCTCTGGAGGTCCTCGGGGAGCGCGCGGGGTGGGGCACGAGGTCGGACTTCGTGGAGCGACTGGCGGCCCACGACGAGCTCGAGTGGGCGCTCGCTCGGCTCTCCATGGACCAACAGGAGGTCATTCGCCTTCGCGATATCGCGGGCCTTTCCGGGGAAGAGACGGCAGAGGCGCTGGAGTTGAGCCTGGCCGCGATGAAGAGCCGACTGCACCGGGCGCGGCTCGAGCTGATGGGCATTCTGAGGGCGGAGGTGGGGCGTGCCTGAGTTGGATCGAATGGTGGCCGGACTGCGTTGCCGGGATGTCCTGGCCCTCCTCGACGAGTATGTCGCTGGAGAACTGTCACCCGCGCGGCTGGAACAGGTCGAGGGCCACCTCCGGGGATGCGACAACTGCGCCAGGTTTGGCGGCGAGTACGGCGCGCTCGTCGAGCGTCTGAGGGACGAGCTCGGTTCTCGTCCTGCGGGTGACGTGGACGGAGCCCGTGGGCGTCTCGAGTCCCGGATTGCCGAGTTCTGGCGGACCGAGTAGCGTTGGATATGCTTGGATCGAGCCTCATGCGTGGCGGTCTCGTTGGACTCATGGCCACGACACTGTCCGTGTGCGCACGGCCTACTCGATCCGCGAAATCCTCTCGAGCTGGATGATCCGCCCCGGACAGAAGCCGGCCACGTCGTCGACGAAGTCGGCCTCGAAGCGCACGTCGAGGCCGTCTATTCGTAGCGAGTCAGGAAGGTTGATCGGGGAGTAGGTCGCGCGCTCCGTTTCCAGCACCCAGCAACCACCTTCCAGGTCGAGAAACTCCACGGTTCCGATCTCCGACAGGTCGGGCGTCAAGATGCCGCAACCCGAGAAGACGAACGCGACGACTGCCGAGACCACCACGCCGGACCGCATGCCCTACGCCATGACCCGTCGGACCGCAGCGACCAACTCCAGTGGCTCGAAGGGCTTCTCGAGAAAATGCGCGTCGGGCGGGACCGGCTCCTCGGTCGCGACGGACGCTGGAGCGAAGCCGGAGGTGAAGAGGACACGCAGCTCCGGGTGCTGTTCCCTCAGATGAGACGCCAGCAAGAGCCCGCTCATCCCGGGCATCATGATATCTGAAAGGAGCAGGTCGACCCCGCCGTCCGTGCTACCGTGCCGCTCCATCGCCTCTGCGCCAGACGCGGCTTCGATCACTTCGTAGCCCCAACGCGACAGGATTCGGCCGACCACCCTGCGCACGTCCCGATCATCGTCCACCACCAGGACGGTGCAGGAAACGGGCTCCGTCTCTTCCTCCGCCTCCGCGGACGCGTGGGGCCCGGTCGCGGGGTGGCCACCGGCCGGGAAGGTGAGGACCATGGTCGTTCCTTTCCCGACCTCACTCTCGACCTCGATGGTCCCTCCCGCCTGGTCCACGATTCCACGCACGGTCGCAAGCCCGAGACCGGTCCCCTTCTCGGGAGACTTCGTGGTGAAGAATGGGTCGAAAATGCGTACACGAACATCCTCAGGGATGCCGCTACCCCGGTCCTCGACACGCAGGACGACCACCTCACCCGCACCCTCCTTGCCGACGCCGTCGCCCTCGGTGGGCTCCACCCCCGCCGTGATGGTCACGCGCCCTGCCCCGGTCGCATCGGAGGCGTTGACGGCGAGATTCGTAAGAACCTGTTCCAGATGCACGCACGACATCGACAGGAACGTCCCTTCGGCGACGTCTACAGCCAACTCGACCTCTGGACCGGTCATGTTGTCCAAGAGGGGCAGGAGGTTGAGTAGCTCCTCGCGCACGTCGAGGGTTTCCACAGGGCTCACCTGTCGTTCTCCGAAGGAAAGCAACTGCTGGGTCAGACGCTTCGCCCGGGTCAAGGTGCTCGACATCGCGTTGAGCTCGGCCGTGAGCTCACCACTCTCCTCGGGCGCGATGATCCGTAGGAAGCCGAGATTCGCGCGAAGAGCAGTGAGCAGATTGTTGAAGTCATGGGCGACCCCACCGGCCAAGCGGCCCAAAGACTCGAGCTTCTGTGCTTGAGCAAGACGCTCGCGTACCTCGTTTCTCTCGGTCACGTCTCGGGCGTTCAAGACGACGCCCTCCACGTCGACCTGATCCAGAAGGTTCCGACCCTCGATTTCGAGCGTGACCCAGGAACCGTCCTTGTGCCTGTGTCTGTACGTCGTCGTCCTGAGGTCGAGTCCAGCGCCGAGTAGCTGGCTCATTGAGAGTTCCAGACTACCTATATCGTCTTCATGGACCAGATCGAGGCTACTTCGTCCGACCAGTTCCTCCGGCTCGAAGCCCAGGATTCGGTGCACTGAGGGACTCATGTACATGATCGTCCCCTCAGAATCGGTGATCGTGATCAGGTCCGAACTGTTCTCGATGATGGATCGGAAGCGGGCTTCCTGTTTTCGGACGGCCAGATTCGCTTGAGTCCGGTCGGTGATGTCCTGGACGACGGCGAGCACTCCGCACAGTCGGTCACCCAGGTCGTAACGGGGTGAGAGCCTGAAGGAAAAGTCACGCCCGTCGGCCCCAGCGTGGTCGCGGTGCTCCTCCCAGTACGCGGGATCTCCATTCGCGACCCGGGCCAGCGCTTCAGCGACGCCCCGGGGCTCTCGTCCGGAAACCCTATCGTGAAAGTGCCGCCCGATGGCATCCTCCTTCGGGAGGTGGAAGAGGCGGACGCACGCGTCGCTCCAGGTCGTGACCGCTCCGGAGGTCGTGAGTGTGAAGATGCCGTCGTTCGCGGAGTCGACTGCATCCACGAGTTCGTTGATTCGCTCCTGATCAACCCCTCGGCGGTGCATCTCGCGAACGACGAACTCTCCAAGGCCGCGGAGGAGGTCGACCTCCTCCGGAGCCCAGTCACGCGGTTCGGTATCCAGCACACACAGCGACCCCATGACGAGGTCGCCCGACACAGTCAATGGTACGGAAGCGTAGGACCGGATGTCGCCTTTGGCCTCCGGTGGCCACTCCCTCGTAAGGGGGTGTGTCGCTGCATCCGTGATCAGGAGGGGTAGCCCCGTGGTCACGGCGTTCTTGCACAGGGAGTATTCGAGGGGGATTTCGCGACCTTTCGACCAATACTGGTCAGGCCCCCGCGAACTGAGCGACACCTGGCGGTCATCGAGGATCAGAGTGACCTCCGCGATGGGCGCATTCAGCGCGCGCGCGGCGAGTTCTACCAGGCGATTGTAGGTCTCCTGGGCCGCCGGGTCGTGATCCAGCACCCTCTGCGCGGCCGCAAGCCGCTCGGAGTCCGGGATCCCGGACTCCGTCATCGCTGTCCTTCCATCACCTCGCGTCTCCACCATCAAAGGCAGGACCTGGCGCCGGACGTTCGGCATCAGGTATGTCGCTCCCGATACGGACGTAGGCCACGGGTCCTCGACCGCGGCCGACTCGGATTTGTGTCACGGTGGGGGGTGGACACGGTTGAGGGTGGATGGGCCATGCCGGGCAGAGTATCGGCGTACGATGCAGTATAGCAGCGAACCGCGTACTCAAACGAACCGGTACCGTTGTTACACGCTTGCACAGCAGTGCTCGATTGTCCAGCCCGTCAGTCCAGGCGCGCCCATTCCGAGTGTCGGATATGGGTGTCGCGCACCGCGGCGGATCCCGCACACCCCGCGGCATTGGGGACGGCAATTCAGGTGGGGCTGAGATCTGCCGCCTCAGACCTCCCGCGTACCAGCCCACGCCGCGCCGAGTAGACCGCACAGCGACACCAGGAGCATGGAGCCCATCAGCGAGCCTCTCTTCACTCCGGGTCCCCGTGCCTCCATCCAGAGATTCCGAGCGGCCCACCCGGTCATCCAATCTCCGGGGGACGTGTCGAACGCCGTCTCGAATGCTTCCTCGAACGAGGCATCGGACGTCCAGAAGCGTTCGAAACGCTCGTCGCCGAAGTCGGCGGCGAGGTCTGCGAGGATCGTGTCGTCGAACGGCCCGAAGGGGGAGCCGTAGGTCGAGCGGATTTCACCCACCAGTTCAGGGTGGGCGCCGAGATCAGCCCGCGTAGAGCCGAACCGCCCGAAGTCGGGGTCGACGAGGACCGCCCCACACCCGTCCACGATACCCGCTCTACAACGGGCCGCGTCCATGGGCGCCAACTGGACGAACGGCGCCCACTTGACGCCGAAGGCACGCGTACCCTGGTAGAAGGCTCTCAGGTTCCGGGCAGATGTGAAACCGGCCGGCTGGCGAGCGAACTCAATCCCTCCACCTTTCAGCCACGCGAGGATGCCCGGACCCGGAGGGCCGAAGCGCGCGGCGAGGTGGCATGGTCCCTGGACGCTCGCCGTCTCCAGCTGGCCGAGGTCGCGAAGCGCCGAAGCGACCCGACCCTGACCGGAAACGACGAGATTCATGCAGTAGGCCACGCCGTCCCTCCGGCCGATGTAAATCTCCTGGCTCAGTCGACCGTCCTTGGCGGAGCGCTCGCCGACCGCCCCGACCGACCGGGACTGCACGAAGAAGCCGAGCCCCACATCGGACCGTACCCCCCCGAGCAATCGCGACTCCTCCCGAATTCGACGCTCTCGTTTGTCCAACTGATCGACGGGCACCCGGTCCGGCCCCCCGAATACGAAGCCGTCGTCGGTCCCGGCTGCCGCGATCGTCAAGGCTGACAGTGAATCCACCCAGCCCCGACGCTGCAGCTTGCGCTCCAGCCGGGACGACTCCGCCATGAGTTGGCGGTGAACCGACGCCTCGGGCAGTTCGGGCTCCGAGGTGTTGATCTCAGGTCCAGTCACCGGGAGCACGTTCGCTCCGGCGGCAACCATCGCGAGGGCCGTGAGGCCCACCCAGCTCTTCATCCCAAACGCCATCTCGAACTCCTCATCGCCAGGCCGGCGAACGCCAGGATCCATAGAAGGGTGAACAGAGATCCGACTCCAAGACCGGCCTGTACTTCCGGCCGCTGCGCCAGCACCCAGGCGTGCCAGAGGTCGCCCAACTCCTCGCTGGACAGGCCGGACGCATACCGGAGCGCATCTCCTGGAGCCGCCTCACCCATCTGTAGCATGCGTGCCCACGCTCCGTCGCCCCCGGCCTGCATGGCCAGGTAGACCATTGCGGGGCGCGCGTCACCGCGATGCAAAGGGGCGTAGGTCCTGCCCGATCCGCGCTGACGGAGGACCTGGTCACACGCCGCGATCGAGCCTCCGTCCACGCAGTCGGCGACGGCCCGCTCGCCTAGAGGAATCGGGCGGTCGATCCGCTCGAAGAAGCGCGCCAATTGGACGGCGAAGTCCCGCCGTTGGTCGTCGGAGTACCACTCGTCCATTTGCCAGTCGTCGGCGTCCAGACCGAGAGCCGTCCAGCACGCGACGCCGCCTTCGCCCAGACACCGCTGATTGATCTCGGCGGGCAAGGAAGCCAATAGACGGTAGACGCGGCTCGGCTCGAGCGGCTCGGCGACGGGTCCCGCGAACCACCCCGCCGTGGGTGAGCCAGCCAGATCCGCGGTGAGCATTGAGCCGACCGCATGGCGGGCATTCTCGACTATCTCCGCTCGGGAGCGGAAGAAGGTCGATTCCACCCGCCGGTGTTCATCCTCAAGCGTGATGGGCACCAACTCACGTGCCCACTGGAACGCGACGAGAGCGTCGCCGATCACGCGGCTCTCGTCGAGCCAGGGCCCGAACGACTCGAGTGCCTCCGAGAAGATCGCCGTCGCCAGGCCTCTCTGCTCGCGACGCGCAACCACGAGCAACGGACCCACGCCGAACGTGTCGACCGGAACGGCACCCTCGCCCATCTTCTCCATCTGCTGCGCTTCCACGGCAGCGCGGGCCGCCGCTTCAGCTTCGACGATGAGAGGTGCCAGTGAATCGATCTTCCGCCTCAGCTCCTCGTCCGATTGCCGAGCCGACAGGGGGGTGGCCGTCGCGAGGAGAACCAACAGGAGCGAAGCCACCCGACCCGCCATCGCATTACACATCGATCAGGGACCAGTTGCCCACGAAGATCTGGAGGGGGCCCGGGGACTCGACGATGCGGGTTGCGACCCACTCCACGACGTGGACGTGTTCCCTCATCGGATCCATCTGGACGAGGAAGTGGTTGAGAGGCCCGCTGAGCAGGAGCAGCAGGAACGCGGCGGTGAAGACGCCGATAGTCGTTCGCATGGTTCCCGCGGCCAGCGCGAACAGAATCGAGTAAGCCATCAGAGTGGCCAGGAAGAAGCGGACCGTGAGCTGCACGGGATAGGCGTGTAAGCCGGCCGGAAGCTCGACCGAGGCAGTCGCAGCCAGGCAGCCGATGCCGAAGGCGATCGTAGGAACGAGCGCAATGACTGCCCCCGCGCCCATCTTCAACGCCGCGTACCGCCACCGCGCGATCGGAAGGCTGAGCGCGTACACGTGTTTTTGTTGGTGATCCCAGTTCCACGAGGACAGCGCGAGGACGCACCCGATCGATGCCGCCAGGGCCGGAAAGAAGACGAGCAACCCCTGGTTGAAGGTCAACGCGCGCCGATACGCGTCGGCGTCCATCATCGCGATCGAGCTTCCGAGCCCCTGAACAGCAAGCAGCGGAAGCGCGAAGGCCGCCACGACGAAGGGAATCAGGCCGAAGCGGACCTGCTTCCAATGAAGAGCCAGCATGGGTTGGTACATGATCAGCGTCCCTGTGGGTTCGAGGGTCTGGAGGCGCGAAGGAGCTCCACGAAGCCCTCCTCGAGGTCGAGATCGACGACGTCCCGCACCGTGGCGCCGACGCCGTTGAAGTACATGCGCATGGGGTCCTCCCAGCCGCGGACGATCCACGTTTCTGACGCGACGCGGCCGTTCGTTCGGCTCCGGCTCAGGATCCGGAAAGGTGCTTCTGCCGCAGCCTCCGGGGCGTCTTCGAGCCGGATCTTCTTGATGCCGTTCTTGAAGCGGTGCATCGGCATTTCCGCGACGAGCTCACCGTGGTCCATCACACCGACCCAGTCGCAGATCCGCTCCAACTCATGGACCAGGTGGCTGGAAATGAAGACGGTGGCTCCCGTCTCACCGACATAGTCGAGAACTGCGGTCAGGACATCACGGCGGACGACCGGATCGAGGCCGTCCGTCGGTTCGTCGAGAACCAGCAGGTCTGGACGTTGAGAGAGGGCCAGGAGCAGCAGGAGTTTCCCGGTTTCCCCCTTGGACATCCGGGCGATCTTCCGATCCGGGTCGACGTCCAGGCGATCCATTAACTCGTTCGCCCATCCCGGGTCCCACAGCTTGAAGAACGAGGCGTGGTACTTGACCTGCTCACCGACGGTCAGCGCGGGATAGACGTGCGGTCTTTCCGGAACGTAGCCTACACGCCCAAGGATTCTGGGGAGTTCGTCAGGGACGGACATGCCCAGGACGCTGATGCGTCCGCTGTTCGGCTTGGTCATGCCCATGAAGGTCCGGATCGTACTGGTCTTTCCCGAGCCGTTGGGGCCGAGAAAGCCGTAGATCGACCCGACCGGGACGCGGAGAGAAACGTCCTTCAGAGCGAAGGACTTGCCCGCCTTCCAGTTCAGGTCGGTGATTTCGATGGCGCTATTCAAGGATCTCGGCTCCTGTCTCGGCCCGGAAGGCCTGTGTGAGTTCGTCCACCCCGATGCCCAGTCGTGCCGCGTCCTGAAGGAGCTTCCTCACCATGCCGGAGGCGTGTGCCGTCCGCTCCTCGTCGCGCAGGAACGACGGCACCTCCTGGATGAAGGTGCCCTGGCCGTGCCTGACCTCGACGAAGCCGTCGCTCGCGAGGTCCCGGTAGGCCTGAACCACCGTCGCCGGGTTGACCCGCAGCTCCCGTGCGAGCCCCCGAACGGACGGAAGTGACTGCCCGGGCTCGAGGTCCCCCGCGGCCACCGCCAGCCGCACGCGGGCCGCGATCTGCTCGTACAGGGGCGTTGGGCTTCGCGGGTCGATGTCGTCGAACATCAGCGCTGCCCAGCTCCGGGATCGCCCGTGCCCCGGTTCGCGGGGTCGTCAGCGCAGGTGATCGCGCCCGGTGACCAGCCGACCGCTTCGGTGGTCCCGTAGCTCAGCGCACAGATGTAGTTGAGTTGCGGGTGGGAGTAGACGGCTGCCCAGCCGCGCGTTCCGGCATCGATCACGTATACGGAAATATCCTCGGGCTGTTGAAACTGATCGCCGAGGGCGCCGATGTCCGCGGTGTAGCTGTAGTTCTCCGAGTAGTGGATCTCTTGCGCGCGGGCCATACCCATGATTGTCCGCGTGATCGCGGCTCGGAACTCGTCCGCGTCGGGCGCAACGTCGGTGGACGCGGCGGCCTCGCTGGCGAGCAACCAGGCGGGGGCAGGCGTCCGCTCGTCCGGCTCTTCCAGAGCGTAGGTGCGCACGAAGTGGACCTCCGATTCGTCGCGCCACCGACCCGAAACGCGCCCGTCCTCGATGACGTCCACGGACAGTCGCGAGGGCGTGTCGATGACCGCCTGTGGAGAACCGTCGGACGATACGACCGTCCACCGGTGCGTGGGTCCGGACTCCGGCGCCCTGATCCAGAGTGAGCCGTCCTCGGCCACCCGGACGATGCGGAACGTCGCCACACCTCTGAGCGATGGAAGACGGTCGAGCGTACTTCGAACTCGTTCCCGAGATGCCGCGTCGAGCCCTCCGTCGATCCAGTAGCGACCGTAGAGCCACACGTCGAGCCGGAACGCGGCGTCTCCACCCAGAGCGTCCCGATCGCCCTGTCCGAGGTACTCACCGTCGGTGTCGAACACCGACAGACGTCCCCCTCGTGCATCGAAGGCGAAGAGGCTGTCACCGCGAGCGTAGATCCGGGAGAGCGATCGGAACTCACCCGGTCCCTCGCCCTCTCCGCCGAACGTCAAGCGGATCGTGCCGTCCGGCTCGAACACCGAGATACGGTTCGACATGGCGTCCGAGACCGCAAGCCCGCCGTCATCCAGGCGGATGACCCCGGCCAGACGCCCGAACGAGTAATCCTCGGCTCCGTCGAGCACCCCGATCTCGAGCGCTGGTTCAGCGGCCGCACGGAAGACCGGGAGGTCGCTGCCCGTGGGTTCGGCCAGGTCGGAGGAGCAGCCTGACAGCGCAACGCCGAGCGCGATCGTCTGAACGGCGGCCACACGCATGGCCCCGGTCCTCATCCCTCCTCCGGGCGATGGACCCAGTAGAACGCTCCGGCGGTCACGAAGAGTACCGAAGCGGCAAGGAGCAGAAGGGTCGTGGTCGGCAGTCCCGGTCCTCCCGGACGACCGACCCAGAGAAGGAGGCCCGCGTCGAGTAGTGAGCCCGCGAAGAGCCCCGTCGTCAGCATGCCGGCGGCGAAGCAGTTTACCGCTCGATCGCGTGAGTCCATCGCGCCTCGGAGGGTCACCGCGAGCGCCGCTGCCGTGAACCCGATCACGAAGGGAGAGAACGGCTCCTCCATCACGTGGAAGATCGCCGCCCAGCCGGTCATGGCCTGGGCGAGCGGAAGGGCGATACCGGCAGCGCGCAACTGATTCATGAAGTTGTTGGGGGCGAGGTGTGTCAGTGTATCAGTCTATCGACACAGTAGTGCGGTCGAACGTGACACGCAAGGATTTTCCGGCGGGGTCGGGGTCGCGGGTGGTGGTCAGTCGGCCTACTCCCGATTGCCGTTGCCCCGCCCGCGTCGGTAGCTTCGGGGTTCCCTCCCGCCCGACTCCCGGCACCACAACCTTGCCCCACCATGATGAACCGGTTCGTTGACGCACCCCCCAGAGCCGTCGCCCGAATCGCGACGGCCGTCCTGATCGCGAGTACTGCCGCCTCCGGAGCCTTCGCTCAGGCTCCTGCGAACGTTCCGCCGGGCGCTCCGGCGCACTACCACGAGTTGCCTCCTCTCCGTCAGCAGGCCGCGGAGATGCAGCAGTGGGTGGACGCGCGCCTCAACCGTGTTCTGCCGGCGCTCATGGCCGAATACGGGGCGGACATGTGGATCCTGGCCATGCGCGAGTACGGCGAGGACCCCGTCTTCTGGTCGATGGTGTCGCCGACGACGTTCGCGGCACGGCGGCGGAGCATCTACGTCTTCACCCGCCAGGACGACGGGTCCGTGGAGCGCTTGGCGCTCGGAGGAACCTCTCAAGGAGGGCTGTTCCAGATCTACCGATCGCCGCATCCGACCCCGACGGGCGAAGAGGCGGAGCTCTGGGGTGACGAGCAGTGGCGGCTCCTCCACGAGATCGTGGCCGACCGTGATCCGGACAACATCGTTCTGAACATCTCCGACACCTGGGCCTTCTCGGACGGGCTGGGCGCGGGCGAGCGCGAGGCGCTGGAGGAGGCGCTCGGAAGCTACGCAAGCCGGATCCGCCGCGAGCCAAGGCTTGCGTACCAGTACATCGAGACGCGCGTGCCCGAGATGATGCCCCGCTATCGCCAGATCCAGGAGACCGTCCACGCGATGATCTCCGAGGCGTTCAGCAACGCCGTCATCACGCCGGGCGAAACCACCACGGAGGACGTGGTATGGTGGCTCCGGCAGCGGGTGAACGACCTGGGTTGGGATACCTGGTTCCAGACGTCGGTTTCGGTGCAGCGCCGGGGGCAGGAACTGGAGGGGTCCGACGCGATCATTCAGCCCGGCGACCTGATCTGGACCGACTTCGGCGTGATCGCAATGCGGCTGAAGACCGACACGCAGCACATGGGCTACGTGCTGCGTCCGGGCGAAACGGACGCCCCCGACGGTCTCAAGGCCTGTCTGGCGGCGTCGAACCGGATGCAGGACATCCAGCTCGAGGAGATGCATCCGGGCCGCACAGGCAACGAGGCGCTCGCGGGGGCGCTTGCCGAGATGGCTCGGGAGGGGATCACGGGCTCGCTCTATTCTCACCCGATCGGCGATCACGGACATGGTGCCGGCCCACTCATCGGACTCTGGGACCGGCAGGAGGGCGTGCCCGGTCGCGGCGATGCCGAACTCCGGCCGAACACGTGGTTCAGCATCGAGCTGCAAGCGTCGATGGCGATCCCGGAGTGGGGCGGCGCGCGGGCATCGTGCCGTCAGGAGGAGGAGGCGTATCTCGATGGCAACGGCGACCGTCATTGGGCGTTTCGACGGCAGGCTCGATTCCACTTGATCTGGTAGCGGATGGCGGCGCCAGCCAAGAGCGGACGTAAGTACGACCGTCGGATCGTCGAAGGGCCGATCCCGGGCGCCGTCTGGCGGTTGGCCTGGCCGACAATGCTGCAGAACCTCATCGGCGGGCTGCAGGGGATGGTCGATCACGCTATGGTCGGCCACTACGTGGGCTTCACCGGGAACGCCGCCATCGGGGTGGCGTGGCAGATCTTCCTGGTCGTCGTCGTCTTCATCACGTCCGTGTTCACGGGAATGGGCGTCCTGGTTGCCCGCTTCGCCGGCGCGCACGACGAGGCGGCGGTCAATCGAACTGTTTACAACGCGTTCCTCACGGCGACGGGGCTGTCGCTCCTCGTCATGGCCCCCCTCGGCTACGTGTTTTCGCCCCAGTTGCTGGGCCTGGTGAACGCGGCTCCCGAGGTCCAGGCGGAGGCGCTTCCGTATCTGCGCACCATGTTCGTCTTCAGCTTCGGCATGATGATGTTCTTCATGACCGGAGGGGCATTCCGGTCGGCCGGTGATGCTCAGACTCCGATGCGTCTGGGCATCCTGTACACGGTCCTGAACATCGGGCTGAACGTCATCCTGATTCGAGGCCTCGGCCCGATTCCCGCGTTCGGTACACTCGGTGCCGCGCTCGGGACCGTCATCGCGGGCGGCGTCATCAGCTCCATCGTGCTCTGGCTGCTCCTGACCGATCGCGCTGTCGTGAGCTTCACAAACCTCGGCGGGTGGAAGCCGGACTTCGCGATCATCCGGGAGCTTTTCCGCTTTGGCCTGCCGACGGGCATCCAGGGCATTGCCATGAACGTGGGAGGCGTGTTCCTTCTCCGCTTCATCGGATCTTTGGAGGCGAGTGCCGAGGCGCAGGCGGCGTACACGGTAAGCTACGTACAGCTCTTTTCGTTCATCACGTGGACTTCGGTGGGGCTTATGGGCGCGGCCGCCGCCGTGGGTGGCCAGAATCTCGGAGCGAACAAGCCGGATCGCACGGTCGAGGGTGTCCGGGTGGCCGCCTTCATCGGCGTGGCGGTCGCGGCCTTCCTGGCCCTTCTGTTCGTGACGATCCCGAAGTCCCTCTTGGGTATCTTCGGTATGGAGGACCCGCTCGTTCTGGCCCTGGGTGTGGAGCTTCTCCGCTACCTCGCCGTCTCCGCCTTCTTCATCACGGTGGCCCTGACCTACACGGGCGGTCTCCAAGGTACGGGGGACACCAAGAGCCCGTTGTACATCTCCATCGTATCACAGATCGTGATCCCCCTCGGGTTATGCGCTGTCTTCTCGGCTCTCGGCACGCTCGAGCCGGGGGATATCTGGCTGGCGATCGTCCTGGGCCATGTCACGCGGGCCCTCCTCAGCGTGATCCGATTCCGTCAGGGTCGCTGGCGAAGCATCGAGGTCAGGGTGGGAAGGGCGACGGCCTGAAG
Organism: Gemmatimonadota bacterium; assembly: GCA_029262115.1. Taxonomy (GTDB): domain Bacteria; phylum Gemmatimonadota; class Gemmatimonadetes; order Longimicrobiales; family Gaopeijiaceae; genus JAJCZZ01. Next base: position 88,549 of record JAJCZZ010000016.1, on the reverse strand, counting down.
TTGTCAGCCGGGAGGGAGATAGAGTCGGAACTCACTTCCGACTCCGGGCTCCGAGACGACTCGGAGGTGCCCCCCCGACTCCTCCAGGAAGCCGTACACCATGGACAAGCCGAGGCCTGACCCCTGGCCGACCGACTTCGTGGTGAAGAATGGTTCGAAGATCCGATCCATCACGTCGGGCTCGATGCCCGTGCCGGTGTCGGTGACGGACAGGCGCCACCACGTTCCCGTCGGGAGACCGGCGTCATCTCGGTCGGCAAGGACCTTCTCGAGCCATAGCGTCAGGACTCCGCCGTCCGGCATGGCGTCACGGGCGTTGATTGCGAGGTTCAGCACAGCCGCCTCCATCTGGTTCTCGTCCAGGACCACCACACCCGGGTCGTCAGGGAGATCGAGTACGACCTCGGTGCGCTCGCCGAGGGTGCGTCGAAGCATCGGGGCGATGCGTTCGAGCAGGCCTGTCAGCGAGGTCGACTCCGGCGTAAGTGGCTGCTTCCGCGAGAAGACCAGTAGCTGGCTCACGAGCTTTGCGGCCCGTTGGCCCGACTCCCGAATCTCTTCCGCGAGAGCGCGGTCGTCCGGGGCGACGGAGGTTTCCATCAACAACTCCGCGTTGCCCATGAGTACAGTCAGGATGTTGTTGAAGTCGTGTGCGATTCCTCCAGTCAGGCGTCCGACCGCCTCCATCTTCTGGGCGTGGCGTAGCTGCTCTTCGAGCTCGGCTCCCTCTGCTTCCAGACGTTCACGGGCCCGCATCTCCCGCCGAAGCGCAACATTGTGCCTGCGGATGGTTCGGGTCCTCCACTGGTAGAGTCCGACCATGACCCCACCCAGGAGAATGGCCGCAAGAAGACGGAACCAGGTGGTCATATAGAACGGAGGGACCACATCGAACGTCAGAGGTTCCGAAGGCTCGGCCAGAAAACCGTGCGCGTCCCGACCTCGCGCTTCGAACTGGTAGGTACCCGGCGCCAGATTTGCGAACGCCACCGTGGCTTCCCGCCCGAGTTCGATCCACGGACCGGTGTTCAAACGGTACGAGAACGTCTGCGTGGCGGGATTTCGGTACTCGAGGAGCGCGAGGTTGAACGTGATGAGGTGTTCACGCCAGGGGATGGCTCGCAGGGTCGGGCCGAAAGGGGCCAGAGCCTGACGGCCTCCGAACGACGCCGCGCTGACAACCGCGCGGGCCGACAGGGTCGGGGTGGGGACGGAGTCCGGATGGAACACGGTGACCCCGGTTTGTTGACCGAACCAGACCCGACCATCCGGCGCGAGGGTGCATGACCCCGAGCGGAACTCGCCTGCTGGCAATCCGTTGGCGGCGCCGTAGATCGTGGTCGTCAGGGACATCGGGTCGATGCGCACGATCGAAAACGACGTGGAGGCCCAGAGAGTGCCGGACGCATCGGGCGTCATGCACTGAACGGCTGAGCCCAGCCCGTCCGTGGGTCCGATCAATTCCACCGTCGTGCGGCCGTCGGTACCCCAGTTCGACACCCGATGAAGCGTTCCGGCCGAGCGCGTCCCGAACCATGCGTAACCCCCGGCCGTCGTGACCGCGGAAACCTCGTCGTCCGGAATGCCTGCGAAGCGCTCGGGGTTGATCACCTCCATCGATCCCCGAGCGGGGTCGACTGCCATCAGGCCACTCCCGAGGGTCGCCACCCAGAGGGTGCCATCCCCACCGACGTGGAGTCCGCGGACGAACGCGGTTCTCAACGTCTCTCGTCCGTCTCCCTCGATCGGGAGGGTGAAGGTGGCAGACGTGAGGTCCATCTTCCGAAGTCCGAGCGTAGTACCGACCCAGATGCCACCTGCCGAATCCCTCGCGATGCCGTAGACAGTGGCCGGAGGCGCCGAGAGCGAGTCGGCCTCGTCGTTCCGGTATACGCGAGATGCACCTCGGACGTTCGTTTGGATCAAGCCTGACCGCATGGTGCCGATGAGGATCTCACCGCTCTCGAGCCCGAGCGCCGCGAGCGTCTCGACAGGTCGGCCCAGGCCGAAGCGAGCCCCCACGCGGCGACGCACGGTCCCGTCCGACCGCAGGACGTGCACCCCTCCATCGTACGTGGTGAGTAGCACGTCCCCCGCAGGCATCCGCCCGATCGATGTGACCTCGTCGCCGTCCAACTCGAGCCCGCCGCCGAGAAAGCCAAACGCCCCTCCCCCGGGATCGGCCGTCTGAACGCCGCGGCCCCACAGTCCCACCCACAGAAGCCCGCTCCGGTCGACCGTCAACGCGGATACCCGTCCGTCCAGGAGCGTCTGCGGGCGGCCGTCTCCCGGTGGGAACTCTTCGACAAGGCGGCCCTCGCCGTCGAGGAGATGCAGGCCGCCTCCGTACGTCCCTACCCAAAGGGTGTCGCTGCCTACCGCCACCATCGACTGGACCCGGCCGGTGGCGAGGCCGGTGCGCCGACTCGTGCCCGAACGGGGATCGAACCGGACGACGCCGTCGAGACCCCCGACCCAGACCACTCCGTCCGCACCCATCGCGAGCCTGCGAGGTTGATCACCGAGATCGCGCCGAGGCGCTGGCAGCGGAGCCGACCGGAACACGGAATCGGCCATCCTCTTGTATGCCACTCCCGCCAGCGTCGCGACCCAGAGCGTCCCGTCGTCGACGACGACCACCGCTTCGGCGGCGTTGTTCGGGAGAGTGGTCGGGTCGCCCCGCGAGTGGGTGTATACCTCCCCGCCGCGCAGATCCGCATCGAGAATGACGATTCCGCCGCCGTCCGTGCCCACCACCACCCGGCCGCCCGGCAGCTCCGCCAGGGCGTTCAGCACGTCGGTGGTCGGAAACAGATCCGGTCGATCCTCACGGGTCAGCGCGACCACCGTGTCACGCTCGACATTCAGGACGCCGAGCCCGCCGAGGGTGGCGACCCATATGCGACCGTCACTGTGCTCCATCAGCGCCCGGACGGAGTTCGAAGGGAGACCCTGATGATCGCCACGTGCTCCTTTGTACACCTGCGTCCCGTGGCCGTCGTAGCGCACGAGACCCCCTTGGGTCCCGATCCACATGAAGCCGTGCCGATCCTGGAGGAAGGTCGTGACGATCGGCTGCGGGAGGGTCAGCGGGGGGGCGTTGAATCGGAGTCCCCCCTCCTGCGCAGCTCCAGGGAGGGAGGAGAGCGCCCCGGCGACCACCATCGTGAGGACGGAGTTGAGGGGTCTGGTCGCGCAGGTTTCACTCATGAACCATTATGGACGGTCCCGCGCGTGCGGGAAACGGGAAAGCAGAGGGGACGGCTCGACCACCGAGGGAGACGCATGCCAAAGAAGCGGTACTGGTTGATGAAATCGGAGCCGGACGTGTATTCGATCGACGACCTGGCCCGAGATGGATCCACGTCGTGGGAAGGCGTTCGAAACTACAAGGCCCGCAACAATATGCAGGCCATGCGCGAGGGTGATCTCGTGCTCTTCTACCACAGCAACGCCAAGCCGCCGGGCATTGCGGGAATCGCTCGCGTTTCCAGGGAGGCGTATCCGGACCACTTCGCGTTCGAGAAGGGTCACAAGTACTTCGACGCGAAGTCCGATGCCGCGAAGCCTCGATGGCACATGGTCGATATCGAGTTCGTCGAGAAGCTGCCGGAGCTGGTCTCGTTGGTGGACGTGAAGGGAGAGCCCGCGCTAGCGGATATGGAGCTCGTCCGCTACATGCGGCTGTCCGTTCAAGAGGTGAAGAAGGCCGAGTTCGATCGAGTGAAGACGATGGGAGGTCTCAAGTGAACCCGCGGACAGTGAGTGAGGAATCGATGATGGGGATGACGAGGCGAGGGATAACGACTCTGGTGGTGGGCGCATTCACGGTCATGGGCGGGAGTGGCCCGTCCGGCCTGTCCGGGCAGAGCCTGACTACGGAAGACGCGGTTCTGCGTGGGATATGGAGCGAGGCGATCGACGAGTCGCGGATCCGGCCGATGGCCCAGGCTCTTCTGGATTCCATCGGGCCGCGCCTGACCGCGTCGCCTCAGATGGAGCGCGCCCAGGATTGGGCGGTGAAGCAACTCGCCTCCTGGGGATACGATGCGCGCACCGAGCGCTACGGCACATGGGAGGGCTGGGACCGCGGCGTGAGCCACGTCGACCTTGTGTCGCCCCGCGTGCGCTCGTTGGAAGGACGCATCCTGGCGTGGAGTCCCGGGACGGATGGACGGCCGGTCGAAGGCGGGGTCACCTTCCCCTCCGGCATCCGATCCCCTTCCGACTGGCAGCGATTCCTGGGCACCGTGAGCGAGAGGTGGGTCATGCTCTCGTTTCCCGAGCCCACGTGCCGCACCAACGCCCAATGGCGCGAATACGCCATGGACGGATCGTTCGAGCAGATGGACGCGGAGCGGGACAGGGCGCGCGACGCGTGGAACCAAAATATCGAGAACGCGGGGGCGCAGGACCCGCGCCGCCGCGACCTCCACGAAGCGTTGGAGGATGCCGGTGCCGCGGGCATCGTGACTTCCAGTTGGAGCGGCGCCTACGGAACGACGCGGGTGTTCAACTCCTATACGCGCGAGATCCCGACCTTCGAGCTCGGGTGCGAGGACTACGGCCTCGTGTACCGGCTGGCCGAGAACGGTCAGAACCCGATGGTCCGTCTGACGGCTGAAGCCACGAGCCGCGGTGAGGTGCCGGTCTACAACGTGATCGCCTCGAAGCGCGGAACAGAGCGTCCGGACGAATACGTGATGTTGTCCGCCCACTTCGATTCGTGGGAAGGCGGTTCGGGCGCCACGGACAACGGCAGCGGATCGCTTCTGATGCTGGAAGCCATGCGCATCCTCAGCGAAGTCTATCCGAACCCCAAGCGCACGATCATGATCGGGCTGTGGAGCGGTGAGGAGCAGGGCCTGAACGGATCCCACGCGTTCGTCGAGGACAACCCGGACGTCGTCGCTGGCCTCCAGGCGCTTTTCAACCAGGACAACGGCACGGGCCGGGTGGTCAACATGAGTTCGTCCGGCTTCGTCGAGGCGGGAGGGTCGCTATCGCGGTGGCTCGCGAAGGTCCCGGCCGAGGTCACGAGCTACATCAACACGTCGTTCCCGGGCATGCCGTCGGGCGGCGGCACCGATTCGGCGTCGTTCGTGTGCATCGGGGCGCCGGGCTTCAACCTCGGTGCGCTCAACTGGGGCTACTTCGACCACACCTGGCATACCCAGCGGGACACCTTCGACAAGCTGGTCTTCGACGACCTGAAGAACAACGCGGTCCTCGTGGCGTCTCTCGTCTACCTGGCGTCGGAAGACCCGGAGATGGTGAGCCGCGAGCGGCGGGACGTCTTTCCGATGAACCGTGCCGGCCAGATGGGCGGGTGGCCGTCGTGCAATGCCGCGGTGCGTGCGAGCGGCCAGAGCCCTCGGATGTAGCGCGGTACTCGACGGTGGCTGATCTCGTCCGCAACTACATAGGCGGGCGGTGGGTCGCTCCCATCGCCCGCGATACGCTCACCGTCACGGATCCGTCGTCGGGCGAGGAGCTGGCGCGTCTGCCTCTGTCCGGGCCGAGCGACGTGGGCGCCGCCGTCGCCGCCGCGGCGAGCGCTTTTCCTGCGTGGCGTGGAACGCCGGCGGTTGAGAGAGCCCGGGTCCTGTTTCGGCTGAAGGCCCTGCTGGAGGAGCACAAGGAAGAGCTGGCCGTGTCGCTGACAGGCGAGCACGGAAAGGTCATTGCCGAGACCCGCGGGGAGATCCAACGCGGAATCGAAAACGTCGAGCACGCGTGCGGAATCCCGTCGTTGATGCTGGGCGATACACTGGAGGACGTGGCGAGCGGAATCGACTGCGCCTCGTGGCGACAACCCCTCGGCGTTTTTGGCATCATCACGCCATACAACTTTCCGGTCATGATTCCCATGTGGTTCTGGCCGTACGCGGTGGCCACCGGCAACACGGTTGTGTTGAAGCCCAGCGAGCAGGATCCGCTGACCCATCAGAGGATCGTGGCGCTGGCCGAGGAGGCGGGCCTTCCCCCGGGCGTCCTCAACGTGGTTCACGGCGGTCGGGCGGTCGTCGAGTCGGTCTGCGATCATCCGGACATCGTGGGCGTTTCGTTCGTGGGCTCCTCGCGGGTTGCGGCGATGGTGTATGCCCGTGCGGCGGCGTCAGGGAAGCGAGTGCAGGCACTGGGGGGAGCGAAGAACCACATCATTGTCATGCCCGACGCGGACATGGAAGCCGCCGCGGACGCGTGCGCTGCTTCAGCGTTCGGCAGCTCGGGGCAGCGGTGCCTCGCCGGGAGCGTCTTCAGCGGCGTCGGCGACGCGTACGCGCCGTTCCGTGACCGGCTGATGGACGTTGCTTCCTCCATGCGGTTGGGGAACGGGCTGGATCCGGAAACGGACATGGGGCCGGTCATCTCCGCCGCGCACCGTGACCGTGTGCGCTCGTTTATCGACGTGGGCGCGGCCGGGCCGGGTCGGCTTCTCCTGGATGGTCGGGCGGCTTCGGTCGAAGGGCGGGACGGAGGATACTGGGTCGGACCCACGGTGTTCGAAGACGTTCCTCCTGATTCGCCCCTCGGCACGGAGGAAGTGTTCGGACCGGTGGTTACGCTCTCGAAGGCGACGACGGTCGAGGATGCCATCGAGCGGGTACGTCGGAGTCGATACGGCAACGCCTGCTCCATCTTCACGACATCGGGACGGACCGCGCGCGAGTTTCGCCATGGGTCGGGAGTCGCCATGATGGGCGTGAACGTCGGAGTCGCGGCGCCCATGGCCTTCTTTCCCTTCGGTGGGTCGAAAGAGAGCTTCTACGGGGATCTGAAGGCTCAGGGGCGAGACGCGGTCTCCTTCTTCACGGAGCAACGGGTTGTGATTTCCCGCTGGTAGGGCGGGTCCTGCCGTCATGGGCGCGGAACCCGGGTCGTTCTACAGACGTAGGGAAGGGGGCGGCGGGCGTAGTGGGGGCCGCCGGGGTGAGGAGAACGCCGAATGATGTCGGGAGGCCGGAGACGGCAATGCCGCGCGAATGTGCGGAGGTCCCGACGGAGCGCGGCTCGCGTCAGGTAGGGTGGGTATGACGACGGCAAAGAAGATCGTTCCGATCATTGTGGCCTGCCTGGTTGCGGCCATCGCGCTGCTCACCTCGGTCGACCGACCGGCTCTGCCCGAGTTGTCACCGGGTCCGGACCTCTCCGCGGCCCTGGCCGCCCAAACGACCGTAACCGCGGCTTGGATCGATCGGGACGAGGTCGTGGGCACCGCGGTCGGGTTGAGTCCGGCCGGGCGCCCCGTGGTTCAGGTCTACGTCACGGCGCTCGGCTTCGCCTCGCTCCCGGCAAGCGTAGCCGGCGTCGATGTCGTACCGGTCATCACCGAGCCGTTCAGGGCGCTTCCCGCCGCCGAGACGGACGGGAAGCGCGCGTACGAGCGGCCCGTACCGATCGGTGTCAGCGCCGGCCACCCGAACGTGACCGCCGGCACCATTGGCGCTCGAGCCACCAATGGCTCGGAGGTATTCGCCCTCAGCAACAATCATGTAGCCGCCGCGAACAATGGTGGCCGCGAGGGTGACGCCCTTCTTCAGCCTGGCGTGGCGGATGGCGGGCGCGACCCCGACGACGTCCTCGGGACCCTCTCGGACTTCGAGCCGATTCGGTTCTGCCGCGCGTTTCTGTGTGCCGAGAACCGCATCGACGCGGCGCTGGTACGCACAACGCCCGAGAACCTCGGCACGGAGACTCCCGAGGAGGGATACGGTGCACCACGCTCGCGGACCGCAGACGCCGAGTTGGGCATGACCGTGCAGAAGTTCGGCCGCACGACGGGGCAGACGGTCGGACGCGTGACCGGAATCCATGCCACGATCGACGTCGGCTACGGGGCCGGCAACGCCCGCTTTGTCGATCAGATCGTAATTTCCGACGGAAGTTTCAGCGGTCCCGGTGACTCGGGCTCGTTGGTTGTGACGAAGGGGCTGCTCCTGGGTGACCGACGCCCCGTCGCGCTCCTGTTCGCGGGTAGCAACACCAACACGATCGCCAATCCCATCGACTTCGTCCTGGACCGGTTCTCGGTATCCATCGACGGTGAGGGCACGAGATGAATCCCGATCTGAAAGCAGCCCTCAAGAAGTTGAGCCGCACCGTCATGGGCCGGCCTGGAGTAACGGGCACCGCCGTGGGCGGTGACGCGGACAGCCCCTGCCTGATGGTATATGTACGCTCCGAGGAGGCGGCTGCGGCCGTGCCGGACAGCATCGACGGTGTGCCGGTCACGGTCGAGATCACCGGCGCGTTCCGCAGGCGGTAGCGGCGGGCACCTCCGGTAGTCGAGGGCGGCAAGGAGTCTCCCCCAACCGTGCGGATCAGCGTGCGCATTGCCGCTCTATACGACATCCACGGGAATCTCCCCGCGCTGGAAGCGGTGCTCGGGGACGTTCGCGCTGCTGAGGTCGATCAAGTGGTCGTCGGTGGCGACGTTCTTCCGGGTCCGATGCCGGGAGCTTGCATGGCCGCGCTCCGGGCGCTCGAGATCCCCGTCGAATTTTTGTACGGAAATGGCGAACGGGACGTCCTGACAATCCGTGGTGGGACCATGCCCGCTCGAGTCCCGGCGGCCTTCCAGGAGACCATGCGATGGGTAGTCGACGCCGTCGACGGCGCCGACCTGGACTTCATGGCCACCTGGCCGGCGACCGTACGAAGGCGACTCCCGGCTCTCGGTGACGTGCTCTTCTGCCACGCCACTCCGAACGACGAGAACACGATATTCACACGGGTCACCGACGAGGGTCGTCTCGCTACGGAACTCCGCGGGGTCGACGCGGACCTGATCGTGTGCGGGCACACCCACATGCAGTTCGACCGAATTATCTCGATTGACGGTCGCCCGGTCCGTTTGGTCAACGCGGGCAGCGTAGGCATGCCGTTCGGCGCGCCCGGTGCCTACTGGGCACTCCTGCATGAGGACGTGATGCTTCAGTGCACACGTTACGACCTCGACGCCGCCCAGGACGCCGTCGCTGCCACGGACTATCCGTTGCCCTCGGACTTGCGGAGCCCGCCAGCGGAGGCCGATATGCTTGAGACCTTCGAAGCCGCGTCCTTGAGGAAGCCATGATCCAGACCGCTCTGTCGCACCCGACCGCCGCTGATGTCCGGAGTGGCCAGGACGACTACCTGCTGCCGGCACTTCTGCACATGTACGACGAGCCGCTGGTCCTGTCGGAAGGATGCGGCGCGCGGGTGACGGACGCCGACGGGGTGGAGTACCTCGACCTGTTCAGCGGCATTCTGACGACCTCGGTCGGGCACTGCCATCCGCGAGTAGTCGATCGGGTCCGCGACCAGGTGGGTCGCCTGGGCCATGTCTCTACCCTGTACGCCACCGATGTCCAGGTCGAGGCCGCTCGGAAGCTGGCGGACATCGCCCCGGGCGGTCTGCGTCGGACGTTCTTCACGAATTCGGGAACGGAGGCGATCGAGACCGCCCTCCAGATGGCGTGCGCCCACACGGGGCGCTCCGAGATCATCGCGCTCCGGCAGGCGTACCACGGCCGCTCGTTCATGGCCACGAGCGTCACCGCTCACGCGGCGTGGCGTCCCCTTGCCACCCGGGTAGCGGGCGTGCACCACGCCATCACCCCCTATCCCTATCGCTGTCCCTTCAAGCGACCGTGCGACGAGACGTGCGCCGAGCGCTTCGCTCGGGACGTCGAGGACGTCATCCGCACGACGACCAACGGCCAGCCCGCCGCCTTCATCGCGGAGACGATCCTGGGGGTCGGCGGGTACGTGGTGCCGCCGAAGGGCTATTTCGAGAGAGTGGCGGAGATCGTCCGCGGATACGGCGCGCTGCTGATCATCGACGAGGTGCAGGCGGGCTTCGGCAGGACCGGTGGACATTGGTTTGCCATCGAGCACGAAAATGTCGTGCCTGACGTCATGGTCATGGCCAAGGGCATCGCCGGGGGATTCCCGGTGGGCGCCACGATCACCACCGATGAGATCGCCCGTTCGTGGAAGGGAAAGACCATCTCCACCTTTGGCGGCAACCCGGTCTGCATGGCCGCCATGTGCGCCACATTGGACGTCATGCGCGACGAGGACGTACCGACCCGGGCCGAGGAGCGGGGGCGACAACTTCGCGAAGGGCTCGATTCGCTGGGCCGCCGGTACGACTGGATCGGGGACGTCCGCGGGATGGGCCTCATGCAGGCGATGGAGTTGGTGGTCGACGGCTCCTCGCGGGTGCCGGACGCGGGCCGGGCGAGGGCGCTCCTGGAAGCCACCAGAGAAGAGGCGCTGCTCGTGGGGCAGGGAGGGATGGAGGGCCACGTCGTCCGAATCGGCCCATCGCTGCTTATTTCCGAGAGCGAGATCGGGGAAGGTCTGGAGAAGTTGGGACGCGCCTGTGCGCGCGTGGCCGCCGCGTGATCGCGGGCATGCCGCTCGACGCCTGGGCGCTCCTCGTGTTCTCCGTGGCTCTCGGTCTCGGCATCGAGGTCGCCTTCTACCTGTCCCGGCGTGGTGATCGGTGACGTCGGGCGTCGTCCTGGCCGTTCTCGGCCTTTACCTGACGATCCTCCTGGGCATTGGTCTGTGGAGCAGAAAGGACGGGCACGACCTTGAAGGATACTATGTAGCGGGTAAGCGACTGCCGTCCTGGGTCATCGCATTCAGTTCGAACGCCACCGGAGAGAGCGCGTGGCTGCTCCTGGGCCTTACGGGCATGGGATACGCCATCGGTGTCCACGCGTTCTGGGTCATCCTCGGTGAGGTGTTGGGGGTGGCGGCTGCCTGGGTCTTCGTGGCTCGCCCCTTCAAGGAGTACACGGACCGGTATCGCGCCATCACGGTGCCGGACTATCTGACGGAGCGCTTTCGCGACACGTCGCACGCGTTCCGGATCGTGTCCGCGGTCATCCTCCTGAGTATGGTCGCTGCCTACACCGCCGCGCAGCTCACCGCGTCGGGCAAGGCGTTCGACTCGTTCCTGGGCACCGGCTACACCGCGGGCGTCTGGATCGGCCTCGCGATCGTTCTGTTCTACACGACGGTAGGTGGCTTCAAGGCTGTTGCCTACTCCGACTTCGTGCAGGGCATCCTCATGCTCCTGTGCCTCATCGGGCTTCCGATCGTGGCGTTTCCGGCTGCGGGGGGCTTTTCAGGTGTCATGAACGCGCTCGGCGCTATCGACCCGGCGCTCCTCCGACCCATGGGAGAGTTCGGGGTGACCGCTGCCGGGGTCGCCAGCGCGTCTGGCTTCGTCGCCATCGGCTTCGCGTTCCTGGGCTCGCCGCAGCTCCTCACGCGATTCATGGCCGCTCGCGACCAGAAGCACATCGTCGACGGGGGCTTCTGGGCCGTGCTCTGCGTGATCGGCTTCGACGTGGGCGCCGTCTTCTCCGGGATGGCGGGGCGGATCCTCTTTCCCGGACTGATCGATCCGGAACTGGTTCTCCCCGAGATGAGCGCGGCGCTCTTTCCGGCCTTCTTTACCGGTGTGTTCCTCGTGGTCGTGTTGGCCGCCATCATGTCGACCGTCGACTCCTTGCTGATCCTCGCGTCGTCGGCCGTGGTGCGTGACGTTTGGCAGAAGGCGCTCGGCTCGACGGCCTCGGAGCGGTCGCTGTCCCTGCTCGGAAAGGGAGTGACCGTCGTCATCGGGCTCGTCGGGCTCGCTGCGGCCCTGACGGAGGTACGAATGGTGTTCTACTTCGTCCTTTTCGCCTGGTCGGGCATCGCGGCTGCGTTCACGCCGGTGGTCCTGTGCTCCCTGTTCTGGAGGCGGACGACACGGGCCGGTGCGCTGGCGGGAATGGTCGGCGGCTTTTTGACCACCGTCGTCTGGGTCGTGCTGTTCAAGGAACGCTTCTACGACCTGTACGAGATGATCCCGGGGTTCGCAGCGGGCTTCGCACTGTGCATCGGAGTCAGCTTGATAGGCGAGCCCGACGCCGACGCCGTTGCCGAGTTCGAGGACGTGCGGCGGACGGTGGGACCGGTGTTTTCTTCCAGTCCCCCATCTTAGTCGCGCGGACACCGAAGAGGAGTTCCTCCATGACGCGCCCACCCTCGGCCGCGACCACGAGCCTGCGACGATGCCGACCAGGACGGGAGTCATGGAACGCCTGGCCCACGCGACCTGGCCTGGCGGGCGCTCGCCGTCGTACGATGGCGGACCGGCGCAACCTCGAACGGCGCCGACACCTCTCAGAGGATTGCGACTCATGAGCGAGTTCACCCGGAGGGACTTTCTCGGCATCAGCGGGCTGGCGGTTGCCGGCGTCACGAGCGGGTGTGCCTCGTCCGGAGCGATGCAGGGGGGCGCTCAGGACGGCGTCCCATTGGGAGGCTCGGTGGGTGGTTCCCCCGCCCGCGGGGCCGCGTCCTCGGGTGCCGCCCCCGACCTCATCATCACGAACGCGCGCGTCCTCACCCAGGACGATTCGCAACCACGGGCCGAAGCATTTGCCGTCAAGGACGGGCGCTTCATCGCGGTCGGGACGTCCAGAGACGTGCGGAATCTGGCCGCGTCCGGCCGCACTGAAGTCCTTGATGCGGGCGACGCGACCGTCGTTCCGGGCTTCATTGATGCGCACTCTCATCCGTCTGGTGCCGGCCTCAACGCGCTGAAGAACGTCAACACAAACCTCGGCTCGATCGCGCGCATTCAGGAGGCCCTCCGTGAGCGGGCGTCGACGACGCCTCACGGCGCGTGGATCATCGGCTACATGTACGACGACACCAAGCAGGCGGAGGGTCGCCCGCTGAACCGTCGTGACCTCGACGCGGTGTCGACCCGGCACCCGATCGTCGTCGGGCATCGCGGGGGGCATACCGGCGTGTACAACTCGAAGGCGTTCGAGTTGGCGGGAGTCACGGTTCGGACGCCCGATCCGTTCGGCGGTCACTTCTTCCGGGAGAACGGGGAGTTGACGGGGAAGGTCGCGGAACGCGCGCGAGCCGTCTTCGAGATTCCCAATGAGGTCACGCCCAAGGATCGCGCCGCTGGGATCGCGGCGATCTGTCGGGAGATGAACGCGACGGGTCTGACTTCTGTCCATCAGGCGGGCACGAGCCGGGCGGACTTCACGGCCTATCAGGATGCGCGGGAGGCCGGAGATCTCACGCTGCGGACCTACTGCATGGCGCGCGGCGGCGCCTATCCCGCGCTTCGTGACGCGGGCGTTCGGACCGGCCTGGGTGATGGGCTCCTCCGGGTGGGCCCGGTCAAGTTCGCTGCCGACGGTTCGGCATCCGAGCGCACGATGGCCATGAGTACGCCGTATGCCGGCCGGCCGGACGACTTCGGGATCCTGACCATGACGCAGGACGAGATCCACGAGGTGGTCGAAGACGCACATCGCGCCGGATGGCAGGTCGCGATCCATGCCAACGGAGACGTCACGATCGACATGGTACTCAACGCCTACGAGCGAGTGCAGCGGATGTGGCCGCGAGCGGATCCGCGCCACCGGATCGAGCACTGCTCGCTAGTGAACCCAGAGCTTCTCCGGCGCATCGCCGCCGGCAACTACATCCCGGCTCCGTTCTACACATACGCGCACTACCACGGCGAGAAGTGGATCGAGTACGGGGAGGACAAGATGGAGTGGATGTTCGCGCACCGGTCATTCCTCGACCACGGCATTCCCGTGGCCCCGGCGTCGGATCACTCGCCAGGCCCCTACGAGCCACTGATGGCGATCCAGAGCATGGTCACTCGGAAGGACTTTTCCGGACGCGTCTGGGGACCGAGCCAGCGCATCTCCGTCGATCAAGCGCTCAAGGTCTGCACGATGAATGGCGCGTACGCGTCGTTCGAGGAGTCGGACAAGGGCAGCATCACGTCGGGCAAGCTCGCGGACTTCGTGTTACTCGAGCGTGATCCGCACGATGTCGAACCAGATCGTATCAAGGAGATCCCGGTTCTGCGGACGGCTCTGGGTGGTCGGACCGTGTATTTGGCGTAGGCCGGGTAGGCCGCCTCGGAGGACGCGAACAGGACCTCTTGTCATTTGGAACGGCTATTTGTAGTGTGCAGATACGTGGTATATGTCCCTTGCAGATAGTGTGACTCATGCGTACCGCTGAGCCGGGGTCCTTCCTTCCCCTGTCGCCCGCCGACTTCCAACTGCTCCTCATTCTGCTCGACCGGCCGCGCCACGCGTACGGGATCGCCGGCGCGGTGATGGAGCAGGAGCGTGCGAGGGTCCCCTTGGAGCTGGGATCGCTCTACCGGATCCTCGCCCGACTGGATCGAAGTGGGTTAATCGAGGTCGATACGGGGGCCCGCTCCGTGTCCGCCGGCCCGAGGCGGAAGATCTACTGCATTACGGAGTTGGGGCGAAGCGTGGCTACCGCCGAGGCCCACCGCCTGAGAGAGGTCCTGTCGCTCGCGGAGGCCCGCCTGACGTTGGACCCGGCATGACCGGCCCGTCGCTCCCCACAATCGTTCGTGCGGGTCGCCTCATTGTGAGCGTGTGCCTGTACGCATTTCCCGCACGTTTCCGCCGCCAGTACGGAGCCGACGCGCTGACCTACTATGTCGATCGTGTCGTGGAGGCGCACGGGAGGACGGGCGTGCTCGGGGTCCTTTCGCTGACGGCCCGCGATGCGGTGAGTGCGGTTGCCGCCGGACTGGCCGAGAGGGGCGGGCGAGGCTCGCCTTCGGGTGGCCCCTTTTGCTACCGGGCGGACGTTGCCCACGGCTTCAGATCTCTACGCCGCCACCCCGGCTTTGTCCTGGCCGCCGCCGGACCCGTCGCTCTTGGCGTAGCTGGCGTGACCGCCGTATTCGCCGTCATCGACATCGTTCTCCTGCGCCCGCTGCCCTACCCCGACCCGGACGTGCTCGTGGAGGTGGGACGACCGTTGGACAATGGTGTGTTGGCGCCGATCTCGACGGCTAACCTCATCGATCTCGAGGAGGCCATCGGCGCCTTCACGGAGGTCGGGGGTGTCCAGGGTGGCTCCACGCTCGTGTACGACGACGAAGGCGCCACGCTCGAACAGATCACCCGCCCGACGCGGGCCTTCATGAACATCGTGGGCCTGGACCCCGCGCGAGGCCGCGGCTTTAACGCGTCCGAGTTTCGGGAGCCCACGGTTGCGATCGTCACACACGACCTCTGGCAGCGCCGATGGGGGGGAGTGACGAACGTCCTCGGCGCGACGCTTCGGACCGATCTCGGCGACCTCACCGTCGTGGGAGTGCTCCCGAGAGATTGGATTCCTCCCGAGGCACTCCGGGGCTCCGCCGGCGATCTGTGGGTTCCACTCGACTACAGCGATCCAATCGTGCAGCGGACTCGGGCGTTCG
Source organism: Gemmatimonadota bacterium (assembly GCA_029262115.1). Lineage (GTDB taxonomy): Bacteria > Gemmatimonadota > Gemmatimonadetes > Longimicrobiales > Gaopeijiaceae > JAJCZZ01. Next base: position 73,263 of record JAJCZZ010000016.1, on the reverse strand, counting down.
GATTCTCCTCCGGGGTCGCACGCCTGGCGGACCCTTCCGACCTGGGCGCCGCGAACGAGCAGTTGCGGGCCAGTGCGCTCGCTCTGGCGGAGGCGCACCCGAGCGCGAACACCGAAAACGACGGCACCCCTCGCATGCTCGAGGCACGACCCCTCCATGCCCAGACCGTCGGTCAAATCGGCGACCGGCTTGGTCTGATTTTCGCGGGCGTGGCAACCTTGCTGCTCATCGCCTGCGCGAACGTCGCCAACATGTTTCTCGCCCGTGGCGCCGATCGGCGCCGTGAGATCTCTCTCCGAACGGTCCTTGGTGCGGGGCGGGCCCGGCTCGTCGTCCAACTCCTCACGGAGAGCGTCGTCATCGCCCTGATTGGAGGCACCGTCGGATGCGTTCTCGCGTTCCTCTCGGTCGATACGCTCGCCGCTTTCACACCGGATCTTCCCCGCGCGGGTGAGGTGGCTGTCGACATGCGGGTCACGGCCCTTGCGGCCGCGACTTCCGTGCTCGCCGGCCTCGCCTTCGGCATGGTCCCCGCGTGGTCGACCTCACAGGTCGACCCGGGGCGGGATCTCACCCTCACTGCGTTGGATGGGACCTCCGGCCAGACGGCTCGGGCGGTCCTGGTGGTCGGCCAGATCGCCCTCACTGTGGTGCTCGTCGCAGGCGGAGCGCTACTCCTCAACAGCGTCGTACGCCTCGCTATGGTGGAGGTGGGCTTCGAAACGGACGAGATCTATGTCGTCACGACCCGGCAGAGTCCGCTGACGGACAAACCAGCGTCGACCAACTACGTGCGGACCATGGGCGATCAACTCGCGGCCATTCCCGGCGTGAGCCACGTCAGCGGGAGCATGTTCCTGCCCGGCGAGGGGCTGCCTGTTCAACTCGAGATCGAGCACCCCGCCTCTGGAGAACCGCTCAAGCGGTGGCGCCACAGCGTCCTTCCCGGCTTCTTCTCCACCGTCGGGATCCCGCTCATCGCAGGCCGGGATTTCGACCCATCTGAGGGCCCCGACGATGTTCGGGAGATCGTTGTGAGTGAGTCGCTGGCGGACGACCTCTGGCCCGGGGAGTCACCCGTCGGCCGGACGCTGTCGAGTTCCGTCGGGCAGGGGAACCTCGAGTGGGTTGTCATCGGGGTGGTGGCGGACATCCGAAACGGGGGACCCAAAGCCGAAATTCAAGGACTCGCCTACCATTCCTGGTACCAGGACCCCTGGATGCCGTCGATGGCGTTCCTGTTTCGGTACTCGGGCGATGCCGCAGCCCTCACGCCCGCGCTTCGCGAGGCGGCTGTCCGGGCGGACGTCAACGTGCCGCTGACCGATGTATCGGCGTTGGCCGATCGAGTCGGTGAGAACACGGTCGAAGAGCGCCACTATGCGCTACTGCTCAGCTTGTTCTCCCTGATCGCCCTGGGCATTGCTGCCGTGGGAGTCTATGCCACCGTCACCTTCACGGTATCCACTCGCCTCGAGGAAGTGGGAATCCGGCGGGCCGTGGGGGCGGGAGGCGCCGACGTGGTCGCCCTGGTTGTGCGGCGTGGACTGCTTCAGGCGATCGTGGGGGTGGGGCTTGGAGTCGTCATCGCGCTCTTGGCCAGTAAAATCCTGGCCGGCCTCCTGTTTGAAGTCGCCCCCACGGACCCGCTCAGCTTCGCGGTAGTCGCTACGATCCTCGTAGCCGTGGCGGTCGCCGCTTCCCTCGTTCCCGCCATGCGCGCGGCCCGAGTGGATCCCCTCATGGTGCTGCGGCCGCGGTAGGCCGCCACGGCCACCGCCCAATCGGTTCCGCTTGACCTTGTACGTAACTACAGGGTTTACTCTCAGGCATGAGCGACATGCTGACGGTTGGACGGCTTGCCGACGCGGCAGGCGTAGGGCGCGAGACCATTCGCTACTATGAGCGGGTGGGTCTGCTCGACGAGCCTCCACGCTCCCGGGCGGGATACCGACACTATCCCGCAGAAGCTATCGATCGGCTGCGCTTCATCCGCCGCGCCCAGGAACTCGGCTTTACTTTGGCTGAGATCACCGAGCTCCTCGACCTGCGTATCGACGAGGTCTCCGCTTGCGTCACCGTAGAAGCACGGGCACGCGCCAAGCTCGCCACAGTGGAAGACAAGATTGGTGACCTTCGGCGCATTGGGCACTCGCTCGAGCGCCTGGTGCAGAAGTGCGTAGCCCGCCAGCCGACGAGCGAGTGCCCGATCCTCGAGGAACTCGAGGCTGGTCGCCAGGTGCCTCAGAAGGGAGATACCGGATGAGTGACGTGGAAGGCTTCGATCTGGTCGTGATCGGGGCGGGCACCGGGGCCAACGGCGTGGCCCGAGCCTGCGCGAAGGAGGGCTGGCAGGTCGCCATCGTGGACGCGCTTCCCTATGGGGGCACGTGTGCGCTTCGGGGCTGCGATCCGAAGAAGATGCTGGTCTCGGTCAGCGAGGCGCTCGACTGGGCCGAACGGATGACCGGCAACGGTCTACGGAGCGACGGCATCTGGATCGATTGGTCCGATATGATGGCCTTCAAGCGCACCTTCACCGACGCGGTTCCGCCACGGCTGGAGACCGGCTTCGAACGACTCGGGATCGAGACGCTCCACGGCACCGCCCGGTTCACCGGCCCCAACCAGGTGCGGATCGGTGACCGGTCGCTTCGGGCACGCTACGTCCACGTCGCGACAGGGGCCCGCCCCGCGACCCTGGAGATCCCCGGCGAAGGGCTGCTGTCCACGAGCACGGACTTCCTCAATCTGGAGAGCCTTCCGAAGCGTATCGTGTTCGTAGGCGGCGGCTTCATCTCCTTCGAGTTCGCTCACATCGTGCGCAGAGCCGGGGCCTCGAACGTCACGATCCTTCACCGCGGCGCGAGCCCGCTCGTCCACTTCGATCCAGACCTCGTCGCTCTGCTCGTCGAGCGCACACGTGAGCTGGGCATCGACGTCCGTCTCGAGTCGTGCGTGGAAGGGATCGAAAAAACCGACGACGGACTGCAGGTGCGCTTTGAAACGCTCACAGGCCCCCACACTCTCTCGTGCGACATGGCGGTTCATGGGGCAGGCCGCGTTCCGAATTTGGGGGATCTGGCTCTCGACGCCGCCGGGGTCGCGGCAAGCGACCGTGGCATCATCGTCTCCACGGCAATGCGCAGTGTCTCGAACCCGGCCGTCTTCGCTGCAGGTGACTGCGCCGACACCGGCGCGCCCAACCTGACGCCCATTTCAGCGAATGAAGGCCGCATCGCGGCCAAGAACCTGCTCGCCGGTAAGGACGTCCGGCACATCGAGTATCCACCAATTCCTTCGACTGTCTTCACAGTCCCCCCGCTCGCTTCCGTGGGGCTGCTCGAGGAAGCGGCTCGCGCGGACGGAGTTGAGTTCTACGTTCGGTTTCGAAGGACCGCGGATTGGTATTCTTCGCTGCGGGTCGCAGAGCCCTACACCGCTCACAAGGTCCTCATCGAGAAGGGCACCGGCCGGATCGTCGGCGCTCACGTGCTGGGTCCAGGCGCGGAGGAGCAGATAAACCTCTTCGCCATGGCCATGGGAGCGGGTCTCACAGCCAACCAGATGAAGGCCGTGGTCTTCGCCTATCCCAGCTATGCCTCAGACCTGGCTTCCATGGTCTAGGCGGTCCAGCCCTTGACCTTGTACTCCGGTACCGGGCTTACACTACATGTGCAGGGCCGCTCGTCGGGGATTCGGAGTGCTTCCTCTTGGCCCAACGCTGATGGGGTGGCTCGATATTGCCGGGGGACGATGATGCGGGATTCACTGAGGGCGGTTGTACCAGGACTCGGCGGCGTGTTGGCCGCGGCAGGTTCCGCGCTGTGCTGCGGGGGTCCAGTGATTGCCGTGACGCTTGGTGTCTCGAGCGCCGGCCTCTCCGCGTTCGAACCGTTTCGGCCGTACTTCCTGGGTGCTACCGCGATCTTTCTGATTGCGGGGTTCGTGATGCTCGACCGGGAAGAGAAAGCCGCTTGTGAGCCAGGAAAGCCGTGCGCTGATCCGGACGTGCGTCGACGAATGAAGATCACTCTGTGGAGTGCCACCGTGTTGGCGGTGGTCTTCGCCACGTTCCCACGCTGGCAAGATCTCGTATTCTGAGAAGGAGTATTCGGATGGGTTGGAAACAGTGGACGGCGGTGGCGGTGCTGATCGGAGGGGGCCTTCTCCTTCAGATCCCCGGCCACGATGATGCGGACATGAATCACGCAGCGATGGGCCACGGTGAGATGCCCGCCGACATGGCCGAAGCTCAAGGGTCCTATACGACGGTGGCGCTCGACGTCACCGGCATGACCTGAGACGGTTGTGCCACGGCGGCCCGTGTGGCCGTGCAACGAGTAGAAGGTGTAAGCGAAGCGAAGTTTTCGTACGACCAAGCGGAAGGCTTCGTGACGTTCGATACGACGATGACGTCTGTGGCCGCGATCGTCGCGGAGTTGGAGCGGCTGACTGACTTCAGCGCCACCGAACGCCCCCCGGATGGAGATTGAAACTGACATGCCAACACCCCCCACGCTCGAACTGGTCTACTTCGACGGCTGTCCGAACGCCGTGAAAGCGCGCGAGAACATCCGGAGCGCCGTCACCCAGGCGTTCGACCGGCCGATCGAATGGGTAGAGTGGAATCTCTCGAAGGAATCGACCCCGGACGTCTTCAAGCGCTATGGCTCCCCCACCGTCCTGGTGGATGGCCGGGACGTGACGGGGGAGGGCCCGGGCAACAGCGCGATGGCGTGCAGGGCGGACGGCGCGCCGTCGGTCGAGGTAATCGCGGCAAAGCTCGGCTGAGCCGAAGACGCGCCCAACAGTTCCCGGTGGGCACGCTCGATACCCGAGACGGAGGGTAGTCGCACTCCTTCGCTTCCTTCCAAGCCGTCGTGGCTCAGGCAGGCTCCGTGAAGGCCAGGAAGTAGCCGTTCGGGTCCTTGACGGCGAATTCGCGCATTCCGTAGTCCATGACCTCCGGCCCCCAGGCGAACGGCGCGTAACCTCTCAGCTCCTCTGCCAGCGCCAGTACGTCGTTCGCGTTCACATAGAGCGTCCCGCTGCAGATCGGCTCGGTCGGCGTGCCGTGCGGCGGGTCGGAGTAGAACTGAAGCGAGATGCCATCGCGGGTGACCTCGCCCCAGGTAGGGGGCCCGTCGTCCGGGAACACGCCGGTGCGGGCGAACCCGAGTCGCTCATAGAAGGCGAGCGTGACTTCGAGATCCCGGGCCAGTAGCGACGGAACCGGCTTCCCGCCGAGCAGTGGTGTGCTCGTCATACGGCCTCCTTCCAATCTCATGTGCGAAGTGGGAGGCAACATATGGTCGGGGTCGACCTTCCGGCGATCAGACCTGTGCGCCCACCCGCCCGACGAGGATCTCCCAAGGTCACCTCGCGGCGCCCGCTTCCGGGCGTCCGTCTCCCCAATCCCATCGCTGTGCCCATTGCTCGCTTGTGCGCGGCTCCCCCCTCGCCCTACGCTGGCACAGTCCGAACAGACTCCCAGCCGACGAGCGTCCCATGCGCCCCACCCGTGCCCTCGCACTCCGCGTTTCTGCTCTGCTCGCGCTCGCTGCGGCCGCCCTGACGGCCGCGTCCGCGGCGGCCGCGCAGGAGTCCACCCGACTCGCGCTCCCCGGCCTGGAATCCCCCGTCGAGATCCTCGTCGACGCTTGGGGCATCAGCCACATCTACGCGGATACCGAACACGATCTATTCTTCGCGCAGGGCTGGAACGCTGCGCGCGATCGGCTCTTTCAGTTGGAGATGTGGCGGCGGCAGGCGACGGGCACCGTCGCGGAAATCCTCGGGCCGCGTGAACTGGAAAGAGACATTGGCGCCCGTCTCTTCATGTTCCGGCGCGACCTGGACCAAGAACTCAATCACTACCATCCGCGCGGTGTTGGCATCATCGGCGCCTACGTGGACGGTATCAACGCCTACGTGCGGCAGACTCGGCGCGACCCCGACCTCCTGCCCATCGAATTCGAGTTGCTGGGAATCACTCCGGGCATCTGGACGCCGGAAGTGGTCATCTCGCGGCATCAGGGTCTCCTCGGCAACATCGGCGAGGAACTGGCGACGGGCCGCGCTGTCGCCGCCCTTGGCGCAGAGAAGGTCAAGGCCATCGAAACGTACGGTCCGGGCGACCCGGACCTCACGCTGCACGGTCCCGTCACCCGTGAGGCTCTATCGGAGGACATCCTCGCCCTGTACGACGCGTTCCGAGGAAGCGTCCGCTTTGCGCCCGGCGACATCATGGCCGAGCACCGGGGAGACGGCGACGCGTTCGCGATGCTGGAGGCGGCTGAGGCACGGGCCGCCCACGCCCCGGCGTACGACCCCTCCCATGACATCGGGTCGAACAACTGGGCGGTGGACGGCAGGTTGTCGGAGAGCGGATACCCGATGATGGCGAACGACCCCCATCGCGTACAGGCTGCGCCATCCCTTCGCTACTGGGTCCACCTCGTGGGGCCGGGATGGAACGTCATCGGCGGCGGGGAGCCCAGCCTGCCGGGTGTGTCCATCGGGCACAACGAGTTCGGCGCGTGGGGGCTCACGGTGTTCCGTACGGACGGAGAGGACCTGATGGTGTACGAGACGGATCCGGCAGATCCGGACCGGTACCGGTATCGGGGCCAGTGGGAACGGATGACCACCGTCACCGAGACGATCCCGGTGAAAGGGCAGGCGCCCGAGACCGTGACACTGAAGTACACCCGCCACGGTCCCGTCGTCTTCGAGGACGCGGGTCGCGATCTCGCGTATGCCGTGCGAGCGGCATGGATGGAGGTAGGGGGATCTCCGTATCTGGCCTCCCTCCGCATGGACCAGGCCACCACCTGGGAGGAGTTCGTCGAGGCGTGCACGTATTCGAACATCCCCGGCGAGAACATGGTGTGGGCGGGCCGGGACGGGACCATCGGATGGCAATCCGTAGGTATCGCTCCGATACGGCGCAACTTCAGCGGAATGGTTCCCGTTCCAGGCGATGGGCGTTTCGAATGGGATGGCTACCTGCCGATCCAGGCCAAGCCGCACGTCGTCAATCCTGAGGAAGGATACTTCGCTACGGCCAACAACGACGTGGTGCCTCCGGACTACCCGTTCCCCGACGCAATCGGTTTCTCCTGGGCCGACCCGTATCGGTGGCTTCGGATTGTCGAAGTTCTTGGAAGCGGTCGAAGGTTCTCAGTGGCTGACATGATGCGCCTCCAGACGGACGAGCTGTCGATTCCGGCCCGGCAGTTGGTGCCGTTTCTGCGGGATCTCACAGGGCCGAACGCACGCGTGGAGGAGGTCCGGCGCCGTCTGCTCGACTGGAACTACGTGCTGGACAAGAACTCGGTCGAAGCTGCGGTCTACGTCGCGTGGGAGAGTCGGCTACGCCGCGCTGTGTCCGCAGAGCTGGTTCCGGACGATGCGCCGGAGGGTGTTGGTCCGAGCCTCCAGAGGGTGATCGAGACCCTGGTCATCCCGCCGGGAGAGTTGGGGAACGATCCGATGAGGGCGCGAGATGCCGTCCTGATGGACGCGCTCGCAGCCGCCGTCACCGACCTGGAGGGGAAACTGGGCGCGGATATGACACGGTGGCAGTACGGGCAGGTCGACTACAAACACGTCTACCTACGGCATCCCATGGGCAACGCGGTCGATGAACGCACCCGCGCGCGCCTGGAGGTGGGGCCGCTGCCCCGAGGTGGGTACGGCGTGACCGTGAATGCCACCGGGAACGGTGACAACCAGACGGCCGGAGCGTCGTTTCGCATCATCGTGGACACGGGCGACTGGGATCGGTCCGTGGGCATGAACAATCCTGGTCAGTCGGGGGACCCGGATTCGCCGTTCTACCGCAACCTGTTCGAAGACTGGGCCGCCGATCGCTTCCACCCGGTGTTCTACACTCGGGAGCGGATCGAGGGGGTCACCGCTCGCAAGATACAACTGCAGCCCGGCGGGTGAGGTGGGTCGAGGGGGCCCCGTGCGCTGTGGGCCTATGGCGGATCAACGCAATGCGCACCCTATTCGCGACAGTGCCATGAAAGCTCCCGTACGCCCATTGCTGGTCGTCGTTGCGCTGTTGGCCCTACCGGCTTGTGCGGTGACGGATTCGCCCGAAGAGCCGGCTCCGGACCCCGCCGTCCTGATGCAGGCGGATCGTGAGTTCGCTCGCGAGGTCGCCAGCGGAGGCTCGAAAGCATGGGCCTCATGGTCCCCCTTCTCCTCCAGCCATCGGCCCGGCTCCAACGCCCGCTTTCGCTCCTTCGGCTTGATCCGGAACCACCGAGCCACCAGCAGGATCTCTGCCGCGTCTTCGGGTGCGAGCCCGGCCGGCCCGGTATCGACGTTGGAGTAGACCTCCTCCACAATGGCGGCGGCCTTTTTCCGTGCCGACCGCCCCTTCGGATGGGCCATCTCCTTACGGATCCGCCCCTTTCGGATCAGATAGAGCCGGTCGTCGCCGCGAAAACCGGGGACACGGTAGACGAAGGAGAGGTCTTCAACCCGGCCGCGGAAAGCGACGAGTTCATCCCGGAAGCGCCGGAGGCGTTCGAGGCGGTCCCGCAGGACGCCGGCGTACTCGAAGTCCATCCGGGCGGCTGCGTCGCGCATCTTGGCCTCCAGGTCGTGCAACGGGGCTTCGGCCCGACCTTCCAGGAAACGGCGGGCCGTCTCCACCGCCTGGCCGTACTCCGCAGCGCTCGGTCGCCCACAGCACGGCGCGAGACAGGTGTGAAGATCGGCGCGCAGGCATCGTGGCGCTCGTCCCGCCTTGAAGATCTCGAGTTGGTCGCCGAAGAACATCGGCGTGCTGGCCGGACAATCGCGCAGACCCAGGAGGTTCGAGAGCTCGCGAATGGTGTGCGTGAGCGCCTTCACGCGCGGGAAGGGTCCGTAGTACGTGGCATGGTCCTCCGCCACCCGGCTCACAGGTAACACGCGAGGCGCTATTTCCTGGGTGACCTTCACGAACGCGTAGATGCGTTTCCGCTTGTGCTGGACGTTGTACCTCGGCCGCCAACGCTGGATGGACTTCATTTCCGTCACGAGGGCGCTGAACTCATTCGGGATGTTGTCCCACTCGATCCGCGACGTCTCACGGATCAACTCCCACGCCTTCTCACCGCGGGGGGCGCGGAAGTACGAGAGCAGCCGTGTCCGCACGCGTATCGACTTGCCCACGTACAACAGTTCGTTTCCGGGTCCGTACATCCGATAGACGCCCGGCCGGTTCTCGGCGTGCGTTCTGACGTAGGCGCGAAGGGCGGGGTTGGCGGGCACGAAGGTGACGGACGGTTGGTGCGGGGGCGGAGGTTTCGCTATTTGTTCGGTAACATAGAATCGGGCCGGGCCATCCGCTAATTCCGCGAGGCCCATCCGGAATCAGAGAACACGAGCCAGGAGGAGATCCGTGTCGCAGGTTGAGACGATGATCGCCAATATGGAGGTCCAAACAGGTCGGAGCCTCGACGAATGGTGCGGAGTGCTCCAGCGGAGCGGCCTTCAGAAACACGGCCAATTGATCAAGCACCTCAAGACCGAGCATGGGTTCACGCACGGATACGCCAACCTGGTGGCGCACGAGTTCCGGAGCCGTGCGGAAGGCAGCGACGACACCGACCTTCTCCGCCAGCAATACGCCGGGAAGGAGCCGCTCCGGACCATCTACGGCGCGATCGTCACCGCGGTCGAGGGCTTCGGCGACGACGTCGAGATCGCTCCCAAAAAGACTTACGTGAGCCTACGCCGGTCCAAGCAGTTCGGACTCGTCCAACCGTCGACGAAGAGTCGAATCGATGTCGGGTTGAATCTGGGGGATGCTCGGCCAGGCGACCGACTCGAAGAGTCCGGGAGTTTCAACTCCATGGTCAGCCATCGGGTCCGCGTCGAGGACGTCGGCGAGGTCGACGACGAATTAATCGAGTGGCTCCGGGACGCGTACGAGCGGGCGTGAGGCCCGACTCTCCTATGACCTCGCCGTTCAAGCTGGTTCGCGATCCGCTCTGGAACACGATTCGCCTCGATGCGACCGCCGCCCGCATCGTCGACACGGCGGCATTCCAACGGCTCCGGTACATCCGCCAACTCGGCCTCGCGCACCTGGTCTATCCCGGAGCGACACACACGCGATTCGACCACGCGCTCGGGGTGTACCACCTCACGAAGACGGCGCTTCGACACCTTCGCGAGCGAGGCGGCGTCCCCCCGGAGGTCTGGCGTGGCGAAGAGCTGATCCCCTATGCCGCGCTGTTGCACGACATCGGTCACTACGCGTTTTCCCACGCCCTCGAGGAACTCGAGCCGGAGCAGGTTCCGACCGATCACGAAGAGGCGAGCAGCCAGTTCTTCGCATCACCGATGCTTCGGGACGCCCTCGCTCCCCTGGGCCTGACCGCCTCGGAGGATATCCACGAGATCATCCGGGGCCGGTCGGCCCTGCCTCTGCGAGGGCTCGTGAGCGGCAGCCTCGATCTGGACAAGATGGAGTACCTCCGGCGCGATGCTCGCTTCTGCGGCGTCCCGTACGGTGAAGTGGACGTCGACCGGCTGCTGCAGGGGCTCGTGCTGCTACCGGCCCCGGAGACGGGTCTGTACGAGGTGGGCGTCCACGAGAAAGCCGTGGCGGCGCTCGAGTCCCTTCTCTTCGCGAAGTACCAGATGTTTCGAAACGTTTACTGGCACCATGCGGTCCGGGGCGCCACGGTGTTGTACAAGCGGATTGTGGAGGAGGCCTTGCGCTCGGGTCTGATCGACGCCGAGGAGCTCGTCGGTCCGACGGATGAGGAACTCCTCTACGAAATCGGCCGTCGGGCCGCGGAGGACGACTCCGAGGTGTCCGAACGATTAGCCACCCGTTGGTTACCAGCGCTTCGTCAGCGACGCCTTCCGAAGCGGGCAGTGGAGTTGACCGCGGCCGACTTACGTGGTCGCGCGGTCGAGGACTGGGCCGCGGCGGACTCGCCGTGGAAGCGGGCCGTGGAGAACGAACTGGCGTCGGATCTCGGTCTCGAGCCGGGTGAAGTGATGATCGACTTCCCTGCCAAGGCGGCGATGTTCCAGCTCGATGTCCTGGTCGAGCGCCGGGACGGTGCGGTGGAGAGACTCGGGCAGGGTGGCCTGCCGGGCGTTCTCGATCTCCCACAGGTAACCCGTGAGCTATACACGTCCGCGCGTGTGCTCCGTGTGTTCACGTTCGAGCGCCGCGAGTTGGATGCTTCCGTCGTACTGGAGAAGATTACCCGTCCCGTCGAGATGGGCTGACCGCCCTACTCCTCTCCCACGCGCGCCAATACGGCCGTGATATTGTCCTTGCCGCCTTCCTCGTTGGCACGGTCGATCAGCACGCGGAGCGCCTCGTCGTCGTCGTCGTGCTCCAGGAGCGTAGTCCGGATTTCCCAGTCCTTCATCATCCCGATGAGGCCGTCGGTGCACAGCAGAAAGCGGTCCCCAGGGGCCGTGTGCCCCTCTACCACATGGATCTTCGGTGGCTCCTCCAGCCCGATGCACTGAGTGAGCATGTGCCCATAGCGATGCCTGCGGGCCTCTTCGACCGAAATGAGGTCGTGATCCAACCGGTCCTGGACCCACGTGTCATCCCGGGTGAGGCTCTCGAAGTTCCCGGCCCGCAGACGGTAGCCTCGCGAGTCTCCTACGTGGCCCATGGCGTAGGCACCGGTCGAGGGATCCCCGACCCACCCGACCAGCGTCGTGCCCATCCCCTTGAGATGCGGCTCCGTCTCACTACGCTGCCGGACAGCGGCGTGTGCCACTGCGACCGATCTCTCCATCGCGTCGGCCAGGAACCGGGCGGTATTGTCACGGTCATGGACCGAACGTCGGGGCTCCTGGACCAGTTCGGTCAGCGTGCGACACGCATGGAGGGCGGCAATGCGGCTCGCGACATCGCCGCCGGGATGTCCACCCATTCCGTCCGTGACGAACGCGATGGCGAGTTCAGGCTCGATCGACAGGCTGTCCTCGTTGCGGCGGCGAACCCGTCCGACGTGGGACAGCCCCGAAATTGTGAAAGAGTAGGACAACGGCGTCGGGGTTTGGGTGGCCGCGAAAGTGCTTCAATCGCTCCTCCGGGGCAACGGTTCCGAGGGTCGTCGCGTCTAGGAACTCACCCGCCAGGGTGGGTTACTTGCCGGGGGACGTAGATCCCCGCAGGATGGGAGGTCGGGACGGGAGTCGCCGTGTGCCGAGGGGAGTGGGAACTCGGGCTCCGCGTTGGCGTATCCATCCTTGGCTGGCGTTTCTTGACACACCGGATGCACTGGCCCATTTTACACGGCTGCAGATCCTTCGCGCTTGAAGGATCTTTCAGTTCGACACCATAGAAGGGATTCCGACCGGTTCGGCCGGTCTCAAAGGAGTGATAGATCGTCATGGCCACTGCGAAGCCTGCCACCAAGGCAAAGGCCGCTCGGAAGGCGAAGCCCGCCAGCAAGGCGAAGGCCGCTAGCAAGGCGAAGGCCGCCAGCGCTGCCAAGCCTGCCACCAAGCGCCGGAAGCGGAAGGGCAAGAACGTCCTCACCGGCTTCGACGCGAGTGTGGAGGAGCAGAGTGCTCTCGACCAGTACCTTCGTGACGTGAGCCGCCACGAGCTCATCACGCCCGAGCGTGAGAAGGAACTCGGAGCTCGTGCTCAAAATGGTGATGAAGACGCCGTCCAGGAGTTGGCTCGTGCCAACCTGCGCTTCGTCATCAGCGTCGCCAAGAAGTACCAGAATCGTGGCGTATCTCTGACCGACCTCATCCAGGAAGGGAACGTCGGCCTGGTCACGGCTGCCCGGAAGTTCGATCCCGAGCAGGGTGTGAAGTTCATTTCGTACGCCGTGTGGTGGATCCGACAGGCCATTCTGGCCTCGCTGGCCAACCACGGCCGTGCGGTCCGTGTCCCGCTCAACCGGGCGTCCGATCTTGCGCGCATCTTCCGCGAGAAGGAGCGACTCAAGCAGGAGAAGGGTCGGGAACCGACGACGGAAGAGTTGGCAAAGGCCACGGATTTGACGCCAGAGTTGGTGGAGTCGCTCCAGACGTTGAACGCCGCGGAGATCCGTCTCGATGCGCCTATCGGTGACTCGGAGGATTCTCAACTGGTCGAGCGGTTCATCACGGAGGAAGCCGCCGAGCCCGAGGTCGAGGTGGAGAGCCGGCTCTTGACCGAGGCCATCACCGAGGCGTTGTCGACGCTCGAGGCACGCGACGCCAAGGTGCTGCGACTGTACTTCGGCCTCGAAGGTGAGCGTGAGCACACCCTCGAGGAAATCGGCAACATGCTGGGTGTTACTCGTGAGCGGATCCGTCAGCTGCGCGACCGAGCCCTTCGTAGGCTGCGGGAGGGTGAGCGAGGCGGTGCGCTGGAGTCGTTCGCGGCGTGACGAACTTGCCGGCCAGCGATGGCCGGAACACGGAGAGGAGCCACGGCCCCTCGTCGGACCCTTCGGGGACCGGCGAGGGGTTCGTTGCGTGGGGTGTGGTCCATGGGTCCCTGGGCGGCGTATACACTGTTCTCACTGACCACGGGCCGATGGTCGAGGCCTCGCTCCGTGGTCGGGTGAAGCGACAGGAGCGGCTGGGAGAGCGAGTCGTGATCGGTGATCGTGTCCAGGTCGCCCCGGACGGGGGAGCATGGACGATCAACGAGGTGGAGGATCGAGTCACGGAGATGGTGCGTCGCGGCCCGGGCGGGCGGAAGCCAAAGGTGGTCGCGGCCAACCTACGCCACGTGTTCGTCGTGGTCGCGGCACGTGATCCGGACGTCCACATGGAGCTGGTGGACCGGCTTCTGGTGGTGGCCGAAGCAGCGGGAATTCGCGCCACGGTCGTAATAAACAAGGCAGATCTGGAGGGGGCGCCGACCATCGCCGCCGACCTGGCCGCCATCTACGAGCCCATCGGGTATGACGTCCTTCCCGTCAGTGCCGCGACAGGACTCGGTGTGGCTGCGCTGGCCGAGCAGATCTGCGGCGGGACGTCCGCCTTTATCGGGCCGTCCGGCGCCGGGAAGTCGACTCTTCTGAACGCTGTCGACCCGGCTCTCGGCCTCCGCGTGGGGGAACTGTCGAGAAAGACGGGAAGGGGTCGCCACACCACGGTCAGCTCGCGTCTCATCCGACTGTCCTGCGGGGGTCTGGTCGCGGATACACCGGGCTTCAGCGACGTTGGCCTGTGGGGCGCCGAACCGGAAAACGTCGCCGCCTGCTTCCCGGAGATCCAGAGGCTCGCCGACGCGTGTCGCTTCCGTGGCTGTGCGCACGAGCACGAGCCCGAGTGCGCGGTGAAGGCCGCCGTTGCCGACGGACAGGTCGCGCCGACTCGCTACCGGAGTTATCTGCGCATTCGCGCGGAGGCCGTGGAGAGCGCCCTCGCACGTCGGTCGCAGTAACGGGCACTCCGCTGTCACCGCGTGGGGCGACGAGTGGGAATAGGCGCCGGGAATAGGCGGCAGGGCCGCAATCCGTGGCAGCGACGCCCGCCTCACCTGCGCGGAGGCGCCTGGGTCGCTCCGTCCCGTGAACGAAGCGGCGTAACCCGCATCGACTCGGTAATCGAGTCGTGTTCGACCGCGATCGGCCATCCGTACACCTCCTCCAGCGTCTCGGCCCGAAGCACTTCCTCCGGACGACCCTCCGCCGCGACTCGACCACGGGACAACAGGAGCATGCGGTCCGCGAAGCGGGCTGCTTGATCGAGCCCGTGCGTGACCACGACGACCGTCATGCCGTCGTCCGCCCACGCACGCAGCGATTCGAGGATGGCCATCTCGTGGCGAATATCCAGGCTCGCCGTGGGCTCGTCCAGGACGAGCGCGCGCGGCTCCTGTGCGAGTGCGCGGGCGATCCGAACGCGCTGCAACTCCCCGCCGGATAGGGTGGTCACGTCCCGCTTGGTCAGGTGGCCCGCGTCGCACTGATCGAGCGCATGTGCGATCGCGCCTTTGTCGTGGGAAGACTCTCCCCGTAACGCACCCATATGCGGGTAGCGGCCCATTGCCACCAGCTCGCGCACCGTGAGGGGGAAGGCGATGGTCTCCGCCTGCGACACGACGCCGACGACACGTGCCAACTCTCGGCGGGTCCAGTCGAGCACGGGAGTGTCGTCCACCACGGCCCGTCCACGCTCGGGCGAGAGCACCCCGAGAAGCGTCTTCATCAGGGTCGACTTTCCGGATCCGTTCGGGCCCAGGACCGCGTACAAACTGCCGTCAGGGACGGAAATGGAGACTTGGTCGAGCGCCCAGCCATCCACTCCCGGATAACGGAGGCTCAGTCCCTCCGTGGAGAACCTCATTCCGTCAGGCTCCGACGGAGCAACAGGAGAAAGAGCGGTACCCCAACGAACGCGGTGATCACACCAATCGGCACCTCTGTCGGTGCCAGCACCATTCGCGCCGCGACGTCGGCGAGCGTCAGGAAGGCCGCGCCCGCCAGAAAGGAGAGGGGCAGGAGCGTCCGGTGGTCCGGACCGACCACCAGCCGAACGGCGTGAGGAACGACGAGGCCGACGAAGCCGATGACCCCCGCCACGGCAACGCCGGCGGCCGTCAACAGCGCGGCAACTCCCAGGCTCAGCCGTTTGACTCGCTCCACGTCGGTCCCGAGGTACTGAGCCGTCTCTTCACCGATGGCCATGGCGTTGAGTGGACGTGCCATCGTCAGGAGAAGGACTCCCGCGGGAAGGGTGTAGACGGCCGCGATGGCTACATCGTGCCAGTTCGCAACCGCGACGCTTCCCATGATCCAGAGGACGGCGCTCTGAACGACGAGCGCGTCGGAGATCGAGAGGATGAACGCGATGCAGGCACTGAAGAACGCACCGACCACGACCCCGGCCAGGAGCAGCACGCGCACGTCCATGGCCCTACCGGTCGCCGTGGCCACGCGAAACACGATGCCGATGGCCAGGAGAGCTCCAGCGAAGGCCGCCAGAGGTAGGGTCCACGACGATGCGGCCGCGAGACCAGTGGCGAGCACGGCCACCGCTCCGACCGAAGCGCCCCCGGAGATGCCCAGGATGTAGGGCTCGGCCAACGGGTTTCGTAGGACCGCCTGAAACGTCGCGCCGGCCAGAGCCAGGCCCCCGCCCACGATCATGGCGAGGAAAACCCGAGGGAGGCGAAAGTGGAGAACGATGGTGCGGGGAATCTCATCTCCCTCCCCGACGAAGGCTCCGAGTACCTGAGCGGTGGACAGGTCGACCGAGCCGAACCTGACCCCCAACCACACGGAGGCGACGAGCAGAACGAGGAGGCCGCCCGCGGCAACGGGCGCTCGTACGGTCATCTCCTCCGTCCCTGGATGGCCTCCGCGACGTCTCGCGCGACCCGGACGACTCCTGGGCCAGGCAGCTGGATGTCGCCGTCGACCATCTCGACACGCGCCCCCGGAGCGAAACGGTGTTCGAACGCGGATCGGTCGGACACGAGGACCACGTCGATGTCCCGGGCGATCAGCTCCTCGGGATTCACGGCCGAATACAGGGCGTCGAGGTCGCCGAACGCGTTCGTTCCGCCGGCGAGTTCGATGAGCTCGTCGATGAACGTGTTCGGGCCGGCGACCCATGGCGGCGTCCCACCCATGACATAGGCGACTCGCGGCGACGGGCGCTGACGCCGGTCGCGTCCGATGCGGTCGAGTCCGCGGCGGATCTCGTCGATCAGCTTCCCAGCCTGCTCAGGCTGTCCGGTCGCCTGTCCCAAGACTCGGATCATGTTCAATACATCGTCGATACGGTCTGGCCGGACCCCGACCCAGGGAATACCCAACTCATCGAGCCGGGCCGGGGTATCGAAGTCCTGCTCGCCACCGAACAACACCACCAGATCCGGCTCCAGCGAGATCAGGGCCTCCATGCTCGGGCGGATCCCCCCTCCCACGGAGGGCAGGTCCGCCGCCCAGGTGAGGGTGTCGTAGTCGGTCCGTCCGACGACGGCTGCCCGCGCACCGAGCGCGTCCAGAGTCTGGGTGGCGGACGGAACGAGAGACACGATCCGCGTGGCCGCTCCAGGCAACGCCACCGAGCGTCCTGTTCCGTCAACCAGGTCGATCGCTGAACGGGCGTCCGAGTCGACGCCCGACCCCTCAGGCGACGAGCATACCGCCAGCGAAAGGGCCAGCGAGCAGAAGAGTATGGCCTGCGCGACAGGCCCTCGCATCAACCCTCGGCCGGAGCGGAACTGGCCACCCCGCACGCGTCCTCGAAGCTGATGGACCAGTCCCTCTCGCGGTCGTCCGCGACCTCGACGGCGCTGCGGTCCACCGTCGCGAACCACCGCGTGTCGGTGCCGAACACCTCGAGCAGGAGCTCGGCGACTCCGTCGTTGTCCCAATCGAGGTGGTCCAAGAGACGTGGCGCGCCCTTTCCGCTCTCCTCGACCGAGCGATACCACGAGAAGGCACGCCGGATCGCACCGTCACGCTCGACGCCGAGTATGAACATCGACCAACCGTTTCGGGATGGCGCGCCGATCCTGAGCTGGTCGTTGAACAGGAACGTCGTGGCGATCGACCGTCCGGGCACCCCGGCCAACTCGATGGGCCGGAGGTCGGCCCGTGCGGGTACGAGCGCGGGAGGTCGTCGGGCGCCTACTTCGTCGACGGTGTTCGAGGCCATTTCGATCGAAGCCTGGCGCTCTTCGTAGGTGTCCCCGTACGTCACGTACGGCGAGTATCCACGCGCGCCGGCTCTGCTGATGGGCAGGGCCAGAAAGCGGTCGGCCGCGAGCGCGGACGGCAACATCTCTACCACGCCGGTCACGGTGGGCCGGGACTGGCAGTACCGATTATCGACGCCGGTTTCCAGCGCGATCATCCGGCCGACGCGCGCGCCCGCGGCGAAGAGCATGAACTCGGTCCCGGGCGTGAGTAACTCGTTCGAGAGGTACTCGATGTAGCCGGGGGCGTCCTCCTCGGTGGCCAACGGCACGACGATATCGCCCCGGATCTCTCCGACGACGGCCAGCGTCGCGGTTGTGGAGTCTCGGTTGCCGACGAGCAGAAGAGGGCCTTCGGGGAGCGCCGGGAGCGGGGCATCCCCGTCCTCCGCACGAGGGTCGTTTCCGTCGGCATCCAGAACGGGAGGAGGTGGCAAGAGACTGACTTCGGATCCCCCCCATTCCACGTTGTCGCAGGCAGAGAGCCCGGTTACAATGACAGCCAACGAGAGGCAGCGCCGTACCATTGAGCGTCCGTCCGCCAAAGGGTTTCGGCCCCTGCGTGGGACCGGACCTTGAAACCTATCGTAGCGCCGGGACGGGGCAACACCATTCGGCTGCGATACCCCGTGGGCAGAATCGAAACGTCACGGGCCGACCCGACCCGACCACGTCCCGCGGAGGTGAGCTGAAATTGGTTGATGCCCGGACATTCCGGTTGGCCATGGGTCGATTCCCGACCGGTGTCACCGTTGTCACGGCCTGTGGCCCCGGGGGCGCTCCGGTCGGCCTCACGGTCAACTCGTTCGCTTCCGTCTCGCTCGTTCCCCCCCTGGTTCTCGTGTGCGTCGACGAGGGCGCGAGCACGCACGCCGACCTCGTGGCGTCCAGCCGGTACACGGTGAACGTGCTGTCCGACGATCAGACCGCGTTGGCTCTCAGATTCGCCACAACCGCCGCGGATCGCCGATTCGATGGGGTGGAGTGGGAGATGGGGGACGACGGAGTCCCCCGGTTGCTGGGGGTTGCCGCATGGCTCGAGTGCGAGCTCGACAGTCGACATCGGGCGGGTGATCACAGCATTCTCGTGGGACGTGTCCTCGGCGTCGGTGCCTTCGACCGCGAGGCGCTGGTCTTTCATCGAGGCGCATACGGAGTGTTCGCTCGATGACGCGTGTTCGCAGCCTCCACCCCATGCGTTGGATCCCTCCATTCATGGTGGGAATCGCGGCCGCAGCCGCAGCGGAAATCGCGGCGACCCTTCTCCTGTACTCCGGTCCCGCGCTCATGCGGTCGCTCACGGTCATCCTCACCGTGGAAGCGGGCGCGTTCGGCTTGGGTCTGTGGGAAAGGCCTGGTGAGAGGCGGGACATCGTCGCGTCTCTCCGCAGACGTTGGCTGTTGTGCATGGTCACGTTCCTTGGAGCGACGCTCTTCAGCGCATCGTGGAGCCTGTTCCAGGATGTCGGGTCGTCGGGGCTGTCCCAGGGCTTCGGCTTGGCCCTGCTCGGCGCTTTCCCGCTGTATGCCTGCGGAAACGTGCTGGGGGCGATGAGCACCGCAGCCGCCACGGAGCCCACAGGGTATCGGTCGAATGTGGGGGCGCCGGCCTCAATGGGCGCCGCCCTGGGCTTCGTTGCCACGGGCGTGTCGCTTCCACAGGTTCTGACCCCGGCATCACTTCTTCTCGTATGCCTGGTGATCCTCTCCGCCGGCGGACTGGTCTACGGGTCGGTTCTGGACGCGCGCCTCCGCATCTACGTTCGGGGTCGGCGCCCATCTCCACTAGGCGACGTGCGTGTGGAAGATCGTCATCTGCCGATGAAGGATCAGGGAGCCCGCTTTCTTTTCGAGGGCCGATGTCTGCGTAGGTGGATGGCCCTCGACAGCGGGGTCGCGACCCCCTGGGACGTGGCCGTATTCGAAGCTCTCTTCACTGAGGACCAGGGACGACCGCGTATCCTGATGGTCGGCGGTGGGGCCTCCTCCCTGCCCAAGATCGCCGTCCACGCGCATCCGCGGGTCGTTGTGGACGTGGTGGAACGGAGTTCGGCTGTGGTGGAATTGGCGAACGAGTATCTGAGTACGAGCCCCGGCATCGACGCGGGCGGCCGGATCTCGCTTACCCTGGGGAACCCCGAGGACCTGGTCGCCGCCGGGCAGGAGGCATACGACCTGGTTCTCGTCGACAGCGCGGCCCTGTGCCCCGTCGGCGGGGTGTCTTCGATGACGCGGTTTGGCTTGAGTACGCTGGCGCGAGCGGTCAAACCGCGGGGGATCCTGGCGCTCGGTCCTCTCGCCCCGGACTTCGAGGCGGTCCCCACGCCGACGGGCTGGAGAGCGGGGACGTTTCGTCGTGAGTTGCCTGCCGCCCTTCAGGGCCTGGGCGATCGCCGGGCGGGCGGGGCGTGGCCCGAGGAAGCCGTGGTCCTCGCAACGCCCAGTCCCGGAGAGGAGCCGATTCCCGCGCCGATCGGCTTCAGTCGTGAGGACGAACCCGATCCGGTGAAGCCGGAGGTGGCCGGCGCTTTCACCAGCTTCGGATGATCGTCGCGCACCTCTCGGACCTCCACCTCGGCTTTCGGGCCTACGGTCGCAGCGAGCAGGGTGTGGATGTCCGGGAGCGCGACGTCGCGGTCGCGTTCGAGCGCGCGATTCAGGAAGTCGTAACGCTGGCGCCGGGTGTGATCGTCGTCGCGGGCGACGTGTTCGACCGGCCGGATCCGCCGGCGGGCGCGGTCGTTGTGCTTGCCCGCGCACTCGAGCTTCTTCGGTCGTCCCTTCCCGAGACCCCCGTCCTGATGGTCTCGGGCCCTCGTGACACGCCGCGCAGACCCGGCGATCCGGGCGCCCTGGCTGTGCTGGACACGTTCCCGAACGTCGAGGCCGCCACTGGCCTGACGCGGTCGATCCTCATGGAAAAGCTCGACCTGCATGTCACGCTGGTGCCGTATCGCGCGACGCTCCGCGATCCGCCACCGGCCATCGAGCCTGATCCGAGAGCGCGCTGGAATCTCCTGGTCATGCACGGCCGCACGGGTGGGGCGCAGGGCACTGGCGTCTTCGTCGACCCGCACGACTGGGACTACATCGCCCTCGGGGGCGAGCATCGGCGACGGCAGGTATCTCCTGGAGTCGAGTACTCGGGTGCCCTGGAGCGAGTCGCGTTGGACCCCTGGTCGGAGGCGGCGGACGAGAAGGGCTTTCTCGTCGTCGATCTGTCCTCGGGCGCTACTCGCTTCCATCCGATCGCCGGCCGTGCGGTGGCGGCCCTGGCTCCGATTCGCGTCCTCTCGGGCGACGCGGATCGGATCCGGCGGAGGGTCGCCGAGGTCATGCGGGAAGTCCCCGGAGGCATTACCGGAAAGATTGTGAGGCTCCGTCTTGACGGGATCGAGCCAGAGGAGCTCCTGGCCCTTCAAGGCGACCCACTGGGGGAACTGCGGTCGCGGGCGCTCCACCTGGCGGTTGAAGCGGGGAAAGAGCTCCGGCCTCCCCCCGATGCGTGGCCCCCGGCCGACGCTCCTGCCGTACTGCGTGCTTCGCTCGCGGAGGAACTCGAACGGGACGGCATGCCCGCCGGAGACATGGAGGCCGCGCTCGAGGGCATTCTGGACGTGCCGTGGCCACCGCCCGAGCGCCCGCCTCTCGGCGATCTGGCAAGCGTGGACGGGCAGGTTCACGGCGTCGGGCGGGTCAGCACTTCGTTGCCGGAAGGTCTCACAGCCGTGATCGGAGGCGCGGGCCGCTCTCGTCGAAGCGTCGTGGATCTTCTCGTCGAGAACGGGTCCGACGGTCGGGTCGGTGACCCGCTCGTGGCGCTTTGGGCCGGTCACCGCGCGGAAACCCTGGACGGTTCCATCAATCAGGCGCTGGCGGCCCTGGTCGAGGTTCGCGGGCTCAGGGTTATCGACGACGTCCTCCGTCGGCTTATCGGTTCCAACGACGACGGACCGACCGGAGTGGCACGTTCGGGCCCGCCAGGCTCGGCGACCACGTCCTCGGATCGGGACGTAGAGGCGCTCCGGGCAGATCTGGAAGTCGCGGAGCGGGAGCTCCGGAGCGCACGCGCGGATGCGGCCGAGGTGGCGGGTGACCTGCAGGTGGCCATCATGGATTGGCACCGCGAACGGCAGGACGCCGAGACCACCCTGCACGCGTATCGGGATCGAGCCCGCGAGCTGAAGGGGCGACTCCGCCAGATCGAGTCAGCGGGTGAGACCGCCCACTGCCCGACCTGTGACCGGCCGCTCGCCGCCCACTACGCCGACGTCGTGGCGGAACTCCAAGACGAGTGGGAGGCCGTGGTGCAGGACGGGAGTTGGTGGAAACAGCGGTGGGAGCAACTCGAACTCAAGCCGGCGCACCTTCGGGGCCTGGAGGGGACGAGTGTGCGGCTGCACGCGTCGGTCGAGGCGGGGGCCGAGCGGGTGGAGATTCTCCGCGTTCGACTCGGCGATACCGCAGTGCAGAACGCTCCACCCACCGAACCACTGGACGAGCGGAACATGGTCCTGGTGCAGGCGCTGCGCCGCGTCCGTGAGGCTCGCCTCGTGCGCGCTCGTGATGTCCTCCTCGCACGAGCCTCGAGATTCGTGGGACGGATTTCGGGGGGGCGAATTCTTGCCGTCACCTGGTCCGACGGATGCGCCCATCTCCATGGAGACGCGTCGGATCTTACCCCAGCGTCCGAGGATGACCTCGCGGCCGGCCGCCTCGCGGTACGCCTTGCAGGGGCGTCTCTCGTAGCCGGTGGCGGACGAGTGCTGGCCTCGCTGGTCGTCGAGGAGCCGTTCGACCGGTTGGACGAAGAAGTCCGCGTGCGTGTCCTCCGCCTGATGCGGAAGCTCCTCAGCGCGATCCCGCGGATCGTCCTGGTCTGCCGTGGCGATGCGGTGGATGCGACCCCCGAACTCTTCGACGCGGTGCTCGAGATACGGGATGACCCGGGGAGTGGTCCCGCGGCCCTCAAAGCCGTGCTATCGGGGGCCGGGCGAATCTGCCTGAAAGAGGTACCGAACTGGCCCACGCGAGAAGGGCGATCTGCCGTGCATCGGGCTTGAACGCTGGCGGCTGCCCTGCAACTTTTCTCAGGGTGGCCACGTCTATAGGAAGGAAGCGAGGCGATCGGGCGAGGTCGCCTTTCGTGTGGAAAAGCGCGTCGGTACGAAGACATGACAACCTGGATCACATCCATCATCGCCGGATTCATCGGGGCCCTGCTTGCGCGAGTGTGGTACCGCCATTGGCGTCGTAGGCGGATCGCGGCGCGGCGCCGCGTCGAGAGCCCGAACTCGCATTACTCGTCCTCCGGCGTCCGCAATCAGGAGGACCGTGAGCGGTGGGGTTCCATCAATCTGCGGATTCTCCACCCGCTGAATCGCGACGAGGTCGAGCGGCTCCTCGACGTTGTGGACGAGGACGGCATCAAGGTGCTGTCCTCCAAGGATCGCCTCTTCCTCGACAACATGACGATCCCGCGGTTGGGATGACCTGACCGGCTCGACCCAGCGCAATCAGCCTCGCACGGCGGCGATGGCCTGGATCTCGACGACGAAGCCGTAATGGAGGTCTCCAACCGGCACGACCGCTCGGGCTGGTTTGTGGCTCCCCATGACCTCCCCGTACGCGCGGTTCACCTCCGGCCAGTACTCGATGCCCGCGACATAGATCGTCATCTGGAGCGCATGGTCCAGGCCGCTCCCGGCGGCCGCGAGGATTGCCCCGACGTTGGCGAGGGCCTGCGTGGTCTGAGCATATGCGTCACCGGGCGTGGCGTCCGGGTCATGCGGATTGAACGGCAGTTGCCCAGCCACGTACACGGTACCCTGGTGCACCATCGCCTGACTGTAGTGTCCACCCGGCTTCGGCGCGTTGCTCGTCTCAATGGACTCCATGTTGCATCCCGGCGTTGTGGTCGATCTTCGGTCGAATACCTTCACCCGGACCTGCCGTCACAAGCAAGTCTGATCTCCCAGGACCTGCATGGACATCCGAATTCTCTCTCGAGACGACGTTCACTCCGCCATCGACATGGCGGGGGCCATCGACGTCATGCGCGAGGCGTTCTCCGCCCTTTCGACCGGCCTCGCCGAGGCCCCGGTACGCCTCTCGTTGGAGTCCCCGCAGGGAATTCACCTGGTCATGCCGGCATACATCCGGCCGTCGAACGCCCTCGGGGTCAAGGTCGTTTCGGTCAATCCTGGAAATTTCCAGCAAGGCCTACCGTCGATCAACGCGGCCGTTCTGGTCATGGACGCGCAGACGGGACAGACCCGGGCTCTGATGGATGGGACGTGGATTACGGCGCTACGGACGGGGGCGGTGGGGGGGTTGGCCGCGGATCTCCTGGCGCGGACCGACGCGACGGTGGTGGCGCTGTTCGGCGCCGGCACCCAGGCGCGGACGCAGTTGGAGGCGGTGCGGGTCGTGCGCGAGATCGACGAGGTCCGCATCACTTCCCGCACGACCGGATCAGCCAAGGCGCTGGCCGACGAACTGGAGGACATCGAGGCACGCGTCGTCGAGGACGCCGCCGCCGCCCTCAAGGGCGCGGACATCGTGATCACGGCAACCTCGAGCCCGAAACCGGTGTTCTCCGGGACGCTCGTCGAGCCCGGCACGCACGTTACGTCGGTTGGGTCCTTCACCCCAGAGATGCGCGAGGTGGATCTCGACCTTCTTCAACGGGCCCGCATCTTCGTCGACCAGCGCGACGCCGCGTTGGCCGAGGCGGGGGATCTGGCCGGCCCCATTGCGGAGGGCACCCTGGACGTGAGCGCGATTCTCGGCGAGATCGGACAGCTGGTGGGTGGTGCGATCCAGGGTCGGACGGGCGCCGACGACGTGACCTATTTCAAGTCGGTCGGAAACGCGGTACAGGATGTCTCGGTGGCCGATCGCATCCTGGAGGTGGCCGAAGCACGCGGACTCGGGACGGTTTTCTCGCTCTAGAGCGGGCGTTCAGGCAGCCCTACCGCTGCGTCAAGCAGCTCCACCGCCGAAGGTCTCGAGCAGATCCTCAACCAGTTCCATGGCCTCCTCCGTACGGCCGGCCGGAACGAGGACGGTCACGCCGATGGCCGAGGTGCCCATGAAGCCAGGCCCGAAGATTCCCGTCTGATCGTTGAGGACGGCCACGGGAATGCCCTCGGCTTCCAGACGCTGCCGCGCGAGTTCGGCGGCGTAGGACGCGGCGAACACCGCCAGCTTCTCCCAGCGCGGCCCCTCACTCACGGACGTCTCCCTGTTCGGTTTCCTGTTCAGTGCGATGTCGCCCTGACGGCTAGGTTCCCAGAAGCTGCCACGTTTCCGTCCGTTCCTGGAAGTGCGCCGCCGACTCGTTGTCCCCCGCCTGTAGCGCGGCTTGCGTGAGCGCGAGGTATGCCCATGAGTAGTAGTTCGGGATTCCGATCGTCGCTTCGTCGGGCCAATGGGTCCAGCCGTCAGGCATCCCTTCGCCGTGGACGAAGACCTCCTCGAGAAGGGTCGTGGTCCTCGGGACATCGACCCAGTCTCCGACGACCCGGGCGTACGGAGAGGGCTGCATGGCCATGATACCCGCCGAGAGCGTCTCAGGCTCCCCGTTCACCAGACGGAACGCGAGTCCCTGTCGGACGAGATGCATGTTCAGGCCCAACTCGGTTGCGGCGTTGCCACTGGAGGCGAAGTAGATCGGCCGATCGTCGATGCTGTTGTTGATGATCGTCAGCGCATACTGGTGCCAAGGATAGAGGATCATGCCCGCCTGCAGGCGGGCCGCGACATTGCCGATCTGTAGCACCTGAGCCTGATCGACCGGCGTATACGTCTGAGAGACGCGGTCGATGGTGGCGTCATCGAGCGGCATGATCGAGCGGGTCGGGACGCGGATGGGTTCGGGCACGATCAGGGCGGTCTTCTCGCCCGCCTCGGACGCGGCGGTGACGTAGGCCGCACCCGTGTTCTCAGCGTTGTATGGCCGCTGACACAGGATAAGGGTCGGGTCGTCAGCCGCCTCCACTCCGTCCGGGCAGGGGGCAGTCAGTCCCTTCAACTGCTTCGTGTACCAGTCGGTGTTCAGGTAGGAGGTGACGATCACGGTCACGTCCTTGCGGATACCCTCGACCTCCTGGATGTACCAGAGCGGGAACGTATCGTTGTCTCCGTTCGTGAAGAGCACCCCGTACGGCTCCACGCTCATGAGCAGGTTGTACGCCCAATCGCGCGCAGCGTAGTCATGGGCGCGGTTGGCCCATCCCCAATTCATGACGAGGGGAATCAGCGCCAGGCCGAGGATCGGGCTGGCCTTTGCGAGCCCCACCCTGAGCTCGTGCGCCGCCTCCTGCCACAGCGTGGCGATGCCGATTCCTGCCCAGAGGCCCCATACCGAAAACGACACGATGAAGAAGTAGTCCCGCTCTCTGACCTCGCGCGCCGCCCCCTCGGGTGCACCGATCGAGAAGCCGTATCGGAAGTTCAAGTAGTAGATGAGCGCAAGGGAGAGCGTTCCGAACAGCGCGGCCACGTACCAGAAGCTGGCCTTGTCGCGGCGGAAGTGCTCGATGGCACCCCACACGCCGAGTCCGGTGAACAGCATCGTGAAGGGGAGCCGGAGCGTCGCGAATACCGTCTGCGCGCCGTCGACCGAACGAGCCCATTGCCAGTCGAAGTACTGGAGATAGTTCGCCATCTGGCTTGCCATCGAGGCCTGACGCTCGAACACGGGAGGCTTGTCGTACTGCGTCCGGTTGAGAGCCTCGACCAAGGCGGTGCACCCTGCCTTCCCATACGTGACGACCGCGGCGATGGCCGAACCGATATCGGGACAGGTCGGCGCGGCCTCGTTGATCACGGGGCCCAGCCCGGATCGGAGGGGAAGGAAGAGGTGGATACTCACCCCGAGGATGGCTGCGGCCACGGCCGCCGGATACAAGCGCCAGTTCAGGAACGTCTGGGGCCGAATCAGGAGGATGAACAACACGATGGCGGGTGCCGCCAGGAAGGCCATCAGGTGGTTCCCGATCGACAGCGCCAGGATGAACACCATCAACACGAGGACGTTGTCGTCCTTGCCCTTGCCCAGGTTCTCCTGCCACCGGAACGCGAGCCAGGAAAGGAGCGCGATCGTCAGCAACGAGACCGTATAGACCTTCTCGTTGACGTTCGACTGACTCCATACGGTGAACGCCGTCGCGCTGACCAGCACCGCCGCGGACGCCCCGGCCAGACGGAAGACCCGGTCGCTCGAGAAGTACCGGAGGATGTGGTGCACGAGGAGGAACCACAGACCGTGCGAGGCCGCGCTCATGAACGCGCTGAACAGGTTGATCCGAACCGCCACGGAAAGTCCGAGCGGGGCCAGGACCAGCGACCATGCTTTGGCCAGCACCACGAAGAGTGGGTTCCCCGGAGGATGCGGAATCCCCATGATGTGCCCGGTCGCGATGTACTCGCTGGTGTCCCAGAACGCGGTTGTCCGGGCCAGCGTCAGCGCGTACAGGGCGAAAACCAGGAGCCCCGCAAGCGCGGCGGCACCGTAGGGTGGTCGCAACTCGGCCGCGTCCCGCGCGGCCGTTGGATCACTCGGAGGCGTTCGTTCTACGTCCGTGTTCATGCTCGTCCCAAGGAAGCCCAGCGCCGTGGAAACAGCCACGCGGACCGCGCCGTGGCGACAATTGCCAGGCGGAAGATACAACCGAACGCCGGTTTGTCGGGCCCCCACGAATTCGGACCGCGGCTGCGAGTGCCGCGATCAGGGCACGTCGGACCGCATGTGGAGGCATCCCCACCGATCCACGTCCACGCGCCAGCGTGGAGGCACCCAGGTGGTCGCGCTGTACTCGTGCACGATCGCGGGGCCCTCCAGGACGTGACCGGGTCGGAGCACGTCTCGCCGGACCAGCTGGGCGTCGAGCCGACGGCCGCCGAAGACGACGGCCGTCGTCTCGGGCTCGAGCGGTTCGTCGGCGGGGCGCAGTTCCGGGACGTCAGGCTCGCTCGCCGGTGCGCTGACCGAGACTCGAAGCGTTACTGCCTCGACCGTCGTGTCTCTACGATATCCGTACTGCGTCTCGTGGTGGGCGTGGAAGCGCTCCGTCCAATCGTCCGACGGCACTCTCAGTTCGAAGCTCTGACCGCGGTAGCGAGCGTCGACCCACCGCTCAACGACGAGGGTCGTTCCGTCCACTCCCTCCGCCTCCAGTTCGCCGCGAGCGGAGGACTCCAGTGCGTCGAAGACGCCGGACATCGCCGCTGTGGCTCCCTCGTCGTTCCCGTCCATCAGAACCGTACGCGCCACCTCCCGCGTAACGGGAGAGGCCAGCATGCCATAGGCGGACAGGAGGCCCGGGTCGGGTGGCACCAGGGCGGAAGCGGCACCGATCCGTTGCGCGAGTTCGGCGACATGAAGCGCGCCGGCCCCGCCGAACGCTACGATCGCGAAGCCCGCGGGGTCGTAGCCCCGCTCCACCGAGATGACCCGAAGCGCCCGCTCCATGGCCGTGTCGGCCACCGCCAGGATGCCTTCCGCCGCCCCGTCCAGCGTCGATCCCAGGCCCTCCGCGACTCGCTCGAGGGGGCCCTCGATCGCGGCCCGATCGAGTCGGTGATCGCCCCCCAGAAACAGTCCCTCGGGCAGCCGTCCGAGCCACACGTGGGCGTCGGTCACCGTGACGCCCGTGCCACCCTGCCCGTAGCAGATCGGTCCTGGCCGTGACCCGGCGCTCTGTGGACCGACCCGCAGGGCGCCGCCCGCGTCCAGGCGAGCCAGGGACCCGCCGCCCGCGCCGACGGTGTGGATATCGATGACCGGGACCGCCACGGGCTGCCCGTCGATCGTGAATTCGCGGGTATGCAGGGGGCGTCCCGGACACAGGGAGACGTCCGTCGACGTACCACCCATGTCGAAGGAAACGACCTGATCGAGCCCCGCGCGGCGAGCCCACGTGAGGGCGCCCATGACGCCGCCGGCCGGGCCGGACAGGACCGTGTGCACCGGCTCACGCCGCGCCCGTTCGACAGGAAGGGTTCCTCCGCTTGACCCCATGATCGACACCCGACGCGCCCCTCCCTCGGCTGACAGACGCCCCAGATACGCCGACATCTTGGGCGCGACGTACGCGTTCACGACCGTGGTCGACGTCCGTTCGTATTCTCGGAACTCGGGAATCAGTTGGGATGAAATCGAAATGGGTACGTCCAGCGCCTCCAGGTGCCGACGGACCTCCCGCTCGTGATCCACGTTCGCGTAGGAGTGAAGGAGGCAGACAGCCACGGCCTCGGCGCCGAGGCTTTGGATGGTCCGGGCCAACCGCTCCAGCTCCACCGGGTCGAGCGGTTCGACCTCTTGGCCCTGGGCGTCGAGTCGGCCACGGACACCGATCCGGTCTTTCCGGGCCACCAGCGGGGGCGCTCGGTGCCCGACCAGGGCGTAGAGCTGGGGCCTGTTCTGGCGACCGATCTCGATGACGTCCTCGAAGCCCTGATTCGTGATCAGAGCGACCCGTGCTCCCTTTCGCTCGAGGAGCGCATTGGTTGCCACGGTCGAACCGTGGAGGAGAACGAAGGCAGCCCCGTTTGGGAGCATCGAGCGGATCCCGTCCAGCACGGCCTCCGCCGGGTCGGACGGAGTCGACGGCACCTTGAGCGTGCGAACCGATTCCCCGGACATCAGAACCAGATCCGTGAACGTGCCACCGGTGTCGACCGCCAGGACCGGCGTTGACGCGTCCCGCGGCGCAGGGGATGTTGGGGCCTCGTCCGCCGCTCCCTCTGCCCGGTTTTCGTCACCCTCCATGCGCTTGTCCCCCTCTTTGGAGGCTTTCAAGGCCCACGCGGCCGGGGCGACTGTCGTGCCCGTATGGCGGGAGATCCTCTTCGATGTGGACACCGCGGTCACGGCGTACGCCAAGCTCGCCCATGGCCCCTTCGGCTTTCTGCTGGAATCCGTAGTTGGAGGCGAACAATGGGCCCGGTACACGTTCCTGGGAACCCGCCCGAGCGGCGCCTGGCGTCTCACGGATGGGCAGGTGTCGTGGTGGACGCCGGCGGAAGGGTGGGCGCCCGTGGACTGCACCGACCCTTTGAGGGATCTGGATCGGCGACTCCGTGAGCGAACCCCGGCTCCCGTGCCGGGGTTGCCGAGGTTCTGGGGGGGCGCCGTCGGGTACTTCTCCTACGATGTGGTTCGTCAGGTCGAGGAGCTTCCTGATCGGGCGACGAACGACCTCAACGTGCCCGACGGCATGCTCCTGTTCACGGACCTCGTGGTGGCCATCGACAACCTCAAGGGTCGGGCGAAGATCATCGCCGCGGTCGACGTCCATGCAGGCTGCGACGAGGCCGAACTCGAGGACCGATATGCCGCTGCGGAGAGCAGGATCGGGGAGATCGTCCGTCTCCTCGCCGATTCGCCGCCGCCCCCCGTGCTCGACCTGGACGACGAGCCCGACGCCGACCCTGACTTCCGGAGCACGACCACGCGCGAGGAATACGAGGACGGGGTCGAGCGCATCCGGGAGTACATCCGGGCGGGGGACGCCTTTCAGGTCGTCCTGAGCCAGCGTTTGGCCGTGCGGCTGGAAAGCACGCCGTTCGACCTCTACCGTGCCGTCCGCTCGATCAACCCATCTCCCTACCTCTATTTCCTGGAGATGGACGGCGTCACGCTCGTGGGGAGTTCCCCGGAGGTCCTCGTCCGGATGGAGGACGGCACGGTGACCGTCCGACCGATCGCGGGCACGCGGCCGCGGGGTTCGACGCCTGCCGAGGACGAGGCGATGGCTGCCGAGCTACTGGCGGATGAGAAGGAGTTGGCCGAGCACCGCATGCTGGTCGATCTCGGACGAAACGACGTGGGTCGGGTCTCCGATTACGGCACGGTGCGCGTGCCCGAGCTCATGGGGGTGGAGCGCTACTCACACGTGATGCACGTCGTGAGTCAGGTCGAGGGCCGCGCGCGTAAGGAGCTGTCGGCCGTCGACGTGTTTTCCGCCTGCTTTCCCGCTGGAACGGTGTCCGGCGCGCCGAAGATCCGGGCCATGGAGATCATCGACGAACTCGAGCCGGTCCGACGTGGCACCTATGCGGGGGCCGTGGGGCACTTCGGCTTCGGTGGCCGGACGATGGACACGGCCATCACCATACGGACCGTCCTCATCAAGGACGGCCAGGCCTACGTGCAGGCGGGGGCGGGGATCGTCGCCGACTCGGACCCGGCCACCGAGTACGAGGAGACCTTGAACAAGGCCCGGGCGCTGCTGAGGGCCACCACGATGGTGCTCCCGGCCGCCGACTGATGAGGGCGGACCCCTACTTGCCGAGTCGCCCGTACAGCCGAACGAGGGCGCCGATACCGCGGTCGAACGCGTCGAGCGGGAACCACTCGTTCGGCGCGTGGAGGTTGCAGCCGGGCAGCGCGAACCCCACCAGGAGCGCGGAGGCGTCGAGCTGTTCCTCGAAGTCGACCACGATGGGAATCGATCCCCCCTCGCCTTGCAGAACCGGCCGCCTTCCGAACGCTTCCTCCAGGGCCGACGAGGCCGCGTCGACGAGCCGTCCATCGAGCTTGGCTCTCCATGGGCGTCCGCCGTGAAGCTCGCGCACCTCCACACGCACTCCCTCCGGGGCGACCCGCTCGACATGGGCCCGGACGAGCCGCGCGACGCGGCTGGGCTCCTGATCGGGAACGAGCCTGAAGCTCACCTTCGCCATGGCGCGGTTGGGCAGGACGGTCTTCGCTCCCTCCCCCGTGTATCCGGAGAGCAGGCCGTTGACGTCGCACGTAGGACGCAGCCAGAGGCGTTCCAGCGTGGACCAACCCGCCTCGCCGACGAGCGCGGGGAGGTTCAACTCCCGCCGGTACTCGTCCTCGTCGAACGGTAGCGAGCGGATTCCCTGGCGGGTCTCCTCGTCCCATTCGGCTACGTCGTCGTAGAAGCCGTCCACGGCCACCCGACCTTCCGAGTCGTGGAGGCCGGCGATGATGCCGGCCAGTGCGTTGGCAGGGTTCATGACGGTGCCCCCAAACTGTCCCGAGTGGAGATCCGATCGGGCGCCCGTGACGTGCACCTCCAGATAGGCCAATCCCCGGAGAGAGAACAGGATGGAGGGAATTCCTTCGGCGAACATGTTCGAGTCGGAGATCACGACGTAGTCGCACGCCAGCTCGTCGGCGTGCTCGGCGACGTACGGCACGAGGTGGTCCGAGCCGACCTCCTCCTCGCCCTCCGCCAGGACGACCACGTTGATGGGGAGCGAACCGTCCACCGCGAGGAGCGCCTCCAGCGCCTTCACGTGCATGTAGAGCTGCCCTTTGTCGTCCGCGGATCCCCGGGCGTAGACCCTCCCGTCTCGTTCGGTTGGCTCGAACGGAGGTGACTCCCATTCCTCCAGCGGTTCGGGGGGCTGGACGTCGTAGTGCCCGTAGATCAGCACGGTCGGAGCATCGGGCCCGGCGTCGTGCCAGCGTCCGAGGACGATGGGGTGGCCAGGGGTGTCGTCGACCCGAGCCTCCAGGCCGGCGGCGTCGAGCTTATCCGCCAACCAGTCGGCGGCGCGCCGCATGTCGCCCTCGTGCTCAGACTTCGCTGAGATCGAGGGGATACGGAGAAAGTCGTAGAGCTCGGCGCGAAAGCGCGGGAGGTTGGACTCTACGAAGTCGAGTGCGTCGGACATGGCAATGACTCTCGAAGCGAAGACCCTGACGGGAGCGGGGGTCGCCGCGTCAGATCATGCTGCGGACGCCCCACCGGTAGAGAAACGTGCACAGAACGGCGAAGGCGAAGGCCGCCCCCATGCCGCCGAGGCTGAGAGCGAGCGGTTCGTACAGGTGGAAGAGCCCAACCCCGAGCATCCCGCCGATGACGGCACCGAAGGACCCCAGCGCGAGCAGGACCGGGGTGTGTCCCGGCGTCTCCTCCGGTCGGCTGATGACCACTTTCATGATGAGGCCGATGGCGGCGCCCATGATGATCCAGATGCCGATCCCGATCCAGTTCTGCATTCGTCGCGTGACCTTGTGCTTGTTGTCATCGTGCCGTCCCACAGCGCCGCAATCTAATCGGTTTTCGGAAGCACTGACCACCCCCCGACATTGACTCGCGGCCTTCGGAATCGAAGGTTTACCGATGTGAGCGACGGCATTATCGATCTGACCGCGTACCTCCGACATCGTGACGATGACGGGGAGGACCAACCCACCCGAGGTGCGTTCGCTCTCTGGGGAGCGGATGGCGAGCGGTCGCGGTTCGCGCTGCCGCTCTGGCGCACCCTCTTCCTCGCGGGAGGGGGCAGAGGAGCCATCGTGTGGCGGTTTCCGGCAGGTCCGCTCTCACCGTTCGTCGCGCTCGATCTGGAGCAGGATCCGCCTCGGTGTGACTTCGCCGATGCACCGCTCGAAGGCGTGCCCACGCAGTCGGCGCCGGCGATCGTGGAGTCCGACCACTCGGTGGTGGTCTTTCTCGGGGCCCACAGCAGCCGCGAGTGGTTCCTGATGGTCGAGTCGGGGACGGTTCGGGAGCCGCTTACCTCACGGGACCGGGAGGACATCCTGTTCCTCTCGGGAGAGTGCGCAGGGCTGCTGTTCCTTCGGGACTTCG
Source organism: Gemmatimonadota bacterium (assembly GCA_029262115.1). Classification (GTDB taxonomy): domain Bacteria; phylum Gemmatimonadota; class Gemmatimonadetes; order Longimicrobiales; family Gaopeijiaceae; genus JAJCZZ01. Next base: position 40,032 of record JAJCZZ010000016.1, on the reverse strand, counting down.
CGGACGAAGTGGATGACGAGTAGGCGGATGTCGCGGTGAGCCGCCGGCCGCGTTCGCGGAACTCCTCAGTCGCGCCCCATGCGGCGCTTCAACTCCTCCAGCCTTGAATCCACGTCGATTTCAGCGGGTCGAGCGGGCTCGTCGAAGTCGACGTGCAGGCCGTCGTCGCTCGAGCCCAGGTCGAGGTCGTCGATCTCGCGAGCCGCGTCCGCGGCGGCTTCCTGGCCATCGATTCGGTCGGCCATTCGATCGAGTTCGCTGAACAGATCGTCGGCCGCGCCCAGTGACTCGCGAGCGCCCGTCCGGCCGCTGGTGGCCGCGAGCGACTCCCGCTGCGCCCGCGCCTTCTTGATCGACCGCATCATCTCGGCGATCTCGGCCGTGCGGATCTCGACTTCCTCGCGAAGGGCCTGACCTTTCTGCTCCAGAACCAACTGCCGCCTCACATGTTTCTCGGCGAACTTCTTCGCGATGGCCACCGTTTCCGCGTCGTTGATCTTCTCGGCCATCTCGCCACGCCGAAGCGCGATCTCGGCCTGCTTTTTTTCCACGGAGGCCTCGCGGCTGGCGCGGGCGACCTCTTCCTCGAGCTCCTTCAAGCGCACCTTGGAGTCCGCCGCTTCGTCGATCATCCCCTTGAGGAGTTTGTCGACGTTCTCGGGCACCTGGTCCCGGTCGAGTTCCTTCTGGAAGTTGTCGAGCGCTTCTTTGAACGCGTGTCGCAGTTGATCGAACATGGGTGTGCGCCTGGCGCCACCTGCGCCGCTTGGGCGAGGCTCCCTTAGTTGAGGAAGGGCTCGATCCGCTGGGCGAATGAGTTGCGGGCGCGATGGAGGCGACTCTTGACGGTTCCCAGGTTCACGCCGGTAATCTCTGCGATCTCTTCGTAGCTCTTGCCCTCGAGTTCGCGAAGTCGGAAGACCAGGCGATGGTGCTCCGGAAGCTCCTTCACCATGTCTTCGACGAGCGACCGGAGGAAGCGCTTGCGGTACAGATCGTCCGGCCGCATCGAGAAGTCCTCGAACTGGAGCGGACGATGGTCATCTTCCCAGTTGTTCGTGAGCTTCTGGAAGAGGACGAGCGGGCTGCGCGAGCGGTTGCGCAGTTCGTTCTTCGAAAGGTTGCTCGCGATCGTGTACACCCACGTTGAAAACTTCTTGCTGGTGTCGAAGCGATGCAGGTGCCGGGTGACGCGAATGAAGGCTTCCTGCACGAGATCCTGCGCCCGATCGGAGTCGCCGGTCTTTCGCGTGATGAAGTGCACGAGCCGATCGCGGTACCGATCATAGAGGTCCTGGAACGCGCCCGGACGCCCGTCCAGGTGCGCCGTCACCAGCTCCTCGTCTGTCAGATCCGCCAGGGGCTGCGAATGAAGAAGCCGGCGAACCTTCTCCGGGTTGGTTTCGACCATGTCGCTTCCGTTCAGGGGTCGTCGAGGCCTAAGGGACACGAAAGGGGTTCCCGAACAGGGGACCCCGGGGCCGTGGAGACCGTTGGACTCCAATCTGGAATGATTCTCGATTTCAGATTGAAATATACGGAGACCCATAGCCGGTTCAAGTGACCGCTCAGACCGGTCGGTGCTTCAAACCTACCAGTACATCGCCTTCGGAGAACCCTTCGAAGAGAGCCGCCTCCGGGGCCGGTACCCGGTCTCGGGAGCCGAGAGCGTCGTCCGCGGCTCGATCCATTTCCTTTGTGACCTCGGCCTCGACCTGCTCGAGCTCCTCCGCAGAGACGTCCGAATCGAGCAGGTATTGCTCATACTGCCCCACCGGATCCCGCCGGCCCCAGGCCCCGAAGAGCTCCGGGGCGAAGGTGTCGCGCGCCTCCCGCTCATCGTGGGTCGCGTGCCCGCCCATCCTGAACGTGTCGGCGACCACCATCGCGGGGCCCTGCCCGGCTCGGCACCGGTCGGCTGCCAGACGGGTGGCCGCGTACACGTCGAGGATGTTGTTACCGTCACAGGTCCAGCTCGGAATGCCGTATACGTCCGGCCACCGCCTCAGGTCACCCGCGGAGTGCTGCGCCGCGCGCGTGCCGAGGGCCACCTGATTGTTCTGCAGGACGAAGACCGCTGGGAGATCCTGTACGGCGGCCAGGTTGAGGCCCTCGTGACAGGCGGCCGTACGCGTGGCACCGTCTCCGATCCACGTCATGGCCACCCGATCCTCGCCTGCGTTGCGGAACGCCAGCGCCGCGCCAGCGACGATCGTGACGCTGGTGCCCATATGGCTGATCGGCTGAATGATGCCCGCCTCCGCGTCGCCCACATGGAGGTCCCGCCCGCCGCTCGGCGAGTCGGAGGTAGCCAGGTAGCCGCGAAACATGTCCGCGAGCGGCATCCCCATCATGTGCAACGCCCCTGCATTCCGAATCATCGGGCTCACTACGTCCCGATCGCGATCCAGCGCGAAGACGGAACCGACCGTCACAGCTTCCTCTCCGGTTCCCAGCCACGCCTTGGAGATCACGCCGGTACGCACCCAACGCTTCAAGCCGATGTCGTGGATGCGCGTGCGCAGAAGGTCTCGGTACATGGCGAGCAGGTCGTCCCGCTCCAGCGCCTCGACCACCCACGCGCGGTCGGGGTCGTCGTGAACCCGGTTTCGGAATTCACGGATCAGGTCCGGATCAGGGGACCATTCGAGGTACTCGGGCGGGTCGAACGCGGCGTATCGCTTCATCCCAAAAGGTACGTGGGGGCGGACCCCGATCGGAAGGCCCACTGGGACGTGGATTGGAGCGGTCAAGCTGCGCACAATGGAGAAAAGAAGCGGGGGAGGCGAAGGATCTCAGTGGCACGAAGAACCAGCCCCCCCAGGGTGGGCCACGAGAAACACTCCTTCACACTCGCCCCGCTTCAAGAGCCGAAAAAGCGTGAGCCGTTCCGACACTCTCTATATACATCCAGGCCTCGGTCCTGTCACTCTCAATTCGGTACGTGGGCTATTCCCACCCTTAGGATCGGTCCCTTCCGTTGCTCGTCGTACGGAGGGTGGCGACATTGTCCGGTCCCCCCGCCGACACCGCCCTCGACCCCGGCAGCTCGTGACCGACGCACCCTTCCTGCCCACAGCGGACTCCGAAAATCGAAGGGTGCGGGCCGTGGTCGCGCTTCGACTTCTCGAGGTCATCCGCGACCAGGACCATCCGATGGAGGTCATGGAGTCGGAAGATCCGGCCGTGACCATGCCTCGACGGCTGGGGCTGAGCGACGTTGTCGAGCGACAGATCCGCACCTACCGCGAAGATGTGAAGAAGGGTGTACTCCTGACCGACGCGGAGATCTCCGACCTCTTCCGTCTGGTGATTCGCCGCCCGGACTCCGAAGAGGTTTTTCTGCGCGTGGGCCAGGTGCTGGCAGGCCCACGCCGCCCTCCCGGCTGGCGCCGCGCCCTACCCAGGACCATCGCGCTGGCTGCGGCCCGCTCTGCCGTACGCAGGAAACTCAAGAAGCTGTTCGGGCGTCGAGTGGGCGGCTTCGGTCGGGGCTCGTTCACGGTCGAGGGACGGTCGCTTCTGTTCATCGAAGCCGACCCGGGCGGCGACGCGTGCTGTTTTCTCAACGGCTTTATTCGGGAGATGCTGGAGCACGCCACTGGGCGGCCCGCCAAGGTGGCTCACGTCCTCTGCCAGTCGCGCGGAGATGACCTGTGCCGCTGGGAGGGGAACCTTCTCGATCCGGCCGTCGACGCACGGGGCGAGTAGCCCGCCATCAGCAACGAGGCGCCGCCGAACGCTGTTGCCGGGGTAGGCCGCCGGTGCGAACATCCTGGGCCAGGACGGCCCAATCAACGAGGATCTGGATGGAGATCGCACTTGCGGCCGCGGTGGCGGCCGTACTCGCAGGCGTAATCGGTTACTCGGTCGGACGATCGGGCATGGGAAGCGCGGTGACGCTCGCCCGCTCGGACGCCGAGGCGGCTCTGATGAAACGTATGCGCGAGTTCGCTTCCGCTGTCGCCCGGGGCGCGCTGCCGCCCCCTGCCGACCCGGGAACCCCCGAGTCCGATATACTCCGTGCTCTGGAAGCGGGGTGGACGCCTCGTGGGGTCGAGCACCAGCGGGCGTTGAGGGAGGCCCTCTCCCGTATTGGAGGCTTCCTCGACCGCTCCGTCAAAGAGCCGTTGGCGGACGTGTCAGCAACGGCGGGAGCGGCAGAGCTACGGGAGCGCATCGGGCGGGCACTTGGCAGCCTGGAGGACCTCGAGTTCTTCCTGGGAGAGCCTGGCACCGACGTCCAGGGACTGGATCTGTCCAAACTCGTCCAGGAGGTGACACACGAGTTCACGCAGGACCAGGGTGTGACCGTGCGGCTACGCACGGAAGGTCCGGTCCGGGCGGACCTGGACCGACAGTCGTTCATGGACGCGACCTACTTGCTCCTGCACAACGCCACCCGCTTCGGCGGCGACGACACCGTCGACGTCACCGTCACGAAGCGGGACGGTCGCGCCCATCTGGAGGTTCGTGATCGCGGGGAAGGATTCTCCGAAGAGGCGTTCAAACGGGCGTTCGACCCGTTCTACTCGACCGCGGATGACGGGCTGGGCCTTGGGCTTCCCCACGCGCGCAGATCCTTCGAGGCAATGGGCGGGCGTATCGAACTCAGCAATGCGGCCGACGGCGGCGCGAAGGTCGAAGTCTCGTTTCCGGCAACGTGAGTGGTCTGAGGAGCCTCGCCTACGCAGAGGCTCCTTGGCCGCGACGGCCACGATCCAACGAGACGCCCACGACGCCAGCAACGACCATCAGGAGCCCGATCCAGCCCGTGGGGTCCAGCCCTTGGGAGAGGAGGAACGTGGCCAGGACCGCCGCCACCACGGGCTCCGCGGCGGCCGCGATACTGACGCGGCTGGCCTCCGCGTGTCGGAGCGCGTCGTAGAAGAGCATCTGGGCCACGGCGATCGTGACCAACGCATACATCCCGAGTAGTAGCCAGCCACTCTCGTTGGTCGGCATCACCACAGGTGCCGCTGCCCACGGCACGATCAGGGCGAGCATGACGCAGGCGCCCGCCGTCGTGTAGACCACCGTGGGAATCACGTCCCACCGCGAGCCCGCATACCGGCCGACGAGCGTATAGCCGGCGTATCCGACGGCCGCGAGGAAGCCCCACATCAGTCCGCTGGTGCCGAACGAGGCTTCGGTGGCCTCGGCGCCGAGCACGGACAGCCAGACTCCGGCGGCGGTCAGGAGCGCCAGGCCAATCCGCCGCGGCGTCGGCCATTCTCCCAGAAGCGGGCCGGCGGAGGCAACCACCAACGAAGGGGCGAGGAACACCATAGCAACCGTGCTGGGGACCCCCACTGCGTCGATGGATAGCTGGTAGCTGACCTGGAAGAGGCTCACCGTGGCACCACCCACCAGAACGAGAAAGGGAAGCGCTGACCGATCGACTCGGAGCGACCGTGGGCTGAGGGCGAGGGCCCCGGCCACCAGGATGCCAAGAGCGAGCACAGGTCGGAGGAGGGCGACGCCTCCCGGGGAGATCCCGGCTCGGAAGAGGTGGACGCTGAAGATGCCCGACGACCCCCACAGCGAGGCCGCGGCCAGCGCCTCGACGATCCCTCTCGTGCTGTTGGAAGCGAGCGCTCCATTCCCAGGCGATGCACCTGGTCGATCGCTCACCTGTATCCGTAGACCTGATACAACATCAGGTAGACCACCAACCCCGTAACGGACACGTAGCCCCAAATGGGGATGGTCCACCGGGCCATGCGCGCGTGCTCGCGAAAGCGGCGGGCGCGCACGAGCCAGACGAGTCTCAGTACCAGCGGGACGATCACGATGGCCAGGACGATGTGGCTGAAAAGAATGCTCAGATACACCACGCGAGCCGGTCCCTCCCCGGCGAAAACGTGTGTACCCGTGAAGAACACCCTCGTGAGGTAGAAGACGAGAAACACCGCAGAGGCCGTGAGCGCCATGACCATGAACATGCGGTGGCGATGCGTGTCACGCCGGCGGATCGCGATCCAACCGAGCAACAGCGCCACGGCGCTCGTGGCGTTGAGGGTCGCGTTCACGAGCGCAAGCAGATCCCCGATCTCTCCTCGACTCACGTGAGAACGCTCTTCTCAGAGGGCACCCGCTGGCTCCTGTGTGGAGGCCGGAGAGCGGGCCGCCACGTGTGCGAGAACGGCGCCGTGCGTCAGAAGAACCAGGAGCGACGCGGCCACGAGGGTGTGCAGCGACACCGGCACCACGGCCAGGCCCGTGAGCACGGACAGGAAGCCCAGGCCCACCTGGAGAACGACAACGATCACGGCCGCCGTCCCGATGGAGCGAAGAGACGAATCGGGTGCGGCGTTCCGAGCGCGGACGGCGAACACGACTACCGTGACCGCCGCTACCAGCCCGAGCACGCGATGGGCAAAGTGTAGGGCTACCAGCCCCACCTCGAGGGGCGGGACTACCTGGCCGAGGCAGAGCGGCACGTCCGGGCACGCCATGCCGGCGTCGGCGTGTCGCACCAGGCCGCCGATGATCGACTGGACAAACACGGTGGCCGTGGCACCGACGGCCCACGCCCGCGCGCCTCGGGCGCCGGGCGCCGGGGTCGTCGACGTCTCCGACCACGATGTCGTCGACGCCAGCACCGTCGCCAGGATAAGGAACGCGAAGGCGAGGCCGAGGTGAGTGGTCGAGATCAGGTCGGGAAGTCCGAAGATGACCGTCAATCCACCGAAGACCGACTGCACGAGAAGGAGGCCCACGCCCGCCAGTGACGCCCGCGCGATCCAAGGGCGTACGGTGGGCTCACGGAAGGCGAACCAGGTTCCAAGACCCCACAACAAGAGAAGCCCACCAGCCACCAGCCGATGGAGGTGCTCCCAGAAGACACCACCCGTCATCTCCGGAACCATCGTCCCGAAACAGGTGGGCCAGTCGGGGCAGGCCAGGCTCGATTCAGTGGCGTGGACGACGCTGCCGAGGTACAGGAGGCCGAGGGTCCACACGACCGCTATCGTGAACGCGCGTGGGTGCTGGAGTGACATGGCGCCGGGTACCCCCGATCCGGGGCCGGGTTCTCCTGCCCTCGACGCTCCGCTCCTCCGACAACATTGTTCGGGGCAACGTTGGATTCGTAGCGACCTCCTACGGTGACAGGCTCTTCATGGCGCACTACCGCGAACACGAACGGACGTCGATTGTCGAGGCCCTCAACCCGGCTCGCCAGATGAAGGTCATGGGCCGCCTCGTACGACGCCGAGCCAAGAAGCCCGGATCGGCGCCCGGCACGCTGGTATCGTCCGGCCCGCAGAAGGTCGAACGTGTTCGCGTGCGCTTCCTCGACTACGACGAGAAGCAACTCAATGACAACGAGGAGGCGAGCATCGATGAATGCCTCAAGCTGAAGAAGCTGCCGACGGTGAGCTGGATCAATATCGACGGCCTCCACGAGGTGGAACTGATCGGTCGTGTCGGCGAGCGCTTCGAGTGGCACCCGCTGGTCCAGGAAGACATCGCTTCCCCGGGTCAGCGCGCCAAGATCGAAGAGTACGAGGGACACACATTCGTGACCCTGCCCATGCTCACCTGGAATGTCGAGCGAAAGGAAGTGATCGAGGAGCAGCTGTCGCTGGTCGTGGGAGAGAACTACGTGTTCTCATTCCAGGAAAGGTACGGCGACGTCTTCAACGGCGTGCGGGAGCGGATCCGTGCCGGTCGGACGAGGATCCGCTCGCGAGGGTCCGACTACCTGGCCTACGCCCTGATCGACGCCGTGGTCGACCACTACTTCACCGTCATCGAGGAGATCGGTGAGTTCACGGAGGTCCTGGACGAACGGGTGCTCGCCGACTCGAGTCAGGACACGATGCAGGTCCTACACGCACTGAAACGCGAGTTGATCACCCTGCGCCGTGCAATGTGGCCCGTTCGCGAGATGCTCAACTCGATCCTGAGAAGTGAGACCCACCTCTTCGATGACTCCACCAAAGTCTTCATGAGGGACGTCCAGGATCACACGGTTCAGGCGCTCGATACGATCGAGTCCCTCCGTGACGTCGTCTCCGGAATGGTGGACCTCTACCTTTCGATGGTCAGCTTTCGCGCCAATGAGATCATGAAGGTGCTGACCATCATGGCCAGCATCTTCATTCCGCTCACGTTTTTCGCGGGGATCTACGGAATGAATTTCGAGTTCATGCCGGAGCTGGCCGTTCGCTGGGCCTACCCCGCGTTGCTCCTGTTCATGGTGGTGATCGGAAGCGGAATGGTCGCGTTTTTCAGGCGGAAGGGGTGGCTGTAGCGAGCGAACCTTTTCCCGGGGATGCCGTTGAAGGGGTGGTCACCGTCGACGCCTCCGCCGAGAGTGCCTTTTCGACCTGCTCGCGGTACGTATCGAGCGAAACGATGCCCTCTTCGAGCCAGGTGTACTTCCCGTCGAGCATCTCCCGAGCGACCTGATACGTCGCCACGTCATCGTTGTCGAAGAGGCGGTCGAAGCTGGAGTCGATCCGGCGGCGTGCGTGCCGGCAATAAAGATCCGCAAGCGTTCGTGGGGTGACGTCCGAAGCGTCGTCCGTAAGCAGCATCTGGGCACGGACGCAAACTGCGGTCATGACGAGTAGCTCCGTACCGACGTCCACAATCCGGCCGAGCACGGCCTGCCGCCGCTCGAGCTTCGGACCGAAGCGGATCATTGCGTGGAAGGTCGACCGCGCGAGCTTCCGGGACGTCCGCGCCACGAAGCGCATGTGACGTGCCAACGAGCCGAACTCGGCGTAGCGCGGCCAGAAGCTCCAGCCGAGGAATCGCGTCGGATACCACCAGGCGTAAAACAGGCCTGCCTGGACCAACGCCGTGAGCTTCTGACCCACTGACGCTTTCGGGTCGATGATGTCGCCCGCAACGCTCAGGTGTTGATCTACCGCTTCACGAGCGATGAAGAGGCGCATGATCTCGGACGAACCCTCGAAAATGGTGTTGATGCGCATGTCGCGCAGCCAACGCTCGATAGGGTAGGGCGTCTCCCCCCGGGCCAGGAGCGAGTCGTGCGTCTCGTATCCGCGCCCGCCGCGAACCTGAAGCGCGTCGTTGACCAGCTCCCAGCCGACCTCCGTGGCCCACAGCTTAGCGATCGCTGCTTCGAGCCGGATATCGAACGTGCCGGAATCGGCCATAGCCGAGGTGAGTCCAACCACGGCGTCCATCGCGAAGGTGTCCGCGGCCATCTTACCCAACTTCTGAGCGACCGCATCGTGTCGCCCCACCGGGAGACCCCACTGGACACGGGCGTTGGCCCAGTCCCGACACATCTCCAGAGCGCCCTTGCCTGCGGCGGCGCAGAAGGCCGGCAGAGCGAGGCGGCCGGTGTTCAAGGTGATGAGCGCCAGCTTGAGTCCTTTGCCCTCACCCCAGAGCAGGCTCTCCGCGGGCACCTTCACGTCGTGGAACTTGATGACGCCGTTCGACAGCCCGCGGAGACCCATGAAGCTGCACGTCTGGGCTACCTCCACGCCCTCCCACTTCATCTCGACGACGAAGGCGCTCGTACGCCGCTTGTTCGATCCGTCGCGCGCCATCGTGCGTGCCATGACGATGATAATGTCCGCACGTGGACCGTTGGTGCACCAGAGCTTCTCGCCGTTCAGGAGGTAGTGGCTCCCGTCCTCGGACAGCTCGGCCACCGTGCTCATGTTGGCCGGGTCCGAGCCGACGTCAGGCTCCGTCAGCGCGAATGCCGAGAGCTCACCCCGAGCCAGACGGGGGAGGTATTCGTCCTTCTGCTGCTGCGTCCCGAACTTGATGATCGGGCCGGGGACCCCGATCGACTGGTGGGCTGACAGGAAGGCGCCTGTCGCTCCACACCGGGACGCAACGATGGCCAGCGCCTTGTTGTAGGAAGTCTGCGAGAGGCCGAGCCCCCCATACTCCCGCGGGATCTTCATGCCGAACGCGCCCACCTCGGCTAGCCCGTCCAGGACTTCCTGGGGCACCCACCCCTCCCGGTCGATCGCATCGCCGTCGATGTGGTCCCGGGCGAACGCCTTCAGACGGGAAAGGAATTCCTCGGCCCTGGTCTCTTCGGCGGCGTCGGGCCGTGGGTGGGGATAGACGAGGTCCAGGTTGAAGCGACCCTCGAAGAGAGCGCGGGCGAAGCTCCTCTTCTCCCAGTCTTTCTCCCGGGCAGCTTCGGCGACCTCACGAGCCTCCTGCTCGGAGGCGTGGTTCGTAACGTTGGCGGCGTTGGACATGGTCTTGTTCGCTCTGGTCTAGAGATCGCCGGTGAAGAACTCGAGGACTTCGTCGGCGTTCGCGTCGGCGTCGGCCTCGCCGATCTCCATCAAGGCTCTGAGGTAGTCGGGTTGAAACATCACCAAACTCAAGAAGTCGGGGCTCTGTGTTTCACGAGTTCCGAGGGAGCGGGTCAGGAATCGGAAGAACCGAGGTAGCTGCACTTCGTACTGTGTGGCCAGTCTGCCGAGGTCGGTAGAGGGACGGTGGATGAGAAGCTTCACCGGGCGAAGGCCCAACCGCTTCTCCTCGGGCAACTCGGTCAGCAGTTGGTTGAGCCTCTCGAGACGAAGCGCGTCGTGGTCGAGCAGGTCAAGGAAAATCGAGTTCATGAGCACACCGGCCACCTGAGCCGGTGGTGGGTAGCCGAAGACGGTGGGCTCGTCCGCTTCGGCCTGACTCCTCGCGTACCGGGTCGAAATGGCCATGACACGGCGGGCACCGAGGTGTAGAGCGGGCGACATCGGAGCGGTTAGTCTGATACCACCATCTCCGTACCATGCACCCTCGAGCTCGACGGAGGGAAAGAGCAAGGGCAGAGCGGCGGACGCCATGATGTGCTCGACCGTCAAGCAGGTGTTGACCGCGCGTCGTTGGGGACGCTCCCACTCACGGATGTCCTCACCCTCGACCCACGTGACGGATTGGCCTGTGCTGTAGCTCGACGTGCTGATCGCGACGGCCCGCAGGCCCCCCGCGCGAAGGTTTTGGTGGACTCCCGTCAACTCCCCGTCGACGGCGTGGAGCGCTTCCGTCAGGTATTCACGCAGTGGCTGCGTGTCCACCAGGCCCCGAACACCGGACGTCCCCCGAAAGCCACCGAAGATCAACTGTGCGAGCCACCGAAGAGCATTGAGGGCGAGCGCGCGGCCGTCGACCCGGAAGACATCCTCGACGGTGAGGTCGCCCCATAGGCAAGAGAGTTCGTCGGCCGCCTGGAGGAACGTCCCGTGGTGCGACGCCAGATGGGCCGCGTTGATGGCCCCTGCGGAGACACCCGTGATGTACGGGATTTCGAGATTCGGGAATCGGCGCGCGAGGTGCCGCAGGAAGCCGACCTGGTAGGCGGCTCTCGCGCCACCCCCACCCATGACGAGACCCAGATCGCGCGGTCCCCGGGTATCGCTCGCGTCGGCGTGGGCTTCGAGTGGGGGCAGCGATGGCGGCATGAAAACCCTTAAGTGTGGCTGGACGCACTCATAGCCTTAAGTTTCGCTGTCGTTCCAGATCGTGTGAACCGCAAGCCGGAGGAGCTTCTCCAATGGCGAATTCACAAAGAAACCGCGGGGACACCCCGAGTCGACCGGCGAGGGTCTTGGCGTTCCGAATCATGGCGTCGCGTAGCGCGTCAGCCGGTTCAGTCGATTCCGATCATCCGCTTCCCAAAAGCGGGCGTCCCAGCATCGTGATTCCCGTCACTACGAGTGCTAGAGATACGGCCGTACCGATGACATAGGGAGCGTACGTTCGTTTCTCGACACTCGTGCGCTTCATCACGCCAGGCACGAGGTGGGCGACCACGGTGGCCGCCAGCATGAAGACGAGGTGGACGCCGACTCCGGGGAAGAAGCGTCCAGAGAACAGCAGGCCAGCGCCGACCAAGATGTTGAGGTCAAGCGAACCGGCGAAGATCGCGGCGGCAATGCGCATTCCTTTGTCATGATCGCGCCGGGCGACCAGTCCGAAAAGAGCGTATCCGAGCGTGATCACACCGGATAGGAACACCAGGTAGCGGATGCCGGAATGGGCGTAGAAGAGCATGGCTCCGAGCGAGGTCCGAGAGGGAGAAGGGGCACCGATGTGCAATCGAAACGGCACGGGGGAGAGTCGATGTCGATATAGAATCGATGTGAAACAATCAAGATCACGAGAAGGTGCTTCGGCAAGGGGAGGGGGCGTGGGGGTAGTCGATCAGCCGGGGGTGGAGAATCGTGATGAGGCGGCCGGAGCGGATTCGTAGGTAGGGTGGGCGTTTTGGGTTGGGCTCCGGCGGCGGACCCCCGTGGGGTCGGGATCGCTCCGCCTGGGGGCGTGTTTGGAGGTCCTAGCGGGCGGAGGCTGCGCTACACGGCGCGCGGCCGACCAAATCCACGCGCCGGGTTCCCTCCTTCAACGGGGGTCCCCCGCTGGAGCCTGCGAGCGGGCCGCCGATCCGTCCGGCCTTGGGGCCTGTGGGTTTGGGGGGCGGGTTGGGTCGACGGCGGCGCTGCGCTGGCCGTCGGGGAGCGGCTGGTGGGTTGAGGCGCCTGATTCGGTCGACGGCGGTGAACGAATGTGTTCGCGGCAAGCTGGTCGTGGCCCTGAACGGTACTTTGCCGGGGTCACGCCGGCAGCACCAGAGCGTCGACACCCGCGAGCAAGCGGACAAGCGGTATTGCTAGTAGTGGTATCGGCATTGAAGGAAATCTATGCGGTCGTTTCGAACCAAGTACACGAGTCGGTGCTCCTGGGTGATTCGCCGCGACCACATGCTGGGCGCCAGATGTCTCAGGCGTTCAGGCTTGCCGATTCCGTTAAAGGGATCGCGCGTGACGGCGTCGACGAGATCCATGACTCTTAGAGCAACCCGCCTATTGGTGTCGATCCAGAAGCGAAGGTCCTCCCGGAATTCGTCCTGAAAGAAGACACCTCGCTCTGGAGGGGTCTTCCTACTCAAGACCGAGTACTCTCCTCAGTGACGCGGGAGATTCGGCAACTCCTTCGTTCTCGAGCGCACTCTGCAGCGCATGAAGAAGCCGTTGCGCGTTCTTGGGGGACCGCATCAGGTGGGCTGACTCCTCGAGGCCGCGCAGTTCGTCCGCCGGAATCAACGCCATGTCCTCATGGCCCCGCCGAGTGATGATCACCGGTTCCTGCCTCTCTTCGGCAACCGTCAAGATTCGAGCGAGATTCTGTCGGGCGTAGCTATATGAGACTTGCTCAGACATTGAGTTCTCCTGATGTAGTTGTACAACTATAGTGTACATTATGTGCCGAGTACAATGGCCGGGAGGACGGTGATGCCGGTCCGCGTTTCTCTTTCAGCTGGTGGATCACCACCATGATGGAGACTGAACGCTGAACGGCCGGCGGGTTAGCGCCGGCCGCTCAGTTACCGAGTCGTGCGGAGGCGCGTAAGGGCTACATCTCCATGACCTCGCGCAGGAGCGCTCGGGCCGCGGCTACGCGGTCCCGCATGGTTTGGGTCGGAGGCAGGAGGGTGCCGCCGCGAACGCCACCGCCGCTCATGGACGAAAAGACGCTGCCGGCCGTGCGACTTGCCGTCTGGAGCTTGCCTTCCACGGTCGACAGGTCGGGGGAGCCTCCTCCGAAGAAGCCGCCGCCGCCTCCACTGATTCCCCGTGCTTCCATCTGGGCGCGGATCTCCGCCTGGAGATCCATCAGGTCGAGCATGAAGCGCTCCCGAGCCTGATACTGCGCCACCGAGATGGGCATTTCCGGGTCGCCCTGAACGCGGACCGTCTTGGTAGACGACGCGCCGCGCGCTTGGAGGGTTACGGTGTACGCACCAGGTGACACCCATGGCCCGCGCGTGGTCGTGGGGCGCGCCAACTCTGGGTTGTCCCACAGAACCCATTCGTCCGAATCCGGATTCATGGGGTGGCGGAGGTCCCAGTTGATCCGGTGTGTGCCGGGTGAGGACGGCACGGTCATGGTGCGCACCACCTGACCGTTCGGTGCGGTGATCCGCAGGGTGGCCGGGCCGGTGCCGGCGCCGAGCTTGTAGGTGATCAGCGCTCCGTCCGGCGGGTTCTGTCCGTGGAACTCCGACTGGCCTCGGTACGAGGTGTCCTTCCGGTAGATCATCATTGTGGCGGGCGCGATGCTGAACAGGTGCGCGGAGCCGACGGCTCGGGGCCACTCTGCGAGGGGGCCGACGTCGTCGATGATCCATACGCCTCGGCCGTGCGTTCCGAGCACGAGATCCTTTTCCCGGGGATGGATCAGTATGTCGTCGTAGTGCGTGGTCGGCAGTCCCGGCGCCTTGGCCCACGTGCGGCCCCGGTCGCTGCTCGCGAACACGTGGTGCTCGGTTCCGACGAACAGGATGTCCGGGTTGTCGGGGTGCTCGATGACGTCGTTGACCACACCCATGGCGGGCAGCCCGGCGTGAAGGGGTGTCCAGGTGCGTCCGAAGTCCTCGGTGCGGAACAGGAACGGGCGGAAGTCGCCGTCGCGGTGGCCATCGAAGGCGGCGTACGCGGTGCCCACAGCACTGAGGGAGGCGGTGATCCGGCTCACATACGTGCCGTCTGCGATCCCCCGGACATTGCGGGACACCTCGGTCCACGTCCGGCCGCGGTCTCGCGTCACCTGAAGGTTGCCGTCGTCGAAACCGACCCAGAGTACCCGTGCGTCGAGCGACGACTCGTCGATGGTTACGGCTTCGCCGAAGCTGCTGGTGCCGTCGTTTCTGGAGACCGTGATGTCTGAGCCACGGACGCCCATTATCTCCAGGAGATCCCGGTCGACCTGCCGGCTCAAGTCGTCGGACGCCGTCCAGCTCTCACCGTTGTCCGGGGAGATGAGGAAGCGGTTGCCCGCCACGTACAGAACGTCCGGATCGTGCTCGGACAGGAGCATCGGCGACGTCCAATCGAACCGGTAACCCTCCTCTCCCGGCATCGGTTCGGGGCTGATGTCCATCATGTCACCGGTGTAGAAGTCGTACCGGAAGTAGTTCCCACCGTTCGAACTGCCGTAGGTGTACCGGGCGCCGGGCCGCGGGTCGGCCTGCCAGTGCATGCCGTCGCCGAAGCCGTTCTGCTTCCAGTCGTCGTTGACGATGCCGATCCACCGGCGCGTCTGGCTCGGTCCCATGAACGAGTGGTTGTCCTGAAGGCCGACGAAGACGTTGTACGGTTCACGCATGTCGACGCCGATGGCGTACATCTGGGCGATCGGGAAGTTGTTGATCTTCCGGAAGTTCCGGCCGCGATCGTACGTCTCGTGAAGTCCGGCGTCACCGGCCAGGAACAGGTGGTTCGAGTCGTTCGGGTCGATCCACAGCGTGTGGTGGTCGGCGTGTACACCGACGTCGTAGGTCGGCGCGGGCGCGATCGCCTCGAAGGTGCGTCCCCCGTCCTCGCTCACGAAGGAGCGGGTGGCCAGCGTGTAGACCACGTCCTCGTCGTTGGGGTCGATGAAGATGTGCGAGTAGTACATGGGGCGGATGTCCATCTCGTTCACGCGCTCCCAGGATCCGCCCCCGTCTTCCGAACGGTAGGTGCCGGTCTGGTCGCGGTCGGCGAACTCGATGAGAGCGTTCAACACCCGTGGGTTCGACCGGGAGATGGCCAGCCCGATGCGACCTTTGTCGGCGCCGGGAATCCCGTTCGTCAGCTCCGTCCACGTCTGACCGCCGTCGGTCGTCTTGTGGATGCCGCTGCCGGGACCGCCTCCGTTGAAGCCCCACGCGCGGCGGAGGCGCTGATACGTGGCCGCGTAGAGGATGTCGGGATTACGCGCGTCCATGACGAGGTCCACCGCCCCGGTGAATTGGTCGACATAGAGGACCTTGTCCCAACTGCGGCCGCCGTCGCGAGTTCGGTACACGCCGCGGTCCGCGCTTCCGGCCCACAGATTGCCGAGTGCCGCGACGTACGCGATGTCCGGGTTGGTCGGATGCACGCGGATCCTGCCGATGTGGCGCGTATTCTCGAGCCCCAGGTGCCGCCAGGTCGCACCACCGTCGTCGGAGCGGTACACGCCGTTCCCGTAGGACGAGCTCTGCCGATTTTGCTGCTCGCCGGTGCCCGCGTAGACGATGTTCGGGTCGCTCGGGGCGAGCGCCACGTCGCCGAACGTACTGACTGCCATCGTGTCGGTGAGGTTGGTCCACGTGTGTCCGCGATTCGTGCTCTTCCACAGTCCCCCGGACGCGGCGGCCACGTACATGATCGAGGGGTCGGAGGGCACGGCTTCGACGTCGTGGACGCGACCGCCCGTGACGGCCGGTCCGATGCTCCTGGGACGCAACTCGGCCATGTCGGCCGTGGTCAGCGTCTGCGCGTGGAGGCCGGCGGGAATGAGCGCGACGGCGGCGACGGCGGCCACAGCGGCGGTGCGGAAGAAGCGTGTGCGAAGCGACTCGGTCATGCGGGTCCCTCAGGGTCGGGTGGGGGTTCGAAAAGGGGCGGAAGAGCGTCGCCTCCGGCGTTCGACAAGGCCGCCCGAACGAGGGCGAGGACTTCCTCGTCCATGTCGTCGGCGCCCATCATCCAGTTCAGGTAGTCCGGCTCGGCCCGGGCGACTTCCCCGAGCGATCGCCCACGGTGTTTGCCCCTGCGGAAGACACGACCGTCCTCCTCGCTGCTGAACCAGCGGTCCAGTTCGGAACGCATCGGGAAGTACGTGTCGCAATAGGCATGAAGACCATCCAGGTCCTTCGGGAGGTCAGGGTACCGCGCCAACTGGGCTCCCAGTACGGCAGCGGACGTGCGAATGTCGCCCAGCGCGGTGTGCGCCTCTTCGTGTTCGCGTGCCAGATAGAAGCGCGCGGCTGCGGATAGATCGCGTGGTTCTTCTTTGTGGAAGATGTTCTGCACGTCGATGACCCGCCGACCCTCCAGGTCGAAGGTCAGGCTGCACCGTTTGAACTCCTCAATCAACATACCGATGTCGAAGCGTCGGACGTTGAAGCCCGCCAGGTCACAGCCGTCGAGCATGGCCAGGAGACTCCGAGCGCGGGCGCTGAACGGCGCCTCGCCGGCGATGTCCTCGTCGGAGATCCCGTGGACCGCGGTCGCTTCCGCTGGTATGGGGATGCCAGGATTGAACCGGCGCACCTTTTCGAGGACGTCGCCCTGGGGGGTCAGCTTGATCAGGGCGAGCTCGACGATGCGATCGTTCTTGAGATGAAGGCCGGTCGTCTCCAGATCGAAGAAGACGAGCGGACGCTCCAGTGCAAAGGGTAACTCCATGGCCGTCCGGTTTTTGGGGGACGGGCAAGATAGGGTTCTGGCGGAGGTGGCGCGATCCTGGGTGACGCCTCCCGACTTCCCGCCACGCCCCGAGGGTGACACTCTCCCCTGTAGCGCGTCCATCCTGAAGCGGAGTCAGCCATGCAGTCGACCATGCGCGCCGTCGTGATCACCCGTCCAGGCGACCCGGACGTCCTGGAGGTGTGCACGGTCCCGAAGCCAACTCCCGGTCCTACCGACATCCTCGTCCGGGTGGTCACGTCGGGCGTGAACCGGGCGGACCTCCTCCAGCGGATGGGCCGCTATCCGGTTCCCGACGGGTATCCGGAGGACATCCTCGGGCTGGAGTACTCGGGCGTGGTCGAGGAGGTCGGCGCGGGTGTGGACGGCTTCCGTCCCGGCGATCGCGTCATGGGAATCACGGGGGGCGGCGCCTACGCCGAGTACCTGGTAGCGCCAGCGCCCATAGTGCTGAGGATCCCGGAGCGTCTCGACACGGTCGAGGCGGGTGCGGTTCCGGAGGTGTTCATCACCGCGTTTGACGCGGTCGTGGTTCAGGAGGGACTGACCGCCGGCGAGACACTCCTCATCCATGCGGTGGGAAGCGGCGTGGGCACCGCGGCGCTCCAACTCGCGCGAGCGTTCGGCGCTCGCTCGATCGGGACCTCCCGCACGCCGGATAAGCTGGAGAGGGCGAAGGCGCTCGGGCTCGACGAGGCCGTCGTCGGGGGCGATGCCTGGCCGGACCGGGTTCTCGAACTGACGGAAGGGCGGGGGGCGGACGTGATCCTGGATCTGGTCGGCGGACCGTACCTTTCGGGCAATCAGCGAGTGCTTGCTCGTCGCGGCCGCCACATTGTGGTGGGTGTGTCGGGCGGATCGTCCGCTCCGGTCGACCTCCGGGCTTTGATGGGGCGCCGTGGGTCGATCCGCGGCACGGTTCTTCGCGCCCGCCCCCTCGAAGAGAAGACCGAGCTGGTGTGCGCCTTCCAGGATCAAGTAGTTCCGTTCCTGAACGATGGATCGGTGCGGCCCGTCGTGGACCGGGTCGTGCCGGCGGCCGAGGCCGGCGACGCCCACCGGGCGATCGAGGCGAACGAGACATTCGGCAAGATTCTCTTGCGGTGGAGCGATGGTTGAGCGCTGGCGTCACGACGCTGGGCTACCGACCTTGGCATCTTCCCATAAATACAAACAACGAAGGAATCCGATACGTGACCCGTCCCGTCCCCACCCTCTTCGCCGTGACCGCTCTGACGTTTGGAGTGGGCACGCCCACTGCGGCGCAGGCCGTACCGCCTGCGTCCGATCTCCGGATCTATGAGATCATCGAGGCCGCGTCAGCCGCACGTGTCGAGGCCGACGTTCGGCGGTTGGCCGGATTCGGAACCCGAAACACGCTGTCCGATACCCTTTCGACGACTCGCGGGATCGGAGCCGCCCGCCGCTGGATCAAAGACGAAATGGACCGTATCTCCGCTGCGTGCGGGGGATGCATGGACGTCTATTTCCAGGGGGATGTCGTCGGTGGCGAGGGCACACGGATTCCCGATCCCGTCAACGTCGTGAACGTCGTCGGCGTGATCCGCGGAACCGTGCATCCGAACCGCTACGTGATCATGAGCGGCGACATCGACTCGCGAGCCTCCGACGGGAGCGACGGGACGACCGATGCGCCCGGGGCCAACGACAACGCGTCGGGCATGGCCGGCGTGCTCGAGGCTGCGCGCATCCTGACGCAGTATCGCTTTCCGACGAGCGTGATCCTCGTCGGGCTGTCCGGTGAGGAGCAGGGGCTGTGGGGCGGGCAGATCATGGCCCGCCGTGCGCTGGAGGACGGATGGGACATCGTCGGCGTGCTCAACAATGACATGATCGGCAACATCGAGGGCATCAACGGCGTGATCGAGAACAACACGTTCCGGGTGTTCTCAGAGCCGTATCCGCGCACGGCCACCGAGCAGGAGCTCCGGAGCTACCGCACCCGCGGAGGTGAGGTGGATGGGCCGTCCCGCCAACTGGCGCGTTATGTCGACCGGATTGCGGACGACTACTTCCCGAATCTCGACGCCATCATGATCTACCGGCTCGATCGCTTCGGGCGCGGGGGGCACCATCGCCCGTTCAATGACGCCGGCTTCGCGGGCGTCCGCATCATGGAAACCAACGAGCAGTACGAGCGGCAGCACCAGAATCTGCGTACGGAAGACGGGGTCGAGTACGGCGACGTTGTCGAGGGGGTGAACTTCCCCTTCGCAGCCAAGCTGACGGCCCTCAACGCTTCGGTGCTCGCGTCTCTGGCCTGGGCGCCGCCTGAGCCGAAGAACGTCCAGATCGGGGGTGCCGTGCGGCCGTCGACGACCCTCGCGTGGGATGCGATAGCCGACCCGTCTCTTGCCGGCTACAAGATCTACTGGCGCGACACGACGGCGCCCCAGTGGCAGTATTCACGCTTCGTCGGGGACGTGGCCCGATTCACTCTCGAGGACGTGGTCATCGACAACTACCTCTTCGGCGTGGCGGCGGTGGGGCGCGACGGGAATGAGAGCGTGGTCGTATTCCCGTCGAGAACGCTGCCTCGGTAGGTCTGGAGAGTTGGGCGTGAAGGTCGAGCGGGCAGGGCGGTTAGGCGCGTTGAGGCTGGGCAGTCAAGGCGGTCGGCGGCGGTACGGCCGCCCGCTCAGGTGGACGGTCGGGAGGCGCCCGATTTCCTCGGCCTCGGGTTCCGCTCGAGCCGGAGCGTTTCGAAGGGCATATCAATACCCTCCCGGTTGAAGGCGTTGAAGATGGCCTCGCGTAGATTCGACTTCACGTTGATGTGGCGGCGCTCGTCGTAGAGCCACACTCCGAGCTCGAGCGTCACGAAGTAGTCACCGAGTTCCACAACCGTGACCGAGGGGGGCGGCTTGTCCATGAAGCGCTCATCCCCGACCACCAGATCGAGCAGGACGCGGCGCGCGTGCTCGATATCCTCGCCGACCCCGATGCCGACTCGGATGTCCACGCGTAGGTGGGGGAAGTTCGTGTACGACGCCACGGTCGAGTTGATGATCTCGGTGTTGGGCACAGCGAGCATCCGCCCGTCGGGCGTCACGATCCGGGTCGATCTGAGCGTAATGCGCTCGACACGGCCGTACGACTTTCCGACCTCGACCAGGTCCCCGATCACGAAGGGTCGGTCCCAGAAGATGAGGATCCCCGAAATCATGTTCGACAGGGCGTCGCGGGCGGCGAAGCCGATGGTCAGACCCGCGATTCCCAGCGACGCGAGCAGGGAGCCGGTATTCACACCGATCGCGCTCAGGGCAGCGACGGCACCCAGCGCAAGAACGACGAACTGCAAGATCGTGCGGGTGAACCCACGTGCGGTCTGATCCATGCCAGCCCGCTCGGCCACGAGGTCGACCACCCTCGACAGGATCTTCCACGCGAAGTAGTACGCCGCGAAGGTCGCCGTAGCTATCAGCAAATTGGCCAAGAGCGTCGCCGCGGATGCGCCCAGCGTAGCCGGGTCGAAGATGACGGCGAGCCGGTCGAGAATGCCGAGGACGAACTCGTTCAACCGCCCCGCTCCGTGCCGCGGTCAGTCACTGGCGCTGAGGCCGAGAGCATCGAGGACGACCTCCTCCTGGTGCTGGGCATGCTTACGCGCCTTCCCTTCGGCGGGACTGGCCCGATCGGGCCGCGCGACGTGCGACATCGGAATGGTGCGGGGCACGACCGCCCGAAGACGTGGCCCGACGAACGTCAGAGCGCCCATGTTGCGAGGCTCCTCCTGTGCCCAGACGACTTCCTTGAGGTTGGGGTACTGCGAGAGGAGCGTCTGCAGCGCATCCATTGGGAATGGATACAAAAGTTCCATACGCGCAACGGCGGCGGCGGTCGCCGCGCCGCGCCGGTCGTGTCCCTGGATGTCGTAGTACACCTTTCCGGAGCAGAGCACCAGACGGCGGACGGAGGAGGCGTCCTCGACGGTGGGATCGGCGATCACGTGGAGGAAATTCCCCTCGGTCAGGTCCGACACCGGCGACGTGGCCGACGGATGGCGGAGGAGGCTCTTGGGCGTCATCACCACCAGGGGGCGTTCCGGCCGACGAAGCGCCTGGCGACGCAGCATGTGGAAGTACTGGGCGGGAGTGGTCGGGTACGTGATGCGCATGTTGCCCTCCGCGCATAGTTGGAGGAACCGCTCCAGGCGGGCGCTGGAGTGCTCCGGTCCCTGTCCCTCGTGTCCGTGCGGAAGAAGAAGCACCAAGCGGGAATACTGACCCCACTTGGTGAACCCGGACGAGAGGAACTGGTCGATCATGACCTGAGCGACGTTGACGAAGTCCCCGAATTGCGCCTCCCACAGAACGAGGTCCCGGTCCGCGCCCACAGAGTATCCGTACTCGAACCCGATGGTAGCCGTCTCGGTAAGCGGCGAGTTGTAGACTTCGATTCGAGTGTCGGCCACCTGCCGGAGCGGCATCAACTCCACTCCGTTGTCGACGTCGTGGAGCACGAGGTGGCGGTGACTGAACGTACCCCGTTGTGAGTCCTGACCCGTGAGGCGAACAGGTATACCGTCCAAAAGCAGGGAGCCGAAAGCGAGGGCCTCTGCGTGTCCCCAGTCCAATGACTTGTCGGGGCCCCACTCGTCGCCCCGTCGAGAGAGCTGACGCCACAATTTGGGGTGCGGCGAGAAACCCTCCGGGAGCGTCAATAGCGCGTCGTTGACCGCGCTGAGGTCCTCAAACGCCACTCCGGTGGTCTCCGGTACGACGGGCGTTTCGTACTCCGCATCGACGACCACGTCCCCGCTGGGGAGATCGCTCTCGTCGAGACTGCGAACGTGGTCCTGGGCGGAGCGCAGCGTGTCTGCCACGCGCTCGACCATAGCTTCGGCCTCTTCGCCACTCAGGACACCCCGCTCGACCAACTCCTCGGCGTACAACGTCCGGACGGTCGGGTGGTCCTTGATCTTCTTGTACAGGATCGGCTGCGTGTAACTCGGCTCGTCGCCCTCGTTGTGACCGTGCCTGCGGTACCCGACGAGGTCGATGACGAAGTCGTCGAGAAACTCGGCTCGGTACGCCATGGCCAGACGCACGGCCGCCATGCAAGCCTCGGGGTCGTCTGCGTTCACATGCACAACGGGAATGCCGTATCCCTTCGCCAGATCGCTGGAGTAGGCGGTGGAGCGTCCTTCCTGGGGGTCGGTCGTGAAGCCGACCTGGTTGTTCACGATGATGTGAATGGTCCCGCCCACGTCGTAGCCGTGGAGACGAGCCATGTTGAGCGATTCCGCAACGACGCCCTCGGCGGCGAACGCGGCGTCACCGTGCATCAGCACCGGGACCACGCATCTGGGGTCGGGTTCGTCGCCTCGGCTGGGCCCGGAGAACTGGCGGGCACGAGCCACGCCGTCCACCACAGGGTTCACGAACTCCAGGTGGCTCGGGTTCGGCATGAGGTCGACCCTGATGGAGCCCAGGCTGTCGAACTCCATGGTCCCGCGGGCTCCGTGGTGGTACTTCACGTCGCCTGTGCCGGGCACGTCGAGCGCACCGCCCTTCATGCTCGGTCCCTCGAATTCTGCCAACAGTTCGGAGTAGCTGACGCCCAGGATGTGCGTCAGAACGTTCAGGCGCCCGCGATGCGCCATCCCCAGGACGACCTCGCGCGCACCATCCTTCAGCGCCTCACGGAGCGCCCTGCGGAGCATGGGAACGAGGATGTCGTTCCCCTCGACGCTGAAACGCTTCTGGCCGAGATAGGCACGTCCGAGGAACTGCTCGAGCCCTTCGGTCGAAGTCAGCCCCTCCAGGAGCTCGATACGCTCCTCCTTGGAGAGCTCGGCACGGTGCGTGCCTTGGGCCACTTGCTCCCAGAGCCAGTCCACCCGCACATGGTCGTCGAGGTGCTCGAACTCGTAGCCGACCGATCCTGCGTAGACCTCCCTCAATTCGTTCAGGGCGTCGCTGACCGATCCGGACCGTCCATTTTCCACCACCAAAGACGCCGGGAGCTCGTCGAGCTCCTCCATCGTCGTTCCGAAGAACGACGGCGTGAGTTGGGGATGTCCGGGAGGCTCGCTGCCGAG
The DNA here is from genome assembly GCA_029262115.1 of Gemmatimonadota bacterium. Lineage (GTDB taxonomy): Bacteria > Gemmatimonadota > Gemmatimonadetes > Longimicrobiales > Gaopeijiaceae > JAJCZZ01. The sequence goes on along the minus strand of JAJCZZ010000016.1, from coordinate 16,776 downwards.
CGGGTCGATCCGCGCCAGACGGTGGCCGTGGTCACGGAATGCCTGGAGGAGAGCTGCCGCCCTGGACACGACCGGAAGCGCACGACGCAGGCTTTCGTTCACGTCCGGAGAACCTTCGTCGCTCACCCTGGTGGCCGGAGTGGCCGCAATGGTGGGCGTGGGAGCGGTGGGAGCGACCGGGGCGGTTGCGGCCTGGGGAGGCGCGACCACGGCCGTCACGGACTGCCGGTGTCCGTTGAGCTGCTCCGGTACGATCAGCCCGTCGGATTCCGCACGGGACCCGCCGTCACCGAAGTACCGTTGCCAACCATCCGGCACGGATTCAGGGTTCCGGGCGTACTGTTCGAACATCGCCTGGGCGTAAGCGGCGTTCAGACTGTCGAAGAGGGGTTCGTCCATGAAGCGACATGGGGGTCTCGGCTCCCTCCCATCGGGGAGCGTGATGGCTAATAGTATCGCCGAAGAATCACCCACCGAACACCCGGACGGCGTGACGCACTCGGGGTGGGTCGAACGGTTTCCATGGCTCGCTCAGGGGACGACCGGTCGGGGGGCGCCGGATCAGCCCTTCGACCTGGCGTTGTTCGGCGCCCGGGCACGGTCGGCGGACGCCATGTCGGCGTGGTCCCGGTTGCGGTCGCAGGTCGGCCTGCCGAGGGCTGTTCATGCACACCAGGTGCACGGGGCTGTGGTCAGGGCCCATGGCGATGGCCCCCCCGGTCTGTTCGTGGCGGAGCCGTGCGATGGCCACGCGACACGGAGCCCCGGCGTCCTTCTCACAGTGACGGTCGCCGACTGCGTTCCGGCGTTTCTCGTGGACCCCGTTCAGAGGGCTGTCGCGATCGTGCATGCCGGTTGGCGTGGGGTGGCGGCGGGGGTCTTCGAGAGCAGCGCGGGGCTTCTCCGTGATCGCTTCGGATCGAGGGTCGAGGATCTCGTGGTCCACCTGGGGCCCGCGATCTGTGCGGACTGCTACGAGGTCGGTCCTGAAGTCTTCGAAGGGCTGGGGCTTCCGGCTCCCGCAGGGCCGACGCATCTGGACCTTCGCGCGGCGCTCTCAGATCGGGTCCTGGCCGCCGGTGTGACTCCCGGCGACGTGTCGGTCTCCAGCCGCTGCACCCGGTGCGGGACCGGCCACTTCTCCCACCGAGGTGGTGACGCGGAGCGGCAGGTGGGCTACATCGGTATCCGCAGGTGACGGAGGGACCCCGGATCGTGTCTCACCTCGCCGGGCTGTGCGGGACGTGCGCTCATCATCGAGTTACGGGAAATCGGAGGGGCTCCCGATTCTACATGTGCGAGCGTTCTCGGAACGACCCTTGCTACCCGAAGTACCCGCCCCTGCCGGTTCTCCGATGTGCGGGGTACGAGCCGGGCGGATTGGATCCCTACGAAGAGGAGTTCGGATGAGCGACGCCTTTTACATCGCAAAAGCATCGGTGGCCAGGGTGGGCGGAATCCACCGGCGTGCCACCCTCGAGGACGGCACCACGCTCGAGTTCGGAGTCCACGGCCCGATCAAAGCGCACTACGGCTTGGACAGCCAGCCGAACCTGCCCCTCCCGGTGGACTACTTGGTGGCCGCCGCCGCTGCCTGACTACTCGGTACACTCAATGGCGCACTGGAGGTGCGTAAGGTCCGCATTCCCGACGATGACATCAGTTGCCGGGTCGAGGGACGAAACGAGATCGAAGACGGGATCGTTCTTCTCAAGGAGATCCACGTCCACTATACGATGCACCTGCCCCCTGAAACCGATACGGCCAAGGTCGACCGGGCGCTCGAGACCCATATAGGCAAGTGTCCGACGGCCCAGAGCATCAAGGACGCGGTCAAGATCACCTGGACGGCGGACATCGTGGCTCGGTGACGTCCGTGTGGTCCAGGAAGTCGAGGAGCACGCGCACGGAGCGCTGGGGGCACTCCTCGGCTGGAAGGTGGCCGCAAGCCTCCAACACGTGGAGATGACCCCGGGGTAGGTCGGCCTGCAAGCGTTGACCGACCCAAAGCGGGATCACCCGGTCGTGGTCGCCCCAGAGGAGCAGCGCCGGAACGTCCAGTTCAGGGTAGCGCGCGCACCAATTCTCCAACTCCGGTGGGACGATGGAGCGCGCCGCCCTCCACAGTGCCCGTCGGGCGTTGGGTGAGTCGATGGGATCGGAGTAGCCGCCGACCTGCTCCGGCGTGACGGTCGACCGGTCGTATACGATCGAGCGCAGAACCCAGCGAACGATCCTGCGCGTGGTGAGCACACGCACCACCGCTCCGCTCAGCCCTGGCCAGCGTGCGGCCACGGTGAAGGGCGGCAGGCGCTGTCGATAGGCCGCCCCGGCCACCACGACGAGCCGCTCGATTCGTCCGGGCTCTCGTTGCCGTATGGTGATGGCCGTGATGAGCGCCACCCCGCCGCCGAGGGAGTGGCCTACGAGCGTAACGTGCTCTAAACCTCGCTCGTAAATCATCTCGGAGACCAACGCCGCCTGGTCCTCCGGACCGTACGCGTCGTCCTCGGGCCGATCCGCTTTGCCGAAGCCCTTGAGGTCCACCAGCACGACGTGCCCACGCCGGCTCAGCTCCGGCACCCATGTCCGCCACGAGAACAGCGAGCCACCGAACCCGTGGAGAAGTACGAACGTCGGGACGTCCGGACCGGGCTCCCGGCCGACGACTTCCACATGGAGGTGCAGGGTGGGACTCACCTACCCAGAGTCTCCTTGCCACCGATCTCAACGAGGCGCGCTCCGCGCTGAGCCAACCAGTCCGCAACGTTTCTGTGGCACGTGAAGACGATCACCTGCCGGCCCTGGGAGATGGCAGCGATCGTGTCGAGGCCGCGCTCGCGCCGCTCACGATCCCAGTTCACGAACGTCTCGTCGAGGACGAGAGGCAGGCGTTCCTGCCCTTGATCCAGGTGGTCGACAATCGCGAGCCGGAGGGCGAGATACGCCTGCTCCAGCGTACCGGTGGAAAGGGGTGTGGTGAGGCGGACCGGGGCGGCGAGCCCGGGGCCCGACACCAGGAATGAGGTCGCGTCGTCTTCGGGTGCCAAGAGCCGATCGTACCGGCCTCCGGTGAGATGCGAGAGGTGGTTTCCGGCGCGACGCATCACGTCCGGCTGGTGCTCCTCCTTGAAGCGACGGTCTGCGGCGCGGATGAGCTTGGCCAAGACCCACTTCCGGTCACGTTCGATCAACAGCCGGGTCTCCTGCTCGTTGAGCGCCTCGACCGCGCCGTCGATTGCGTCGACGGTTTCGCCTTCTCCCAGGTGAGCCACGTCACGGTGGAGCGCCTCGGCGCGACTCGCGAGTCGCTCGACCTCCTCGGTGAGGGCCTCCAAGCGGGTTCGCAGCCGTACCCGCTGCTCGTCGTCCACACTCCACTCGGCGCCGTCGGAGTCGACGCGTTCGATCCGCTGGACCAAGTCGTCGAGGTCAGGGTGGGCGCGCTGGAGGTCGTCGTGGATGGCCGTGGCCCGCTCGGCGGCACGACGACGTCGAATCGCGACGTCTGCTCCCTCCTGCGCTTCGCCGTCCCCGAGCGCTTCGAGTAACCCGAGGAGATCGTCTCTGGCCCCTTCCGCGTTCTCCTTCTCGTCCGTCGAACGCGCCACGGCGCGCTCCAGCCGTTGGACCTCCTGCGCAGCCGCTTCAGCCGCGCGGGCTCGCCCCTCGAGATCCGCGAGGTCGGCTGCGAGGACCTGGGCGACGCTCTCGGCGTCCATGTTGGGGTCCGCCCCGAGACGTGCGGCCAGCATGCGCGCGTCGCGGTCCACGACCGCCACGCGCTGCCGAAGCTCGTCCAGGGCGCGTTCCCGATCCCGGCGGTCTCGCACAAGCTCTTTCAGTCGCTCGAGGCGCGCCGCCAGGGCCTCGTCGGGATCCTCCAGCAGACTCTCCGTGATCGGGAGGTCTCTCAGCATGGCCACCACCTCGCGGTGGAGCGCTCCCTCGGCCGCGCGGGCGTTCGGTAGATCGCTCGCCGACGAGTCGGGGACGGAGGAGCCGTCGGGACGGTCCTGCGCCCGTCGGAGGAGGAGCGCGGCCCCAGTGGCCAGCGCAAGCACACTCACCCAGCCCAGCGGGTTGGACCGGAGCGTCACGGCCACCGCTCCCACCACGACGGACAGAGCCAGCGCGAGTGTGGCGGCCCAAGGGAAGCGGGCGGGCTGCACCACCACCGGCGTGGCCTTGGCCTTCACCGCTTCGGCGATCCGGCGCGCCTCCCGGGCTTGCCCCAAGCGCCTGAGCCGCTCGCGGAACTCGGCCACCGGGAGCGAATGAAGAACGCCGGATGGAACGTCCTCCCACGGCGCGCTCAGCAGGCCGTCCGAGGAGGTCGTAAGCCGCCGGTCGAGGTCGTCCAGTTCGCGGACGAGGGACGCCACCCGGGTCCGATCCGGGAGGACCGCTCGACTCCGCGTCACCAGGTCGAGGATCTCGCCGCGGTGGCGAAGGAGCGGCTCGTCGCCGTCACGGTGGCCATCCGCCACCACCGCCCGTGGTGAGGCCAACGCATCTTCGGCGTCGGCCAGGCGGCGAGAAGCCTCCTGCACATTCTCGACGAGGTGTCGAAGGGCCGCGTGGGGGTCGGTGGGCACTGCCGCCCAGGCGGTAGGATCACCCGCCTCGTCTTCGAGTTCGCGGATGCGCCGAAGCTGCCTTCGGATGGGCAGTAGCTCCTCCACCCGTTCCAGATCGAGCCGGAGTCGTTCACGCTCCTCCCGCGCCTCGACGAGCCGGGCTCGGACGGCGTCTCGCTCCTCGGCCGCACGCCGGAGCGCCCGATCAGATTCCAGCGCGGCGGAGCGTCGCTCGCGGAGCCCAATCTCCTTTCTCTTGATATCTCGCACGATCTGATTTCCGCGTCTCGAAGGGCGCCACAGCCGGCCGGCCTCCTCCTCCAACTCGTCGGCAACGGCACGGCCGGACCGGATATCTGCGGCCCCCATGGTCCCGATCAGCCGTTCCTGCAGGGCGGACCATGTATCGCCTTCCAGGCTGGGCAGGTCGGACAGGCCGATGGCGAACACCTGTTTGTAGACCTCGATCGGGACGTGCTCCGTGCCTGGGAGTTGCCGGTTTCTGGCGTCCTCTTCACGACCCCCGAACCGTATCATCCCGCCTGGCTGCGACCGCAGTCGCCGCTCGACCTCGATGCAGCCCCCGGCGTCCAGCCGCAGAGTCGCTGACCCGGAGGCCGGCGTCCCGTCCCACGGGCTGTAGGGGTTTCGCTCCCGCGAAGCGGGGTAGAACCCGTAGAGCATCGTCGTAAGAAAGGTGAATAGCGTCGACTTCCCGGCTTCGTTCGGACCGAAGGCGACGACGAGACCGGGAAGCCCCCCAGGACCGGTATCGAGATCGCGGATGCCGCCGAACGCACCGACATGGACTCGTTCGAATTTCATCGTGACGGCCCGTCCAGACCCATGAACCGCGCGACCAACTCACCGTCGACCTCCTGGAGGAGGTTCCGCACGTAGGCGTCGACGATGGCGGAATCTTCGCCTGGAGCGCCGGCGAGGTCGGCTGCCGTCACGCCCTCCAACCGAGCGGTGGAATGCCGCACCTCCTCGAGAAGCCGGAGAGCCTCGCCGAGTCCGTCGACCCGACCCCGGTGCACGTCGACCGGGACGAGGGGGTGCACACGGTCGGCCAGAACGTCGACGTCCAGCGCACCCACCGCTCCGCGGATCTCCTTGGCCAAAGATCGGCGGTCCTCGTCGTCACGCAGTTCGCGCCAGAGCGGGCAGGGCCCTTCGAGGACGATCCGGACCATCCACTCCGTATCGTGTTCGCCGGGATCGTCCGCCCGGTTCTGGCGCCACACCGACTCGACGCGACGTGACAGGGCGTCGAACGATGAGGACTCTTCGAGCGCACCCACTCGCACCGTTTCCCAGCGGACGGGCGCGAACTCACGAAACATGACGACGGGCGCGCTCCGACTTGCCAGGTCCACGAGCATGCCACCGCGCGCCCCTTGGTCGGCGTGGGTTCGACCCTGGAGGATTCCGGCGTACACGACCGGCGGGTCCTCGGAGAGGTGCTGGGGGATGTGGACGTGCCCCAGGGCCCAGTAGTCGAAGCCCGACCGCTGCAAGAAGCTCAACTCCGAGGGAGCGTAGGAACCGTGGGCCTCGGAGCCGAAGGAGGCGCGAACCTGCGTATGGAGAAGCCCGACCTCCGGGAGCGTGGCACCCGCGGTCGGCGCTGGAGACGGAATGAGGCGCGAGAGGTCGTCCTTGACACGCGTGGTGTCGTGGCCGATGGCTGTAACGTACCCGACCGGCGTGCCAGCCTCGTCGACGATCGTGACTCGTTGGGGCGTACGGTCACCAATGAGGTGGACGTTGGACGGCCAGGCGATCGGGCGAGGACCTCCCAGCGCCCCGGGGTCATGGTTTCCGGTGGCGTACACAACGGTGATTCTTTGCTGTTGGAGTCGTTCGGTCTGCTCCATCAGGTACCGCTCGGTCTGGAACGAGAGGCGGTCTCCGTCGAAGAGATCTCCTGCAACGAGAACGGCGTGCACGCGCTCCCGGAGCGCCAGGTCGACAGCCCTTCCGAACGCGATGCGCGAGGCGTCGCGCAGGCGGCGGCGCACAGACTCGGAGCGCCCAGCGAATGCGGTGTCGAGGTGGACGTCGGCCAGGTGCAGGAATCGCATGGGGCAACGTAATGAGAGGTCGCGAATGGGCGCGAACGCACACGAGGCGAGCGATGCCGTCCTGAGACCATCTACAACGGCCAGCGAGGGGAATCGGCCGGCGGGACCGCGAAATGCTTCACGGACCCCCGAGAATCCGTATCTTTCGGGCGCTGAACCTCAGCCCGTTACCGCTCCCCAATCAGAACGCTCACGACCGAGGCGTTCCCCCCTCATGAGCGATACCACCGAAACGGCCGTTCGTCGCCTCCGCGAGGACTCCCCGATCGTCGACGTCGTGTGCGCGCGCCTACGCGATGCGGTCGACCCTTCCGACGCTGACTTCGCCGTGGCGTTCGCGGAGATCTTTCTGTCGAAGGCGCCACCCGACTTCATCTCCGAGCGGAGCGAGCAGGATCTGAGCGCCGCGGTTCTCGGCGCCTTCACGTTCCTGAAGGGCAGTCGCCTTGGACGGGTGGACGTTCAGGTCATCAATCCGGACGAGGACTCCGAAGGCTGGTTCGCTCCGGTGACCGTGGTGCGGACGAACATCACCGAGCGGCCCTTCGTCGTGGATACGGTGCGGGAGTTTCTGCATTCACAGGATCTGGCGATCGAACACATCGTGTACCCCGTCCTCCACGTCGAGCGTGACGAGTCGGGGGCGCCGGTGGCGGTGAGACCGTCTCGCGACGGGCAGGCGCGCGAGTCGTTGGTCCACTGCGAGGTCGATCAGGTCAGCGATTCCGAGACGCGCTCGTTCCTTCAACGAGAGGTCGAGTCTCGACTCCAGGATGTGGTCCGAGCCACGGACGACTTTCCCGTCATGTTGGACCGCGTCAACGACGTTGTCACGGAGCTCGAGGAGCGCGCCGCCGGTGTTCCGGAGCTGGGGAGTGAGATCCGGGAGATCCAGGCGTTCCTGCGCTGGCTCCGCGATGGCGGCTTCGTCTTTCTCGGGTACCGTGCGTACGACCTCGTCGGTTCCGACGAGGACGACGACCGCCACATCATCGTCGAGGCGGGCTCGGGTCTGGGTGTCCTCAGGAACGAGGCCGAATCGACGTTCGCCGCCCCCGTAGCCGTCTCGTCTCTCGACGAAGGCATGCGACAGATCGTGGAGCGGGGCCCCCTCCTGATGGTCAGCAAGACCAACGCTGAGTCGACGATCCATCGCCGGGCGAGGATGGACTACATCGGCATCAAGAAACTCGCGCCCGACGGCACCATCACCGGAGAGCACCGCTTCCTCGGGCTCTTCACTTCCAAGGCGTATGCCGAGGACGCGGAGAGCATTCCGATCCTCCGTCAGAAGCTCGGTGAGATTCTCGACGAATCCGGCGTTCGTGAAGGATCGCACGACTACAAGGAGATCATCACGATCTTCAATACCCTGCCGAAGGAGGAGATCTTCCTCACCTCGGCCGGGGAAGTCGGGGAGGATATCCGCACTGTCCTGACGTCCTACCATACGGCGGACGTTCGCGTGTCGATTCGGGAAGACGCGTTGAAGCGCGGCGTGGCCGTGATGGTCATCCTGCCCAAGGACAAGTTCTCCGGTGCCGTGCGGATGGGCATCGAGGCGGCCCTCGTGGAGCGGCTGGACGCGCAGGTCCTCAATTATCACCTGGCCCTCGGCGAAGGAGACCAGGCGCGCCTCCACTTCCACCTTGCCACTCCGTCCGTGCGGCTCGATTTGGGTTCCACGGATGCGTTGGAGCAGGAAGTCAGGGAACTGACACGTTCGTGGTCCGATCATGTTCGCAGCGGCCTGGAGTTGGTCCGGCCGGCGGACGAGGCACGTCGCTTGTCCGGCAGCTACGGAGTCGCGTTCAGCGCCGAGTACCAGGCCGCCACGGACCCGGAGATCGCCGTCGGCGACATTCTGGAACTCGAGGCGATGGTGGCCGAGGACCGTGACATCTCGATCGCGTTCGCCAATCGCGGCATGACCCCCGGAGCCGACTCCGAAGAAGCCACCGAACTGAAGGTGTATCTGCGCGACCAACGCCTGATCCTGTCGGACTTCCTCCCGATTCTGGAAAACACCGGTCTTCGGGTGGTGGCGGTCAATCCGTTCGAAGTGGCCGGGGACGGGGTCGGGCGGGCGAGGCTCTACGTGTTTGCGGTGCAGGACGCAACCCGCCGCCCCCTGGACATCGAGGCCCGCGGCGACCTTCTGGCGGAGACGATCCTCGCCGTGCGGGCCGGCGACGCGATCAGCGATTCGTTGAACCGTCTGGTGGTCGCGGCAGGGCTGCATTGGCGTGAGGTCGACGTGCTTCGGGCGTATACGGGCTACGCCTTCCAGATCGGGGCCGTGCCGTCGCGGCTGTCGCTTCCGGCCGCTCTCGTGAAGCATCCTGGGATCGCCCGGGATTTGTTCGAGCTCTTCCGCACGTGCTTCCAGCCGCAAGCCTTTGCCGCGCTCGCTCACCGCCTCATCGCTGTGGAAGACCTCCGTACATCGTTCCACACATCGCTACAGAGCGTCGCGTCCCTGGCGGATGACCGCGCCCTCAGGCGGCTTCAGCAGCTCATCCACGCGACGGTACGCACCAACTTCTACCGGCACGGAGGGGCGGCGGCGACGTTCCGATCGGGTGGCGTTCCGTACATCTCTTTCAAGTTCTCGTGCCGCGACCTGGACTTCCTCTCCCGCACCGCCCTGATGTACGAGGTCTGGGTGCACTCCGCGCGGATGGAAGGTGTCCACCTCCGGGGGTCACGTGTGGCTCGGGGAGGCATCCGGTGGAGCGATCGACCGGATGACTTCCGCACCGAGATCATGGGGCTCGTAAGGACCCAGGTCGTGAAGAACGCGGTCATCGTGCCAGGTGGGTCAAAGGGTGGCTTCGTCACCCGCTGGGAGAGTGAGGATCCCGAGGAACGGTTCGAGGAAGCGAGGGCGCAGTACCAGACGCTCGTGCGTGGTCTTCTCGACCTGACGGACGACTACGATGGTCAGGGCGGAACGGTGCCGCCGGAGGCGGTCGTCGCCTACGACCAGCCGGACCCATATCTGGTCGTCGCTGCCGACAAGGGCACCGCCACGTTCTCGGATACCGCCAACGCGGTGTCAGCCGAATACGACTTCTGGCTGGACGATGCCTTCGCGTCCGGGGGGAGCAACGGGTACGACCACAAGGAAGTGGGCATCACGGCGCGGGGCGCTTGGGAGTGCGTGAAGCGTCATTTCCGCGAAAAGGACAAGGATATCCAGTCGGAGCCGTTCACGGTTGTCGGCATCGGAGACATGAGTGGTGATGTCTTCGGGAACGGAATGCTCCTGTCCGAGAAGATTCGGCTCATTGCGGCGTTCGATCACCGGCACGTCTTCATCGATCCGACTCCGGACGAGGCGACCGGCTTCGCGGAACGCGCGCGAATGTTCGCGCTGGGCCGGTCGAGTTGGGACGCGTACGATCAGTCGCTCCTCAGCGAAGGAGGGATGATTGTCCCGAGAACCTCGAAGGAGGTCGAACTGTCACCCGAGGCGCGGAAAGCGCTGGGGATTCCCGACGAGGAAGGCTCCGTGATGGACGGTGAGACGCTCGTTCGGGCCGTGTTGAAGGCCCCGGTCGAACTGCTCTGGAACGGCGGGATCGGGACGTACGTGAAGGCGACTACGGAGACCGACACGGACGCGGGTGATCCAGCGAACGACGCGGTGCGGATCGACGCTCCGGAGCTGAGGTGCGAAGTCGTCGGCGAAGGGGGTAACCTCGGGCTGACCCAGCGCGCCCGGATCCAGTTTGCGCTGAACGGGGGCCGCATCAATACGGATGCGCTGGACAATTCGGGCGGCGTGGACATGTCCGATCATGAGGTGAACCTCAAGATCCTCCTCGCGCCTGTCGTGGCGTCGGGGGGCATGACCGAGTCCGAGCGTAACGAGCTTCTGGAAGAGCTGACCGAGTCCGTGGCGCAATTGGTGCTCGACGACAATCGGTCGCAGAGCCTGGCCATCTCGCTGGATGAACTCCGGGTGAAGGAGTCGGCCGACGACCTTCGGGACCTGATGTTCGCGTTGGAGAAGACGGGCGAACTGGACCGGATGTCGGAATCTCTACCCACGCTGGACGTGCTGGTCGAGCGGCGGGATCGTGGCCGGACGCTCGTGCGCCCCGAACTCTGCGTGCTCCTCGCGTACTCGAAGTTGGCGCTCAAGACGCGGCTCCTGAGGGGGGGGCTCGCGGACGACGCTGTGGGGGAGGACTACCTCACCGCGTACTTCCCGGCCAAAGCCGTGGCGGCCGCCGGGCACGAGGTTCTCTGGGACCACCGCCTCAGGCGGGAGATCGTCGTGAGTCAGATCACGAACGACCTCGTGGATCTGATGGGCGCGGGCTTCGTGGGACGAGTCATCCGGGACACCGGGCGTAGCGCGGAGGAAGTCGCGCGGGCGTGGTTGGTCGCCTCACGGCTCGCGGAGCATCGGACGCTCCTCAAAGAGATGGCCAAGCAGCAGAGTGCGCTGAACTCGCGGGTGACGTACCGGTGGCTTCTCGGGTTGACGCGCGTCCTCGACCGCACCACCCGGTGGGTACTGCAGAACACGGACCCGGGCACCCCTCCGGGAAGTCTGGTGAAGGAGAACGCACGCGCGCTGGCCAGTCTACGCGAAGACTTCGCGGCCATCGTCGACGGCGAGGAGCGCTCGCTCTTCGAGGCACGGGTGAAAGAGATCCAGGCATTGGGCGCGGAGGAAGGGTTCTCGCGACGGCTCATCACCCTTCGCTTCCTCGACCAGCTTCTCGAGATCGCGAACATCGCGCGCGAGGCGGAGACCGAAGAGGTCGCGACCGGGAAGGCGTTCTATGCCGTATCGGGACTCTTCAACTTGCCGTGGCTCCGGCGCGTCGCCTTCGCTGCCGCCGGGGACGACTCATGGCAGCAGCGGGCGGCGCAACTCCTCACGGAGGATCTGTCCGGAGCGCACCGGCGGTTGGTCCTGAAGGTCCTGCGTGAGGACGGGGCGGTGACTGATCCTCGCGGCGTGACCCGGACCGTACTGGAGAGTCACGCTGCCGCCGTGGAGCGCTTCTCAGCGGTCGTCGAGGAGATCAAAGCGGAGGGTGAGGAGAGTCTTGCGGCGGCGACCGTCGCAGTCCGGGAGTTGTCGGCGTTGTCCGAACGCTTCCACCGACGGTGAGAGGCGGCTACCTCCGCTGGCCGAAGCCGTCGAAGACGACCACGACCCCCGCGGAGCCGCCACTCACCTGTCCGGCCGTCACATTGAAGACGTCCTCGACGCCGTAGGCCTTTCGGTACCCCACGGTCAGCCGTGCCCGCCAGCGCTCGTCGATCGGCATCGTGAGCCCGAGCTGCGGTTCTACCACGAAGAAGTTGTCCGCGGCCCGTTCGGCCAACTCGACCGGTACTTTGGCCCCGTCGGCCGATTCGACCCGTACTTTGATCCGGGCAGTGCCGGCGCCGACCAGCGCGCGTACGTCGAATCGCATTCTCCCGGCATCGACGAGGGATCCTCCTGCCACGAGGCCCCCGTATGACATCCTCAGTTTGAGGCCCCCGTCTGCCGACTCCCGGCTGAGTGCGTGGTCTCTGAGGAGCAGCCATCCCCCGCCACCCACCTGGAGGAAATCGCCGATACGGAAGAGCAAGGTCCCACCACCCAACCAGGCGAGATCTCCCCGAATCGAAGTTGCCTGGAAGCCCGCGCCCACCTCGATGGACGCCGTGTCATCGACTTCCTCCTGGGCCTCGGCATTGGCGGGCCCGAAGGCGGCGGGGAGCACGGCGGCTACCGCCAGGGAGATGCAGACGCGAAGCGGACGAACGGTCAAGGGATACGCTCAGCTGGGTGAGTCCGCGGTGTCGCCGCCGCGGTGCCTTGAAGATAGAGATCCCTAGCAATGTCGCACACAGAGGGGATCTTCCATGCCTTTTCATTCGGTGGCTCGGGCGTATGATTCCCATCGCACCGCATTCGAGTCGTGTGTGTCGTCGTGGCACCGGCGACGGCCGGAGATCGCCACCGTCTGTGCGGCGGCTGCCTCGCGCCCTTCCTCGGGCGTCACCTATTTGCCTCCAAATAGGAGGAGCCATGGCGACGCTGAACATCAAGAACTTTCCTGAACCGCTGCTCCGGAGGCTCAAGGAGCGTGCCCGGCGGGAGCATCGGTCAATGGCGCAGCAGGTAACGCACCTGCTCGAGCAGATCCTGGAAGAACCCGAGCCCGTTGTCCATATTGGACCTCGAAGGCCTTGGTCAGGAGCTCTGACCTGAAGAGACGAAGGCGCCGAAGGTATCACCCTCCTCGAGGTCCTGGTCGTGCCTTATCGCCACGGGGACCGGGCGCTCGCGGACCGGTACGAGGCGCTTCTGACACGCAGTCGTGGGCTCACGCTCGTGGACCTCGACCGATCACTCCTGCGGGCGGCCGCACGGCTTCGCGCGTCCCATGGGATCAAGCCGCCCGATGCGCTCCAGGTGGCCGCTGGTCTGCGGATGCGGTGTGGCTCGCTTCTCACGAACGACCGACGCATCCCGAGTCCATCCAACCTTCCGGTATTTCAACTGAACGACCACAGTTGAGCACTGCTGTGCCGGTCGGCCCACCAGATGACCGGCGGGCATGGTGCTCGTGGGGAACTCCCGCGTGCGTTCGGCGGTTGCAGAACCATCCCACGATGGACGGAGAGCCATGTTCTTCCGAAAGAAGCCAGCGGTCGCAGCCCCGATCGTTCACCTCGGTGACGATGACTTCGACGATCGCGTACTGGGTGCCGACGGTGTGACGGTGGTCGATTTTTGGGCCCCTTGGTGCGGCCCGTGTCGGATGATGGAGCCGATCCTGAACGAGATCGCCATCGACTTCGAGGACCGCGGCGTGACGGTGGCCAAGGTCGATACGGATCAGGCCCCGGAGACGGCCGGGCGTTTCGAGATCCGCTCGATTCCGACGCTCATCTTCTTCCGCGACGGTGAGCCGCTCTTCCAGCTCACCGGCCTGGTATCGAAGCCGATCCTGGAGCGGGAGCTTGGGGAGTTGTTGGCGGGGAGGGGGTAGGGCGGCGCCATCACGACCCTCCGGACGCTGCGGATAGCGCGGACGACATGGCACCAATCAGCCGATGCCATCCCGCCTCATCCTCACCGAACCTGGTCTGGCCAGCCCCGGTCAGGTGGTAGAACTTGGCTCGACGGTTGTTGTCAGATCGGCCCCATTCGCTCTCGATGAGACCCTGGTGCTCGAGTCGGTAGAGCGCGGGATACAGCGCGCCCTGCTGAATCTGAAGTTTACCGCCGGAGATCTCCTCGATGCGAAGCAGGACCCCGTACCCGTGGACACTCCCCGGGGACACGGCCTTGAGAATCAGGAGGTCCAACGTACCCAGCAACAAATCGGCCTGTTCTGACATCCGCTCTCCTGGTCATCTTAGGAGATAGGCTAGATGGGCTCTCCTGAACTGTCGAGGAGAGTTGTTTCGCTGTGGCCGGGAAAAAGACGCGCAACCGTGGTTGACCCGAGAGGCTTGCGAGCGAACTCTATACGACGAGTCGAGGCGCGTATGGGTGGTCAGGGCCAGAGGAGGCCGGATGATGGGTCGATCGATGGGAGTGTCTTCTGCACCGTACGAGGTGCCGCGGCGCTGCTTCGCGTCCGTCGCGCCGTCGCGCGCGCTCCCGTTGTGGGCGTTGGCGCTCAGCGCCCTCGTCCTGACTCAGCCGGGGGATGCGGTCAGCCAGATGGCGCCCGCCCACCTCCGGTCGGTCCTCGACTCTCTGGCGGAAGCCCACGTGGCGAGTGAGGCTGTTCCCGGCGTCTCCGTCGCGGTTGTCCACCGTGGGGACACGCTCCTCATGGAGGGATACGGGTACGCAGATGTCGAGTGGGATGTGCCGACCCCGGCGGACGGTGACGCCGTGTATGAAATCGGGTCCGTGACGAAGCAGTTCACAGCTGCGGCGGTCCTCCAACTCGTCGACCAGGGGCTACTGGATCTCGATGCCCCCTTCACCGACTACCTTCCGGACTACAACACCGGCGGACGGGAGATTCCGCTGCGGCGGCTTCTCGACCACACGTCGGGAATCAAGGGATATACGGAGATGCCCGGATTCGGAGCCCTGTCCGTGCAGGCTCTACCCCGGGATTCGCTCCTGAGCCTGATCGCCGCGGAGCCGTTCGACTTCGAGCCTGGCACAGCGCTGATCTACAACAACTCCGCGTACTTCATCGTTGGGCGCATCGTCGAAGCGGTCAGCGGCATGCCGTACGAGGAGTACGTTCAGCAGCACCTGTTCGAAGCGCAGGGAATGGCACGCTCATCGTACTGCGATCCGAGTACCGTCATCGAGCGTCGCGCGCACGGGTACCATGCCACACCGCAGGGTCTCCGCGTCAAGGACTACCTGGACCACCGCTGGCCCTATGCGGCCGGTTCGCTCTGTTCGACGGTGGGCGACCTCGTGCGCTGGAATCAGGCCCTCCACGGAGGCCGGGTGTTACCAGACGCAGCCTACGCGATAATGACGACGCCGATGCCTCTCGTGGATGGTTCCGCCACCCGCTACGCCATGGGGCTCGGAGTCCGGCTCCGGGGTGAGTCTCGGGTCATCGCGCACGGCGGTGGGATCAACGGCTTCCTCTCGGACGCCCAGTACTTCCCGGACGACGACCTTCTCGTGGTGGTCCTGCAGAATAGCGTCGGGCCCGTCGGGCCAGGCGGCTTGTCCGCGAAGATCGTGGAAGCGGTCCTCGGCCCCGAGTCTCCTCCGAGGCCCGAGCGCTTCACGGAAGACGCGGCCCGGTACGCGGGGACGTACACGGGCCCTGCGCGCGGTCGTCCGCTGACGCTCGAAGTCAGTGTCGTCAACGGTGCGCTGGCTGTGCGCCCGGCAGGTGCGGCCGGTGAGGCGCAGACCCTCACCTATTTGGGAGATGGCGTCTGGGGGCGGGGACCGTCCCGCTACACGTTCACGTCGGTGGACGGCGTGCCGACGGCGTTGCATGTCGACGGGGTAGGGTCACACTACGTGCTGTCGCGCGGCGGCGGCTGAGAGCCCGCGCACGCCTCGGTTGCCGTGGCACGGAACCGGGTGCCCGCCTCGTCCGAGCCACGGTCTCACTGCCTCACCCTCCTGCCACAGGTCCGCAAATCAATAGCTGACGCGTGAGTCGTATCAAGCCGGCTTTTGGACCTAAGTCCTGAAGGAGCTTCCGGACCGCGTTGGAGACTACGCGATCAAGCACTACGTGCGGACCGGCTGATACCCGTACTGGGGATCGGTTGGCGGCGCGTTCCCTACGAAGTCCGGGAGAGCACCCGCGCATCGCGGCAACGCTTCGAGGCAACTCCGGCCGGCGTCGTAGTGATCGTTCCCGCGGGGACCCAGGACTCCGAAGTCACCCGATCTCGAGGACGCGTACTCGATCATCCGGCACCACGGATCGGCCCAGGAACTCGTCCCTCAAACCGTCGTCGTGCAGGACCAGAAGACCGTGTGGGGCAGTTGCGGTCGAGACCGAGTGATACGCCTGGACCGAAAGCTGTCCCGGGTCCTGCGACCCGTCTTCGAGTACGTCGTCGTCCACGAGATCTGTCGCCTTCGGCATCGCGATCATTCGGCGGCGTTTTGGGCGCTCGTGCGCGACCTCCTTCGGACGATCAAGAGCGAAAGGGATGGCTGGAGCGGCACGAGGTTGAGGTCGGCTGAGTCACCCGCCCTTCAGCCCATGGCTTCGAGCGCTCCGAAGTAGACGTCGTCGGGGATGTCGGACTCGCGCTTCCAACGGGCGCCGGCTGTTCTCGCGTCGGGATCGACGCCCTGGCGTCGGTTCTGCTCGAGGAGGGCGTGGACGGCGGACTCGTCGAGTTGGGGCGGCTGCCAGCGCCCCTCGAAATGGACGCCGCCTCGGACATCGTGGAACGCCGGTCGTCCCTCGCCCCACCACTCGACCCGCCATCCGCCCTCGTGCACGAGCCGATGATGGGGGCGGCATAACAAGAGGCAATTAGCGAGCGAGGTCTCGCCTCCGTCGGCCCAGTGGCGGACGTGGTGCGCGTCGGTGAAGCGGAGGCCGCAGCCCGGGAAGCGGCAGCCCCGGTCGCGGACCTCGAGCGCACGCCGGAGCGCGGGCGGAATGGTTCGCGTTCTGCGC
>JAJCZZ010000015.1 GCA_029262115.1 Gemmatimonadota bacterium | reverse complement strand
AACCGATGATATGCAGCCCGCCCTCTTCCAGGACCTCGTCACTCGAGTCCAGCCTCATCTTCTCCGCGCGGATCGGATCGACCGGGAGGAGCTCTTCGACATCGAGATCGCGGCCTTCGGCCCACCCGACCGAACGCGTCTCCTTCACGCCGTCGCCGAGTTTGATGTCGGTCCCGCGGCCCGCCATGTTCGTCGCGATGGTGACCGCACGGGGCTGGCCCGCGTCACGGACGATCTCCGACTCCGACTTGTGGTGCTTGGCGTTCAGCACCTGGTGCGTGATCCCGCGCCGCTTCATCATGCGAGACAAGGTCTCGGAGACGTCGACGTTGGTGGTCCCCACGAGGACGGGCAGCTCCATCTGATTCAGCCGCTCGACCTCGTCCATGATCGCGTTGAACTTCTCGCGCTTGGTCCGGAAGATCAGATCCTCGCGGTCATCTCGCGCGATCGGCCGGTTGGTTGGAATGACGAGGACGTCGAGGTTGTAGATCTGGTGGAACTCGGTCTCTTCGGTCTCCGCCGTGCCGGTCATGCCCGCCAGCTTGTCGAACATCCGGAAGTAGTTCTGGATGGTGACCGTCGCGAGCGTCTGCGTCTCGCCGCGGATCTCCACGCCCTCTTTCGCCTCCACGGCCTGGTGGAGACCGTCGCTCCACCGGCGACCCGGCATCTGACGGCCCGTGAACTCGTCGACGATGACGACCTGGCCGTCCTCGCCGATGATGTACTTCTCATCCTTGTGGAAGAGCGTGTACGCCTTCAGAAGCTGATGGATGACGTGGATTTTCTGGCTCTTCTCGGCGTACTCCGCCTCGAGCGCCTCGATGCGGTCGCGCTTCTCGTCGACCGACAGCGTCTCCGACTTCTCGACCGCGCCCATGTCTGCGGACAGATCAGGCACCGTGAACGCCTCGGGATCGGAGGGGGACATCTCGTCCAACCCACGATCCGACAGATGGACGTTGTGACCCTTCTCGTCCATCGCATAGAACAGTAGCTCATCGACCTCGTGCAGCCGCTTTTCCCGCATGAAATCCGCTTCGACCTTGTTCACCAGCGTCTGAAGCGACGGGTCGTCCGCGAAGAGCTTAAGGAGCTGCTTGTGCTTCGGAGCCCCCCGCTTGACCGCGAGCAGCTTGTGACCCGCCTCGAACTCATCTTTATCTTCGCCATTCAGCAGCTTCTGTGCATCACGCACCAGGTCGTTCGTCAGCGTGAGCTGCTTCTTGAAGAGCGAAGAGACGAGGGGGTTGTACTGCTTGAACGGCGTCGACGTGTCGCGCCCCACGGGTCCCGAGATGATCAGCGGCGTACGCGCCTCGTCGATGAGGACCGAATCGACCTCGTCGATGATCGCGTAGTGATGGCCCCGCTGCACACGCTGTTCGAGCGTATGCACCATGTTGTCGCGCAGGTAGTCGAAGCCGAACTCGTTGTTCGTGCCGTACGTGATGTCGGCGTGATAGGCGTCCCGGCGGGGTGGTGACCCGGGGTCGTGATTGTCGATGACGGCGACCGTGAGCCCAAGGTACCGGTACACCGTTCCCATCCACTCCGCGTCGCGCTGGGCGAGGTAGGAGTTCACGGTCACCAGGTGCGCGCCACGCCCGGCGAGCGCATTCAGGTACAGGGGCATCGTCGCGACGAGGGTCTTCCCCTCGCCCGTCGCCATCTCCGCCACCTTGCCGCGGTGCAGCGCGATGCCACCGATCAATTGGACGTCGTACGGGACCATGTCCCACGTGTCTTTCTGACCGGTAACGGTGATCTCGCTGCCCACCAGCCGGCGGCACGCGTCCTTCACGACCGCGAACGCCTCGGGGAGCAAGTCCTCGAGCGCGTCCTCGAGAGCGGTCAGAAGGTTCTTCTCGACCTCTCCGATCTCCTGAGCGAGCGCCTCGCGCTCCGAGGGATCTTCAGAGTGCCGCTTTCTTTCCTTCAACTCCGCGCGGCTCTGCTCCAACTCGGCGGTCTGTTCCGCGATGTAGGCCCTGAACTCACCGGTCTTGGCCTTGAGCTCGTCGTCGGACAGTGAGGCGAGACCTTCGTAGAGCTCGTTGATCTCGTCGATGATGGGTTGGAGCTTCTTGGCTTCGCGCTTGTGCGTGTCACCGAGAAGGGACTTCAGGGCTGCTTTGAGCATCGAGGTTCCAATAGTCTCGTAACGGCGGTCGTTGGGAGACCGCTGGGGGGAGAACACCCCCGATAATGTAGCCACCTGGCCGCGAAGGTGAACCGCTCTCGACCCTCGGCGGGGGCCGGCTCCGTGATAGATTCCGAGATGTCTTCCAGATCCTCAAGACCCGCTTGCCGTACGTACGTCTTCCTCGCCCTCGCAGCCGCGGCCGCGCCGCTCGGAGCGCAGCTTGGCCCGACGGACCCTTCGGGGCAGCATTGTCGCCTCGAACGGAGATTCTCTCCGGCCCGCCCCAACTGCGGGGGACCATCCTTCCCGTCTCTGGATGCCGGGTCCCCCGCCCTGACCATCCAAGGGGGTATCACCCTTCTTCCCCTCACGTTGGACGGCTATGTACGGTCGGCCTACCCAATGGACCGAGATAACGGAGAAGTCTGGGCCGGCCGGGGGGTATCCACTGCCGTCCGGTTCGGGGTGGCAGGCTCGCATGGCCCGTTCCATTTCTCGCTCTACCCGGCCGCGCATTGGTCCCAAAACGCGCCATTTCCCGTTGCCGACACCGTCGTGGATGGCCGCGCGCCCGAGGCGTATCCATGGGAGCTCGCTTCGATCGACTGGCCGCAGAGGCCCGGCGAGGGCCCTCAATCAGGACTCGCGCCCGGGGAGAGCTGGATTGAAGTGAGAGGCCCGTCCGGCTCCCGTCTCGGGATTGGGACCGAACGTCTCTGGTGGGGTCCGACCCGACGCTATCCGCTGCTGCTGGGGAACTCCGCCCCCGGCTTCGTTCAGGCATACGGCCACACACCGACTCTACCCCTGGGCTCCACCCGGCTCTCCGTGGCCGCGTTGGTCGGGCAGGTGGAGGAGTCCGCCTATTTCGACTTGGACCCATCCAACGACATAAAAGTCCTCACCGCCCTGCGCGTCGAGTGGTGGACGGCGCCCGCTCTGGGGCTGCATGTGGCCGTCACGTCCATGATCCGTCAACCGAGGGTGGGGCTGAGAGCCAGAGACTTCCTGGACCTGGTGCCCCTCTCGAGTAGCCAAGACGCCCGCGACCGCACCGTCGACGGAATCGGTGTGGTATCGGCCCGCTGGCGAGCGGCGGATGCCCGGGCCGAGGTCTACGGCACCTGGGGGCGGGGCGACTTCTTCGCCAACTTCGAGGACCTCCTCACGGAGCCGGAGCACAACCAGTTCTGGGCGGTCGGTACGGTCCATCGGTGGCCGGCGGGCCGCAAGTCAGGTGAAGACGGAGCCGGTGAATCGGCCTCCCGGTGGGAGCTCGTGCTCGAGCATGCGGCCACGACCGCGTCGTCCACTCAGTTCGGACTGAGAACGATCTTCGACGCCGCCGTCTATCGTCACAGTGACGCCGGGCACTCGCACCGCGGGCAGCTCCTGGGTGCATCCATCGGACCGGGCGCGGTCGGGACGTGGGCTGGATTGACCTGGACCGGTGGCGAACGAACCGTCGGGCTGTCCGTAGAACGCGTTCTGTGGGACGTCGATGCTGCGGTCCGCACGCTGCGGGCACTCCACGGGCGCGACGTCCAGGACCGGGAGTATTTGCTAGGCGGGGGATTCGCGGATCGCGTGGCCGTTCCCGCCACCGGCACGTTCCGGCTCCACGCGGCCGGCGGCCTCGCGTTCCGGCGTGATCGACAATATGTCCGTTATACCGGCGCGAACGACGCGCTGGCCCGTGACCAGACGAATGTCTGGGCGGAAATCCGGCTGTCCTGGACGCCGCCCAGCTCCTGACTCCCGTTGTGGGAGAATAGCCTCCGGCAAACGTGCCACTTCGTCCTCCATCGAGGGCGAGCATCGCGCGGTCAACGAGGAGCCGGCTGCTCGGTATCACCGGCGCGTACCACGACCTTCGCCGTCGCGCTCCGATCCATCACGACGGCCGCCGCGACCAGGAAGCCGGCGTACTGGGTGAACGGCGCGTAGTAGTCGAACGCGTTGTCTGTGACGGAGATCACGGCCCAGGCAAGAATGACCGCGAGCGCCGGGAGGGCGACTTCCTGAACTCTGGGATCCGCTCCCTCCCGCAGCCGGACGATCGCGGACAGCCAGCCGAGCATGGCCATGAAAAAGAGGCCGATCCCCAGGAAGCCGGTGTCGGTCCCGAGCCGGATATATTCGTTGTGGGCCACGGTGCCCATATCCCTTGTGAACAAGCCCTTGAGGATTCCGCTCGACGAGCCGAGGCCGAGCCCGAAGAGCGGGTTGGCCGACCATGCGGCGACGAGGACGCCCCAGAACAGTTCTCGGCCCTGCCAGTTCAC
This sequence comes from Gemmatimonadota bacterium, assembly GCA_029262115.1. Taxonomy (GTDB): domain Bacteria; phylum Gemmatimonadota; class Gemmatimonadetes; order Longimicrobiales; family Gaopeijiaceae; genus JAJCZZ01. The sequence continues at coordinate 10,849 of JAJCZZ010000015.1, read as the reverse complement.
GAGTCCGTATAGCGCCACGGGATCGCCCAGGAGCCCAATGAACTCTCCCAAGGACGGCACATACCCGAAGGTGCGCGTCAGCACCACCGGCGTAAGTACCAACCCGATCAGTCCCGCCAGACCGAGCGCGGCCACGACGGGCCGGTACTTTCGGCGCGCGATCGAGCCGTACAGCCCGGCGGCCGTCAGAGCGACGAGGCCGGCCAGGAGGGTGATCCGCGTAAGCGTCAAGGCCATCCAGAAGATCGAAGCCAGCGCGAGGACGACATACCGAAGCTGTGCCCTCGAGGCGAAGCGGCCGAGGGACAGGAGCACGATCACGAGGAGGTAGAACGAAAACGGGTTCTGATGGATGCCGGCGCCACCCACTCGGACGTCTCCTGACACCTCGATGACCACGTTGCCACTGAGGACGAAGAAGGGATTCAGGAGCACCAGAACGGCGGCGCCCCCGAGAATCCAGTCCACCATACGGTCGATTTCGGCCCGCGAGCGCGACGGCGCCGATACCGTCAGGTAGATCAGGAGGGGCCAGGCCAACTTGAAGAGGAGGCGGAGTCCCTCCAGCGGGTCGCCGGACACAGCGATTGTCATGCCCGTGTAGACCAGGAAAGCAACGTACCACCGGACCCCCGGCCCGATCAGGCGGGACCACGACGTGCGGTCAGCCAACAGGGGAAGCCCGAGCCCCGCGGTCACGCCCACCAAGCGGATCCCGTTCATGTCGAGCCCCCCGGCCCCCTCGAACAGGTTCTTGAACCCGCCGGTCAAGAAGGCGAGGTCGAGCGGACCCAGGGTCAAGAGAACGGTGAGGACGGGAACCGGCCACAACACCGTGAGGGTGACCAGCGCTGCGCCAAACACGGCACCGGCAGCGAGCCAGGGCGCCCGGGCGAGCAAGGCGGCGGCAATGACGACGGCGACGCCGAGAGCGAGCCACCTCACCCAGGGCGTCGGAGTTGGGAGAGATTCCGCAGCCACCAGGGCTGTCGGTGGGTCCGCGCTGGACGACGATCCAGACGCTTCCTTCATGATCGCGACTCGGCGGCGGCCACCAACGCCCGCCCGAACGCATCACAGCACGCGGAACCGGTATAACGAGACAAGAAGCGCTCCCGTCCCGCGGTTCCGAGAGTGATCCGCCGGCCCGGATCGCGAGCGAGCGCCACCAACGAATCCGCCAGCGACTCACCTGCCTCGACGTCTACGAGGAGCCCGGCGCGCCCGCGGTCCAGAGTTTCGGGAATCGCCCCTCTCGGGGTAGCGACCACCGGCACGGAACCCGCCATGGCTTCGAGGACAGCCAGTGGCTGACCTTCACCAGGGGGGAACCTGGACGCGAGTACGAACACGTCGGCCTCCGCCAGCAGTCGTGCTTTGACCGACCCGTCGACAACGCCGGGTAGTGCCACCCAGTCCCCTCCGATCTCGTCGAGGAGCGCTTCGATGCATTCCTCGTCGGCCACCGAGCCCCATCCACCCGCCAGCGTGAGGCGAGCGTCGACGCCCACGTCCCGCATCTCACGCACCGCGCGAACCACCCGGTCGGTGCCTTTGGTACGGGAGAGCTGACCGAGATGGAGAACGCGAAACGGATCGGGGGTCGGTGGCGGCGCCGCGCGGCGGTCGGTCCGTTCCGTGACGGCCGACTCCATGAGGCACTGCATCCTCTCTGGGATCCCATTGGGCAGCACACGAATCTTCTCCGGTGGCACGAGGCCGGCGTACCGATCCCGCAGGTCGTCGCCGAGAACCCACGCCTCATCGACGCGTGCATGGGCCGCGTCGATGACCAGCCGAACCGCCCGGCTGGAGGTGGCACGAAAATGGGCGAAGGCCTCTCCGTGCAGATGGACCACGACCCGCGAGCCGGACAGCCACCCGAGAATGATGAACCCCGCGTCTCGTAGGAACGCCAGCGTGTTCTGCGACGGCTGGAGATAAACCACGTCCGGCCGGTGTGCGAAACACGTCCACGCTGCGCGCAACAGGTGCTCCAGAGCGAGTCGCACGTTCTGGACATCCAGGCGACCGATGTTGCCGAGATCCCTCCGGTCCGAGATGTCCAGATGCCGGATGTCGACGCGACGCGTCACCTCGGGAGACTCGATCACCATCTTCGTGTAGATCGACGGACCGTGGAGCGGCGGCGGAGTCGGACCGATAACCAAGACCGTGGGGCGGCTCACGTGTCCGTCCCCCCGGACCGGCCTGGCCCCGGGACCCTGCGTAGAGCGTGGGCGGGGGCAACCGTCCACAAGAGAAGCCGCGCATGCTTCCGGACGTCCGCGGCGACGGGGTAGCGGGCACGGACGTCCCCCAGGCCGGGGGCGTGGAGCCCAACCGCAATCGCTGACCGGGCGACCTGCCTCAATCCGAACAGAACGCGAGCCAGCCCCCCCCAGATCCGGCCGGAGCGCTCGCGGATGAGCCGTACCCTCACCTCCCCCTCGAGCAACTCCAATGGCGAGGCCGACCGGGCCACCGACGCGCCGCTGTGGTGAATGGTGGAGACGTTCCCCAAGCATCGTAACCGCCATCCAGCCGCTCCGAGGCGTAGGCTGAGCGCAAGGTCCTCGTGGTACATGAACAGTTCGGTTGGGAGGCCACCCACTTCCCGAAGCGCCTCCGTTCGCACCATGAAAAAGGCTCCGGAGAGCGCTTCCACATCTCGGGCATCTCGGTGGTCCCAATCACCCATGAGCTGGTGGGCAAAAATCGGATGATTCGGGAAGTTGACGTGAAGGTAAAACGCCTCCCATATCAGGTGCCGCAATCGGTAGGCCCGCCGACCGCACTCGTACTGGACACGTCCATCCGGATAGACGAGGCGGCTTCCGACCGCACCCAAACCGGAATCGGAATCGAGCGTGCTCACACACGCCTCCAGCGTGCCCGCCTCCACCACCGTGTCGGGATTGAGGAGCAGAACGTGACGTCCCCGGGCGCGTGCCACCCCTACGTTGTTCGCGCGGGGAAAGCCGAGGTTGTCACGCTGAGCCAGGACCGAAACCATCGGCATTTCCTCCCTGACGGCCTCCGCCGTGCCATCCACCGAGGCGTTGTCGACGACAATCACCTCGACCTTCAGCATGCCCTTGTGCTCGAACACGGATCGCAGGCAGGTGAGCGCGAGCTCCCGGACGTTCCAGGTCACGACCACCACGGAGAGGTCCGGCATCAGGATGCGGTCGCCTCGACGCGGCGCGCCAGCCAGAAGAGACCCACAGAGTCGGCGGTGGTGCGTAACGACCACGCTCCCGCCGCCCCCGCGATCCCGAAGGCCCCCACCAGCCACCAGGCCACCACACAATGGACCGGAAGCTCCGCGAGGTGCAGCCTTCCAGTCAAATCCGCGCGGCCGGATCCCTGCAGCACGGAGAGGGGCACGAAGGCAAGAGCATTCATGAAGACTCCGGGAGCCAACAGGCGAAGCGCCGTCACCATTTCCGGCGTGGTCTCGGGCCCCAGCCACAGACGAAGCATCGGGCCCGCTCCCAAAATGCAGACAGCGGCGACCGGGGTCACGAGCAACGCTATTACTCCAGTTGCCCGGCCGGCCGCTCGGGCTACCGCCCCAGGGTCATCCATCCCTCTCAGCGCGCTCACCGCCGGGAAGAGCGTCGAGGCCAGAGCGGCAGGCACGAGGAGGACCCGAGTTACGATCTCGTACGGGGCGGTGTAGACGCCGACAGCGGCGACCGAAACGAGTGCCCCCAACAAGAACCGGTCGATGTAGACGAGGATCGGAGACACGACCGTGCTCACGGTGACCCATCCGCCGAACGACAGGATGTCGCCCACCGACAGGTCGCCGCGGTCCTCCCCGTGGGGAACCGACGCCCACATGCTTCGAGCGGCCAGGCCGAACGCAAGGGTGCCGACAACGCGGAGGCCCATCAGCACCCCGACGATCGGTACCAGCCCACCCCCGTTGAGAACGACGACCACGGGAAGGAGGTAGTTGAGGGTGCTGGTCCAGAAGCGGATCACATTGACGACGCCGAACCTCTGTTGCGCCTCCAGAAAGCCTCGGAACGCGGATCCCAGGAGTAGCGCGGGAGTCACGGCCCCCAGCACGAGGAAGCTGGTCTTGGCCGGCGCGACCAGATTCTCCTCGATGCTCAGGGCCGAACCGGTCAGAGATCCCGCCAACCCGACGAGCAAAAGGCCCAGAGCGAATCCCAACACCAGTTGGGCCGCCAGGGTAACGCCAACGATCTTTCGAATCTGGTCGGTCCGCCCGGAGCCCAGCGCCTGCGCCGCGTACTTGGTGCCGGCGCGCCCGAAACCCAACTCTCCGAAAATCGTAACGAACATCCACACGAGCCCGAGCACGCCGAAGCGGGCCGCGCCGAGTTCGCGCAGAAGAATGGGAACGGCGACCAAGGCAACGAGAAGCGGCAACCCCTGGCCCAGAAGGTTGAACACGGTATTTCGGGCGAGCGCCCGGGGCCGTACGTCCGGAGCGGATGGCACACTCACCAGACCACCGGCTCGCACCCGTCCCCGTCCAGGAAGGTCCGAGCCCAGAGTTCGAGGCCGAGGAGTGCCCAGATCCGCAGGGCGTTGTCTTCGCGACCGCTGCGCTGGGCCGCGAGAAGATCCTGGACGCCGTCGGCATCGAGCCAACCGCGGGCACGGATCGTTTCGGGCGCCAGGAGATCTCGAATACGGTCGTCCATATCGCGGCTGACCCATGCCCTCACGGGGGCCTGGAACCCGGCTTTCCGCCGGTGGACCACGGCTCTCGGCAGGTGCCGCTCCGCAACCTTCTTGAGGACGAATTTGGTGGTTCGACCCCGCAACTTCCAGGAAGCCGGGATTCGTTGCGCCAGTTCGACCACCCTATGGTCGAGGATCGGCACCCTCACTTCGACCGACGCGGCCATGCTGGCTCGGTCCGTGTACGCCAGGTTCAGAGATGGGAGGAACGTGTTCAGGTCCACATGCGTCATACGATCGACCGGGTCGAGTCCTCTCGTCATGGCCAGGAACGATCGGTGTCGCCCATAGGCGCGACCGACCGGAGCCCCCGGGGCAATACGAGCGAGTTCATCCGGGTGGTAGTACCCTGCGTACCCGAGGTAGCGGTCCTCGAAGTCGAGCCCTGCGCTCCCGACGAATTTCTGCGCGCGGCGGTACAGAGCCATGCGCGGCCCGGGTTGAGCGGCGGGGAGCCGATTCACCAGCGGCTCGACCAGTCCTCGGCGCACCCAGCCAGGTACCATACGGTATCGCTCGGCGAGCAGAGCGGCCCGATGGCGCGGATAGCCGGCAAACAGCTCTTCCGCCCCCATCCCGGCAAGAAGAACGGTGGTCGTGGGCTTCGCAGCGGAGCATATCTGATACGTGGCCAGCGCCGCCGGGTCAGCCACCGGGTCGTCCAGGTGCCACACCATCCGGGGCAGTTCGTCAACCATGCCCGGATCCATGCGGTGTTCACGGTAGTCGATCCGGGAACCGAAGTGGTCGCGGACGCGCCGGGCCCAAGGCGCATCGTCCTCCTCGATCCGATATCCGTCGTCCGATGGGGGGAAGACTACGGTATGCGTGGTGGCGGGTGTGCCTTGCTGCTCCAGCATTAGAGCCACGAGAAGCGACGAGTCGACCCCGCCGGACAGGAAGCCGCCGAGCGGGACGTCACTGACCAGCCGATCGCGTACAGAAAGCCTGAGCACGTCTTCAAGCTCGCCCACCGGGTCGGTCGGCGGCGGATCCGTACCGGGCACGGGAATCCTCCAGTAGCGACCGTGATCCGATGTCCCGTCCGGCGCCAGGCTCATCCAGGTGCCGGGCTCGAGCTGTCTCACACCCTTGAACAGCGTGCCGGGGTGGGGAGTCCACAGGAACGTCAAGTACCGGACCAGCGATTCCTCATCTATGTCGCGCGGCACGTCCGACAGCGCGAGAATCGCCTTGATCTCCGACGCGAACGAGAGCCGGTCATGCTGGTGGAGGTAGTACAGGGGCTTGATGCCGAGCCGGTCGCGCGCGAGGAAAACAGCTCCGGACACCGTATCCAACACCGCGAACGCGAACATGCCGACCAAACGAGGGAGCATGTCGCGTTCCCACTCCACCCAGGCGGCGAGAAGGACCTCGGTGTCGGTCGCTGTGCGGAAGCGGTGTCCATGTTGGACCAACTCCTTTCGCAACGCGCGGAAGTTGTAGATCTCTCCGTTGAAGACGATGCGCCAGCGGCCCGTCGGGTCAGCCATCGGCTGATGACCTCGCTCCGTCGGGTCCTGGATCGCGAGCCGCCGGAATCCCAGCCAGCCTTCTCCCGACGGGAATTCGTGACGCTCGAGGCCCACGTCATCGGGCCCCCTGTGGGTGAGTCGGCGAACCGCTTCCATGATCCGGGCCGGTTCCTCCGGCCGTCCGATGCAGCCGAAGATCCCGCACATAGGCGGCCGCCTAGGGGTCGGTCCGGGGCGAGCCGGTGTGGTCCAGCACCACTGCGCCCGCCAGCCCGAGAAGGAGACCCACGACCAGCGCGAGCCCAACGGTGAGCGCCGGACGCGGACGAGTGGCCTCGATGGCAACCATCGGTCGGTCGAGGATCCTGACGCCTCCCGCCTCTCCCGCAGCCGTGACCTCGGCCTCTTTCTGCCGCATCTCCATAAAGACATAGAGCTGTGTGAGCACCTCCACCTGTCTTCGGCGACGCAGATACTCGAGTTCGGTGGCCGGTACGCGGGAGAGCTGGACGGCAAAGCCCGACAGAAGGTCGGCTAGTTCGTCGACCTGATTGCCGAGGCCCTGGAGATACGTCTCAGCCACGGTCCTGAGCTGTCCCTCCAACTCCGAGATCCGTTGGGTCAGAACCTGCACTTCCCGCGCTTCGACCGTGCGTCGGCCGTACAGAGATGCGCGCTCGTTCTCGAGCTCACCGAGAAGGCGAAGCAATTCGGCCGTTGCCGCATTCTGCAAGAGAGTAGGGAAGAACACCAGCCGCCGGTAAGGCGACTCGCCCGGGGGCTCCGCCGAATTACCCGCCGCCTCTTCTGCCTGAACCTCGCGGAGGAGGCGCGCCAGTGAGCGACGCTCGGCCACCAGGAGGTCTCGCCGCCCCTGCAGCCCTGCCAGTTGCTCAATGGCCGAAGTCGCCTGGGCCTCCGGTTCTACGATCCCCTGCGCCTCCCGGTACGACCGCAGGTCATCCTCCGCCCCCCGGAGTTCGCTGCTCAGACTGTCCAACTGGCCGGAGAGGAAGCCGGCCGCCGTGCCGTACTGTTCCGCCTGAAGCGCTTCCCTACGAGCGATGAATCGGTCGGTGAGGTGCTCCGCGATCCGAGCGGCCATGACCGGGTCCCACCATTCCGAGACAACCTCGACCACGTCGGCCTCCCGGTCGGGCTTGCCCACCGTGACTCGCTCCTGAAAAATGTCGACCGCCTCGACGTTGGACATGATGGTGAACGTGATCTCGTCGAAGCGATCCGCCGAGGACGACAAGGTGATGTTCGTCCCGTCGATGGGGAGCCGCCCACCAACCGAGACCCTGCCGAGTTCGCGACGCTCACGCCTCTCGTTGAGAAAGGGCTTGAACGGATCTCGGTCGACGAGGATATCCCCAACCACCGTGAAGCCTCCATCGCCGGCCGAGAGGGTATACTCACCCTCAGCCGCCCCGTCTCCGACGGACGTCGTCTGAAAGACGTCACCCCAGGCGACCCCGTCCGGCTCGTCCAGGAAGACCCGGAGGCCCAGGTCCCGCACCACTCCCCGCGCTAGATCACGACTCCTGAGCACCGACATCTCACTCTGGATCGGGATGCTTCGACCCGTCAGGCTGGCCAGCACCGACAGACCCGAGCCGCCCGACTCCAGTCCCGGTGCACTGGCTCCCCCGAACGGGCTCTGGTCATCGACGAACCGAAGCGTCGTCGTGGATTCGAAGACCGGCCGGACCCACAAGAGAAACACGACCGCCAAGGCCACCGTGACGACCGGTGTGAGGACAACGAGCCACCAGCGCTCCCGGAGCGCGCGCTCCACCTGCACACTCCTTTCAGGGCGCGTGACCCCGTCCGTCATCACTTCTGGACGGCGTAGACGACAAGGAGACTGATCACCGCGGTGGCGGCCGAAATCAACGGTCCAGAATTGCGGTTCACCCAGGCTTGTCGGGGAACCAGCAGCTCGTCACCGGTGCGTACTTCGAGTTCGGCGAGGAGGGCGCTCGCTCGGACGTCGGTCGTGACCGTAGCGTCTGCCCGCCTCAAGAGCACCTCCCCTTCCTTGGCCAGGGGGGTGCGTCCTCCCGCCTGTGCGAGGGCATCCGCGACGCTCATGGTCGGATCGAGATGAAACACCCCCGGCTCCAGAACCTCCCCCAGCACACGGACCCTCTTCAAGACGGTGATCTGAATGGACGGATTCCACACGTCGGTACGCACCCGGGCGCGTACCAGCTCGCGGAGACTCAATTCGGAGTGCTCACCCGCGTTCACCTCACCGACGAGCGGAAGCGTCACAAGGCCGTGTTGATCGACGAGAAACTCGCCCGTGAGGTCCTCTTCCTGCCACACGGCCATGCGGATGACGTCCCCTGGGCGGATCGCAGGGTCCAGGCCGGCGTCACGCTCCTGACTGGCGATGGGATGCGCCGACAAACACAGCATGGCAATCGCCGCGCACAGCCGTGGGAGTCGTCTGGGGAAACGGATGAAGTTCATCGGCAGAACTTAGTCGGCGTGCGAGGGGGCGATCAACCGTGCGTCGACCGTGGAGACGAGTGTTGCGAGACCCCGGAACATCCAGGCCTGTACCCACCGAAGGTACCGGGTCTTGTTGGGTCGGGTCGGATGCCAAAGATAGTCGAACGCGCCGTCCCGGCCGCGGCCCCTTTCCACCGCCCACCACGCGAGTTCCACCGCTCGGGCGGATGCTTCCGGTCGGACGTCTCGAAACGCGAGGAGCGTGAGCATCGCTTCGGCCACCGCATGAAAGTCGACCGGGTAGGGAACGTGGGGCCGATGAGGGATCCCCGTGCCGTTCGCGAAGGTTTCCCACCAGTAGTCGAATCCCCGCTGCACGGCCGATCCGGCTTCGACGACGCCGAGCGCATCCAGGCGGCGAAGGCTCCGCAGGATGTACCCGGTGTGAAATGAGTCGACGAACGAATCCCGCCGGCTCCTACCGTAGGGCCACGAGCCGTCAGGGCGCTGAGCCGACAACGTCGCACGGGCTGCGGCACGAGCGGATTCCGCCCACTCGTCTGACGGTTCCACTTCGCTGTGGACCCGGGCGAGAAACTCGGCCGCCAGCAGACTGGAGTTGTGGACGGCGCGGTCGTCGAGCGGCGTGTAGCTGAAGAGAAATCCCCCGGGAGTCGGGATCCTTCGGAGATCGCTCACGACGAAGCGAGCCGCTCGCCTCAGGGCGTCGTCGGTTCCCGCGACGTCCAGGCCCGCCGATCTCGCGTCGAGCAGAGATCCACCAACGAATGCCGTCACCACCGACGACGGAGTCCCTGCCGGGGCGAGGAAGTGCCGATTCGCCCAAGGGAACGGGTACCCCCATCCCCCGGACCGGGTCTGGAGAGACTGCAACCTCTCTGTGAGGACCACCGGATCGACACCGGGAGACGCGCGGCCGCTATGCCGCCAGGCCAACAGGCCCTGGAGCGTCAAGGAGAGGGACTTGGGATTGAGATGTGGGGGAATCGCGAGGACCGTGGCCAGCTCCATGGAGGAGCGACGACGAAGTTGGATCCATGCGACGGCGGGCCACCGCAGTCTGCGAAGGGGTAGTGCCAGAGGCGACAGGAGGGCGTCGAAGGGGTCATGCCCCATCCAGTCTCGGCTCGACATCCACTCCAGGAGATCGCGGACGACCGTTTCGAGGTCGACGCGAGGGGCCCGGTTCACGGGACCTGTCCGGTGACTCGCTCTCGCAGAACCGATAGAACGAACCAAGGCAGCACCACCGCGTAGCGCTTCAGAAGACGGGGGCTCAGCGCGGCTCGGTACAACCACTCGACGCCACTCCCGCGAACCCACTTCGGCGCGTCCCGCTTCCGGCCGGCGTGCACGTCGAAGCTCCCCCCGACTCCCACGGAGACGCTGGCGCCATCCGACCCTGCCAGGAACAACTCCTGACGGGGGCTACCCATCGCCACGAACAGGACATCCGGTCGGCGGTGGGCGATGTCGGCGCGGACGCGCTGCTCTCCCTCGTCGTCCAGGTAGCCGTCACTCCAGCCGACCACCCGAATCCCTACATGAGAGCGTCGCACCCGCTCGACGAGATCGGTCACTACGTCTCTTCGTGCTCCCAGGAAAAAGACGCTCCACTGCCGCTCGTCGGCCAAGTTCAGGAGCTCGGCCATCAGTGATACTCCCCACACCGGTTCGACTCCGGACCGCCGAAGCACTCGGGCGGCCCAAACCACCGATGTCTCCGGCACCACCACATCCGCAACCTCGAGGTACTCTCGGAGCGCGGGATTGTGCACCGCCAACCAGCATTTGTTGTGATTCGTAACGGCGATCCGCAGAGGAGGGCCGTCACTCACGGCGCGTTGGGCTAGTCGCAGGACGGTGGGGAGGTCCACCGCGGACACCGGAAGCCCAAGGACCCGCGCCTGTTCAGGAAGTTGGGGTTGTGACGCCATCGTCACTCCGGACCCCAGCAGCGCGCCCAACCGGGGCAGGCTAGTGTGGTGCTACGAAAGTGTCTCGGCCATTCGAGAGCCGATGCATCCGGCCCTGGGTCGTTGCTCCTCGACCCACGCCTTCGGCGCGGGTACCCCATAGCGGTGCTATTCCTCGGGGGTACCCGAGTCCGCAGGACTTGGGTCGCGCCTCGACCCTCTCGGTGGCTCGCGAACTTTCGCAAC
>JAJCZZ010000014.1 GCA_029262115.1 Gemmatimonadota bacterium | reverse complement strand
TGCCGCTTCCGCTCGCTGCGCTCGCTCCAGTGAAACATGGCCCTGTGGCGTTGATGCCCGATGCGCAGTATCGATGGGTCGAGACGGAGGGTGCCGCCTCGGGCTGTATTTGGAGGGGCCACGTCGGCACCCTTGAACGTTCTATGAAAGCGAGTGTCAAGACGAGGCTCCGCCCCGGCTGGCACCGAAGCGGCACGGCGGTGTCGAGGAATGAGAAGCGGCGGATACCTTGCGAGGGCGCCGTGGAGGTGAGCCGGTTCATCTTTGGTGACCCCCGCCCGGGCAGGCGCCGCCGCGAGGCATGTGGGGTCGGGTGCAGTCGTAGCGGAACGAGCTTGCCTTGGAGATCGGTTTATTGCGAGCCTGGATGAGTACGCCGAAATTGAGGTAGCGTGGAGGGCCGACGTACGGCCTCGTGACCAAGAGTTGGCGCTTGGCGCGGTGCGGGACATCCCGCTTGAGGACACCCTTTCACAGCATTCAAGCCCGATTCGGGTTTTGGAATGTGGAGGCGCTTCGGACCATGAGAGACGTTGTGTACTATGTCGCTACGACGCTCGACGGGTTCATCGCTCGAAACGATGGCTCCTTCAGCGAGTTTCCGTGGGACGAGGAGTTCGGCGCGTACCTACTGGACCGCTTTCCGGAGACGTTCCCTGCCCATATACGCGAAGACCGGGAACCGAATCGACGGTTCGACACGATTTTGATGGGTCGGGCCACGTACGAGGTTGGGCAACGCGAGGGCATCACCTCGCCGTACCCGACGCTGGATCAGTACCTGTTCTCGCGAACGCTCGAACGAAGTCCCGACGATTCAGTAACTCTGGTGAAGGATGATGCATTGGAGCGAGTGAGGGAGTTGAAGGCTGGGGAGGGGAAGTCGATCTGGTTGTGTGGCGGGTCGACCTTGGCGGGTAGCTTGTATGCGGCGGGTCTGATCGACGAGGTCATTCTGAAGGTCAATCCGATTGTGTTCGGGGCAGGTAAGCGGTTGTTCGGACGGACGGTGGACGCGACTCCCCTGGAACTCCGAGAGGTAGAGCGTTTCGAGAGTGGCCATTTGATCTTGAACTACGGGATGGCAGGGTAGGCCCGTGTCGTCTTGCGGCCGGTGAAAGCATCAGAAGTGTCCTCCTGCGATCGCAGGCGCGATGGCTACTCGAGCCGGAGACTGACCATTGGATCGACGCTGGCCGCCCTCCGTGCCGGCACCAGGCTTGCTGCGGTGGCCGCAACAAGCACCACTGCGATTGCCGTTCCGACCGTGAGTGGATCCGTTGACGTGACACCGAACAGTTGGGATTCCAGGAAACGCGTGGCCACCAGGGCGGCGCCCACACCTAGAGCGATCCCGACCGCAACGGTCCGGGTCGACCTGAACAAGACGGCGCGGAGGATCGCCGCGCGTGGGGCCCCCATCGCCAAGCGCACACCGAGCTCACGGCGACGCTGGGAAACGGCGTAGGCAAGCGTGCCGTAGACTCCCACGATCGTGAGTGCCAGCGCGAGCACCGCAAAGCCCGTCACCACCCAGGCGACGAAGCGACGGTCCGCGACGGACTGAGCGACGAAGTGGGTCATGTCCACCGAGCGGCGTATCGGAAGATCCGGCCGTGCGGCCCACACCTGCTCCCGCATGGCCGGGAGCAGGGAGGCGCCGGGCCCCGCTCCACGTGCGACGATCTCCATGCGACCGGTCACCCGTTGATGAAAGGGGAAGTAGAGTTCGGGCTCGCCCACCGCCTCGAGTCTCTGCTGGCGGGTGTCCGACACGACACCGACGATCGTGATCGGCGGCTGGGCCACAGAATCATCGCTGAGCGTCATGCGAGAGCCCACGACATCTCCATTCGGAACCAGTCGTTGAGCTAGACTCTCGTTTACGATCGCGACACGAGGTCCGCTCCCGTCGTCGGATCGTGCGAACGTTCGGCCGTTTCGAAGCGCGACCCCCATGGTCTCGAAATAGCTGCCCGCCACCTGCTGGTAGTTCACGGGGTATCCCCCCCGTTCGGCGTCGTCCTCGCTGAGCGTCAGGCCAGGAGCATTGAACCGCAGCATCCGTCGGTTGCCGCTCAGAGGCAGGTTCACCGTGGCGCCAACGGCGCGTACTCCGGGAATCCGAGCGATGCCATCCATCATGTCATCGAAGAATCGACCGACCTGTTCGGGCGATTCGCCCTCGGGGTAAGACAGGGAAATGACAGCTACGCCCTCGGGATGGAACCCGGTGTCGACGGTGTTCAGGCGCAGTAGGCTGTTGAGTAGGAGCCCGCCACAGATGACGAGGACGATCGAGAAGGCGGATTCCGCTACGACGAGCGCATCCCTGAGTCGGGCTTCGGTCCGGGAGCCGGAGCGGCCCCTTCCTCCACCGGCCAGCCGACTTGCAAGACTGGCCTTGGAGCCTCGGAACGACGGAATGATGCTGAACAGGACGCCCGTCAGCACGGATATGACGATTGCGGAGACCAGGAGGTGGGCGCTCACGGTGATCTCAGCCAATCGCGGGAGCTGAGCGGGACCGAACGCGGCGAAGGCCTTCACGCCCGCAACGGCCACGAGCGCTCCGAGGAGGCCGCCCGCCAGGCCCAGCAACAGCCCCTCGGTCATGACCTGTCGGATCAGGCGCCCGCGACCGGCGCCAAGACAACTTCGGAGGGCCGTCTGATGGGCGCGTTCGCTTGCGCGCATCAAGAGGAGGTTGGCCACGTTGATACAACCGATGGCGAGCAGCAGGCCAACAGCAGCGAGCAGGGGGAGTAAACTCGAGCCGGCGTCCCCGACCGTTTCGTCGTGCAGCGGAGAAAGCCCGAACGTCCGCTCTCCGGGCTCCGGGTAGTCACGCGAGAGCTCCGCTCCGAGGGCCGCCAACTCCGTGTTGGCCGATTCCAGGTTCACCTCCGGCCGGAGCCTGCCGATGAGCTGAAGGAATCCGCTTCCGCGCTGGCTGCGCTCCACTGCATCGAGCGACGCGAGCGGAATCCACGCTTCCGTGCCGCGTTGGCTCAGCGCCTCAGGGGGCACGAAGGCACGCGGCATGATTCCGATGATCGTGAAGCTCGTGCCACTCAGCATGATCGTGCGTCCGAGCACCTGCGGATCGCCGCCCCAACGGCGTTGCCAGATTCCATCGCTGAGGACGATGACCGGTGCGCCGTTGGGTTCGTCGGCCGCCGGGCCCCACGCCCGTCCCATGGCCGGATGACGCCCGAGGGCGCCAAAGAACTGGGACGACACCATCGCCACGCGGATGAGTTCCGGCTCCCCCGCGCCGGAGAGCGTCATGTTGGCGGGGCGTGAGGCGGCCAACTCCGTAAAGGAGCGGTTTCGGTCCTGCAGATCGTCCAGATCGAGCGCGGACACCGCTAGCACGCCGGCCCGGCCTTCGGAGATTTTCCCGACGCGGACGATCCGGCCCGGCTCTTCGTACGGCAGCGGTGCCAGAAGAACGCCGTGGACCACGCTATAGACGGTCGTGGCCGCGCCGACCCCGATCCCCAATGTCGAGAGGATGAGGAGGAGCAAGCCGGGTCGCCTGCAGAAGGAACGGATCGAAACGCGAGCATCGTGAAGTAAGCCGTCCATTCCGCCGCCCTCTCCTTTTCGGGGATTGTTGCGCAGTGCCATCGTCAGCGTCGTCCACCACTCGACCGTCAGCGTTCGTGCCAGGTCCTTCAAAATCATCAGCCAAAACCCCGGTCGGGCCGTGCTGCCAGGGCGTGCCGCCGAATGATCTCTGAACCAGGCCATCATCTCCTTCTCATTCCTTTCCCTGAAATGGGGAGGGAGAGCCTTGAGGAGGATCCGGTACGCTGCCGCCGCGAATTCCACCCGACTCATGAGCCCCGCAGGACCGCACGTTCGCGCGCGAGTTCGGCGGCTCGCGCCAGCCGTCGTGCCTCGTCCCTCAGAACGGCGCGGCCGGTACGGGTCAACTCGTAGTAGCGTCTCCGTTCGGCGTGCGGCGCAGCGCTATCGACCTGCTCCGTCCTCCGGACCCAACCCTTCTCGTTCAGCCGCTGCAGAGTGCCGTACAGCGTGCCTGGACCCATGGTGACCCGTCCCTCGGTCACCTCGGAGACCTCTTGCGAAATGCCGTATCCGTGCTTCGGTTCCTGCGAAAGAGCCAATAGGGTGTGGTAGACGACGGGAGTCAGGTAGTCGGGCCTTTCGTCATCGGACCGCTGAGCGGACACGGGAGCCTCACGGAGAACGGAACGGAACGGACGGATGTACACCTTTGACTTTTTCACTCCGTCAATGGTTGCATCCGTTGACAGATGTAACATGGCGGATGCGAGCTAGCGTGCAGGAGGAATGCCAAGGCAGCGGGTGTGCGGATTCCGGAGCCTACCGTCCACCGGATCCGGAGCATGCCGTCCACCCCCCCGGGGGGTAAGAAGGATAAGCTGCCAGTAGCGCCGTTGAACCGAACGTACGCGGCCACGACCGTCCTGCATCGCATTACGCTGACCGAACGGTGCGGTAACTCCTTATCCTCATCCTTGGGGCGCGGCACGTATTCCGCACCCTCGATGGCCCTCTCGCGCTGGCTGAAAGACTCCCAGGTAAAGGACCCCTGCTTATGCCCGCTGTGGTGAAGCTCACCGACATCATCGAGGCGATGGATCTGCCCGAAGAGTGGGAAGCTTTCATTGACCCGACGACCGGAGAGATCGTCGTCGTCGGCGAGGATGACCGCCCCTTCCTCGACAGCGAGGAGGACGTCGAGCCCGTTGAGATGCCCGATTGGCAAGAAGAGCCGATCGTGAGAATCCGAGCCGTACTGGACTCTGGAAGAGCCGTCCGTCTACCCGGTGCCTTCGAGATTCACGAATGGGAGCTGATGCGCCGGTTCGCGGCCTCGATTGAAGACTCGGACGAGCGGGCCGAGATCCTGGCGGCTATCCGAGGCTCCGGAGCATTTCGACGATTCAAGATGACGGTGGCCCGTCTGGACCTCCGGGATTCATGGTTCCGGTATAGAGACGAGGCGGTCCGTGAAAAGGCCCGTGAGTGGCTCAGCGATGTCGGCATCCCGTATGTGGAGTAGGGTGGCGTCAGTCCTCGTTCTTGTCGTAGCGGCGAGTTCGGCATGCTCCCGAGAGGCACCCGCCCGCGACTTCGTTGCTCGCGACAGCGCGGGCGTGGTGATTGCCGAGTCGTTTGCCCCGTGGTGGCCGGCCGGGGAGGGTTGGCGTGTGGATCCGGCTCCCCTTGAAGACCCTCAGCGGCTCGGGTGAAGCGTTCGCGTTCTTCAACGTGACGGATGCGACGCGGCTGCCGGACGGAAGCCTCATGGTCCTCGACGGCGGCTCTTTCGAGGTACGCCATTCCGACCCTTCCGGTCGTCACCTGTGGTCGTTCGGCCGCGAGGGAGAGGGACCTGGGGAGTTGGTCGCGTCTCCAGCCTTGATCGGCTGACCGGGGACTCGCTCCTTGTCTACGACGATTGGCTTCGCCGCACCACGATCCTCACCTCTGACGGCACGCTCGGACGAGTGATTTCCCTCACGGGAGATCTTCAGATGCCGGAACTCGTGCCGCTGGACGATTCCACGTTTGTCGCGACGGCGTGGTCGCTCGCCGACTTCGCGGCGAACGTCGAGGGAGCTTATCGGGAGGAGTACGTCGTCGTGCTCATGGACCGGAACGGTCGGCTCACCGACACGATCGCAGAGCTCCCGGCCTGGAACGGATTCAAGACAAACCGGGAGGGCGGGGGCTACAGCGACTTCGCGCCGCTGTTCCCGGTGGATGGTCACCTCGCGGTGGGGCCGGGCGGCCCTGTTCTCGGTCCGGCTGATCGGATGGTGTTCTATCGATACGACGCCGCCGGGGAGTTGGTCCAGGTCGTCCGTGCTCCTGCGCTCGATGTCGCCATGTCCCCGGCGGACATAGCGGCGGAGCGAGCCGCGATGATCCGGCCGCAGTCCTCGCAACGCGTCCGCGGGATCGTACATCGCCTGCCTGCCCCGGACATGCGGCCGGCGTACGCCGACCTCCAGGTCGACGCCGACGGCTTCGTTTGGGTCGAGTCGTACCGTAGTCCGCGACGGGAGGCTGATGAGCCCGCGACGTGGCATGTGTTCGGCCCCCGGGGAGCCTGGCTCGGCGCTGTGTCCACGCCGCCCCGCTTCACCGTGTTCGAGATCGGAGCCGACTATCTCCTGGGAAACACAGCGGGATTCGCTGGACGTCGAACGAGTCCAGCTTCTTGCCTTGGTGCGCTAGGCCATGGCCAGGTATCCACGTCCGTGGAAGCCCCGACTCCATATTCCCCGTCCATTCTTCGGTGGCCCCACGACGCCACGTTCGAGACCTTGGGTGGTCCGTTGGCCCGTCCATGAGTTGACCCGAGGTGCGCCATGTTCGACACATCGGTCCTCCGCACCACCGCGGATCGTGCGATCGTCCTGTACGAGGGGCTGGAAGACGCGCACGTTGCCGCATCCGTGGGCCATGCCGAACTCCTCGCTCGGTTGGCGGGCCCTTGTCCGGAAGAGGGTGCCGACCCGGAGCAGGTCATCGAGCAGCTCCTCGCCGGCTGCGAGGGAGGGCTCGTCGGATCGGGCGGGCCGCGCTTCTTCGGCTGGGTGATCGGTGGGTCGCTGCCGGCGGCCATTGCCGCGGACTGGTTGGTGTCCACCTGGGAGCAGAACGGCGCCATCTACCAGTGCAGCCCCGCGGCGGCCGTCGTCGAGGAGGTGGCCGGGGAGTGGCTGAAGGAGATCCTGGGACTTCCCATGGAGTGCTCCGTGGCGATGGTCACGGGATGCCAAATGGCGCACTTTACGGCGTTGGCTGCGGCGCGTCAGAAGCTCCTGACCGACCGGGGGATCGACGTTGGCCGGGTCGGGTTGGCGGGCGCTCCGCCGATCCGGGTGCTGACAGGAGCGCATCGGCACGAGTCGCTCATCCGGGCCGTTCGATTCCTGGGGATGGGCTCCGACGCGGTCGCGGAGGTGGCGCTGGACTCGGACGGGCGGCTCGACCTCGCCGCGTTGGAGCAGGCGTTGGCGACAG
This sequence comes from Gemmatimonadota bacterium, assembly GCA_029262115.1. Classification (GTDB taxonomy): domain Bacteria; phylum Gemmatimonadota; class Gemmatimonadetes; order Longimicrobiales; family Gaopeijiaceae; genus JAJCZZ01. The sequence continues at coordinate 23,370 of JAJCZZ010000014.1, read as the reverse complement.
GAGGGGCCCGCCCCACCATCGTCTGCCTCATGGCAGGCGATCTGAACACGGGCGCCGCGGACCCGTTCACCGAGGCCTGTCGGTTGGCTCATGATCACGGCGCCTGGGTGCACGTGGACGGCGCGTTCGGCCTGTGGATGAACGCGAGCCCGACGCGTCGCGACGTGCTCGCCGGGTGCGAACTGGCGGATTCGTGGGCCACCGACGGCCACAAATGGCTCCAACTGCCCTTCGATCACGGCTTCGCGTTCGTGCGTGACCGGGAGGCGCATCGAGCCGCGATGTCGATGACGGCGTCGTATCTCCTGGCCCCGGAGGGCACGGGCCGTGACCCGATGGACTGGAACCCCGAGTGGTCGCGCCGACCCCGCGGAGTGGTCGCCTACGCGGCCCTTCGCTCCCTCGGCAAGGCCGGCGTCGCCCGCATCGTCGACGACTGCTGCCGCCTCGCCGATCGATTGGTCTCCGAGATCGGCGCGCTCCCCGGTGCGGAGGTCCTGTCCCCCGCGCGCATGAATCAGGGGCTCGTTCGCTTTCTGGCGCCGGCCGGCGACCACGACACGAGGACGGATTCCGTCATCGAGGCCGTTCGTGCAGAGGGGACCGCATGGTTTGGGGGAACGACCTGGAACGGGATGCGGGCCATGCGCATCTCCGTATGCAACCATCGGACATCCGATCACGATGTGGATCGGACGGTTGCTGCGGTAGCTCGGGTGATGTACCGCATGCGCCACCTCCCATGATCCGCGCCGATTCCCTGACCTCCGTCGTCCACGACTTCTTCGTGGTTCACGCACGCACCTTCGGACTGGCCGCGGACCGGGTCGACGTTCGCTACGTCCTGAACTGGGGCGGCTTCGTGAACTCCTCGTTCCAGATCTCGGACGGTGGGACCCACCTTCATCTGAAGCTCGCCGTCACCGAGGATGTCAGAGCGGCGCTGGAGCGCTGGCGGAGGTTGGATCCCATCCTCCGCCGACACCGCGCGCCTCCGGTGCTCGACTGGGTGGAGATCGGCGATGCGGCTGGTCTTCTCTTTCCCCTGCTTCCAGGAGAAGCGCCCGCCCTCGAGCCGGGTGTGATGCATGCGGTGGTCGACTGCCTCCGGGACGTCTGGGCGGACGGCGAGCTGGCCGCACGTCTCCAGCCGGCCGGGAACCGCACGGCGGCGGACTGCTACCTCGCGACCTACCACGACCGCTTCCTGGAGGACCTGAGGGCGATCACGGATGCGCCGCCGCCCTTCGTCGACCGAGACGTCCTCACATTCATGTGCGACCAGGCCGCTGCCCTGGAGCACGAGGTCCGATCGCATCCCGCGTTTCAGCAGGAAGTCACCACGCCCATCCACGGCGATCTGTGGCTGAACAATGTCCTTTGGGAGGACCCGTCCTCGTGGTATCTCCTGGATTGGGACGATGTCCAGATCGGCGACCCGGCCATGGATATCGCGACGCTGACGGGTCCGACGGCAGCGGATCTGACCCCGCTCAAACGGGTGGAGGATGGTCGACGAGTCGGCACACCTGAGATGATGGAACGGCTTGTCGTCCTCGGGCGTGCGTCCTTGCTGGACTGGGTCATCGACCCTCTGGCCGACTGGATCGAGGCGGATTCCGCTCCGCAGGTCCGTGACGTGGCCAGGGCCGAAAAGGAGCGGGTCTACCGCGAGGCTCTGACGCTGTACCTCGAATCGTACTGGTAGCGCGTACGATCTGATCGAGCTGGCGTCGGCCGGGGGAGCGCGTGTCGGGGGCCCGTCCCCGCCGGTCGGCGGTTCGAACCACCTGGCACACGCGACGCCAGGGAGCCACGTTGCGCGGTGACCGCGCACGTCGAACTGCGCGAACATCCGACCCACTACAATGTCCGGTACAGTCCGGACGAGGAGGCGCAACGATGGAAGAAGATCGCCAGAGCCGATCGACCCCTGAGACCTTTCGTGCGCGGAGCCTGTCGGTCTCGATGACCGTCAAGGATCTCCCCGCCAGCATCGCGTGGTACACGGATATCGTGGGCTTCGTGATCGACCAGAAGTACGAGCGGGAGGGGACCGTGGTCGCGGCTTCACTCAAGGCGGGAACGGTTCAAGTTCTGCTGAACCAGGACGACGGCGCCAAGGGGTGGGACCGGGCGAAGGGTGTCGGAATCTCGCTCCACTTCACGACAGCGCAGGACGTGGACACGGTGGCACAGCGCATTCGGGATGCGGGCGGTATACTGGCTAGTGAGCCGGCAGATATGCCATGGGGCGCCAGGGTCTTCAACCTGGTGGACCCGGATGGCTTCAAGCTGTCGATCACCACCGAGGTGATCCCCCCGGAGTGAGCAGCGCGCGCCTGGAGCCTCTTCTCAAGGTGAGCTATCGGTACTACAATGTAGAAACTACTACATCGTAGAACCGGAGGTGGGGGGATGGGTGGCAACGGTCTGCTGGGCGCATTCGAGGAGCACGTCCTTCTGAGTGTCGCGCGGGGTGGGGGAGATGCCTACGGGATGACCGTCCGGCGCGACATCGAGGAGCGGACGGGTCGCGACGTGGCGATCGGAGCGGTCTACTCTACGCTGGATCGCCTTGAAACGAAGGGTCTCGTCGTCTCTCGGCTCGGGCACGGACCTCCGGAGCGTCGCGGCCGGGCTCGCCGCTTCTTCACCTTGGCACTCGCTGGCGCCCAGGCGCTTCGTACGGCTCGGGAGCTGACCGACCGGATGTGGGAAGGACTCGACCCGGCCTCCCTTCCGACCAGAGGTGGGTCGTGAGCTCGGGCAGCGTGGCTCCGCCTCGCGTCGCGGGATGGCTGCTGGATTTTTTCGATCCGGAAGGTATCGTCCGCGGTGACCTGGATGAGGAGTTCTCACGCTTCAGGCTCACGTCGCAGGGTCGCGTTCGTGCCACGGTATGGTACTGGCTCCAGACTCTGCGCACGCTACCGCGCCTCGTGTCCCGCCGAATGGCCTCAGGGCCGTTTCCGCTCGGCCGGGGCCTCGTCTCCGACTTCGGCCAGGCGCTCCGGAGTCTCCGCCGCCGACCCGGCTTCGCGTCGCTGACGGTGCTGACGTTCGCTCTGGCACTTGGGGCCAACACGGCGGTGTTCTCGCTGGTGAACAGCGTGCTTCTCCGGCCCCTGCCGTTCGCGAACGAAGATCGACTGGTGCGCATCCACCCCGACGAGCTCTTCTACATCCAGATGGCCGATGCCGAAGCCCTTGCGGACGAGGCCCGGTCGATCGAGACCGGCCTGCCGTGGGCCCGCACGCTGTTCACGTTCACGGAGTCCGATCCGGCGGAGGAGGTGCGCGGCGCGTACGTGCCGTGGAACCATTTCGAGGCGCTCGGTGCGCCTCCTGCGGTGGGCCGGACGTTCCGTGAGTCGGACGGCGAGATGGTCCCCACCGGCGCGGTGATCCTCGCGCATACTCTGTGGATACGGCGGTTCGGCGCAGACCGGTCGGTCGTCGGTCGGCAGGTCGAGATCGGCGGACGATCCCGAACCATCGTCGGTGTCATGGGCTCAAACCACGTGCCGATGGAGTCGGACTGGGAGGCCTGGTCGCCCCTCCCACTCGACGCCGAGCGGATGGCGGGCGTCCCGATGGCGATGAACGCGCTCCTGCGTCCGGGTGTGTCCGTTGCGCAAGCGCAGGCTGATGTGCGGGCCACGTTCGCGGTCCGGTGGGACCAGCGAGGGGAGGCCACGACGCCCGAGGAGCTGGCCGCCATCCGTGTAATCCCGATCCGCGAGCATCTCCTCGGATCGGTCACCCGTCCTCTTCAGATCTTGATGGGAGCGGTCGGATTCGTCCTGCTCCTGGCCTGCGCGAATGTTGCGAACCTGTTGATGGCTCAAGGGGGGCGAAGAGCACCGGAGATCGCGGTGCGGGCGTCGCTCGGAGCGGGGCGGGGCCGCATCCTCCGGCAACTGCTCCTCGAATCGGGCGCTCTGGCCGCCGCCGGCGCGGTGGTCGGGCTCGTCATGTCCTGGCTCCTGCACGCGTGGGGTGCGTCGCGCCTGCCTGCCGATCTTCCCAGGGCGGGTCAGTGGGAGATCGACCGCGCCACATTCCTGTTTACCGCGATCACTGCTCTTTTGGCGGCGCTCCTCGCCGGGGCGCTTCCGTCGTGGCGCACGGCGTCTGGCGCCCGATCCGCCCGGACGGCCCGGGGCGGGGATGCTCGATCTGCGCATAGGATGAGCGCCACCCTGGTGGCTGCCGAGGTAGCGGCGTCCGTGCTCCTGGTGGTCGGCGCCGGGCTCATGCTGCGGAGCTTCACGGCGCTCCGAGCCGTCGATCCCGGCTTCGAAGCGGAGGGGCTGGTCTCCGTCCGCGTTACTCCGCCGTCGGCCTTGTATACGGACACCGACGGACTGATGGGGCTATACGATCAGATCCTCGAGCGAGCCGCCGCGGTACCCGGCGTCCGGTCGGCCGGCGGCATCATGTTCCTTCCCATGACGCCGGGAGGAGCGTGGTCGATGTTCCGGGTCGCGGGCGAAGGCAGCGAGAGTGCAGGCGATGAGTCGCCCCGGACGGCGCTCCGGGTGGTAACGCCGCAGTACTTCGAGACGATGGGGATACCGTTGTTGGCGGGTCGCGCCCTCACGTCGGCCGACCACCACGAGAACGTCCAGGTGGTGTTGATCAACGAGGCGCTCGCGGGGTCCGCGTTCGGTCCGTCCGACCCTGTTGGGCGGACCCTGCTACTGGGTCGCGGATCCGTCGACACGGTCCAGGTCGTCGGCGTGGTGGGCGACGTCCGTCAGGCCCATCTCCGGGAACAGGCTGTGCCCGAACTCTATCGACCCCTCGGGCAGAGCCCCTGGGCACGGATGTTCGTGGTGGCGCGTACGGAAGGGGATCCTGCAGGTGGGCTGGCCGCGCTTCAGCGGGTGATCCTGGCGGTGGACGACGGTGTCGTCCTGTCGCGACCGGGGCTCGTGGAGGACGTCGTGAGCGCCTCCCTTGCCGAGACCCGCCTCGTCGCTCAGCTCCTCTCGCTGTTCGGCATCGTGGCCCTGCTGCTCGGCGCGATCGGCGTCTACGGTGTCACGGCGAACTCGGTGGCGCGCAGGACCCGAGAGATCGGGGTTCGCCTGGCGCTCGGCGCGGCCGGGGGACGGGTGGCGCGGCAAACGATCCTCTCGGGGATGGTGCCTGTAGCGATCGGTCTCGCCGCCGGGATCGCGGGCGCGCTCACGCTTTCCAACCTGATGCAATCGCTCCTGTTCACCGTCGGGCCGCGGGACGTCGTGACCTTCGCGGCGGCGCCCGCCATTCTGGGGCTCGTGGCGGTCGCATCGTTGGTGATCCCGGCCCTGCGGGCCAGCCGGGTGGATCCCGTGCGGGCGCTTCGCGGGGACTGACAGGGGGGGCGGGGGGTTTCGGACAGAAACCGCGGTCTAAGCGCTTCTTGCTGCCACGCGCGCGTGGCACCAACGTGAACATGACGGAGATGGCTGGCGGCTCGACCTTCGCGACCGTCGGCGGGTGTCGTCAGGGCCCGGAACCAAGGAGGGGGCGATGGCAGCGTTGATTCGAAGGGCTCCGATCACCACGCTCCTACTAGCGTCCGGACTCTGCGGGTTGATGAGTCTCGCGACGGCGTGGGCGGTCACGGACGCGCTCGCGATGGTCTGGTGGCTTCCGACTCTCCCCGCGTACCTCGACATGCTGGTGGTGACCGTGCTGTTCAGACCGACCTCACCCTCTCGGCGCTCCTGTTCTGGCTCGCGGTTCCGGTCGGGCTGGACGCGGCGGTGGGGCTAGTTCGTCGGCTCCGCTGAGAGGCACTGGACCATGAGGATCCTTGTGGCCCTCTCGCTCTTCCTCGCCACGCCGGACTTCGCAGCCGCGCAGGCCCGTCCCGTGCCGGCGCCTCCTCCCCGCTCCCACGCCTTCTCCCGGTACGTCGTCGTCGGGAGCGGAGTGATCGGCGGCCTGGCCGGTGCCGCCGTCGCCGGCTGGAGAGCGGTCACTTTCTAGCCGCGCGCAGGGCCTACAGGGCCGGGTGCCGACCGGTTTCCCACCCACCCCGCTTTCCTCTACTTTTCAGGGCTGTCGCCGACCTTTTCAGGGAGACCCATGTCCGAGGGAGATCGTACGATTCGCGTGCTCGTGGCCAAGCCGGGGCTGGACGGCCACGACCGGGGGGCCAAGGTGATTGCGAGTTCGTTTCGTGACGCCGGGTTCGAGGTCATCTACACGGGGCTTCATCAGACCCCGGAGATGGTGGTGGCGGCGGCCATTCAGGAAGACGTGGACGTGGTGGCCATGTCGATCCTGTCCGGCGCGCACATGACCCTCTTCCCGCGCGTGAAAGCGCTCCTCGACGAGGCGGGCGCCGACCACATCTTGCTCACCGGCGGGGGGATCATCCCGGAAGAGGACGTGGACGCCCTCCTCGATCAGGGCATCGGGCGGCTCTTCGGGCCGGGCACGCCCACCACGGAGGCGGTGGCCTACATCCGCTCGTGGTTCGCGGAGCGGCAGGAGGCATGAGGGGGCGGCCGAGCCTCGGGGCTTTGGGTTCACTGAAATCGAGTCTGCTGAGTGACGTGGCATGAGTGTCGATACGACGGGTCGCCTCGCCCAGCTCTCCGAGGAGCTCGAGGCGCTTCGGGCCGAACTTCGACGCGGCGGCGGCCCGGCCCGGATCGAGCGCCAGCACCAGCAGGGAAAGCTCACCGCGCGCGAGCGGATCGCTCTGTTGCTCGACGCGAACGAGCCGGTCGTGGAGATCGGCCTTTTGGTCGCGCACGATCAGTACGACGGCGGAGCTCCGGCGGCCGGCGTCGTGACGGTCGTCGGGCGCATTGCGGGCAGGGAAGCGGTCGTCGTGGCCAACGACGCGACGGTCAAGGCGGGATCGTGGTGGCCCGAGACGATCACCAAGATGCTGCGCGCGCAGGAGATCGCGATGCGGTGCCGCATTCCCATCATCTACCTGGTCGACTCGGCCGGCGTGAACCTTCCCTATCAGGGCGGCGTCTTCCCTGGTCAGTACGGGGCGGCGCGGCTGTTCTACTACAACTCGATCATGCGGCGGTACCTGCGCATCCCCCAACTGGCTGCCGTGATGGGGCCGTGCATTGCGGGGGGAGCCTATCTGCCGGCCCTGTCCGACGTGATTCTGATGGTGGAGGGCACGTCGTTCATGGGGCTGGGAGGGCCGAACCTCGTGAAGGGCGCCACAGGCGAAACGGTCGGCTCAGAGGAGTTGGGAGGTGCCGGAGTTCACACGGCTCTGAACGGGGTCGCACACTATGCGGTGGCCGACGACGAAGCATGTCTGGCGAAGCTGCGCGTGTTAGTCGAGGAGCTGCCGCACGACCACCCTCGTATGGATCGGCCGGCATCCGATCCACGACGCTCCACACACGAATTGCACGATCTCCTGCCGGACAACCACCGGGCGCCGTACGACACATACGCGGTCCTCGAGACGATTCTCGACGGGGAGGGGCTGGACGAGTTCCAGGCCGACCACGCCAAGGAAATGATCTGCGGCACCGGCTACATCGATGGGATCGCCGTGGGGGTGATCGCGAACGCGCGCGGCATGATCAAGGACCCCAAAGGCGGACGACCGCGCTTCGGCGGCATCGTCTACACGGAAAGCGCGCGTAAGGTGGCGTACTTCATCGAAACGATGAACCGACACCGGACGCCCCTGCTGTTCGTGCAGGACGTGTCCGGCTTCATGGTCGGCACGGCCGCGGAGCACTCGGGCATCATCCGCGCGGGCGCGGAGTTCGTCGAGGCGATGGCCACGGCGACGGTGCCCAAGCTCGTCCTGACGCTCAACCACGCGTCCGGCGCCGGCTACTACGCCATGGCCGGTCAGGGCTTCGACCCGGACTTCATCCTCTCGCTGCCGACGGGTCGGATGGGCGTGATGGAGGGGGAGAGCGCGGTTATGGCGCTGTTCAGCGGGGTCATCGAGAAGCTGAAGGAGGAGGGCAAAGTGCCCGACGAGGACCTGACCACGCGCATGGACGAGGTACGCGCGGAGTACGACCGCCAGTTGGACGCCCGCTTCGCGGCGGCTCGCGGCTTCGTGGACGAAGTGGTGACGCCCGAGGAGCTCCGGCCCGCGCTGTCGTTGTTACTACGTGCCTCCCTGAACAACCCCGGGCCGCACGTCGGCGCGTTCCAGTTGCCGGCGGGTGTCACGTGAGGGGGGTGGACGGGGGCGGTGCGGGCGGGCGGTTGCGGAGTCGCCGGCTGAAACGCGCCCGACACCTCATTTCTCCCCCTGGGGGGCTTCGCCCCGATCCCCCTACGGGCAAATTGCTTCTGATTGAAGGGCCGATCCATGGCTGAACGAGACGTAGTGCGCGTCGCCAGCGGACAGGGCTTCTGGGGCGACGACCTCGACGCTCCGGTGCGCCAGGTCGAGGGCGGGCCGATCGACTATCTGATGCTGGACTATCTGGCCGAAGTCACGATGTCCATCATGCAGAAACAGCGCGCCCGCGATCCGGAGGCCGGCTTCGCCCGTGACTTCGTGCCGCTCATGGAGCGGATCTTCCCCACGTGCGTCGAGAAGGGCATCCGGGTGGTCACCAACGCGGGCGGGGTGAATCCGGACGGGTGCGCGGACGCGCTGGTCGAGGCAGGCCGACGCGCCGGAGTCGCCCACAAAGCGCGGGTCGGGCTGGTGACGGGCGATGACCTGATGGACCGGCTCGACGCCCTCCTGGCGGACGGACACGAGTTGGCCAACATGGAGACCGGCGAGCCACTGTCCTCGGTTCGCGACCGGGTCCAGAGCGCCAATGCCTACATCGGCGCGACCCCCATCGTGAAAGCGCTGCAGGGCGGGGCGGACGTCGTCGTCACGGGACGAAGCACCGATACGGCCCTCACCTACGGTCCGGTCATCCACGAGTTCGGGTGGTCCCCGGACGATCACGACCGGATCGCCGCGGGCGTGGTCGCGGGCCACATCAACGAGTGCGGCGCGCAGTGCACGGGCGGGAACTGCCTCGTGGACTGGTGGACGATTCCCGACATGGCCTCGGTCGGCTTTCCGATCGTGGAGGTGAGCCCGGATGGATCGCTCGTGGTCACGAAGCACGCCGGGAGCGGTGGGCGGGTCACGCGGGCGTCGGTTGCCGAGCAGATCCTCTACGAGATGGGCGATCCCACCACGTACATCACCCCGGACGTCATCGCGGACTTCACCACGATCCAGTTGGACGATCTGGGCAACGACCGCGTGCGAGTCCACGGCGTGAAGGGCGGTCCCGCGACGGACTTCCTCAAGGTTTCGATCGCGTACTCGGACGGGTGGAAGGCGACGGGCACGCTCACCTACGCGTGGCCTGACGCGGCGGCCAAGGCGCAGGCGGCCGACCGGATCCTTCGGGAGCGGATGGACCGGCTGGGGCTGATGTTCGACGAGATCCGCACGGAGTTGGTCGGGTGGGATTCGACGCACGGCCCGCTCGCGGGCCCTCCTCCCGCTGATCTTCCCGAAGTGCAACTCCGTGTCGGGGTTCGCGGCAGGGATCGGGCCTCCGTGGATCGCTTCACTCGAGAGATCGCACCTCTGGTGCTCACGGGGCCGCCGTCCGTCACCGGGTTCGCGGGTGGACGCCCACGCGTTCAGGAGATCATGGCGTACTGGCCGGCCCTGATCCGCAAGGACGCGGTGCAGCCTCATCTTCAGGTGGAGGTTCGAGACGTATGAAGAAGGTCGAGCTGGTCCACCTGGCCCACGCCCGCTCCGGCGACAAGGGCGACACCGCCAACGTCGGCGTCATCGCCTACGATCCGGTGCACTACGACCTCCTGCGCGAGCAGGTCACGAGCGAGCGTGTGAAGGAGCACTTCGGGGAGATGGTGAAGGGGCGGGTCGAGCGTTTCGAACTGCCGAACCTGGGCGCCCTGAACTTCTTGCTCCACGAATCCCTCGGCGGCGGAGGGACCTTGTCGCTCATGAACGACGCCCAGGGTAAAGTGTTCAGCACGGGTATCCTGCGGATGACCCTTGACGTGCCCGACGAGATCGCGGCGTCGGTGGAGGGGAAGGGGCGCGTGCCGAAGGGATGGACGGTGGAGCAGTACGGTGGCTGAAGCATCCGTCCTGTACGACGTGGCGGACGGCGTCGCCACCATCACTCTAAACCGACCCGATAAGCGGAACGCGCTGAACCAGAGTGTGGTGTCGGGCGTGCGGGAGTCGTTGGCGCGGGCCGGGGACGACGAGGCCGTGCGAGTCGTCGCCTTGCGCGGCGCCGGAAAGGACTTCTGTTCGGGGGCGGACCTGGCGGAGATCGAGCGCATCGGCACGATGACCCGTAGCGAGAACGTGACCGACGCGATGACGCTGGGCACGCTCTTCATGGAGATGCGCGCCCACCCCAATCCCATCGTCGCGGTGGTGCACGGCCGAGCCCTCGCGGGCGGGTGCGGGTTGGCCACCGCGTGCGATCTGGTCGTTGCCGAGGCGGACGCCCGGTTCGGCTACCCGGAAGTCCACCTCGGCTTCGTGCCCGCGATGGTCATGGCGATCCTGCGCCGGAAGGTCGGCGAAGCGGTGGCGTTCGATCTGGTGACGGGAGGGCACCGCATCACCGCGGAAGAGGCGCACCGGGTGGGCCTGATCAACCGGGTGTGGCCACCGGACGAGTTCGGCGCCGAAGCCTCGCGCTTCCTGAGCGACCTGGCAAAGAGGCCTCCCTCGGCCATCTCCATGACGAAGCGTCTGTTGTACGACCAGGACGCGCTCGGCTTCGAAGACGGAATCCGGCTCGGTGCGGAGGTGAACGCCGACGCGCGCCAGACGCCGGCGTGCCGGGAAGGCGTACGCGCGTTTCTCGAGCGCAGCCGCGCCGGGTAGAGATGTTCGGTCTCCACCGCAACCGGCAGGCCGGCCGACACCTGGAGTGGAAGGTCCGGATCTTCACCGTGGGGGCCGTCCTCGCGCTTGCCGGCATGTACTTCGACCGATCCTGGATGGTCCTTGCCGCGATCGTCGTGCTCGGCGCCGGGATGGCGCTCCGGGCCATGGACGCTCGTCGCAGGGCGGCCCAGTATGAAGACGACGACCTCCACGAACACGGTGACCGCCATGGTGTCGACGACCTCGAGGATCTCGACGATCTCGACGATGAGGCCGATCGTGACGCAGCGTCCACGCCGGTGTGACGTTTCGTCTACGTAGGGTTCCGTAGCGCTACGTCGCCCCTTCGCGCCCAGCTTTCGGGCAACAAGGAGGACGACCCATGCAGACTGCTTCGAATCGCTCCGTTCCCGCCGCGCTCGTACTGCTTTTTCTTTGTATCCTTCCGCGATCGGCCTCGGCACAGGTCGCCCCTGACGGTGAGGCCACACCGAACGACTCGACCGTAGTTTCGGTCCGCCTCTCGGGTGGCGGGGAACTCCGTGGACGGGTGCTCTCGGAAGGCGACCCCCTCGTTCTGCTCCTTCTCTCTGGCGACACGCTTTCCGTGGCGAGGGAGCGCGTGGTGAGTGTGGAGGAACTCGATGGAACGGTCGTGGATGGCGACTACTGGCCCAACGATCCGAACCGGACCAGCCTGTTCGTCGGGCCGACGGCTCGCACCCTCCGCCAGGGGGATGGCTACATGGCCAGCTACGAGCTGTTCTTCCCGCTCGTGGGGTTCGGCGTGACCGACCACGTGACGCTGGCCGGTGGATTTCCTCTTATTGGGGAAATCCTCGACGAGGGGGTCTTCTATCTCGCGCCCAAACTGCGCGCTCCCGGACTGGGGCCGAGGGTGGACCTGGCGGTCGGGGGACTGATCTTCGTAGCGCCGGGCGAGGGGACCGCGGGCGTCGTGTACGCGGTCACCACGCTCGGCTCTCGTGACGCTTCGGTGACGCTCGGCGTGCTCGACGCCTGGATTGGGGACCGATTGGGCGACGCTTTCGTCCTTGCCGCGGGTGATATCCGCGTAGCGAGGAACGCGAAGATTGTCTCGGAGAACTACTTCAGTGGTGAGGAGGGCTTCCTGATGGGGGGTGTCCGCTTCTTTGCCGAACGGATGAGCGGCGATCTCGGCATCGCTGTGACAACCGGTGGCTCCGGTGGCGATCTCCTCCCGATCGTCAACTTCATGTTCTCCTGGTGATGCGGCTGGGTGACCACGGCCTGCCGGACCCCGACAAGCGTTGCCGCGACTACAGGGCCCCCGCCGTTCCCGCCCAACGGGCCGCCAGCCCCTGGACCAGCTCCACCAGCGCGGGGAAGTCGGCCGGCCGCTCTCGCACCTCCACCGCACCGAACGAAGACGAAGCGTGGCGTGACATCTGATCGGAGGAGTCGATGAGCGTCACGATCGGCACGGTCGCCCACTCTTCCGTACTGGTGGCGAGCCACCGAACGAGGCTCAGTCCCGCGACGCCTCCGCTGGCGATGCCGACGATCACCACGGTCGGCAGGGGATACCGTACGCGGTCGGAGTACGGCCAGGCACCGAGGAGGTAGTCGGCCGCTTCGACGGTGGTCGACGCGAGCTGGACGAACGCTCCGGGCGCCCCATAGGTGAAGGCGGCCTGAAGCAGAGAGCCGGCGTCCGCCTCCTCCTCGAGAACGAGGAAAGTCGGGCGGCCCGTCGACCGACTGGGAGTGATCATGGGGAGGCGTGCCATTGGGGGGGCGATCCTGCTTCTCGACTCAACGCTCCCGCCGCGCGCGCATCGGAACAAGCGTAGCTCTGTAAACCCGTCGTAGTTGACGATGAACTGCGGTGGGGACGCGGCGAACGACACCATGTGCCGGCGGGGACGGCATCGCCCGAACGGAGCAGGGCGGGACCGGTGACGCGCGGCGGTCCGAATGACCCCTCGGGACATCCGCCTGGCCGGCCTCAGTTGTGACCTTGTTCTGCGTGACGAGTCGAGATCCCCGACAGGTGCTGCGCCGGCACTTCGGATACCCGGGCTTCCGACCGGGCCAGGAGGCACTCGTGCGAGCCGTGCTCCGGGGCCAGGACGCGCTGGGTGTGCTCCCCACCGGTGGCGGCAAGAGCGTATGCTACCAGGTTCCCGCCCTGTGTTTCGAGGGGATGACACTGGTGGTCACGCCGCTCATCTCCCTGATGGAGGATCAGGTCGAGCGGGCTTCGGAGGCAGGCCTCCGTTCCGCGTATCTGAGCGCGACACAGGGAGCCCCGACGCGGGCCCGGGTCCTGAAGGAGGTCGCCGGCGGGAGGGTGGACATCCTGTTCGTGTCTCCCGAGCGACTCCAGACACCGGTGGTGCGGGACTCCGTGGCGGAGTGGGGAGTGCGGCTCGTCGCGGTGGACGAGGCCCACTGCATCAGCCAGTGGGGACACGACTTCCGGCCGGCCTACCGGACGATCGCCCGGATCCGGGAGCGGGTGCGGTGTCCCTTGATGGCGCTGACCGCGACGGCGACCCCCCAGGTGCGGGCCGACATCACGGACAACCTGGAGTTGGTCGGACCGGAAACGGTGGTCCAGTCGTTCGATCGTGCGAACCTGGCCTGGCACGTCGATCGGATCGGTCCCCGTGAAGACCGTGTGGTCCGTATCTACCGGGTGCTACGAGCGAACCCGGGCACCGCGGTCGTCTACGCTCCGACGCGACGCGCGGTGGAGGCGGTCCGGGACGGGCTCGCGGGCCGAGGGCTGCGCACCGAGTCGTATCACGCCGGTCTGGACGGGCCCGAGCGCAGCCGGGTGCAAGCCGCCTTCATGGCCGGCGCCTGCCGAGTGGTGGTTGCGACGAACGCGTTCGGCATGGGCATCGACAAGCCCGACGTCCGGGTGGTGGCGCACGTGCAGCTCCCCACGACGCTCGAGGCGTATTACCAGGAGGCGGGACGGGCGGGTCGCGACGGGGCCGATGCACTCTGCTTCGCGCTCGATCACCCGACCGACGCGCGGCTCGGGCACGGATTTATTGATCGGACGCACCCGCCTCTGCCCCGGCTGAGGCGTCTGCTTCGGAAGCTGCGACGGCACGCGGACGCGGATGGACACGTCGAAGTGTTGCCGGAATCACACGCGAAGTGGGTCGGTCGACACGCGCTGCCCGACGATGTGCGGTCGTGCCTCGAAGCATTGGGGCGATGCGGCGTGGTTCGGTTGGACGAGCGTGATTCGCCCAACGGCGAGGACACGTCGGGGCCCGGCGGAGTTGGCCCGGTGCGCCTTCGCGTGCGGCCGAGTGGGGGCATCGAGCTGGCGACCACCCTTCGGCGTGCTGCACGGGACAAGTTGCGGGCGGTCAGGCGGTACGCCGCAGGTCGAGGGTGCCGTAGGCGGGCGCTGCTTGGATACTTCGGGGAGGAGGGGCCGGCGCGGTGCGGGGGGTGCGATCGGTGCAGGGGGCGGTAGGGTGGGACCGGGGCGCGGTAGCCACAGCGCAGCCCCGAATATCCTCGTGGTCAGTGGGAAAGACCGCTCCGGTGAATCCGACCATGAGATGAGCGAGGTGCTCGCCTACCGAGTCTTGTCATGGCCCTTGGCTACGGACTCGTCTTGGATGCAGACCTTCCACATCTGTACGTGGGCCTGATGGCAGAAGTCCGGGATCGCGTGGAGAAGCGCGCCGCAGGACTACGCAGGAGCCTCTACAGACGTTCCCAGACCAGAGAGGCCGCAAGACCGCTTTACTGGATAAGCTCCTCGATGAGCCAACAATAGATAATAGATGAGGACAAGCCTAAGAGAGAGACCGCACCTGGCCATTGATCCATGCACGAAGGGATTCGGCTTAGCCATAGTCGAAGGAGAAGACCGCCTGGTAGACTGAGGCGTGGCCAGAGTCTGGTCCATATCCGACGAGGACTTCGAGACCCGTGTAGCTGGTTTGGTCCAAAGATACCACGTTATTCATCCGTTCGACATTAATCAAACGTCTTGCCGTTGTTTATCCGAAGTAGATCGACCTCACTACGCCCGCGATAGCCCTCGCCAAGTACTCGCAGCTAAGCAACTTGGGCATACGGCTCTTCAGGGGCCACAGCAACAAGGTTCGTCGATGAATCCAGACGAATCCATAAAGGCCCCAACGTCCCCAAGTCCCTGGAGGATGGGAAGAGGCAGCAGGATCGAGGCGACGACCCCGGCAAGGAATGCCGTCTCCTGAACGTGCCTAGTGTTGTGCTGCAAAAGTCTCTAGCCCTACGAGGAGTTAGCGGTTAGATTGCTAGCATGGCAACGAAGACAAAGAAGATACAGCTGCGGCGTGGTGATCGGCGGGTACTGGAGTCTTGGGTGCGGTCACAGACGCTACCGAGTCGGCAGGTAGAGCGGGCAAAGATCGTCTTGGCTGCAGCGCGCGGCGAGTCAAGCCGGCACATCTCGGAATCGGTGGGTGTAGCGCGCGACACAGCCCGACTATGGATGCGTCGGTACGAGGCAGAAGGATTGAAGGGGATCGAGGAGGACCGACCTCGCTCCGGCCGACCGCGAACGATCACGCGAGAGATCGAGGAGATGATCGTGAGCAAGACGGTGAGCGAGGCCCCGCCAGCAGACGAGTCGACGCACTGGACGACGCGGCTGATGGGAAAGGCCCTGGACATGCATCCCGTGACGATCTGGCGGGTCTGGTACAAACACGGGCTCAAGCCGCACCAGGTGAAGCGCTTCAAGCTGTCGCGGGATCCACGCCTCGTCGAGAAGCTGCACGACGTGGTGGGCATCTACATGAATCCCCCAGCCAACGCGGTCGTGTTCTCCTTCGACGAGAAGAGTCAGATCCAAGCCTTGGATCGCACTCAGCCGGGCTTACCTCTGAAGAAGGGCCGCGCGGGAACGATGACCCATGACTACAAGAGGCACGGTACCACGACCCTCTTCGCGGCCCTCAATATGGCGACCGGCCACGTCATTCACGACGGCATGCCCCGTCACAGGCATCAGGAGTTCTTGAAGTTCATGAAGGGTGTTGAGCGCAGTGTCGACCCCGAACTCGAGATCCATGTCATCCTCGACAACTACGCGACCCACAAGCATGAGAACGTCCGCACCTGGTTAGCCAAGAACCCCCGAGTCCACTTCCACTTCCGGCCCACCGGTGCGTCGTGGACCAACATGGTCGAGCGCCTCTTCGCCGAACTCGACAACCGCCAGCTGAAGCGCCTCGCCGTCAACAGCGTCCCCCAACTCATCGACGCCATCCGTGCTTATCTCGATCGCAGGAACCAGGACCCCACGCCCTTCGTCTGGACCAAATCCGCCAAAGACATCCTTACCAAGATCAACCGTGGGCTAGATACTTTGGCAGCACAACACTAGGTGGGGCCATATGGAGGGCCCAAAAGGACTGGATTCGAACCAACTCTTTGATGATAAGATGCCACAGCCCAGGCGGCGTGGAGAGAGGTCATGTCGCTTGGTAGAACGGAGCGATCACAATACAAACTGAGGGCTCTTTCACGATGTAGGACCGACCTAGGGGCTACCCAGCCTCTCCCATATCTCCCGATGAGGCTTCGGCCGGCGGTGTACCGCGGCCCTCGCCCTGCAAGAGCCAACGCAGAGCCTTAGCAGCACGAGTGAAGTGCTCTCCGCGGCGCGTCTCCGAAGGTGTATTACCGACTAGGGCTCGGTACTTCCGGGCAAAGTCACGGTAACTTGAGAACCCCATCGCTTCGACTATCCGGGTGGCTGAGCCATGGGAAACGTCGAGCCGGAGGCAAGCGGACAGTGTTCTTATCGCACGAATGATTGTCCCCGGGCTGACATGATCAAGGTCGTCGCACCACCGTCGTAGAGTTCTCGCCGGGATACTAAGCTGGGCTGCCATCTCCGCCACAGATAAGCCTCTTGCAGAGTTTCGGACGGCGTACTGCACAATAATTGCTTGCTCTGGCGTCAGAGGTCGTGTCAGGTCGTCAATGAGCGTGGCCAGCCGGTCAGATTGGGCGGACGCAAGGATGTCCTCACTAATTTGGTGGACGGTGTCGTCAAACCCGGCCGAGCGAACTCGCGAAATCCCTAGGGAGGTGATCATCTGTACGTCTCTAGGAACTGACGGACCACTAAACAAGCCGTACGCGATGACTGGAGGAACCGAGGGATGGGACAGGAGTGTCCTGAGCGAGTGCACCTGAAGGTGACCTTGATCAAACGGATCCACTAGACAGACATGCCGTCCATGTTCGGTCAAGCGACTCAGGACACACTCCCAGGTCTCTGATCGAAATGCCTTGAGAGGAAATCCCCTGTGCCTCAACCGGGTCACGGCTGACTCAGCCACGACCCGTGCTTCTGTAGAAGGTAGCAGATAGCACACTAGGATGTTGGACGTCATGTTAGATAGCGCGGCCGGCATGGTCTAGTTTGCTGCGCATACACGGCGGCGTGTACTGTGTTCCCCCCTTACGCTCCTTGTTGGTTGCGAGCCTCAGCCTCGCGGGGACGATGACGATCGGATTCGGACGAACTACCAGACGAGGTGAGGCTCTACCCCCTTGGTCCGAGCGCTTGGAAGCACTGCGATCCTTGCCCGAAATAGTGAGGCTGATCGTGGCGAGTGATCGTAGGACGGCCTCATGGGTGATCCTCTTGCGCGTCATCGGTGCCATCGTGCCGCTGGCGCAGCTATGGATCGCAAAGCTTGTGATTGATCACATCGTCTCCCATGCGGGAGCTTCGGCGTCCTGGCGTCCCCTTGGGGCCCTAATTGGGATTGAATTGGTCCTTGTGCTGCTGCAGGAGACGGTCACCCGATACGGGTCATTGTTGGAGACTGTTTTGTCGGATCGCCTCGCCCGCCACCTATCTGCCAGCGTGATGGGCCAGTCTATGAGCCTCGGACTGGATCAGGTCGAATCGGCAGAAGTTAGGGACGAAATCCAACGTGCGACGGTCCAAGCCGGAGGACGCTCGGCGCTATTGGGGCAGTTGCTTGGTGTGATGCAGCAGAGCATTTCAATCCTCAGCCTTTTCGCAGCTGTAGTCGGCACAAGTCCCGGACTGGCTCTTCTTTTGCTAGCAGCTGTGACGCCATCGTTCGTAGGTGAGACCCACCATGCCAGCCTAGGCCACGCGTTCTTCTTCACTTGGACGAAGACCCGTAGAGAGATGGACTACCTTCGACGGGTCGCGTCGGACATAGGCATGGCGAAAGAGATCCGGCTGTGGGGATTGGCTGACTTTTTTCAGTCTCGTTTCGACGAGGCTTCTGCGCGGTACCTCGCTGAGAACGAGGCGGTGCAGGGCCACCGAGTTCGAGCCGCCACGATCTTAGGTTGGCTGTCCACCCTTGGGCACTATGTGGCTGTGGCGGTGTTCGCGGCGCAAGCCCTAACGGGAGCCATTACTATCGGGACCTTCACGTTCTTGATCGGCGTGTTCCAACGCGCGAGAAATTCAATGGCCCAGCTGCTCTCCACCTCCGCACGTCTTTATGAGGATAGCCTCTTCGCTCGCGACATGTTCCGATTTCTCGAGAGGTGCCCTCCGAGGATATGGGGCTTCCAGGAGTTGCCGGAAGGGGTGATCGCTCGTGCCGGAATCCGCTTCGAGGGCGTTTCGTTTAGATATCCAGGACAAGACCGCTGGGCCGTCCGCAACCTGACCTTGTCGCTGAATCCCGGTGAACGGATGGCCCTGGTCGGGCCAAACGGTGCGGGAAAGACGACCATGGTGAAACTGCTCACCGGCCTCTATGTGCCCGACACTGGAGCAATCACGGTGGATGGCGTATCCATCACCGATTACTCGGTCGAAAGTTTGCGAAAGCGGATCGGTGCGGTCTTTCAGGACTTCGCTCGATTCGACCTTACGGCCGGTGAGAATATCGGCATTGGGCGAGTGGAAGCGATTGACAATCTCGCGGAAATCGTTCGGGCGGCCGAACGCGGACGGGCCACGGAGCTAATCTCTCGCCTGCCGGCCGGGTACAGCCAACTTCTCGGGAGGGAGTTTGAGGGGGGCGTTCATCTGTCCGGGGGGGAGTGGCAGCGGCTGGCCCTTTCGCGTGCCTACATGCGGGAGGCAGAGCTCATAGTCCTCGACGAGCCAACATCGTCGCTCGATGCTGAAGCGGAATATCAGCTGTTTCGGGAGTTCCTCCGTATAACCACCGAAAAGGTGGCACTCTTGGTCAGCCACCGCTTTTCTACGGTGCGGGCGGCTGATCGAATCCTGGTTCTCCAGGACGGGTCGATCATAGAAGACGGCTCCCATGCAGATCTCATGGTCCGCGCCGGCCTGTACGCACGGATGTTCCGGCTCCAGGCGTCACAGTATTCCACCCATGTCGAGTAGAGAATGTCTAAAAGGCTAAGGGGCTATCTACTTAACTCAAGTGGGTACGACATGTAGTGGTGGGGCAGATCGTCATGATCGACGTCGGCGATCAGGGCCGCGGCCAGTCCGTTGAGAGAGGCCGGCAGTGGGAGTGTGCGGCATTTGGCAGGCCTGCTCAAGCAGACGGTAGAACAGGAGTCCCCGGGCCCGGGAGCCTCGTCGGTTGAACCGGAAGGTGAACTCGTCGAGGTAGTACGGGAGCTGCGTGACCGCCACGGCGCCTTGGTACGTGCCGAGCAGCCAACGCTTCACGAGCGAGATCACGCGGTGCGGTCCCGGCAGCAACACATGGGCGGGATCGGAGGCTTCGGACAGGTTGAGGACCAGGTGATCATAGTCGATCAACTCACGATCCGTGTATCCGCTCCACGCGTCCGTGATGACGGTGGCGCCCGGGGTGACCGCCGCCTTCACGAAGGGACCCAAGCTCTCGGCACTGACGTCGGGGATGACCTGCATCCGTACCCGGCCGAGCCGCTTCTCGTCAACGATCTCAACCGCTACTGCGACAATGGCCTTGGTCTCCGTATCGCGGCCGCGTCCGCCCTCCTCCACACCCCCGACGTAGGCCTCGTCCACCTCGACGACACCGTCGAGCCTATCGCGTCCCGGCCGAACCATCGCCCTACGGAACTTGTGCAACCAGGCCCACGCAGTCTCGTAGCTCTTCAGACCCAGGTCCCTCTGGAGGCCAAGGGCGTTCGCCCCGTACTTCTGACTCGTGATTTGCCAGGCCGCGAGGAACCAAGTGCGGAGCGGAGTCCGCGTGCGGTGGAAGATCGTGCCGGCCAGAATC
Source organism: Gemmatimonadota bacterium (assembly GCA_029262115.1). GTDB lineage: Bacteria > Gemmatimonadota > Gemmatimonadetes > Longimicrobiales > Gaopeijiaceae > JAJCZZ01. The sequence continues at coordinate 3,309 of JAJCZZ010000014.1, read as the reverse complement.
GAGGTGTGCGCCTGGCACTCTCGACAGACAAGCAGACCCCGTGCGGACCGCCAAGGTTGGCCTATCGATCCGCAGCGTGGGCAGATGAACCCGTCGGGCCAGCGGACTCCCTCAAGGTAGTCCCGGCAGCTCTCTTCGTCGGGGAAGAACTCATCCAATTCGAGACGGTTTCGAGGGTAGTGCACCCCTGCTTTGAGTTCTGATGCTGGAATGGCCATGACCACAACATATAGGGGTCACTTGAGTTAAGCGAATAGCCCCTAAAGGCTAATCCGAAGCCACTGGCACGCATTGGGCCCTGCTCGAGATGCACGACACGGTGCCGGTGAAGGGAGGGAGCTTGAGGGACGCGCGGAGACCAATCGGTCGGAGGAGGCGGGGCGGCGACCGTTCCTGAATCGCTTTGGTGGCGGAAGCCCAACGTCCGCTGGCGGAGACGCCCGAGGGCCGGGTGGCCAGCCTGGAAGTTCGTGGATCGGCGGCATTGCTGGTGCGGATCCTATGTCAGGATCTTGGGCCTGTGCCGCCTGAGGAGAGGACAAGGAGCGAGGGTGGCACGACTCGGCCCTCGTCGTCTGGGAAGAGATACCTCCGCCGAGTCTTACGGGCCGGTAGCCTCTTCCTCCGATCAGTCGTCTCGCGACCTTGCGCCACACGTGTGTTTCAGCCGGATTTGCGTAGGAGTGGCCGAAATCGTCCTGGCTAAACACCACCGTCGACCGCATGGTAATTTACCATGACTCTCCAACGTTGCCCGCCGCTCCTAGCCGGCGCTTTCGTGTTCGGGTGCCTCGTTGCGGTCGCGTGCGGCGACGGGGACCAGCCACAACTGAGGGGTCAGCGTACTGCCTTCGGCGCCGATAGCGTCGTTGTGCTCAACGATGCTAAAGACACTCCACTCACGTGGGTCGTCGACACCGCGTGGGTCGTCGGGGGGGAGTTGAACAGTGCCGCGACCTTTTATCACGTTGACGAGACCACGGTCGCGGCGAGTCCCGAGTCGGGGATTCGAGTTATGGATGCCATGGCCAAGACCCTCTTGTCGCTTGACGAGTCAGGGACTGTTCGGTGGACGGCTGGCCAAGACGGCGAAGGTCCTGGCGAGTTCAAGTTTCCCGGCGCGGTTGCACTGGATGGATCTGGCGACACGCACGTCTACGACTGGGGGAAGGAGCGTATTACTGTCTTCGATCTTCAAGGCCAGTACACTCGGGAATACTCGCATGAATACGGCCCACTAAGTCCCATGTGGCCGCATTTCAGATGGGTAGATGGGATTTTATATAGCTGGCGGAGGCCGCCCAGCACCGACACTTCCCAGGAAATTGTGGTTGTCCGATTCGGCGAGAAGGGAGTCGACACCGTTGCGATCATGCCAGATCGCTTTACAAAGACTATTCAGCAGCAGTCCTGCTCGTTGAAGTTGGGATTGCCCGTGGCATTCGTACCTAAGGGTCGATGGGCCAGCAATAGAGGCACGCTAGCGCTGAACGTAACGCCCGAGTACGAGGTCCGGATGGTGTGGCCCGATAGTACCCGCACCGTACGTCGCGCAATCGTGTCGACTGAAACCACGAGGGACGAGGCTCTGGAATACTACGGCGCGCGGCTACCAAATGGACCCCTCGTAGGAGGATGCCGCTACTCGGCGTCCGATCTGGTGGATGGCATTGGGTTCTACAGCCACCACCAAGTGATCCGGCGGATGGCGATTAGTCCGGGCGGGAAAATGTTTGTCCAACGGAGGGACGGTCGGAGCGATACGTTTGTCATCGACGTCTTTCTGGAGGACGGCACGTACGAGGGTACTCTTCCGATAGGCACGCCGATGCCGATCGGGTTCGTGGAGGAATACGGCATTCTCTTCAAGGTGGGGCCGGACCAGTTCGACGTCGAACGATTGGGAATGGGCCACCTCCGTTGGGACTGAATGCGGTGTGGGAAGGAAAGATTGGGAGGCCTGCGACATGCCATAAGTCGGGGAGATGGTCGCGTTGTGATGCAATACAATCACTACTCACTAGGGGGGACGTATGTACGGACACTCAAGGGTAGCAGTGGATGAGACGGGCAAGAAGGTGGGCGAAGATCTGGCCTTCAACATCGAAGGGATCGTAGGCGCGGAGATCACCCACATCAACACGACGGTCGAGGACATCACTGCCAGTTGCTATACGTACGAGGGCGGCAGGGGGCGGTTGAGTTGGTGTTCCTGCACCGATGGGCCGACGCACGCCGAGTGTTGCGACGGCTAGATGCAATACTCTTGCTTTAAGCTATATACATAGCGAGATTTCTGGAAGGTGTTCTTCCTTCCAGGAGGCCAGTGATGGCGCGAACGGTTGCGGGGCTACCGAGCGGGACGCGAGTGACGGATTTCATCAGCCTGGGGGTGATCCAGGAGAAGATCCCGGGTGAGGCGGTGCGGCGGGTGCTGAAGGAGACGGGTCGGGAGAGCGAGCGGCGCCGGAAGCTGCCGATGCATGTGATGGTGTACTACGTGATCGCACTGGCGCTCTACCGGGAGGTGTCCTACGGCGAGGTGCTGCGGTGCCTGCTCGAGGGACTGGAGTGGTTGGGCTTGCCGGTGCAATCGATCCGGACGGTGCAGATGTCCTCAATCTCTCGGGCACGGGCGCGGCTGGGGGTCGAGCCGCTCAAGCGGTTGTATGAGGAGGTGGTGGTGCCGGTTGCGACATCGCAGAGCCGGGGCGCGTGGTATGCGGGCCGCAGGGTGGTATCGATGGATGGCAGCACGCTCGACGTGGCCGATACGCAGGAGAATGAGAAGGCGTTCGGTCGTGCGGGAGCGTCGAGGGGGACGGCCAGCTTTCCCAAGATTCGCATCGTGTCGTTGGTCGAGAACGGAACCCACGTGCTCTTCGGTGCCCAGTGCGGGCCCTACCGGGGCAGCTCGGAGAGGGCGCTGGCTGGGGAGGTGGTCAAGAACCTGGCGGCTGGCATGCTGTGCTTGGCGGACCGCAACTTTTTCAGCTACGCCCTGTGGCAGCAGGCGCTCGGCACCCAAGCGGACCAGCTCTGGAGGATCCCCAAGGCGAACGTCCTCCCCTGCGTCGAGCGCCTGGAGGACGGCTCCTATTTGAGCCGGGTCTATCCCTCTCCCAGGGACCGGAAGCGGGATCATGACGGCATCCCCGTGCGCGTCATTGCGTATTCCGACGAAGTGGACATGCCAGTCCGGGGCAAGCGGGCCGCCTGTTCCGGGGGATGGGGGCCGGGCATCGGAGCGAAGCGACGCTGGAGTGATCAGGTGGAGGTGTTGGGGGCGTGTCTCCTCATGGAAGCACC
>JAJCZZ010000013.1 GCA_029262115.1 Gemmatimonadota bacterium | reverse complement strand
ACGACGACGTGCGTATGAGCCGCCAACGCTTTCGATCCGTGCTCCTCAAGACCGCCACCCGTGTCCTGCTCGGTGGCCGCCGCGTAATCGTCGTCATCGAAGCCACCCGCGCGCACCTGTGGCTGCGCTTCCGAGCCCGCCGGCTTGATCTCCCCCTCGCCCTCGCCCGTGGCTCTCCCGCTCCGGATACCCTGCCCACTCCAGCGTAGCATCCCCCCGGGCCGGGAATCCAGTCGCCTCTTCCCCCATGGGGTAAGGGGTCTGTACCCTGCGCTCACCGTTCCGCACCATTTTCACGCTTTCACAGCCTCATCGTACGCGCGCCTCTCGATCCCGACCTCTCGTGAATAGGCCGGGCTGATAGAACGGGGCCCCCTGGGACACCCGAAACACGGGCTCACCCGTTCCCGCACCCCCGGCGGAGGGGTTGAACAAGACTATCTGCAGTTCCCGACCGCTGTCGTCAGCTTCGAACCACCATATCCGGTTCGGATCACCGACGCCGTGGACGCCTCCGATGCGTCCGGAGACACCTTCGGTCTTGATCCAGAAGGCCCACGTCATCTGATCAGCATCCATTAGTTCCGGGAAACTACCCGGTGCGCGATAGGCAAAATCGGACCCATTGGCATCGATGAAAAAAGCCTCCCCGTCCGGAGGCGGATTCATCGTCGTTTCGGTCATAGACCGTTCTAAGGGCATCCACTCAGGGGTGGCAGGGCGGTCCACATCGGTCACGCCGCAGCCCCCTCCTAACAATCAAACCGCAGTTACGGCTAACCTGCTTGGTGCGCGCTTCATCGACGAATCCCCAAAGGAATGGGAAGCGAAAATGTTGCTCAGGCCCTTAGCGCCGAGCGAGTACGCAAAAATTGCGCTTCGTTACCCGCCACCGCAAGAGCTGTCGACCCCCGATCGCCTCCGCGCCCGTTCAGACGTCGTTGATCCGCCCCAGGGCGTCCGGGGCCGTGACCAGTGTCCGGATGGGCTCGGAGCTGGCCAGGGCGCCGACATGGTCCGCACCGCTGTCGAGATGCACCAGCCGCTCCTTGGCCAGGGCCGCCTCCACGTCCAACTCGGTGCCGCTCTCGCGCATGAGCCGAAGGCCCGCGCCATGGCGCTTGGCCAGCGCTTCCTTGGCGGTCCACAAGCGCAGAAACGCCATCTCCAGCGCGCTTCCATCGAGGCGGTCCAGCGACGCCGCTTCGGCCGCCCCGAACCACTTCTTGGCGATGGAGCGGGCCCATGGGACCTCCCGAATCAGGTCCACATCGACGCCCACGCTGGCCATCGAGTCCACGGCTACAGCGAACCGATCGCCGGAGTGGGCGATGGAGAACGACAGCGGACGGGGACTGTGCACGGCCTTGACCGCGTGGGGCGACAACACCGGCTTCCCCCCCGGCGCCGTCACGACGCGGACCTCCCCCGGCGCGCACTCCCGATAGAGGGCCAGTACCCGCCGGAGCGCGGCCCGTCGGGCCAGGAGAAGCCGTCCGGCCCCCTCCGCGCGGAGGCGATCGGCGCGGGCACGCTCCTCGTCCGCAACCGGCCCCCGGTCGGCCAGCGCGTCGAAGCCGGGTGAGGACGTATCGAAGAGCCACACGTGGGGAGTGTCGGGCCGAAGGGCCTTCGGGTCGGGTGCGACCGGAGACGCCTCCGGATCGGGGGCGGTCGGTGGATCGCCCGGCTCGTGTCCACCCCCAACCATGCCCTCTACCCTCCCGAGCGCACCCGCACCGCGAACGACGGGACTTCGTAGATGCGCAGGCCGTCCACCCACTGGGTCCCGTAGACGGTCACGGTCACGGACTCGCCGTCGACCACGTTCACGCCCAGGACCTCCACCTCGGTCACCACCTCGCTGTTGGTGGGCACCACCTGTCCCCGGTACTTCCAGGCGAGGGGGAAGTCGACGATGGGGTACTCCCACACGGGATCCTCCACGTCGTCGAGCCATCCGTTGAGGGCCACCAGGGCGCGGGCGGACTGGACCAGGGCCTCGAGACCCAGCGACCCCGGCTGGACCGGGTCCTCGTAGAAGTGGGCCTTGAAGTACCAGTTGTCCGGGTGGATGCGCTGGAACGTCCGGACCCGTCCGAGCCCGGCCTCTCCGCCGTCCGGCCAGTACCCGGTGAGGTCGTCGATCATGCGCATCGTGCCGGACGCCATCCCCGGGAGATGGGCCAGCGGACCCCCGCCGTCCATCAACGAGATGGCCTCCGTCGGCGACGGCGCGTCCCGCCGGGCCCGCATCTCGTCGGTCATGGGCAGGCCCTTCTGGGCCTCCAGGATCTTCGGGCTGAAGAAGCCGAAGTCGGTGACGAGGTTCATGACCGGCGCTCCGTCGGCGTCGGTGCACGCCACCTCGAAGAACACGATGCTCGTGCCCGCGGCCTTAGCGAAGCGGGTGAGCGTGGTGGTCAGCGTGAGCGTGCCGATCTCGCGATCGATGGGCCGGTGCAGGACGCAGTCCTCGCCGGCCAGGTTGCGGAAGGCCACGTCGCCGGGCGTGTCGGCGAAGAAGTTCAGGTAGGAGGCGAACCACCCGCACGGCTGGAGGAGGGCCTCCACGAGCACGGCGAAGGGCATGTGCCCGTGTCCTTCCTCGAAGTACCACGCCCCGGGGTCCACCTCGAAGGTGGATACGACCGTGCCGCCCTCCCCGGCCGAGCCCGGCGCCACGTCCACCGACTCGATCGTGCTCATGAAGTGGTACGGCGGGCCGGGGAGGCGCGGGCACTTCAGCGCCCCGTCGAACTTCGTGAACATCGTCCCGAAGGCCAGGCTCGGCCGGCCCCACGCGCATGCCAACAGGCCCTCGTAGTCGCCGCGGACGTCGCTGCCCGCAGGCCCGACGTACCGGGGCTCCTGCACGTGCTCGAGGTAGCCGGCCTTCGTCGTGCCGGGGAAGTCGGGCACGAGGCGCAGGCCGAAGCGGCGGCACTGGAAGACCTTGTGGCCGTCGCTCTTGCACAGGAGCGCCGCGTAGACCGCGGGCTCGTCGCCGTCGACGACCTCCTCGATGAAGACCTCGTATTCGAGGGTGTGGTCGCCGTCGGGAATCACCTGGCCGCGGCACAGGAAGCGGGACATCTGGCCCGGCACGGGCTCGAAGCGCCACCCGTCGCGCCGGACCGTGAAGCCCATGGCGGCCATGGCGAACGACAACGCCTGGGTGGCGGCGCGGCCATCAGGGTGCCCGGCATGCACGGGTCGTTCCTGAAGTGCCCCTCGTAGAACCAGGCGTCGGCGGGCACGTGAGCCTCGGCCCGCAGGTATCCCCGCCCCCAGGGTCCGCCCTCCGGATCGAACTCCGGCACGTGGTCGATGAGGCGGAGGCGGCCGTCGGGCGTGTTGGGCGCGCGGGTGTGGCTGGCGGCCAGCTCGAAGCCGTCGCCGAAGCAGCGCCACGCGTCGCCCTCCACCCAGTGGCCAACCTCCTCGGCCGTGAAGCTCCGCTTCGTGCTGAGCCGGGGGGGCGCGTCGAGGCGCGCGTCGGGATCGGGCTCGTCGTCCTCGGGCTTCCAGAGGACCCCGTGGGATCCGGCCAGCTCCTCCGTCGTGAAGAAGCCGGCCTGCCCGTTGCGCACCGAGATGAGCAGCCGGTCGCCGACGTAGCAGTCGTAGTGGAAGAAGAAGAGGCGCACGTCGCCCGTCTTGGCGTGGCCGTCCACGTGGATGTCGTACGTCACGTAGCGAAGCATCGGGGCGCCGACGTCACCGCGCGGCTTAACGACGTGTATAGCGAGGTGGACAGTCGACTCCCCGCAGCGTTCCGAAAGGCGCAGACTCGCACAATTGGCGAGTCGGAGTGGTAGTTCACCGCGGCGAGGTGTGGTGGGCTGACTTGGCCGAGCCTCGTGGATCTGAGCCCGGCTTCAGACATCCAGTTCTGATCCTCCAGGCGGAATCTTTCAACCGTAGTCGGCTGCGGACTGTCGTCGGGGTGGTGGTCTCGTCGAACACTCGGCTACTCGACGCACCCGGCAACGCATTGCTTCCGGTAAAAGAGAGCGGCTTGCCCCGGGACTCCGTGGGGAACGTCACCCAGTTCGTCACCGTGGACCGAGATCATCTCGAGGAACGAGTTGGGAAGGCTTCGACCGGAACGCTCGCGAGAGTTGAGGTCGGATTGCGCCTAGTCCTGGACCTCTAGGCTTCACCTCATTCTGCTCCGCGCCGGGGCCCTGCTGGCACCCGCAATCCGTACGTTGGACGAAGCACTCTAACTCCTGGGCGTGTCCTGCGCAGCTTCCCGGTCGGGGAAGCGCAGCCCATCCGCTGACGTTACGGTCCGTTCACCGCCACAGCTAGGCGGAGCCGGTGCTGGGGAGTCCGATTGGTCGGACGACTTGCCCTCTCGGACGCTCCGCGGGACGACGCCCGAGTTAGACAGTTGCGGCTTCGCTGGGGTGCTAGCCACCCGCAACTAACAGCACTTGTGCGGTGTCCGGAATCTCGAAGATGTGACGAAAGGCGACTGGTACCGGTGGACTCGTGTCCGCAGTCGCGAGGCCCTCCGCTCGCGCGACAAATGCAACGCAATGCTGACCCGCTCCGTATTCCGACGACAAGACCATCTTGAAGTGGCCGGTGGCGTCAGCTATCACGCTATCTGGCTCGGTGTCCATCGAGAACTTCCCGCTCAGGCACTCGGGGACGAGAAAACCCGTTGTCGACACGACAGCCTGCGGGACTGGGGACGACGTCGCGTCGTGCACTGTCCCATCGACGACTACCGTGGCGGTGGGAACCACGGGCGAACAACCGCAAATGGGATCACTACAAGCTCCGATGAACACAAGGCACCCGACGAGGAGTCGACAGACCTGCGGAGTCCGGCTCAGGCCCGGCGTCAAAGGGGAAAGTAGGTTCCTCATGGAGATGCTCCGACGATGCGCGAGAAGGCGAAGACTGGCGCCATGAATCCGGCACTAACCCATAGTGCCGCGGCTGCCTCGATGCGTTGGCGCCAACAGGACCACCTGAGAAAACGAACCGGGTGCGTATTCCGACGAAGTGGACATGCCAGTCCGGGGCAAGCGGGCCGCCTGTTCCGGGGGATGGGGGCCGGGCATCGGAGCGAAGCGACGCTGGAGTGATCAGGTGGAGGTGTTGGGGGCGTGTCTCCTCATGGAAGCACC
>JAJCZZ010000012.1 GCA_029262115.1 Gemmatimonadota bacterium | reverse complement strand
CGGGTACCCCCGAGGAATAGCAGCGCTCTGGGGTACCCGCGCCGAAGGCGTGGGTCGAGGAGCAACGACCCAGGGCCGGATGCGGGCACCGCGCGAAGCGTGGTCCTCTCGAATGGCCGAGACACTTTCGTAGCACCACACTAGCACTAGCACCACAGCGGCCAATTCCTGCGGGGAGCGATGCGCTTCCCAACGGATTCCCGCAGGACCGGTGCGGGCGATGGAATAAGGAGATGAATCGATGATGGATCGTGATCGATATGAGAGTGCCGCGGACTTCGACGAGTACCTGGGCATAGTGGAGAAGAACGCCGCCCTCTGGCAGGGCGTCCACGAACGGGTCCGTATTCCCGCCGAGGTCATTGACGAGGCCCGGACCCTCGAGGGCGGGGTTCGCCTCGCGGCCCTGTCCGAGGACTGGTGCGGTGACGCCGTGAACACGCTTCCGGTCATCGCCAAGCTCGCCACCGCTGCCGGGTGGGACTTCAGAGTCTTCTCGCGCGATGAAAATCCCGACATCATGGACGCCCACCTCACGGCGGGGCGAGCACGTTCCATTCCCGTGGTCGTCGTGTACGACGAGAGCTGTCGTGAGATCGGCTGGTGGGGCCCCCGTCCCGAGGAACTCCAGGGATGGGTCCTGGAGGAAGGACTGTCCCTGCCGTCTCCCGACCGGTACAAGGTGGCGCGCCGTTGGTACGCGAGGGACCGGGGCCGGACGACGCTCGACGAACTGCTCCGGGTGGTCCGAAGCGCCGCGTGAGGTTTGCCCGCTCAGGGCCTTGAGTCGAGATTCCGCTCACCTCCGGACCCCTTCCTCGACCACCCTGGACGCATTGAGCGACGCACCCGAAGCACCGGGGGCTGACGGCCCGCCGGCGACCACCCTTCCGCCCGGGACGGCCGGCGGCCGGACGGACGGAGGCGTACCCGGCGCCGTCGGGCACGGCCCGGTCGCGGGCCCGCGGACGCCACCGAAGGGCATCCGTCGAGCCGGTGTGTTCTTTCTCGCGTTCGCGTCGGGCTTCGCGGTCCTGACGATCGAAATCGCGGGGGCCCGCCTCATTGCGCCCGTCTTCGGCCTGTCGGCCGTTCCGTGGACCGCCGTCATCGGGGTGATCCTCGCGGCGCTCGCGGTTGGCAGCCACCTCGGTGGGAGGCTGGCGGACGCCGGTCGAATGCCGCTGGCCGCCGTGCTGACCGCCGCTGGAGTCGGGGGCGTCATCCCCATACTCGGAGTCGACGTGCCATGGCTGGCACGAGACCTCTTTGGCTTCATCGGGGGTGCTCTGGTGACGGCGGTCGTTCTGTTCGCACCGGCGGTGCTTTGCCTGGGCGCGGTCGTCCCCTTCCTGGTCAGGGCCGACACGGAGAGCCTCGGAAGCGTCGGACGCCGTGCAGGCGACATGTCCGCGGCGGCGACGGCGGGATCGATCCTGGGCTCCTTCGTCACGGGGTTCTTCCTGTTGCCCGCCTTCCCGCTGCAGGTTCTTCTGGGGCTCACGGCCGCGTTCCTCTTTCTTCTCGCGGCCCTCGCAGCGTGGATCCTGGGGCGGGGCGGCCCGGCCCCCGAAGTGCTGGCTCTCGGCGCGGTGGGCGTCGCGGCTCTCGGCTACGCCATGTCCCGACCCCCGGGCGACACGCTCGTGCAGACACAGACGCTGTACGCCTCGGTGAAGGTGACCGAGCGAACCTGGGAGGGTGGTCGGGTGGTCAGGGAGATGTGGCAGAACGGAGGGTCGTCCTCGGCCGAATATGTCGACTCCGGTGAGCCCGCCCACATCTATGTACGAACGAGCGGAGATATTCTGCGTCCCGTCATGGAGCGGATGGACTCCGTCCTGGTCCTGGGCGGGGCCGCCCTGTCGCTCCCGGTCGCGTTCCAGGGGTGGCACCCGCGCGGAGCGGTCGATGTCGTGGAGATCGACCCGGTCGTGACCGCTCTGGCGCGGGAGTTCTTCGCGTACGGTCGGAAGCCGTACCCGGCCATTCGGGTCGAGCACGAGGACGCCCGGGTGTACCTCCGCCGTCCGGGACCGCGCTACGACCTCGTCTACCTGGACGTCTTCGACCACCTCCTGACCGTCCCCTGGACGATGGTCACCGAGGAGGCGCTCTCGGAGATGGCGGGCCGGCTCCAGCCGGACGGGCTGCTCGTGGCGAACGTCCTGTCACCCCAAGCGGGGGTTGGGGCCGCCTTCCTGCAGCGCTTCCTCGCAACGGCCGAGCGTGTGTTCGACGGGGTGGATGTCTACGTGACGGATTCGGAGGTCCGACCCGAGGCGATCCAGAACCTGATCGTCGTAGCCTCGCGCGACCGGACCGCGCTACCACGGTCGGAGCAACCGCGGTCGGCCGTCGGCCCAGCGGGCCGACCCCTTACCGACGACTGGGCGCCCGTGGAGTACCTGCAGGCCAGGATCTTCGTCGAGGGCGTCCGGTGGAAGTGACGCCGGTCAACCTGCGCGCCGCCGCGCGCGGCCGGGAAGAGCAGTGGTCGCCCGGCGTGGTGGCCCGGCTGAACGGACAGTTCGTGAAGGTCGCCCGCATCGAGGGTGAGTTCGTGTGGCACGCTCACGACGACGAAGACGAGGCGTTCCTGGTCCTCGAAGGCACGCTGGTCATCCGTATGGAAGCGGGGGACGTGACGCTCCACAGCGGCGACCTCTACGTCGTGCCCAAGGGCGTCCGCCACCGTCCAGTGGCCGAGAAGGAGTGTCTCATCGCCCTCATCGAGCCAATCGGCACGGAGCACACCGGCGACGTCGTGACCGAGCGCACCCGCTCCATTACCGAGCAGTTGGGCGGTGTGCCCCCCTCCTCCGACGGATCCGATTAGAATCCGTCATCTTTTTTCCGCATGGAGTTTGGATCGATGCCCGTCATTTACAAGGACGGCGTGCCCGAGAACACGCATCCGCTGAACATCGTCGAGGTGCCCGACGACTTCGTTGCGGCGGTGGACCCCGCGGACCGTCCTCCGCTCTTCGAAGTCTACATGCGCATGGCCGAGGAGTTGGCCAAGCGGAGCACCTGCTCGCGCCTTCAGGTGGGCACGGTCCTCACCGATCCCCGGCTGGAGAACGTTCTCGCCATCGGATACAACGGAAACGCCCGCGGCTTTCCGAACGAGTGCGACTCCCCCGAGGTCGGGAAGTGCGGCTGCATCCACTCGGAGATGAACGCGTTGGTGAAGGCGGCCGGCCATGTGCGCGACAAGGTCGCCTTCGTGTCCGCGAGTCCCTGTCCGATGTGTGCGAAGCTCATGATCCAGGCCAACATCTCGTACGTGTTCTTCCGTGACGCGTACCGCGACCCGAAAGGGCTGGAGGTCCTGCAGAAGGGCGGCGTACAGGTCGTTCACTACAACCGGTGGAGGGGCGAGTGGCGGTGAGCGGCGACCGTACCGCCTCTCCTCCGTTCGGACGCTTCTTCCTGCCGGGCCCGACCGCGGTCAGACGGGAAGTCCTCGAGGCACAGACCGCCGCGATGATGGGGCACCGCGGTCCGGGCATCCAGGCGCTGATGGAGGAGTTGCAGAAGGGACTGAAGGACGTCTTTCGTACCGAGCGGCCGGTGTTCATCGCCGGGGCGTCGGCCACCGGCTTCATGGAGGCGGCCGTCCGAAACAGCGGGCCCGGGTGCATTCTGGCGCTCACCAACGGAGCGTTCGGCGAGCGCTTCGAAGCCATAGGCAGGGCGTGCGGCCTGGACGTCGAAGTGTTGTCCGTGCCGTGGGGTGAGTCTCAGTATCCTGACCGAATCTCTCAGCGCCTCGCGGCCCGTGACTACGAAGCCGTGACCGTGGTCCACTCGGAGACGTCGACCGGTGCGCTGAACGACATCGAGGCCATTGCCCGGGTCGTGCGCGAGCACCCGGGCACCCTCCTGCTCGTCGATTCGGTCACGGGAGTCGGCGGTGCCGAGATGCGCACCGACGCGTGGGGGCCCGACTTCGTCCTGACGGGGTCGCAAAAGGCGATGGCGCTTCCCCCGGGGATGGCGTTTTCGGTGGCGTCCGACGCGATGATGGCGCGTGCCGAGAAGGCGCCGGGCCGGGGCATGTACTTCGACCTCGTTGAATATGCCGCGAATATGGAAAAGCTGCAGACACCGACCACGCCGCCGCTCTCCCTCCTGTACGCGCTGAAGACCCAGCTCGCCGCCATTGGGGAGGAGACGATGGAGGGCCGTTGGCAACGCCATCTGGACATGGCACGAAGAACGTGGGCCTGGGTCGACGAGATGCACGGCTCCGGCGTGGACGTGTCCGTGCTCGCTCCGGAGGGCAGCCGGGCACCGACGGTCACCTGCGTCTGTCTCCCGGACGAGACCGGGGGGCCCGCGGTGGTCAAGGCGATGGCGGACCGTGGCTGGGTGATCGGGGGAGGGTACGGCAAGCTGAAGGGCGCGACCATCCGGATCGGTCATATGGGTGACCACACGGTCAACGAGTTGGAGGAGCTCTTGGACGTGCTCGGGGACGTGCTTCGGTGAGCGAACGGTTCACGGTGCTGGTCACGGACAAGGTGTCCGAATCGGGGCTGGAGCCCCTGCGGGCCGACGACCGGTTCGACATCGTGAAGATCGACGACTCGTCCGACCCGGCCTTCGCTGCGGCGCTGGGGAGTGCCCACGGCCTCGTGGTGCGTAGCGCGACCAAGGTGCGCGAGGAGCTGCTGGCAGCGGCGACCTCCCTGAGGGTCGTCGGCCGGGCCGGCGTGGGCGTCGACAACATCGACCTCGAGGGCGCGACGGCTCGGGGGGTCGCGGTCATCAACGCCCCGGCCGGAAACACCGTGTCGGCCGCGGAACTCACGCTGGCGCTGATGCTGGCGGCCGTGCGCGGCGTCGCCGCCGCGGACCAGTCGGTCCGTCGCGGTGAATGGACGAGGGCGCGCTTCCGGGGCACGGAGCTCCGCGGCAAGACGCTCGGGCTCGTTGGCGCCGGGCGGATCGGTGGGGAAGTGGCCACGCGGTGCCGGGCGTTCGGCATGCGGGTGCTCGCCTTCGATCCGTACCTGACGGACGAGCGGGCGCAGGACCTCCGGATCGAGCGAGCCACCTTCGACGAGTTGATCGAGCGGGCGGACGTCTTCTCGTTCCATGTTCCTCTGACCGCCGCCACGCGGCACATGGTCGATGGGCCTGTCCTCGGACGGATGAAGCGAGGCGCGTACATCGTCAACGTCGCGCGGGGCGGGGTGGTCGACGAGGTGGCGTTGGCCGAGGCGCTCACGACTGGCCAGGTGGCCGGCGCCGCACTCGATGTCTTCGCCGACGAGCCGCTACCCGCGGATTCTCCCCTCCGGGAGGCGCCCAACCTGATCCTGACGCCACACCTCGGCGCTTCGACGGACGAGGCCCAGGAGTTGGTCGCCCAGGAGATCGCGGAGGGCGTGCGTGCGGCGCTCGCGGACGGCGACCTGTCCAAGGCGCTCAACGCTCCGGCTATCGGCGGCGAAGCCATGCGCGCCCTCGCGCCGCTCTTCGATCTCGGCCGGCGGCTGGGCCGGCTCGGGTGCGCCCTGGCCCCCGGCGGCCTGGAGGGGATCGATGTGCGCTATCACGGCGACACGGACGAAGCGCTCCGTCCTCTGTCCGCGTTCGTGAAGGTGGGGCTGCTCGAGAACATCCTGGGCGTCGACCAGGTCAACTTCGTGAGCGCGCCTCACCTGGCCAAGCAGCGTGGGATCGGGGTCGCGAGGACCCAGCTCGCCCGCCACGCCGACTACACCGAGTTCGTCGAGATCGTGGTGAAGGCCGAGGACGGCGACCTGAAGCTGGCGGGCGCCCTCCTCGGGGACGCCCACCCACGCATCGTCCGGATCGGTGACTACCACGTGAACGTCGTGCCCGACGGGACGCTACTCGTCCTGAAGAATCTCGACGTTCCAGGGGTCATCGGCCGGGTCGGTACGCTGCTTGGCGGCCACGGGGTCAACATCGCCGAGTACCACCAGGCCCGACTGTCACGTGGCGGTCCCGCGCTCGCGGCCATTGTCGTGGACGGCGACATCGACCCGTCCCTGCGAGAGGCGCTCCTCGACCTGGACGAAGTCACGTCGGCCGTCGTGGTTCGGCTGGAGTGAAGCGCGAGCGCCCCGACAGGGAAGGCAGTAGCAAGGGTGTGGAAGCGGACGCTCCTGCGGCGGCTTCCCCTCCTGCGGCGGATTCTCCTCGCGCGCCGGATTCTCCGCATGCGGCGGCTTCCCCACAGCGGGCGGATTCCCCCAGCGGGGCGGTGTCGGCCCCCGTGGCGGCTCTCGTTGGGGGAGCATCCCCGTCGGCACCGCGTCAGGAGTACACGCGGAGGCGAGACGACCACGAGCGGTTGGTGGCGGACGCCCGGGCCCGATCGACGCGTATGTCCACGCTGCGAGTCGGGACGTTCCTCGCGGTCGCGGGCGCCCTCCTCGTCTTCGATCTGGCGGACGGGGCTACGGAGACCGCTGCGTTGGTGGTGGCCGCCGTCCTCTCCGTGGTTTTCCTGGTCGAGGTGGCCGCGCATCGGAGGATCCGCCGAGAACTCCTGTGGAACGAAGCGCTGGCTGCGGTCGCGGCCGAAGGGCTGCTCCGACTCGATCGCGCGTGGGCGGAGCTCGACCGGGCGCTCCCGGAGGGCGAGCGCCTCGAACCGGACGTGGATCCGGGGCATGCGTACGCGCGCGACCTGGACGTGACCGGGCGAGCGTCCCTGATTCGACTGGCGGGGCCCGTCACGTCGGAGCATGGGCGATCACTCCTGCGCGGGTGGCTCCTGCAGGAGGGCAGCGCGCACGACGCGGTGGCCCGCAGAGACGCCGTCTCGGAGTTGGCCCCCGAGGTCGATCTGCGCCACGACCTGACCGCGCTCGGTCGGATTGACGCGCCGGACCGTCTCGACGGCCTGTCCGCATTCCTGCGCTGGGCAGAGGGTGACCCCTGGCTGGTCGGTGCACGGTGGATTCGGATAGCGAGTTGGCTTCTCCCCGCGCTTCTCCTTGCGACCGTGCTCGGTGACGTTCTCCTGGGATGGCGACCCTGGTGGCTCCTGGTCGCCCTGCCGCAGCTCGAGGTGTACCGTCGGGTGACGAAGGGGGTCGGGGCCGACTTCGGGGCGGCGACCGCTGGGGGTCCGCCCTTGCGCGCCTACGTGCCGCAGCTCGAACTCCTGGAGGGCCGGAAGTGGACGTCCCCGGCGCTGGTCTTGCTGTCGTCTCGTTGGACGGAAGGCGGCACGGAGGGCGGGACCGCCCACGAGGCACTGGGGAGCCTGTCCCGGCTGCTGGACACGGCGGAGAGCCGCCGGAACTTGGTGTACGCGACGCTGGCGCCGGTGCTGCTCCTGGATGCCCATGTGGGCGTGAGGCTGGACCGGTGGCGTCAGCGGTACGGGGCTCGGGCCCGGGGGTGGATCGAGGCGCTGGGCGAGTGGGAAGCGTTGTCCGCGCTCGCGGCCGTCGCGCACGACCACCCCGACTGGGTGTTTCCGACGTTCGTTCCGCCCGGGCCGGGCGGGATGGCGCTCTCGGCCACCGCGCTCGGCCATCCTCTACTTCCGCCGGCCGGATGTGTACGCAACGACGTGACGGTCGGACCCCCGAACACGTTCCTCCTGGTCACCGGCTCGAACATGTCCGGAAAGAGCACGCTGCTCCGCGCGATCGGCGCGAACGCCGTGTTGGCACAGGCAGGGGCGCCGGTGTGCGCGTCCGAGATGCATCTGCCGCCGGTGCGCATCCGGACCAGCATGCGCATCGACGATTCGCTGGCGGAAGGAGTGAGCCTCTTCATGGCGGAGTTGCTGCGCGTCCGCACGATCGTGGAAGCGGCGTCGGTGGACGATCCGGGCGGTCGCCCGGTCCTGTACCTCCTCGATGAGATCCTCCACGGGACGAATACCGCGGAGCGACGGGTCGCGGCACGAGGGATCGTCCGCCACTTGCTGGCCGCCGGTGCGATCGGGGCGGTCAGCACCCACGACCTCCGGTTGGCCGACACCGAGGACCTGTCCGGCCGGGCGCACGACGTCCACTTCCGAGAGCACGTGGAGCAGGCGCCCGGCGGCACCCGCCTGAGCTTCGATTACACGCTGCGGGAGGGGATCGCGACGACGCGCAACGCGCTCAAGCTGCTGGAGGCGGTGGGGCTAGGGGGACTGGAGTTGGACGAGGCGGATCTGGACTGAGCGAGCCCATGCGTGTGAACGGCAGCCACTCCATCTCGCTACTCCAGAAGATGTCGAAGTCGACCCCCCGAGCGCTATCGACCCTTCCCGCCGATCCTGCCGCTGATGCCGACCACGACAAAGGCCGTGGGTGACACCCGGGTGACGGGGCGGCCCGACGAGCCGGGCGGGCGGTAGTCGGACGACCGACCCACGCGCCCCACGGCCAGCGCCACCGAGGGTACGATTCCGCCCATCTCCACACCGATACCATGGGCGACGGCGAGAACACTGCCCCTCGACGCCCCGTTGGGTGAAGTGCCGGCGTGCCGGAATAACGAACTGGTCATGAAGACACGACGATCCATGCCCGTCTTCATGTCGTAGGCGACGTAGATGACATCCTCATACCACGAGCCACGCGTCAGACCCAGCCGCGCGCCGACCCCCGCCGGGTACTTGTCGCCCTTGAGCTGCACATAGCCGTCGAGATAGGGGAAGAAGCCCGAGAGACCGACCCCGATCTCGAATGGGGCTCCCTTCTCCGGCGTGGAGCCGAACCGCGCCCCGAGAGAGAGGGCAGGGACCGCATGATCACACGCGTCGGCACAGTCGAACGAGTAAAACCACGCAGCCTCATCCCCGGGCGGCGTCGCCACCGTGACGCCGATGTCCAATCCTGCGCCGGGCTGAACGGCCCCCGATCGGACGGGAACGAAGCCTGAGCATCCCGACAGCATTCCGGCACACAGCCACACCCACCCTAGTCGATTCACAGCACGTCCTCCTTGTTTGGAGAACGATGCAGCGTTTCGTGCGGCTTTACCCTCCGCCACCCGGCGTAGTCGGTTTGTAACAGGCGCGGAAGACCAGCGCCGATGCGGCCACGAGGAGCACTACCACCCGTCCGGCGGCTCCGGATGCGCAGCGAGGAGCTTCTTCAGTACGCTCATCTTCCATACGTCCCAGAGGAGGTTTTTCAGCCCGTCCTAGTCGGTCTCGGGGGCGTCGACAAACACCCCCACCCACCCCTTCACCCCGAGGTAGGGACTCGATGGGGTTGGGTTCCGTTGGTATGTCTCTCTCCTGAAGGGCGAAGCGAGCTCAAAATGGGTAACGACGTGCACGTCGTCGACGTACTGCCGGCCATCGCGGGCGACACCCCGACTCTGGGAGGGGCAATGAGAAGGCGAACCGTGTTGCGGCTCATGATGACGCCATTCGCGCTGATGGCTGCGTGCTCGAGTGACGCGATCGATCCCGGGCCCCGGACCATCGCGACCATCAATGGGAAGGCGCACCCGGTCGGCCCCGCGGACCTTTCCGCCCTCTGGGCCGTGTGGGAGCCGGCCGACGGCTCTCCTCCGGACTCGGTCGAGCTCGGTACGGACGGAAGCTTCCGCATTGCCGTGACCACCGCCAGCGAGCAAGGTGATCTGCGAATCGGCGGCCCTTCGACGACCTCGTACCACCCTTTTCTCTATCCTTTCGACGTGGCCGACCTCGCCGCGATCGACGTCGTCATGATCCCGAGGGTCTGGACGATCCAGAGGGGGGAATACGCCGGCCAGTCCGTCCAGACTTCTCTCGACATCGTGGTGAACGACAACGCGAGTCAGACGTTCTACAGCTACTTCCAGGGCCAACCCTTTCCATGGGCGGCACCCGAGCTGTATTTCCTGGACCTGATGTCGTGGCGTACAGACGCGCTCCCCGCCAAGGTGGCTCTGGACCGACAGAATTCCGACCGTGACCTGACCGCCGCCGATTCGTCGGCGATCTGGCAAGCGCTGGACCGGATGGAGTCGGTGTTCGGAATCGACCTCTTCGAGCCGATCGTCCCCGACACGGCATGGTGGCCAGTGCCCACCGGTCCGTTCGAGGGAAGGGAGATCCCCGGGACCATTCGAATCACCGCGCAACCGCCCGGGTGGCGCGCATTCCTGCACTTCGAAGACGACGGCTCCGAGTGGGAGCAGGATTTAGGTGGATGGACCGCGGGGGGTCGATTCGATGCCTTCCGCGTGCGACAGCGCTACTTGAACGGCGGGGTCCTGGTCCTTGGTGAATTCGAGCCCTTCCGTCTTGCCGACGGCCTCATCGCGTGGCAAACGGTCATGATGCACGAGATGCTCCACGTCCTGGGTGCCGGCCACACATGCCGCATGGAGTCGCCCATGGGTCCGTGCGCCCGCACCGC
Organism: Gemmatimonadota bacterium; assembly: GCA_029262115.1. Classification (GTDB taxonomy): domain Bacteria; phylum Gemmatimonadota; class Gemmatimonadetes; order Longimicrobiales; family Gaopeijiaceae; genus JAJCZZ01. The sequence continues at coordinate 71,130 of JAJCZZ010000012.1, read as the reverse complement.
CGAGCCATCACGCTACGACGTCGCGTACTTCGAGATCTTGTGGGAGGCTATTCGATTGCAGCGAGAAGTCTCGACGCCGTTCGGAATCATGCCGGCGGTCATCGGGGAGCGGAGGCTCCTGATGGGCCTCCCGGCGCTGCCCGAAATGGAGCGATGACGGATCGCGCGGGCGGATGTGGAGCCTCGATGTGCCACCGGAGTCAGTCCTGCTCGGCGCGCACCCGATTGCGCCCCTCCGCCTTGGCCAGGTAGAGAGCATCTTCGGCGCGCTTCATCCACTCCTCGCGACTCTCGCCGTCGCGCAGGCACCCGAATCCGAAGTCTCCTGCGCCACGTCCGCTCGATCCCGCCCCCGCTCACCGCCCCACCGGAATCGCCCCGTAGCGGCGGAGGATCTCCACCGTCTCAGGCAGCGGGAGCGCGTCGACGGTCCGTCCGTTCCCGGTGACCGTGGTGGCCTTCAACAGCGAGTTGTAGATCGCCTCCTCGGTGGCCTCGACGGCCGCAAGAAAGACGGCGCTCATCCGGTCGTTCTGAAGGTCGGACACCTGCTGGACGGGCCCGTCCGATGAGCGACGGACCGCCTCCGCGGTGGAGAACGCGATCACGTAGTCTCCGGAGCCGTTGCTCGCGTACGATCCCGTCCGGGCCAGCCCCATGATGGCCCTGCGGGCCAGGCGCTCGAGGTTGCGGTCGGACAGCGGCGCGTCGGTGGCCACGACCATCATGATGGAGCCCCACTCCTGGATGTCCTCGGCGGGGAGCCAGGCGGAGGCGCTCCGATCGCCCGGGGAGTCGACCGGCCGATCGCGCGCTGCCGGCCGATCGCGCGCTGCCGCCCCGTCGCGCATGGCATTCGCCGCGTCCACTCCGTCCCGCCCGTTCCCGTCCCCCCCTCCCACCTGATCGCGGAAGGCGTACCGCCCGAGCTCCTGACCGACGGGCGCGCCCCCCATCGTGAGGATCCCGCCGAAGTTGCTCTGGATCAGCACTCCGACGGTGTATCCGCCCAGGGTGGCGGGTAGAACGCGGCTGCTCGTGCCGATCCCGCCCTTGAATCCGAACGCGGACGTCCCGGTCCCGGCCCCCACGACGCCCTCCGCCACGGGGCCGCCTGTCGCGCCGTCCAGGGCGGCGACCACGTGCTCCGGCCGGATCGGTCGGGACCGAATGTCGTTCAAGCCCCCGTCGTTGGTCTCGCCGACCACCGCGTTCAGCGAGCACACGTTCTCCATGCCCTCCTTTGCGAGCATCCACTCGACCATCGCGTCCGCGGCCTTCCAGACGCACAACGTGCAGGTGAGCAGGATCGGCGTCTCGAGTTCGCCCAACTCCTGCACCTGCGTCACGCCCACCAGCTTGCCGAAGCCGTTGCCCACGTGGATGGCTGCGGGCACGCGGCTCCGATAGGCATTCCCGCCGTGTGGGATCACCGCGGTCACGCCCGTGCGGACGTTGCTTCCTTCGATCACGGTGGCGTGCCCGACCCGGACTCCGGCCACGTCCGTGATGGCGTTGTGCGTCCCGGTGGGGAGGATCCCGATCGACATCCCCAGGTCCCGAGCCCGCGGACGGTCGTTCGACTGGGCCGGAATCGACCCCGGGCCGACCGAGCTCTGCGCGTGCGCCGTGCTACACCCCGGCGGGACAAGACAAAAGGCGGACACGGTGGCGAGCAACGAGGGTAGCGTACGGCGCACGGGACTGCCTCCGAGCGGGGGCGAAGATCAGACGGTGTTCACCAGCATGAGGCCGAGGAGCACGGGATGGTAGAGCAGCGACGCCAGGAACACCTTGCGGGCCGAGCCGTCCGACAGATTACGCGCGGCTCCCGCGGCGACGGCCAGAAACGCGAGGCTGGCCGCGAAGGCACCCCAGAAGTACACGACCCCGGTGTACCCGAGAACGGTCGGCACGAGGCTGACCGGAACCAGGGCGGAGGTGGCCAGCACCATATGGAGCGCGATGATCCGTCCCGCCTCGTCGTGCGGCGGAATGAGCTTGAAGCCGACCAGCCTGTAGTCTTCTCTGAGCATCCACGCCAGCCCCAGGACGTGCGGCAACTGCCAGAGGTAGGCGATGGCGAACAGGGTGAGTCCGCCCAGGTCCACGGTGCCCGTCGCGGCCGTCCACCCGATCAGCGTGGGGAGGGCACCGGGCACGCCGCCGGCCAGCGTCGCGAAGTACGAGCGCGACTTGAGCGGCATGTACACCCAGTGGTACGCCGCCGCGGACGCGGCGGCCACGGCCATGGGCAGCCATCCGACCGTGAGCGTGAGGTAGAGCGCGCCCCCCACCAGGAGAGTCCAGGCGAACCGGCGTGCCCGGTCGGGGGCGATCCGCCCGGACGGAATGGGCCGGCTGCGCGTCCGCTTCATGCGCGCGTCGATGTCGCGCTCGGCGACCTGATTCATGGCCAGAGCGCCCGCGGTTGCGAGGCCTGTGCCGATCATCGTGTGGACCGCCACGCCCAGGTCGAGGTCGCCCCGGGCGGCCACGAACGCGCTCACGCCCGCCGTGATCATGACGTACCCGGCAATGCCCGGCTTCGTCAGCTCATAGTAGGCGCTGGCCGGGCCGGCGGTCGAAACTGTTTCGGCCGTTTCGGCCGGCGGCGCGGCGGTGGTGGGCTCGTCCATAGCGTGCGAATACTAGTGTAGTGACTCGAAAGTGTCTCGGCCATTCGATGGCCGATGCATCCGGCCCTAGGTCGTTGCTCCATCCTCGAAGTAGCGCTGCTATTACTCGTCGTCGCGCCTACTAGGGGGGTACCCGGGTCCGCAGGACCTGGGTCGCGCCTCGGTCCCTCTCGGTGGCTCGCGAACTTTCGAGTCACCACACTAGCCCACCACCGGCCATCTCCATACCTACTCTGAACGAAGGGCGTCCACCGGATTGACCCGACTCGCCCGCCGCGCCGGGAGATACGCGGCGAGCGCGGCGATGCCGGTCAGAAGCAGTGGCGCGGCGAGGAGCGTGAGCGGGTCCAGCCCGTCCACGCCGATCAGGAAGCGCTCGAGGAGCGAGCCGAGGCCGACGGACGCGATCACTCCCAGAATGCCTCCGATGACGACGACGGCGAGGCCGCTCTTGACCACCATACCGACCACTTCTCCGCTATCGGCACCGAGCGCCATGCGGACGCCCATCTCACGGGTCCGCTGCGCGACCGCATAGCTGACGAGGCCGTAGAGGCCGACGCACGCCAGGATCAGGGCCAGGACGCCCACCGCGGACAGGATCAGCGCCGCCATGCGGGGAAGGAAGTAGATGTACGAGAGATGGCTCGACATCGTGCCCGTATCCGAGACGAAGACGTCCGAGCGCAGCGTGCGGGCCGCGTCCCGGATGGCGTCCGCCGTTCGCTGCGGTGGCAGGGTCCCCTTCGCCAGCACGTGATACCGTCCGAACGCGTTCGCCGACATCGGGAAGTAGAGGTACGGCCGGGGCGCCTCCGTCAGGCTCCAGATCTTCGTATCGTCCACCACTCCGATCACGGTCACGGGCCGGTCGGTGTTGCCCCCGCGATACATCACCCGCCCGATGGCGCTCTCGCCCGGCCACCACCGCTCGGCCGCCGCCCGTGTCAGGACCGCCGAGGTATTCGTGGTGTCGGAGTCCAGGCCGTCGAGGCCCACGCCTTCGACCACCTGGATGCCCATGAAGTCGAAGTAGGACGACGACACCGCTGCGAACTCGATCACGTGACGGTTCTGGTCCGGTGGAGGGTCGACGCCCGGGATGTCGAACCCGGTGTTGGTGACGCCGATGTCCAGGGGCATCCGGGAGGTTGTGGCCACCGCGCGGACCCCGGGAAGGGCCTGGGTCTGGCGGAGCAACTCGAACGCGAACGCGGAGCGCTCCTCGTCGGTCATCTCCGAGGCCCACGCTTCGACGGTCACCACGGCGGCGGGCCCGGTGTCGAAGCCCACGTCCACGCTCGTCGCCTCCTGCAGGCTCCGCAGGAAGAGCCCGGCTCCGAACAGAAGGAAGGTCGAGAGCGCCATCTGGCCCGCGACCAGGACGCCCCTCATCGTGCCCTTGCGGCGGCCGCCCGCCGCCCCGCTCTCGTCGCGGAGCGTGGCAGCCGTGGGCGCGCGCAACGCCTCGAGCGCGGGCGTGAGCCCGAAGATGACGGCGGCAATCAGCACGGACGCGCCGGTGAACAGGAGCAGGCGCCCGTTCAGTCCCACCTCCAGGTGCAGGGGGATGTCGATCGGGAGCCTGACGCCCAGGAACAACCGCGACGCGGCCAGCCCCAGCGCCAGGCCGACCACCCCACCGAGCGTGGCCAGCACCACGGACTCGACCGTGAGCTGCCGGATGATGTCTCGACGCGTGGCGCCCATGGCAATCCGAATGGCCATCTCCTTGCGCCGCTCCGTGGACCGTGCGAGGAGGAAGCCGGCGAGGTTTACACAGGCGACGAGAAGCACCAGGCCGACCGCCCCGAACAGCAAGGCCGCCATCGCTCCGACGATCCGATCCATACCCGGATGGAGGGTCACGTCGGCCAGATTCACCGCTCCGATCGCGAACGTCGAGCGGGACTCGGGACGGCTCTCGTTGTAGCGGGCGGCCACGGCGTCGAGGGCAGCAGTCGCTTGGGCTGTGGACACACCCGGTGCCAGCCGTCCGACGAAAAACAGGTTGCCGTTCGTCATCTGGGTGGGGGCCAGGTGCGGATACATGCGAATCGGCACCCAGAAGTCACTTCCGATCCCCGGCGCGATCCGGCCCTTGAACTCCTCGGGCGCGATCCCGATGACCGTGTACGGCCGCCCGTTGAGCCGGAACTCGCTGCCGACGACGTCCGAGGCGCCCCCGAAGCTGCGCTGCCAGAATCGATGCGAGATGACGACCACCGGATGCGTCCCGGGCGTGGCGTCCTCTTCGGGAAGAAAGGTACGGCCCCGTCCGGCGGACACCCCGAGCACGTCGAAGTAGTTGCCGGTGACCATCTCGCCGAGGATGAACTCGCCGTCCGCGCTCTCGGTTACCTGGGCGTTCAGCGTCGTCTGGGCAGAGGCCGCCACAGCCTCGAACTGATTGGGCGTCCCTTCGACGATCCGCTCGTACACGCTGTAATACGTGTAGTAGTACTCGCCGCCGGACGTCAGTTCGTACATGTCGACGATCCGCTCCGGCTCGGGTACGCCCCAGTCCTGGAGCAGGGCCGCGTCCACCAGCGAGAAGATGGCCGTGTTCGGCCCGATCCCGAGCGCCAGCGACAGGACGGCGACCGCGGTGAACACGGGCGCTTTGCGCATCTGGCGGAAGGCGAACTTCAGATCGGTCATCAACGAACTCATGAATCCATCTCCAGTGGCGTTTCGGGGCCGCGCGCCCGGGGGCAGCGGCATGCCCTTCACTTCCCTGCGGAGGCGAAGGACGGTCGGGGACAGCACGTCGTGCCAGTATGCGCGGCGGGCGGCCGCGGGGTCGTCGAGAGCCTCTCGTGCGAATCGTTCGTCCAGGTCACCCATGAAGTCGTCGCGGACGGAGCGCGGCAGAATCGCCCGGCCGAGCAGGCGGGCGAGGAAGGGGGGGCGGCGTGACACGGTCAGCGCCCCGACGCCTCGGAGGCTTCAGGTAGGCCGTCCCACAGCCGATCCATGGCGCTGCGGGCGGCCTGAACCCCCTGCACGCCTTCCGGGGTGATACGGAAGAAGCGCTTGGCTTTGCCGCCGCGCACGGGCGTCGGGTCCGACATGGCCGAGCCGACGAGCCCCTTCTTCTCCAGGCGGACGAGAGTCGTATAGATGGCGCCCTGAGCCACGACCCGGCCGATGCGGGCCTCCAGTTCGTCCCGCACGGTCGTCCCGTAGGCGTCGTCGCCCAGGCGCCAAACGGCCAGGAGAACCTGCTGTTCGAAGTCGCTGGGGAGGGTCGGTGCCATGGGACGGAGGTCGGGGTGACGGTGTCGGGAGAGGTTTTACATACGAGATAGTTTTAATAGTCGTTTCACGGGGCGGTGCGCCAGGGTGGTCGTGCGGTCGGAACCCCTTCCCGATACCTTCGGCGCTGCCCGCTCCCCCTTGCGTTCCATCCCCTGAAGGTGCGTCCCCAATGCAGCGTCGACTCATGCCCCGTTGGGCCGCCTTTGCCGCAGGTGCCTGGCTCGCCACCGCGTCGTGCGGTGGGGACGACGGCCCGATCGGGCCCGACCCTGACGACGGGCCGGACCCGAATGCGGTCGCTACAGTCGCCGTCAGTCCATCGACGGCCACGATCGACGTGGGCGGGACCGTCCAACTCGCGGCGTCTCCCACGAACAGTCAGGGCGGAGGCGTCAGCGCCACGGTGTCGTGGTCGAGTTCGGCCACCTCGGTGGCCACGGTGGCGTCCACCGGCCTGGTCACGGGCGTCGGTGCGGGCAGCGCGACCATCACGGCGTCCGCGGGCGGACGGTCGGGGACGGCAACGATCACGGTCACGGATCCCACCCTGAGCATTAGCACGGAGGCGCTCGACACCGCGCGGGTCGGCGTCGCGTACAGCTTCGACCTCGGCACGGACGGGGGCGCCGGAGCGATCACCTGGTCGGTGTCGGCCGGAAGTCTCCCTCCCGGCATCACGGTCGGGCAGTCGTCCGGACTCATCAGCGGCACGGCCACCGCGGTGGGGACGTTCACCTTCACGCTCACCGCCCAGTCCGGCGACGGGCAGACCGCGTCGAAGGCGTTCGAGCTTCTTGTCGCGCCCGGGCCGGTGACCATCACGAAGGGCAGCCTGCCGGGCGCGGTGGTTTCGGCGCCCTACTCGGACTCGCTGACCGCGACCGGGGGTGATGGCGAGAATTACGACTTCACCGTCCAGAGCGGCGCCATGCCGGACGGGATCGACCTGGCCATCACCGGGGCGGTGACCGGAACGCCCACCGCGGTCGGCACCTTCACCTTCACGGTGCTCGTCGACAGCCGTGGAGAGACGGCCACGAAGGAGTACACGATCACGGTGGCGAGCGCGCCGCCGGTCACGATCCAGACGCCCACCGTGTTGCCGTCCGCCGTCGTTGGGACCGCCTATTCGACCAGCCTGTCCGCCACGGGAGGGGACGGCACGTACAGCTGGTCGATCGAGGGAGGCGTGTTCCCGCCCGGGCTGAGCCTGAACGCGGCCAACGGCGTGATCTCCGGCACGCCCACGACTTCGGGCGACTTCGCGTTCACAGCCAAGGCGTCCAGCGCCGGCCAGGAGGGGACCAAGGCGCTCAGCCTGACGGTCAACGCTGCGCCCCAAGCCGGTTTCCAGATCGATCTGGTCTACAAAACGACCTTCACCGGATCGATCCTGGCGGCGTTCGAGTCCGCCAGGTCACGCTGGGAAGGGATTCTCACGACGGATCTCCCTGACAACCTGGGCACTCTCGATGCGGCGTGTGGCAATCCCGCGGTCACGACCCCCGTCGACGACCTGACGATCTTCGTCGACTTCCTCAGTGCCGAAGATGCGGACGGGCCGGGTGGCGTGCTCGGCTCCGCCGGTCCTTGCTACATCCGGACGGCATCGACGCTGCCGATTACCGGGCAGATGAACTTCGACGAGGCAGACCTCCAGAACATGGCCGACGGCGGGATTCTCACGGAGGTGATCCTCCATGAGATGGGGCACGTGCTCGGCATCGGCACGCTCTGGGTGGAGCTGGGCCTCCTGAGCGGAGACTGCACGATCGACCCGTTCTTCACCGGGGCCGCGGCCACGTCGGCGTACGACGCCGCGGGCGGGCCGGCCGCTCCGCGCTCCAAAGTGCCGGTGCACAAGGGACCCGACCCGGAGGATGGATCGGTCTGCGGCCACTGGGAGGAGACGATTCTCGGAAACGAGCTGATGACCCCCTCGATAGGAGGCCCGGGCAGTCCACTGAGCGCCATCACGATCGGTTCGCTGGGGGACATGGGGTATGGCGTGAACATGGGGGCCGCAGACGCGTACGCGGTTCCCGCACCTGTGGCGGTTTCGATGTCCCAGGGGGCGCGGACGCGGGTGTTCATGCGGGACGACGTGTATCGGGGCCCGATCTATCGGGTGGGTCCGGACGGTCGGGTCGAGGAGGTGAAGCGGAGGCGCTGACGGGAGGGGAGGGGCGTGGTCCAGCGGGTCGACGCGGCCGTCGTTCTGCGGCCCGGCGAACTTCCGGGTGGCTGTGCTCGTACTATGAAGCGGGGCGTCTCATGTAATACGACCACCCGCGGACCACGACGATGTCGACAACCCATCACCTTTCGAATCAGGAGCGTCGAGAGCGCGAACGCCGGATCTGGCGGACCGCGCTGCTCGTGTCGCTGCTGTTCCATCTGGTGTTGTTCGTCGGGTGGCGCGGAACGGTGATTCCCATCTCGCCGTTCGCCGCCGCGGGTCCCAAGTCCGGGGATACGCGTGCGGCCGGCGGATCCATGCAGTCGGTCAACATCCCGAACCCCCCGACGCGCGCCATCGTACCGCCCCCTGTTCCGCTCGAGGTGACCGTGGAGATCGAGCCGGTCGAGTTCGAGCCGGAGCCCGCGTTCGACCCGTCCCAGGTGCTCGGCGACGCCCCGTCCATAGCCGAGGGCCCCGGCGTGGAGAACGGAACCGGCGCGGGCGACGGCGGCGACGCCGAGGAGGGCCTGAACCGGCTACGGCCGCCCTCTCCTCGCGGCATGATCATTCCCCCGTCGAACAAGAATCTGAAGGGCACGACCGTCGAGGTGTGGGTGTTCGTCGATGCCGCCGGCCGGGTCGTCGCGGATTCCACGCGGCTGGACCCGCCGACGAAGGACCGCGGCTTCAACCAGCGGCTGATTCGAGAGGCGGCCGAGTGGGTGTTCCGACCGGCCATGCGGGCGGGTGAGGCGGTTGCGAGCTGGTTTCCGTATCAGATCAGCATGTAGGGGAACCAGAGCCTGAGCCCATCTGCGACAAGAGGTTCTGGTCTCACAACCCCGCGCCTTGTCGCATCTTGTGCCGGTGTCTCCTGTCGGCGACAGGGTCCGCAGTGTCGGCGACATCATCTCGAGCCTCGCATCTGCGGCCGGTGTCGCTATTTCCGAGTCCCCTCAGCCCGGCCTTCGGAAGGGATCGTTGAACAACAAGTGCAGGACCGCCGCGCTCCCGAGGGTGGTCGTCGGAAGCCAACGAAGGCGGAGCTTCGCGAACGCCGCTCCCCCTTCAACAGCGGTGAAGAGACACGCTTGACAAAATCAGCACCAATAACCTATACCGCACTCTGCAACTGATGTATGGCATTTGACTGAGGTATTGTGTGCCAGCCCCAGATCGAACCGTGAAACGCAAGGCGCGTGAAGCAGTTGCGCAGGTTCTGCCACCGACCGTGGACGTGCAGCCGAGTGGAGACAGGGTCCTCGTGAACGGTCAGCCGCTCCGCGTCGAGTGGATCGGCGACGGCTGGCTGGCCGATGTTCGGACGGTTCTGGAAAGCGATGAGCGGCCGGACATCGTCGTCGCCGTCAGTATGTCCCCGGCGCCCGACGAGCTTTGGCCGACGCGAACATCGGCTGGATCGACGAGGCGGGGGCGGCGGAGATCGCCATCGGCTCGATCATCGTGTCGAAGAGCGGTCGTCCGGTCGAACGAGACCAGAGGATCACCGACTGACGCCGGCGGCTCTCGCCGTCACGGAAGCGATCCTGTGCGGAGAGAAGCCGACGGTCGCCGCCACCCAGCAGGCGACGGGACTGTCCAGCGGGAGCTGCACGAATGCGCTGCGCTTCCTGACGGAGCGGGACTTGCTGACCGCCGCTGCTCAGCAAGGTCGGGACTCTGGCCGGAGGATTGCGGACTTCAGCCGCCTCCTTCGCTCCTACGTGTCCGCCGTCGCCGCCGCAGATCCTCCGCGGGTCGTTCAGGTGGGCGTCACGTGGCGGGACCCCGTAGCCGGCCTGGCGACGACCGCGGAGCATTGGGATACCCGAGGACGGGCTTGGGCGTGCACTGGCGCGGTCGCAGCCTCGGTGCTGGCGCCCCACCTGACCTCTGTCGGCAGCGCCGATGTCTACGTAGACGCCGACACAATCGCGGGACTGGAGGCAGCGGCATCAGAAGCAGGTCTCGAACCCATCGAAGGCGGTCGCCTGAGTCTGCGTCCCTTTCCGACCGTCGCGTCCCGCACGCTGAGCGCGCGGCGGCACGGGCTCAATGTCGCCCCGTGGCTGCGAGTGTACGCGGACCTTCGCCTGATCGGCGTCCGGGGTGAGGAGGCGGCGGAACATCTGCTGGAGGTGATGCATGTCGGATGAGGCTCCGAGGAGCCGCGCTGCCCGGGTCGCTGCCGAGACGGCACTCGTGCGCGTGGTCCATCACTACGGACCCCAGGCGTACGCCGAGCAGATGACGGTCGACCATCCGGACCTCGATCGCACAGTGTTGATCGCCGACGCGGTGGTGGCGGTGACGACCTTCCACCGGTTGCTCACGGAGAGGTGAACTGGGCGGTTGTTTCCGTTGGCCGCCCGAATCGGGTATCCTCGCGCCGTCGTTCTTGACCTCGGGGGGTTCGGGTTTGTGACAACTTTTGTGGCAAACCCCTGTCGCCGACACCCATTATGCCGCCAACAGGCCAACACGGTGTCCGCGACAAACCCCATAAACCCCATCAAATCAACTTCCCGGAGCGGCCGCGTTCGACGGGAACAAGCGTGCGGCCCTCGTCTCCGCCTACACTTTTCTCGGCCTCAACGGCTTCGACATTGTGGCACCAGAGGAGGAAGCCGTAGCAATTTTCCTCGCTACTGCCGACGGATCAGCTTCTGAGGAGAAGCTTGCTGACTGGATCCGGGCGCACCTCGTCCCGTGGACGGATTGACCGACTCCGGCTTGGGTCGCTACCCACTACATAGGGCAACCTGAACCGCGACTTCCGTCGACGTTAGGCGGGAGGTCCACGCCGGCCTCTCGTGCCATCATGGCGTATGCGGCCTCAACCGCACTGATCTCCCGAAGATCCTCCCCCGCTGGAAACTTCACGAGATAGTGCCGGAATCCGTCTGGCACATCTGAGGTTCCGGCAATGGCCCGTCTATCTTGGGGCGCGCCCCTTCTGGCGATCCTCCTGCAATCCGAAGTGTCGGTAGAAGCTCCTCGGCGCTGCCCTTCACTATGCGTTCAACCTGACGCGCGAGTTCTCGGAGATCGACGGCTTCATCGTGCTGGCGGAGTCACCGCTCTCCGATTTCGAGCTCGCCTGGTTCGACCACCTGGCTGGAGAATACACGGCTCCTTCGAGCGCGCTGGGGCCCAACTGGTCGGAAGCCACCGGGGGACGGTCCTCGTTGAATCCGTATCTCGCTCTTCCGGGACCGCGGCGTTAACCGCTGAATCGGGAAGAACGGGAACGCAAGGGTACTGTCAACAGGACGGAGCGATGAACCCAAACGGCCCGAGCGGATGCTATCGAGACACGCTTCGAACTCAACCCTTCCTTTCCCAGTGTTCAGGAAGTCCAGGTAGTCGGTGACGACACTTGTCTTGTGGTGATGGTAGTCGTACCGTACAACGTTCAACAACGTACCGTACGATCTGAGTGTTCCACATGACCAAGACCAAGCCCTACTCCGTTTCTCGGCTGCGAGCCAATCTTTACCGGGTAATCGACCAGGTTCTCGAAACGGGCGTGCCCGTCGAGATCGAACGCAACGGTCGCCGGCTCCGCATCGTTCCGGTCCAGGCAGCGGGGCGCCTCGCCGCGCTAAGGCCCCATCCAGATTATCTCCGCGGCGATCCCGAGTCTCTGGTGCACATGGACTGGTCGGACGAGTGGAAGCCTTGATCTACCTCGACACCCACGTCGCCGCGTGGCTATACGCAGGTGCCGACGAACGGATGTCGCCGCCGGCCCGCTCGTCTCTGCGTGACTCCGATGACCTCCGGGTTTCACCCATGGTTCGCCTGGAGTTGCAATACCTCTTCGAAGTCGGACGCGTAGCCACTCCTGCCACGAAGGTGATGGATGAGTTGCGCACGGCGTTGGGGCTCACGGTCTGCGACGCGTCGTTCGTGGCGGTGGCCCATCTGGCTGAGGATCTCACGTGGACGCGGGACCCCTTCGACCGGCTGATCGTGGCCCATGCGGCTCTGCACGACGCACCGCTCGTAACCAAGGATGGCACCCTGCATCAGAATTACCCGGGCTGCGTTTGGTGAGTGGAGCGTGCACACGAACCCGTCCCCAATAACCAGTTCTGGTTCCCATATCAGGTCCCGGGCCGCACGTTGTACGGGTCTCCCCGGTCGACGACAGGCTCGCTCCTGACGGCGACATACCACCGAGCCCCGTGTGTCGGCACGCCATGTCCGAGTCCCGCCTGGACCGCCTTCGCAAAGAAATCGCGGACCAACAAGTTCGGCTGAACGCACTCGAGACCGAGCGCGCAGCCGTCGAGAAGCGGCGGGCGGAGTTGCAGGGTGCGTTGAACGAGGCCGAGCGTACGAGCGGGTCGCCTCCGGTTCTGCAGCCGCCCGGGCCGCCTCGATCGAAGCAGGAGAAGGTCGCGCTCTTCCGGTCGCTCTTCGCCGGACGCGGCGATGTCTTCCCCAAGCTGTGGCGTAACCGTCGAACCAAGAAGCAGGGGTACGCCCCGGCGTGCGCCAACGAGTGGATCAATGGGGTTTGTGAGAAGCCCAGGGTCAAATGTGGCGCGTGTCCCAACCAGGCGTTCTTCGACGTAACGGACCGGGTCATCCTCGACCACCTCCAGGGCCGGCACGTCATCGGCGTCTACCCGCTTCTCGAGGACGAGCGCTGCTGGTTCTTGGCCGTCGACTTCGACAAGGCGCACTGGCAGGAAGACGTCGCGGCCTACGTGACCATGGTCCGCCGCTTCGGTCTCACGCCCGCGGTCGAACGCTCGCGCTCGGGGAATGGGGCGCACGTGTGGTTCTTCTTTGCTGCGCCGGTCCCGGCCGCCGATGCTCGGAAGATGGCTTCCTACCTACTCACGGAGGCGATGGCGTCTCGCCCGGAACTCCCCATGAGTTCCTACGACCGTCTCTTTCCGAACCAGGACACTATGCCGCGAGGCGGGTTCGGGAACCTCATTGCTCTACCGCTCCAATACGAGGCCAGGCAGGCCGGAAACACGGTGTTCGTCGATCCTGATTGGCAGCCGATCGCGGACCAATGGACCTATCTGGCTGCCTTGCCGCGGATCGATCCGGGAACGGTGAGCGAGCTCGCCCGTGAGGCAGCTGTGGGAGACAGAGAACTCGGCGTGCGTCGGGCGCACTCTGTAGACGAGGTGATCGAGGCTCCTTGGTTGAGGTTACCCTCGGGAGGGGAACCTGACCCGATCGTTGACGGGCCGCTGCCGGACCTCGTGAAGGCGGTCTTCGCTCAACAGATCTTCATCGAAAAGGCGAGCCTGCCTCCGGGCCTGATCGCTCAGATGAAGCGGCTTGCGGCCTTCCAGAACCCACAGTTCTACGAGAAGCAAGCGATGCGGCTCTCGACCGCGCTCACGCCGCGGGTCATCGACTGCGCGGAGAATCTCCCCGAGCACATCGGACTGCCTCGTGGCTGTCTGGACGACGTGCGCGACTTGCTCGAAAGGTGCGGCGTGAATCTGGTGCTGGATGACCTACGGCTCGACGGAAAGCCCCTGGACGTGCGATTCCACGGCCAGCTCACGCCCCTTCAGGAACGAGCCGCTGAGGCGTTGGCCGCTCACGAGACAGGCGTGTTGTCAGCGCCTCCTGGCACGGGCAAGACGGTCGTAGGCGCCCATCTCGTGGCTCGCAGGGCGCGCAACACCCTGGTCATCGTCCACCGCACGCAACTCGTCGACCAGTGGCGTGCGCAACTCGGGCTCTTCCTCGATCTGAAACCAGCTGCTATCGGACGGATCGGTGGCGGCCGGCGAAAGGTCACGGGCGCACTCGATGTGGCCATGATCCAGAGCCTGACGCGACGCGGAAAGGTAGACGATGTGGTGGCGACATACGGGCACGTCATCGTGGATGAGTGTCACCATGTGCCGGCCGTGTCGTTCGAGCGGGTGATGCGGGAGGTGCGCGCCCGCTACGTCACGGGACTGACCGCCACGCCCCAACGGCGTGACGGACACCACCCCATTCTGACATTTCAGCTCGGTCCCATTCGGCACGCTGTGGATCCCAGGAGACAGGCTGCGCGCCACCCCTTCGAGCACCTCCTCACGGTCAGGGAGACGAGCTTCCGCCTCGACGACCCGGATGGCGCGCCGGGCATCCAGGAGATCTATGGACGGCTCGCATCAGACGAGGCGCGCAATACGCTCATTCTGGACGATGTGATCCGCGCGCTGGAGGACGGGCGGTCTCCGATCGTCCTGACGGAGCGGCGAGACCATCTCGACTTCCTGGCGGAGCGACTCGGGCGGGCGGCGCGGAATCTCGTCGTCCTGCGTGGCGGGCTGGGTGAGAAGCGGCGCCAGGCGGAAATGGACAAGCTCTCGGCCGTTTCCGGCACCGAGGAGCGCCTCGTACTCGCCACGGGTCGATTCATCGGCGAAGGCTTCGACGACGCCCGTCTCGACGCGCTGTTCCTGACCATGCCCGTGGCGTGGAAGGGGACGTTGGTCCAATACGCGGGTCGGCTACACCGGACGTGCCAGGGCAAGACAGCCGTAAGGATCTACGACTATGTGGATCGGGACGTGCCCATGCTGGCGCGCATGTTCAAGAAGCGGCTCAAGGGATACCGTGCCATGGGGTATGAGATGGCGGAGGCGCCGGGGAGCGACGTGCGTGACCTGACGATCGAGTACGACGAAGAGGTGACGTGATCGTGGGGCGCCCGCCTGCATGTGACGCGACACGTTGCTTGCGAACGGGTCAGCAATATCATTGCAAACGGTTCAACAGTATCGTTGCACATGGGTCAATAAATCGGTAGATTGGGGTACCGAACAAAGTGCTTCACTCCCTGGATTCCGGGCCACGATGTATCGACCGCGTGTTGTCGACCGAGAGCTGATCGAGTTGTTATCCTCGGTCGGGGCGGTGGTGATCGAGGGCCCGAAGGCGTGCGGCAAGACGGAGACCGCCCGGCAACTCGCCGCCAGCGAGGTCCGCCTCGATGTCGACCAGAACGCGCGGCGGGCGGTTGCTATCGACCCTTCTCTCCTGCTTGAGGGGTCAACGCCCAGGCTGATTGATGAATGGCAGATCGCTCCGTTGCTCTGGAATCATGTGCGCCGCGCCGTCGATGATCGAAGAGCCTCCGGGCAGTTCATTCTCACCGGCTCAGCCGTTCCCCTCGACGACGTGACACGTCACACAGGGGCGGGCCGCGTAGCCCGGCTCCGATTGCGCCCCATGTCCCTTTACGAGAGCGGCCAATCCTACGGACAGGTCTCCCTCGCCGCCCTCCTCGACGGGACACCTCCACGCGCCTCGGACCCCGGTCTCACGGTGTCGGATCTCGTCGAACGGATCGCGGTCGGCGGATGGCCGGGCCTCCTTGACCAGCCGGTCCCGAACGCCCAAAGGGCTGTTCGCGCCTACCTGGACGAGATCTGCCGCACGGACATCCAGCGGATTGACGGCGTGGCCTCCGACCCTGAGAAGGTGCTGAGGCTCATGCGTTCCTTGGCTCGAAACGTCTCGACGATGGTGAGCTTGTCGACGCTGGCAAAGGATGCCGGGGGCTCCGAAGGTGCCCTGGCGAAGAACACGGTCAGCGCCTATCACGATGCGCTTACCCGCCTCATGGTCGTAGAAGATCAACCCGCATGGGCGCCCCACTTGAGGTCACGATCTCGCATCCGGACGACGCCCCGGCGCCATTTCGTGGATCCTTCGTTGGCGGTCGCCGCACTCCAGGCCACTCCGGAACGGCTGCTGGGTGACCTGAATTTGCTGGGATTTCTCTTCGAGTCGCTGGTCATACGCGATCTCCGGGTGTATGCCCAAGCGTCTGACGCCCGGGTTCTCCACTACCGTGACAACACGGAGTTGGAGGTGGACGCGGTTGTTGAGGCCTTCGACGGGAGGTGGGCGGCGTTTGAAATCAAGTTGGGCGTGGGGGCCGTCGACGACGGAGCCCATAGCTTGCTGAAGTTCCTCAGCCGCGTCGACACCCAGAAATGCGGCCCTCCCGGGCTCATGGCGGTCATCGTTGGCACAGGTCTGGCCTACATGCGTCCAGATGGGATCGCCGTCATCCCGATCGGAACGCTCGGCCCGTGACGGTGCGGCCCCCCCTCGCCCTCCCCCCTACTCCCCACCCTCCAGCAACCGCAAGCACCGTTCGCTGTGCTCTCGGACCGCGACGACCAGCCGGTCGATGACGTTGTGCTCGATCCCCTCCCGACGAACGGTTGTCACCGCCCGGTCGAGCGCTCCCGGCACCGCCGCCACCAACTCGGCCACCCGCTCGACGACGGGAGCGACGTCGAGGTCGGACCGCATCGCGAGGCCCTCCCAGTGTCGGCGGCCGATTTTGTGAAGGTGGTATTCGCGATCGACCCGCATGGCGAGCCGTGCCCGCCGATAGGCTACCTGATCCGGATAGGGTAGCACGCTGATCAGGTCGTAGAAGGGCGCGAGCCGGACCGTCCCGGCCGAGATGATCAGCGAATAGTTCTTCGCATGGGCGTCGGTGCCGCCGATTACCCAGTTCAGCGTGAGCGCGTCGACGAACGCCCCCACGTCGGCAGTGGGATCATCCGACTCTCGAACGAGCAGTTGAACGATCTCCGGCGCTCCAGGCCCGCCTTCGTTCTCATACTTGCGTAGAGGTGAGATCCCCAGGGCCTGACACGCGTCTTCTTGATGGACCCGAACGAAACGGCCTCCGGGCATCCTCCGCCGGTCGTACCGCTCCAGGACGAGGGCCTCCTGGCCGTCGAAACGCCTCAGCCTCGACCTTGGTACGGACAGGCCGAGTTCTTCGGCGAGCCTGAGGCACAGGTGCTCGTTGACGTCGAAGCCGTCGAAGTCCCTCTGCGCCGGGGGCTTGAGGATATATGTGGTCGGAGTCGAGCCGGACGGGACACCCCAACGCTGTCCGTCGAAGACGAGCGCGGTCTTTGGCTGGGCTCCCGCGAGACTGAACTGTCCCTTGTCACCCGCCAACCTGCCAGTTCCTCGCCGCTCCACGAGATCACGTAGGCGGGCCCCAACGTCCTCCTCGGTCAACCACGCTACCTCATCCTCAGGAGCGGGGGAGGCTTGCCCGTATCGCTCGGGGCCCAAGAACTGGACAGCACCGGCACAGTCCTGTCCGACGTGCTCGAGTAGGGCAAATGGGTTTCGAGGCGATACCTGAAACTCCCTCGCCCACCGCTCGAGGACGGCCGCGTTGTCGGGGAGCAGCCCCTCCATGAACGGTCTCACAACCTCGTCGCCGTGCTCTCTGCGAGCGAGGGGCATCGACAGGGAGAGGGCGTACGAGTCGCTTCGAGCCAGCCAAGTGCCGTCGTAGACGAGGGACACCTTGCCGCCGTCCCCCTGCCTGACCTCGGCGACGAGTTCTCCGTTCAAGAAGGCGCCAAGTACACGCATCTCAGTCTGACGCGCCCGAGGATTTTCGAACCCGCTTCGCTCGCTGCGTATCCAGGGCTGCTCCGTCGCGCGTGAGCGAGGTCCGGTCGGATCGTCGGGGGTCCGATGCTGGCAGCAGGGTCGGATCCTCTACCGCTGGAGTGGGAGGCGCATCACCCGACGTCATGTGGAGGGTGTAGCCGAGTGTCTGAAGCGTAGCCAGAACCAGGTCGAACTCCACGGTCGTCTTCCCGTTCTCGACCAGCGATATCCACTGGCGCGTGACCCCTAGCTTGTTGGCGAGCACAGACTGCGACCATCCCAGTCGGGCGCGTCCGTTTCGGAATAGGTTCGCCAGGTCGTGCGGGCGGCGTAGAATCATAGGCAGGACCATCCCTCGAGAGTGACAACGAACGGTGTCAATGTGTTCGATGCCCGCGTTCGTTGTCAACAGGGCTCATGCCCACGAACGTAGGCGCACCACGCCCGCGGCGGGCGACGAGATCCATGCCTTGGCCGAGATCACGGATGGTCTGACACCGTGCGTGGTAGGCGAACAGGACGGCGCCTTCGAATTGCTGATCGGTCCCGAAGAGCTGGACCAATGCCAAGGTTCGGTCACGGCGTTTCGCGACCTGCTGCTCGCTCGGTTCGTGCCGCAGGTCTGATCGCGTTAGGCGCACGCGTATCCCTACGAAATTCCGGCCCGATTCCTGCAATAGTTGCTCGTGGCCGTCGGCGCCCTCCAGTGGGCGCCCATCAACGGCCCGACTCCAACTAGAGAGAGGACATCATGTCTGAGGATCTCGACGACAAGTTGCGCCGGAAGGGCGCCGAGCATGAAGTGAAGGGCGCGAAGCGGGAGCTCGAGGGCAAGATCGAGAAGAACATCGGCGATGCCACCGACGACCTGTCGAAGGAAGCCTCCGGGAAGGCGAAGGAAGTCGCTGGTAAGGTGCAGAAGAACGTCGGTGAGGCTGTTCGCAAGAACGTCTGATCGACCCACGGTCGCGCTCGGGGCCCTACCGCCCCGTAATCGTGCAATCGCCGTCACCCCTCATGGGGTGATGGCGATTGTGGTTCGTAGGGGCGCCGCCGCACAGGGGATTCGGCTGGCGGCGAGGAAATTCACCTCTGAGCGCACCCTCCGGTGCCTCAGCGCTCCCAGGCGTCCAGGTGGCGGACCAGGTAGTCCATGCTGTAGGTCCGGGTCGTCCCGCCTCGCTCCCCACGAAAGATGACGTGGGACCACCCGTGCATTCCCACCGGCACGAACCAGCGACCGTCCAGAAACAATCGCTTGCCGCCGATGGCGCGCGTGACGACCCGTTCGTAGCGCGAGCGGCCGAGTTTCGAGGTGGGAAACAGATTGCCCCATCGACACAGTCGCCCGACGTCGTTGTATGCAGCGGGGCGGTCCGGCAGATCGAGAAGGGAGGGGGCGCGCCCCTGGAGCACCCTCCGGATGAGTTGAAGCGTCAAGGGGTCCCCGACCCGCTCGATATCCCGTCGAAGTAGCGCGCCGTTTCCCAGGCGATCTCTCGTAGCGTCCTCGAGCGCCCGTCCGTCGTCTTCCACCGCCGCCCGGCGGGTGTCTCGGAGAAGGGGTCGTGAGGATAGGATCCGGCGTTCGCCAACCAGCCCTGACGCGAGGTGTGCGCTACAGGTTCATAGTCGGCCATGATCGGAAGGCCCCGCCGTTCCGCCTCCCGCAATCGGTAGGTCGGCCACTTCATGGCTGCCCAGACGATGCCCGTCACCACGGCCGCGGTCGCGATGACGAGTGCGGGACTGGGGGTGAAGTCGACCGTGACCTCGATCCGGCTTCTCCGTGGACGGACGCCTACGCCGGTGGACCGTCGGTTCGCCGCCAGAAGCATGATCGGAGGCGGGAGGAGGTACGACAACATCCGGGCGAGCGCCTCCACCGAACGGTCGGGGGCACGGCTCGCGCGGTCGCCCTGCCGCTCGAATGACACGTTGTAGTGCATGCTGAAGCCTACGAGCCGGGTGGGTCTTCCCTCGCGCTCTTCCCAGGCGTCCAGGGACTCCCGAACCAGCAAGATCGTCTCCCACAGAGAGCGACCCACACGCGCCGCGCAGCCCGGCTCGATTTCGATGATCGGCGTGGCGACCTCGACGACTCCGGTGTCGAAATAGACGGCCCCGCCGGTCGCGAGTTGATAGGACGTGCCCGTCCGATGCAGGTAGGGAGCACGAAGGAAGGCGCGAGGATCGCCGAAAATCGCCTCCGGGCGGGCGGGAGCCTCATCCACCACCAACTCGAGCTCCGCTTCCAGGCCGACCCCCGGCATCGACAGAATCGAGATCCCGACTTCCTCGGAATCCGTAACGTCTTTCTTGGCAATCGACCGCAACACTCCGTCGTCCGTTTGTCCCGGCCCGTGTCCCCAGGGGCGCATCCGCAGCGCAGGACAGAGGCCTCCAAGTCGATCGGCAGCACGCGCAATGCGTTCGGGTGTGTCCAGGAACTCGTCCCCGATCCGGTAGATATCCGCCGCCGTGCCCCAACTGTGTGCCCCGACCGATCGGTTCCGGCTGTGCGCGGGGCTGCGATACCCACCATTCGCGGACACCCAGACGAGCGTGCCCACCTCCAGTCGGAGAAGTTCGAGATGTGCGGCCAGAAGCGTGATTCCGAGGGGCACGTAGCGGGGCCAGCGCCGCACTCGGGCATCCTCTCGCAGGTCCACCATCATGAACTCGTGCAGAGTGAAGTGCGGTGTGAGCGCTGCGTTCTTTGCGGTGTCCCAGGACGGTACCTCGTAGAACCAGCGGGGCAGGGCGCACTCTCCGGTGACGCCGTCATCTACCACTTTACCTGGTCGAAGCAGCTCGCATACCTCGCCGTCCAACCCGAGTCCGTCCACGATCGTCAGCCCCAGCCGGTCCTCCACTCCGGAGGTGTCCCCTTCGACCTTGGACGAGTCGGTCGTCGTCGCCCGGCTGCTCATGCGTCAACTGCCTCGACGGCTTCGCTCGCAGCGTCCTCGCTCGTCAACTGCTCGAAAATCGCCCGTGAGATACTCGCGATGGTCTTCGAGCGCCGCCTCGTTCGATCCCGCGCCCATTCGGTGAGGATCACGACCACGTAGGGCTCACGGTTGGGGAGGTACACGATGCCGGCGTCGTGGGCGATGGTGCTGATCTCCCCGGTCTTGTTCGCCACGCGGGCGGTGTCGGGAAGGCCTGCGGGGATACCGGCACGGAATTTCTGATCGTCGAGGATCCCGATGATCTCGATGCGCCGCTCCTCCTCGAAGTGGTCGCCCTCGACGAGCGTGCGAAAGGCCTCGAGGAGCCCCCGTGCTGTGACACGATTGTTGATGCCGGCCTCCCAGGCGGCGTGGTCCTCCACCCCACGCACGACCTCCAGACCGCCTAGATCGTGACGCTCGAGCGTTGCCTGGATGGCCTCGACACCGACGAGACCGATGAGGATGTTCGTGGCGAGATTGCTGCTCGTCACGATCATGTGACGGGCGAGATCGAAGACACGCATGACCCGGCCTACTTCACGGTGCACCGCCGAATTGGCGTCACGCCCGGAGTCGATGCTGTAGGGGACGCCGTCCGCGGCGCCGACAAAACGATTCCGCACATGCACGAGTTCGTGTGAGCGCAGGCGACCCTGTTCGATGGCGTCGTAGACACCGAGCAGGATCGGCACCTTGATGGTACTGGCGGCGTGGAACCAGCGATCCGGCTCGTAGCTCCAACTGGTTCCGTGAGCATAGTCATAGAACGCCACACCGACGGCCTCCGCGCCAGCTTCATCCGCAATCGAGCGGATCTGGTCGCGCAGGGACAGGGATGGTCTGTCGCTCACGTGCGTTCCGTGCAGGGGTTCCGGGATGTCTCCGTGGCGAACCTGCTGCAAACGTTGGGCCCGAAACGGGCGCGCGCCCGCTGGGCCTGCGTGGGTCGGCTACCCGTCCGCTCGCAACGTATCCACGGGGTCGACGGCGGCGGCCCGGCGGGCCGGTATCCATGCGCTGAGCAGCGCGACCACCGCAAGAGTCATCACCACCGTCACGTACGTAAGCGGGTCCGTGGCGGAAACGCCGTAGAGTTGCGGCGCGATCGGGCGGCTGAGGACCGCCGCCAGTCCGACACCGGCGGTGGCCCCCACCGCAACGAGACCCAGGACGCCCCGGACAGTTGCGATCAGGACCTGGGTCGGCTCGGCACCCAGAGCTAGCCGCAGTCCCATCTCCCTGCGGCGAGCCCGCACCGACTGGGACACCAGCCCGTACACGCCCAGCGAGACGAGGAGGAGGGCCGCGACCCCGAGGCCGGTCATGAGAGCGGCGAGCGCTCGAGTGTTCCAAAGCGCACCAGCGATCTGGTCGCGCGCGGGTACGGCCTCGTAGACCGGCACCGAGCGGTTCACGCTCTGCACGGCCTGGCGCACGGCCTCGAGTGGAAGCTCACCGGACCGCGCTCGGGCGAATACGGTGGCTTCCGCTACGTACATCTGAGACAGAGGTGCGTACAGCGCTGGCTGGGGATCCTCGTCGAGCGTGACGTACCGCCCGGTCGGGACGAGGCCGATCACGGTTGCCTCGGCAGCGGCCGGCCCGTAGACCAGCGTCCGGCCGATCGGGGACTCCGACCCGAAGAGAGATTCGGACAGCCTGCGGTTCACCACCACCACGCCGGGCGACTCCTCTCCATCGCTCTCCCTGAACCACCGCCCCGCGTCCAGTTCGAGCCCGACCGTCTCCAGGTAGTCGGGCGTGACCGCATCCGCTCGAACGAACGACCGCACAGTCGGGTCCGCGAAGCCCTCCGCGGTCTTCGCCACGGGAAGGAGTGCGCTGAACGAGAGCGGTCGCCACTGGCCGACTGCGGCACTCTGTACGCCGGGGACGGCGCGCACGGCGTCGAGCACCTCGCGGTAGTAGACGCGACCGCTCTCCGGGGTGTACCCTGCGGCCACGAGTTCGACCGAGACCATGCCCATTCCCTCGGCTTCGAAACCCACCGAAAGCGTCCCGGCCCGATCGAGCCCCCGAAGAAAGAGGCCAGCACCCACCAGCGCGACGATCGAAAGGGTCAACTGCGCGACCACCAATCCGTTGCGAACGACGGCGGAACGTCTGCCGCCCAGACTGCGTGTCCCGCCCCGGAGGGTGAGCGACACGTCGGCGCGGGAGGCGCGCAGGGCGGGGGCCAGGCCGAAGCCGAGCGCCGCAAGCATCGTGAGGGCGAGCGCAAAGGCTACGACCGCGAGGTTCGGTTCGACGTTCAGGGGGTTCCCACCGAGGAGGGGGGTAGGGATTCCGCTGATCGCGTCTTGAGCCCACACACTGACGAAAACGGCGCCGAGGCCGCCGAGTCCGAACAGGACGGTTGTCTCGGTCAAAAGTTGGACTGCCAGCCTTCCACGGTCCGCGCCCACCGAGCTGCGGATGGCGATCTCCTGCGTTCGGGACAGGGCTCGCACAATCAGGAGGCCCGCCACGTTGAGGCATGCGATGAGCAGCACCACGACTGCCAGGCCGAGGACCGCTGTGGTCGAACCGAAGAGCGTGCCGCGCAGGCTGGGGGCCACTGTGGCCGCTGCTGTCGGGACGAGCTGGAGGCCCTGGTTGCCATAGATGTCCGGATGCTCCACGGCCAGGTCCGAAGCGATTCGGTCGACTTCCTGGCTCGCTTGATCGAGCGTGCGACCGGGCGCCAACCGAGCCACGGAGAAGAAGAACTGGGCGCTGCGATTGTCGAGAAACCCTCCCCAGGAGGGGTGGTCAGCGAAGAGCGGCGCGGGCAGCCACATGGCGGGCACGTTGTTCGCCTCGGTGCCGTGGAAGCCGGCGGGCGCGACGCCGACGATCTCGATGGAGCGACCGTTCACCACCAGGCTCCGCGAAAGGACATCCTCCGCTGCGTCGAAGTGGTCACGCCAGAACGCATGAGACACCACTGCGACCCCGGCAGGGGAGCCGACCACCCCCTCCGACGGACTGAACGCGCGACCTCGGCCGATGGGCACGCCGAGGACCTGGAAGTAGTCGTCGGATACGAACTGGACGTCCAACCGTTCAGCTGTGCCGTCGGTCGTCACGGTCACCGAGTACTGGCCGAAGGCGAAAACCCCGGACAGGGTCTCGGCCCGGTCCCTCACGTCGTCCATCGTAGGGTGCGAGATTGGCATGTAGCCGCGGAAGTTGTTCAGCGCCCCCTCGTCTGGAGAGGTGGCGTACAGCCCCACCAGCTCATGCGGCGCTTCGACCGGGAGGGAGCGCAGAAAAAGCGCTTCCCAGACGCTGAATGCCGTGGTCGTGACCCCGATCGCGAGGGCGAGTGTCACGATGATGGCCCCGGCGAACACGGGGTGGCGCAGGATGCCGCGGAGCGCGTACCGAACGTCTTGGCGGGTCCGATCGACGAGCGACCCTCCCTTCACGACAGGCGATGCTCCGCGGGTTGATACCGGGTGGGTGTGTTCCGAGTCGGACGTTCGGGACCGCAACGCGCCCAGGTGCCGGAGCGTCTGGGTGACGTACCAGCGGCTCGCCGCTCGGGCGCCGAGGGCGTCGAGGCGAGCGGCCCAACCCTCCTGCAGGTCCCCGACCACATCGTCGGGAAGGAATCGATGCGCGAGCGCCCGGGCCCAACGCGGTGGACGGTGACTGCTCACGTCACGCCCTCCCAGCCGTCGACCCCGTCCCACATGGTCAGGAGCGCGTCTCGGGCCTCACGCAGTCGTTCCTTCGCCTCGGGAAGCACCTGGAAGAATCGGCGGGGGCGCCCGCCGCGAGCGGAACTGGTATCCCCCAACGACGAGGCTACCAACCCCTTGCCCTCCATCCGGCGGAGTGCCACGTAGACGGCCGCGTGGGAGGCCTCCCGTCCGGTTCGGCGCGATATTTCGTCCGCGACAGCGAGGGTGTAGGCACCCACTCCGAGACGAAGGCATGCCAGAAGGACGAGTTGCTCGAACTCTCCGAGGGTGTCGCGTGACATGACGGCTCCGTGGGCGGGAACGTGCGGGTCCAAGGCGCGAAGAGAAGCGCGCCGCGAAACCACCGTATTCTAGCAATGCTAGAATAGATCGGAACGGTCCGGGTAGTCAAACGAGAGAGCTCTGATGGCGCCAGCGAGGCAGCGCCCCGTGAGGCGGCGAGCAGGCGGCCAAAAAGGACGCACCGGGGGTCCCCGCCTCCCCTTCTACCCGCCCGCGATGGCTCCGACAATCAACAGTGCCTCGCTGCCCTCCAGAACCCGGTTCGGGAGAACCGTGTCGAGTGACTCGTAGGACAGATCCTCCCCACAGGCGAAGAACCGCATGAGCGGGCGGCGCTCGCCGCGCCGATGATGTCGGATGGTGCCGCGCACGGGCGGATACCGATCCTCCAGCACGTCGAGGACGTCGTTGATGCTCGGCCCCTTGCCGGGCACGTCGACCTCGATCTCGCCGTGAACGTCGGCGAGCATCTTCACATGCGGGGGGAGCACGACACGAATGGTCGTCATGAGGCCTGTCGGGTCACGCCGCGTCGAGTCGAGGCGCGCCGAGTTACCGAGGCGACAATCACGGAAGGACCTGCACCTCCACCGACAGGACCCGAGGGAGATGCTCGGCCACCGGCGACCAGCTATCGCCCTCATCCGACGACGCGAAGACCGAGCCTCCCGTCGTACCGAAGTACAGACCGCATCGATCCAGGGAGTCGACCGACATCGCGTCGCGTAGGACGTTCTGGTAGCACCCCTCCTGGGGGAGACCCTGAGTCAGCGCCTCCCAGTTCCCGCCCCCGGTCCGACTGCGGAAGACACGAAGCGCGCCGTCGGGGGGGTAGTGCTCGCTGTCGCTCTTGATCGGGACCACGTAGATGGTCTCCGGCTCGTGTGCATGGACGGCCACGGGAAACCCGAAGTCGGTGGGCAGGTCGTCGCTGACCTCCCTCCACGTGTCTCCGGCGTCGTCGGACCGACAGACATCCCAGTGCTTCTGCATGAAGACGGTGTCGGGCCGGGACGGGTGCATGGCGAGATTGTGGACGCAGTGCCCGACGGTGGCCTCCGGATCAGGCAGGTACTCCGAGCGGAGTCCGCCGGTCGCCACCTGCCATGTCGCCCCACGGTCGTCGGTCCTGAAGGCCCCGGCTGCCGAGATCGCGACGTACATGCGGTCGGGGTTGCCGGGGTCGATCAGGATCGTGTGAAGGCACATTCCGCCGGCGCCCGGCGCCCAGTCGCGGCCTGTCGAATGTGTGCGCAGGCCGTCCAACTCTTTCCAGCTCTCTCCGGCGTCGTGCGAGACGAACAGGGCCGCGTCCTCCACCCCCGCATAGACCGTGTCCCGCTCGGTGGGCGACGGCTCGAGGTGCCATACGCGCTTGAACTCCCAGGGGTGTGGCGTCCCATCGTACCACTGGTGGGTGCCCACGTCGCCCACGTAGGCGAACTCATTGCTGACGGTCTCCCAGGATGCCCCGCCGTCGTCGGAGCGATGCATGACCTGACCGTGCCAGTCGGTCCACGTCGACGCATAGATCCGCTGGGGATCCACGGGTGACCCCTTGGCGTGCATCATCTCCCAGCCGCCGAACATCGGTCCCTCTCTTCGCCACTTCGATCGCGACTCGTTCGAGCGAAAAATGAAGCCGCCCTTGGCGGTGCCGACGAGCAATCTGACGGTGGGCATGCGGTCTCCAGGGAAGGACGTTTCGAGTCGGACTCAGACATCCGGATAGTTTACGCAGGCCCCCGCCTCCACGGCCATACCGCGCGCGAAAACTGGCACGGTTCTGGCTCCATGAAGGCGATGTAGTTCTGGTGGAAAACGATCATTCGAACGAAGGATCGAACCATGAAGAGGCAGGTAGCGAATAGAGTGCTGAGCGCTGTCGGATACGCGCGTGCTCCCAAAGCCACATTCCTCTTGAAGCACCCTCCGAAAGGAGCCGCGGCGCTTCTCGCGTACCGCGTGGCCAGAAGAGCCGCTCCGCGCAGACGCACCTTGGCGGCCGCGACCGCCACCGCGGTGGTGGTGCCCCTCGCCCTGAGAACCTTGCGGTGGGGATCGCGCGAGTAGTGAACGTATGATGAGCTCCCGGGGGGTCGGTCGCAGTTGAGCCGATCCACGGCACCGGGAGCCGACCGCAGCAAGGATGTGGTGCCCCGTCTCCTCGGAGTGGCGGGGCACCGTCGTGTGCGAGGGGTTCCGGTATGCCTCTTGCAGCCTCCAGACAGATTCGTACCCACATCAAGGATCCGCATGCTCCGCCGCCCTCGCTCGCTCGTACCCTTTCTCCTCCTTGCGTCCCTGTCCGTTGCGGCGTGTGGCGACTCCGACGAGACCCCTGACCCAGGCGCGACAGATAGGGACGAGGCGCACCGTCATGACGGCGTGGCCGACCTCACCGGCGATCCCGGCTCGGAGTTGGACCTTGCCTCCCTCGAGGGTGGTCGCAACGATCCCGGTTGGAAGCGCTACGTTCAACTGGACACCGTGGGGTCGGAGGTGGGCGGCGAGGCCTCCGAGACGGTGGACGACATCACGCCGGAGAGGGTGAACGGGGGTCGGTACGATCTCCCTGTCGGCGATGGCATGGAGGGTCCGTCCGTTCTGGCCGTTCAGGTGCTGCTCGACCGGGCCCGTTTTTCGCCTGGGGTGATGGACGGGCGATGGGGAAAGAACACCGAGAAGGCCGTCGTTTGGTTCCAGCGAGAGAACGGCCTGCCCGCGACTGGGCGGGTGGACGCGGTGACGCTCGAGCGGCTCCGAGGCGCGTCGCCCGCTAGCCAACTCGTCGCTCAGCGAGTTCTCACGACCTCCGATGTGGAGGGTCCGTTCACGGATATTCCCTCCGACATCTATGAAAAGGCCAAGCTCGACTGCATGTGTTACGAATCGGTGCTTGAGAAGCTGGCCGAGATCGCGCATACCACTCCCGAGCTTCTCGAACGCCTCAACCCGGGGGTAGATCTCCTTGCCGTACGGGCGGGTGACCGCCTGTTGGTTCCCACCGTCACCGAAGATCGAGACACCCCGGGCCAGATCGCACGCATCGTGGTGTCAGGCGGGGGGAGCTTCGTGCATGCGGAAGATGCCTCGGGACGAATTCTTTACCACTTTCCGTCGACCCTCGGATCGAAGTACGCCCCGTCCCCCTCGGGTGGGTACCAGATCGAATCCGTTCATCCCGATCCCATGTGGCACTACCAGCCGGACCTCCTCACGGGGGTTCCGGACGGTGAGCCCGCCGCCATGATCCCGGCCGGGCCGAACAACGCGGTCGGGGTCGTCTGGATGCAGCTGTCCAAGCCTCACTACGGCATCCATGGCACCAGCGCTCCCGAGACCATCGGATACGCCACGTCGCATGGCTGCGTGCGCCTGACGAACTGGGACGCGCGCACCCTCTCTCGCCACGTTGCTTCTGGCGTTCCAGTGGACTTCATCGACAGCGCCGCGGGTGGTTGAGAAGGGCGATACCAAGCTGGCGGAGGCGGGGAATCCGGAAGCGGGCGTTCCGCGGGCACCCACGCCGGGTGTCCGACGGCTGAGGGGCGTCGCGACCGTACTCGACTCGGCCGCCAAGATTCCCGGGACGGACATCCGCTTCGGGCTGGACGCACTCCTCGGCCTCATCCCAGGGGTCGGGGATGTGGCAGGAGGGCTTGCCTCGGGCTTCGTACTCGTGGAGTCCGCGCGCCTTGGCGCGTCTCACCGCACCCTGGTGCGGATGTTGGGAAACATCGTGGTGGAGGTGTTGGTCGGTGCGGCACCCATTCTCGGCGATCTTTTCGATGTCGGGTGGAAGGCCAACGCCCGCAACGTCGACCTGCTCGAGGCTGAGCTCGCCTCGCGCGCGCGAGAGGGGCGATCGCCAACCCAGGTCGGGCGGCTGTTCGTCGGTGGCCTCCTTCTCGTGCTTTTGCTCACCGTTCTGGGGGTTCTTTGGATCATCATCGCACTGGTAGGCTCGATTTGAGGGCTGCAGCCCGGATGCTCTCCTTGGCCTCCCTCGCCGTCCTGGCTGCCGGGTGCGAGTCGCTCGAGACCGCCGGGGAAGTCGCCGAGTTGGTAGCGTCGGGAGGGATGTTCGAGCTCCGTGATCCGTTGAGGGAGATCGTAGGCGGACCCCGCGTGCTCATCCTCGCTCTCGACGGAGTAGGATACGACGCGCTCGTCCGGGCCTTCGACGAAGGTCGGTTTTCTCGGTTGTCGTCGGGGATGGGGCGGGCGGCGGGTTCTCTTCCGGAGGTTCACCCGATGGTCACCGTGCTACCGTCGATCACACTGGCGGCGTGGACATCGCTTTTCACCGGGAGCCCTCCGGGGGTCACTGGGATCCCCGGTAACGAGTGGTTCGAGCGAGATACCCGGGCGTTTCGAGCTCCCGCACCGGTGTCGGTCAAGGGTAGTTCGGACGCGCTCTCCGTCGTTACCGACGGTGCGATCGGCGAATGGAGCCGAACTCCTACTCTGTTCGAACGTGCGGACGTTCGCGCCCATGTGAGTATCCTTCCGGCCCACCGTGGTGCCGATGTTCTCACCATACCGGATGCGGAGGACCTGGCCGATTTGCTCGCAGGCTTCGTCGAGGGTGTGGCGCGTGACGAGATCATAGAGCGGGAAGCCTTCCAGGAGATCGACCAGGCTTCGGTGGAGGAGGCCGTCAACGCGATTCAGGAGCACGGCGTACCCGACCTCCAGATCGTGTACTTCCCGGGAATCGATCTGTATACCCATGCCGTTTCGGATCCCCTGGAGGCGCAGCAACGCTACATCGCAGAGGTGCTCGATCCGACGGTGGAGACCCTCATCGAAGCGTACAGGGCGGCCGCCGTCTGGGAGGGGACCTGGGTGGTGGTCGTCTCCGACCATGGGCATACCCCTGTGCCCGGAGACGAAGAGCATGCGCTGTCCGCGCGGTCGGACATCGCTTCGCTGCTGGACACACTGGGGTGGCGTCCACGCCCGCCAGAACTCAGCACGGACGTTGACGACTTCCAGGCCGTGGTCGCGTACCAGGGGGCCTTTGCCTACGTGTATCTCACGGACCGGTCCGTCTGCCCGGAAGAGGGGACCGCGTGCGACTGGAGCCGAAGGGCCCCTTCGAGCGAGGTCGAGCGGGTGACCGCAGAGCTGCACAGCCGCCTGTCGGGACAGAACGCCGGCGCCCGCCGACTCGAGATGGCCTTCATCCCCCGCCGTGACAATGCGGGTCAGTTCGAGGGGATCGACGTGTGGACCGACGCCGGACCACGCTCGATCGAGGCGCTGAGTCTCCCCGACGAGGGAATGTCGTTTCGACTGGAAGAGCGGCTGCGTTGGCTCCTGGATGGTCCGCAAGGCCACCGCGCCGGCGATATCGTCCTGATGGCGCGGAGCGGGGCGTGGGTACCGGAGGACGCCCGGTACTACTTCTCCCACCCGTACCGTAGCTGGCACGGGAGCCCGGACCCGTCCGACAGCCGGATCGGACTCGTGGTTCAGCGGGTGGGCGGGTCGGACGGTGAGGTGGAGATCCCATCCGATCTGACCCAGTTGGACTTTACCTCACTGATTCTGGGGCTGTTGGGCCGGGGTGACGCTGCCCGGCCTCCTGGCCGTTAGTCGTCCACGTCAGCCTCGATCGGCGTCTCTGGATCGACGGCCCAGACCGTGACGCCCTGAGTGCCCAGCTGCATCTGCATCAACTGGCTGATCTGCCAGAGAAGGACGCGGCTCGCTCGGACGTCCTTGTTCGTCTCCACGACTAGTTGGGTGAGGTCGCCGCCACCCCACAGCAGGCCAGCGATCACCAGGAGCTGCGCCACTTCGAGGAGGAGAAGCGGGAGCGCTTGGATCCCGTCCTGGGAGACGCCCAGCGCGATCTCCGTGACGAGCAGGGCGAAGATGACGAACGCCAGCATCTTGAACAAACGACCCACATTCCGGATCGAAACGTGCGGCTCCATCATGTCCATGGGCGCCGAAACCTCGGCGTTCATCCCATACTTCTTCTCTTTCTCCTGCTTGTCGGCCATGTCCGGTGTGTCTCCTGAGTTGAGAGGCGGCGGGGGTGCCGCCCTGCCCTACTGGTCGATGTTGCGGTACCGATCATACCGCTTGAGGATCTTGCTCACATACTGTACCGGCTCCAGGCCGCGCACGTAGCCGTGCCTCACGACGGGATCACGATAGACCGATCGCTTGGACTTCTGAAGGAGCCAGTAGGCGACGTCGTCCCAGTTCTGCGGATCCCCGCCGTTCTTTTCAGTCAGGCGCTGGGCATCCAGCACGTGGCCGCGCCCGGCGTTGTAGGACGCCAGGATGAACTTGAGGCGCTCGTTTTCGTCGATGATCTCGTTCTCCCAGAGGCCCGTGAGCCACGTGAGGTATTTCACCCCTCCGCGCACGTTGTCCTCAGGGTCGCGAGGGTTGGTGACCCCCATCTCACGGGCGGTCCGGGGCATCAACTGGAGGAGGCCCTGGGCCCCTGCCCACGACCGGGCGACCGGGTCGAAGCGAGACTCTTGAGCTACCTGAGCTGCGAGGAGACGCCAGTCCCAGCCCACATCGTCCGCGTAGCGAATCAAGAGGCTGTCATAGGCCGAAATTCGACCGTCGGCGGAAGCGACGAGGTATTCGTCTTCCAGCCGCCTCTGGTACCCCTTCCGGTCGACGAAGTACTTGGTGTACAGGATCGAGAGAAGGCGCTGTCCCTCATTGCTCTCGAGCCAGCTGTTCAACTCGGCGAGCAGGACCGGAGAGGTTTTCCGTACCGCCCAGGACACGTCCTGCTCCACGCCCAGTACCGGTGTGGCGACGAGATTGGCAAACCGGGCCGTGCTCAACTGGGCGAGATTCTCCTGCGACACCGTCAACCGGATCTGACCGCGGGCTACAGCCTCGATCAGCGGCTCCATCTCCTCGGCGCCTTCGACTTCGACCAGTTCGATGGGATTCCCGAGAGAGTCGGCCAATTCCACGATGTGCTCGTAGTAGTCCGACCCGGCCGGGACGAACACCTCTTCTCCGCCAAGATCAGAGGGCCTGCGGAGGAGCCGCGCGTTCAGCGCGATCTGTTCAGGGGGCCCGTCCGGCAACGGCATGCGAATATCGATGCTGTCGCCCGCCGGAAGTGGGGCGCCCGGCTCTCGCTGAACCACGACCGGTCGGGTCTGGTAGAGCGGTTTGCTCGTCAGGACTTCCTCACGGTACTCCTCGACCGCAACCAGGCGTGCGGCGACGACGTCGCCCTGGCCCAGGTTGAGCGCCCGAAGAAGGTCCCGACGATCGGTGACGACCTGCGTCTGCAGCGTCAGGTCGTGCGCATCCGCGAAGGCGTCGAGAAGATCGTACTCGAAGCCCATCGGCTCGCCCCGGTAGATGAAGTACCCGGTCGAGTTGAACGTCAGGACGACCCGAAGTGTGTCGCGAGCGACGATCGAGTCCCAATCGACCGCGACGGGGCGCGGGAGCTCGTCGACGAGGCTCCGCGACAGTTCGTCGTCCAGAGTGTTCGGAAAGATGCCCATGCCCGCCGGCCCCCCGACAGCAGCCGCGCGCCGCATGTACTCCAGCGGGAGGCGGGGGTCCTCACATGCGGCCGCCGACATAGTGGCTGCCAGGAGCCCCAATGCCAGCGTCTTCCGAGACCGTGGGCCGCGTACTTCGTCATGGCGTCGCATATAGCAGACGTTACGCAGGATCGGTGCCAGCGGACAGGCTGGTGTGTGTCACCTCTGACCACCTCCGAGGTCGGGAGTGAGGACGTCGGCGGTCGCTTCGGTGGTCGTGGGGCGGTCCATGTCACGCTCGAAGGCCTGCGCGACGGCCTGCAGACCGTCTTGATCGATGAGACCGTGTTCGACGGCATCGCGCGCGGCAACCCGGGAGTCGGCAGCCAGGATCATGGGCGTCCCGTTGACCGTGGTCCGCTCGGCGACCTCCGCCACCTTGGCGGCGCGGGCGCCGTCGCTGACGTCGCGGATGTAGATCACACGGATGCGGCCGGGATACGCGGCGGCCACCGTGGCGTAGATTTCCGGGTCTTCCTGCCCGCTGTCCCCGATCAGCACGAAGTCGAGGTGAGGGTAGGTCCGGAGGATCCGGTCGATCTTGGCCCTCTTGTGCTCCCCGTGGCCGGCTTTGAACCACTGTTCGGGTGTGAGTCCGATGTCGCGGAGAAGGATCGGACCTTTCGGCAGCCCCTGATGCTGGAAAAAGTCGTCCAGCATGTCATACAGGTTGTGCGGCGAACTCGAGACGTAGAACACGGGATTCGTCTCGTGGTCGTCCGACCCGCCCGCGAGTGCCCTGTAGAGCCCATCCACGCCAGTGAAGGGGGCACGGGTACGGGCGTTGTTCAACACCGTGAGCTTGAAGATGGACAGAAGGTTGGCCGCTCCGGTGATCATGACCGTGTCGTCGACATCGCTGATGACGCCGTACCGGGCCGTGGGCCCCGGGAGCAGAATCTCAGCCGCCGCCTGGAACCGGCGCTCTCCGCCTTCGGGCGGCTGGAGCGTGCACTCGACGCTCTGCCAGCGCGCCTCGCTCACCTGATCCGGATGCACCTCCAGGAAGTGACTGAAGTGCCCCTCCTCGTCCGTCCGCACGCGCGCTTCCGCAGTGCCGAAGCGGAGCGTCACCTCGGCGTCGGCGATCTCGTCGCTCTCGAATCGACGAAAGGCATCGAACACGTTGTCGAGAATCGACTGCCGGTGCCTCGCCGGGTCGATCGCACGGCCCCAGAGCGCCCTGCCCGCTACGTAGAACCCGCGATCGGTGCCGTAGCCGCGGTACGCCTGCAGGTGGAAGTCGCTCTGGTCGCGGGGGACGAGGCTCTCTTTGACCTCGTCCACCCGACGCTCGACCTCACTGGCCGTTGTTCGGGCGAGCTTCGCCAGGCTGTCGAAGAAGTCCATGAGTCGAGTCGTTCGAGGGCCGTGCGCGTCTGGACCGCCTACGCCCTACTCCGCCGAAAGTGCCGACACGGGATCGACTCTCGTGACCGCGCGAGCCGGTAGCCACGTCGCCAGAATCGAAACGGATACGAGCACGGCCGAGACGAGGAGTAGAGTCCGAGGATCGTTGGGGGCAACGCCCCACACCAGGTCCTGGACCAGACGAGACAGCCACATCGAGGCCAGGGTGCCTCCGATGAGCCCCAACAGGACCGGTCGCATGCCGTCGAGCACGACCCCGCGGATCACCCGACCCCGTGCAGCTCCGAGCGCGAGCCGTATCCCGATCTCCCGGGTGCGCTGGCTCACAGCGTATGCGATCACGCCGTAGATGCCGAACGCCGTGAGGACCAGGGCGAGGGCGGCAAAGGCCGCCAGCAGCGTGGCGTTGAACCGTTCCACCCCGAGGGAGGCGGCCACCACATCGTCGAGCGGCCGGATATCCAGCGCCGCGATCCGGGGATCGGCGTTCTGGAGTTCGTCCCGAAGTGCCTGGCCCGTCTCAGCGGAGCGTCGACCCTTGGCCAGGAACCGGGGGAAGCCAGCCAGCGCGGCAGGGACCTGCTCGAGGGGCACATATACCGTCCGGCGGGCCTCTTCCCGCAGCGTCCGGTCGCGTACGTCGGCTACGACCCCCACGATCCTCAGCGGGCCGACCGCCAGGCTGGGGGCGAGGTATTCGCCCTTCCACTTGCCGACCTCGACACCCTGGCCGAGGGGGCTTCCGTCTGGAAAGTAGTGGGCCGCGAACGACTCGTTTACGACCACGACATGGGCACCACCCGCCACATCCGCGGCGCCGAAGGTGCGACCCTGGAGAACGCCAATTTCGAGCATCTCGAAGTATCCGGGTGTGACCGCCCGCCACTCGACCGCACCCTCCCAGGCATCGGGCCTTCCCGAGATCGTCAGGGGAATGTTCAGCCCTCGCTCCAGCGGGAGGTTCGACACCGCCGCCACTCCTTGAACCTCCGGACGCGCCACCAGACCGTCCGTCACGCGGGCTGCCAACTCCGTCGCGGCGGCTGGATCGGTGTACCCGGGCGGAAGGACCGGCACCGTTGCCGCGACAACGTTTCGTGGATCGAAGCCGGAGTCGACACCGCGGAGGTTCCACAGCGTACCGAGAAGGAGACCTGCGCCGACCAACAGCACCACGGAAAGTGCGCTCTGCACCAGGATGAGCGACTGCCGGAACCGTGTACCGCCGCCGCTCCCGCGGGTGCCTTCCCGCAACATGCCCTCGAGTCTTCCCCGGAGTACCGGCAGGGCGGCCGTCGACCCGAAGAGGACGCCCGTGAGGAGAGCCCATCCGGCGGTGAACGCGAGTACGGCGCCGTCGACGCCGATCGATTCGGCCCGAGGAAGGGCGACGGGCGCCATGCCCAGGAGACCCTGGACGCCCCACCGTGCGACCAGGAGGCCGGCGGCGGCCGAGACGATGGCGAGGAGAACGCTCTCGGTCATGACGTACTGGACGATCCGCCCTCGTGTAGCTCCGAGAGCGGCTCGGAGCGCCACTTCGCGCTGCCTCCGATTGGCCCTCGCCATGAGGAGGCTGGCGACGTTCGCGCAGGCGATGAGAAGGACCGTGGCAACGGCGCCCATCATGATCCACAGAATCCGGCCGAGACCCTGTACGTGCATCTCCTTGAACGTGGAAAGCGTGAAGCCCCTCTCCGGGTCCGACACCAGGTCCGCGTGTTCGGCGACAAACGCGCTCCACGCCCGTGCGAGGTCCGCGCGGGCGGCCTCTTCCGTCGCGCCGTCGGCAAGGCGCCCGATGG
Organism: Gemmatimonadota bacterium; assembly: GCA_029262115.1. Classification (GTDB taxonomy): domain Bacteria; phylum Gemmatimonadota; class Gemmatimonadetes; order Longimicrobiales; family Gaopeijiaceae; genus JAJCZZ01. Next base: position 35,950 of record JAJCZZ010000012.1, on the reverse strand, counting down.
CAGGGTAGTTCCGGCCCTCGTCCCCGGGATCGGGTCGGAGTGCCAGAGCGACGATGTAGTCGATGTCCGAGCTGACCTGTGGGAAGCTGAAGGAAGCCGGCAGGACGCCCACCACCGTGTAGCTCCGATCGCTGACATCGAAGGTCGAGCCGAGGACATCGCGTCGTCCCGCGAACCTCAGTTGCCACGTGTCGTGGGCCAGCACCACCGCGGCCGGACCGTCGGGGGCTGACTCGTCCGGCGTGAACCAACGGCCCAGCGCGAGCGGCGATCCCACGGCGTCGAGGAACCCCGGATCTGCCCTCAGTCCCGTGACCCCTTCGAAGCGCCCCTCTGCCTCGACTCGTCCGGAGTGGCCCCGATAGCTGGCGAGGGCCGAGAACGATCGGGTGCTCCGTCGCAAGTGGTCGATTCGGTAGTACGGCATCGAGATCTGGGGCCCGCCTCCATAGTCCGCCGCGATATGGACGAACCGCTCGGCGTCGGGGAAGGGTAGCGGGCGAAGCATCACACCCCGGACCACACTGAAGATGGCCGTGTTCGCCCCGATCCCCAGCGAGAGAATCAGGATCACGGCCGCGGTGAACCGGGGCGTCTTCGCGAGGGAGCGGACGGCGTGGCGGATGTCGCTCAATAGAGTCTGCATGGGCTCGGGATTGGATGGTGGTGTGACCGAGGCGGCAAGTCGGGCTCGAAGCCGCTCGTAGAGACCTCGAGTGACCGTGTCGGCCAGGCATCGCGTCGCGACGGCTACCGCGATCAGGATCCCGCGTTGTCGACGTGCCCGACGAACCTGCTCCCTCGTCAGCGCCGTGATCTCTCCGCCCGCCCGCTTCCGGAGAGCGTCCGGAAGTGTCGCGACCGCGGAGCGCACCAGAAGATTGAAGACGTACGGAGCCAGCCTCACGCGTCGCCGGCTCCCGCCAGGCGATGGCGTGCCGCCCGGGCGAGACCCTCCATCCGACTCGTCTCGTCTTCCAGAGCCGTCCGTCCCTCGGACGTCAGCTCGTAGAACCGCTCTCTCCCGGCCGACCCTTCGGGAGGTTCGTGGTCGGGCCGGTGACTCAGCCACCCTTTTGACACCAGCTCTTCGAGCGACCCGTAGAGCGTCGCAGGCCACAGTCGTACGCGGCCTGCGCTGAGTCGACGAACGTCATCCTGGACGGCCGACCCGTAGTTGGGGCCGTTCGCCATGGACAGGAGAATGAAGAAGAGGTTCTGCTTCACGCGCGACTCCGACCAATGGTAATCGTATCTGATACTATCATACGATACTATCAAGAAAGAGTTTCGTCGGCCCGGACGATCTTGATACGCGTCCGGAAAACCGGTAGATCGGGGCCATGAAGACCATCTTCCGCGACGCGGAATTCGCCGCATTGGAGCGCCGCCTCGAACGACTGCGCCCCGACGCCTCTCCTCGCTTCGGCCGAATGACGCCGCACCAAGCCGTTCTGCACCTCACCGATGCCTTCAAGATCATACTTGGCGAACGGAAGACGGCGGCGCGGGCGGATACGCTCTTCAACCGGACGGTTGGGCGGGTCTTCGCGCTGACGCTCCCCCTCCCGTGGCCCAAGGGAGTTCCGACCGCGCCCGAGGCCGATCAGGAGAGGGCCGGTACGCCCCCGGGCGACTTCGGTGAGGACGTGAGCGCCCTACGCGAACAGATGCGGCGGTTTCGAGAAACGGGCGGACGCGGTCTGGCGCCCCACATCGCGCTCGGCGACCTCACGGCGGCCGAATGGGGACGGTGGGGATACCGCCACGTCGATCACCATCTCCGGCAGTTCGGGGCGTAGGCGGGCGGAGTCCTGACCGGACTGGCCCCTACCGAAAATCCCCAAAATCGACACGGACATCGGTTCCCGTCGTCCAGTCCACCTCGGCGAACTTCGACGCCTCGGGGGCGACGTGTTGGCGGACGAAGTCGATCAGCGCGGACACTCGCGCGAACGCGGTCGGCTGGAAGCAGATGTTCGACCCGAAGCTCACGATACCCGTCTGGAGCCACCGGTCTCGGAAGGGGACGAGGAGGGGGCCACCCGAGTCGCCGTTGCACACGCTCTCGTTGGAGCCCGACATGCCCGCGCAGATCGTGACGGGAAGGATGTTCTGGCCGAGCGTGGTGGTACAGGTATCGTTGGAGATGATCGCCGCCGTGAGTTTCTTCAGGACGCTCGAGCCGGTTCCCGCGCTGATGCCGGTCCGGCCCCAGCCAATCACGGTGGCCATGACCCCCGGGGCAGCCCGCGTCGCCCGGTCCGGAGTGAGCAGTTCGACACGAGGATACATGTAGTCCTCGGTCAGTTCGATCAGCGCGATGTCGTTCTCGACGAACGCGGTGGCCGAGTAGTTCGGGTGGAGGATGAAGCGCTCGATGGCCAGGCGCTCGCCACCCGTGCGGAGGTCTGCGGTGCCCGCCAGCACGACTCGGCTCGAGGGGGCCAGGCCGCCGTCTACGCAGTGCGATGCCGTGAGCACCCAGCGGGCGGCGATCCACGTGCCTCCGCACGTCTGAAAGTCGGTGTTGGTGAGCAGGGCGACCTGGAACGGGAACTCCCCCGCGGCGGCCTGCTGCCCGCCGATGATCCGCGCCGGCTTGGACGCTGCCATGCCCGGCCCCGCCGCTGCCAGCACCGGCCCCGCCGCCGTCGCCTGGACGTGAGTTGTCACGGCGCCCACACCCGCGGCGCCGATACCTGCGACCGTGTTCGTCCATCCGATCGTCAATTCCTGGGTCACACGATAGGTCCGACCACTGTCCAGCCCCTCGAACAGATACGCGCCGTTGTCGTCCGTTACCGCAGAAGGCTCGCCCGAGTCGCGGACCGCATTCTCGTTCAGATCGAGGAAGACCACCATGTCCGGAACCACGTCCTCGTCGGCGTCCCGGGTGGCGTCGGCATCCGCGTCGTGCCAGACGATACCGCTGATGGAGTTCGAGCCCGTCCCGGCCGGGCTGCTGACCGTGATCCGGTCCCCCGTTGTGTTCGCCGTGGCTCCGCGTTGGTCGGTTACGGTAAGGGTGGGTGTAAAGGCCCCCGGCTCCGTGTAGACATGCACCACCGTAGCGCCCGTCCCGGTCGCGCCGTCTCCGAAGCTCCACGCGTACGACGCGATCGTTCCGTCGGGATCCGCCGAGCCCGTGCCGTCGAAGCGGACGGTGAGCGGTGCCGGACCGCCGGCGACGTCCGCCGTGAACGACGCCGTGGGCGCCTGATTCACGACGCCTACCGGCCCTGGCGTCACCGGGTCGTCGCCGCCGCACGACGCGAGTAGCACCGGCACCATCAGCGACCACGCAACGCTCTTCGATCCCGTCATCCTTCATCTCCCCACTGAACTGCGTCGGCCTGCCCGGACCTCCCGAGACTTCATCGGCGAACGCCCGATGAAGCATGATGTAGTAACGCGCACCGACGGTGCCGGTTCCGCGGAACGTCCCGACCGGGAGGCCCTCCGGCAGCTTCAACCGGTCTGGACCACGTCGATCGGGTTTCCGAAGGGGTCAGCGGCGTAGCTGTTCCGTCCGTGCTGGGACACGGATGCCCCCGCCCCCCGCAAGCGGGCCAGTGCCGCGTCGCGGTCGGCTACGTCGAACGAAGGTATGAAGCCGGGCGGGCCATCCGACTGGTTGACCCAGAGGCGGAACGCGCCCGCGTCGATCTCCAGATACCCGTCCGTGCGTGCCACGAGCGGGAGTCCCAGCCCACGCACATAGAACGCCTCGGCCGCGTCCAGATCGTCGACGTGGATGGCCACGTCGTTGTTTCCGAGCAGGCTTGGCCCTCGACTCGGCTCGACGAATGAAAGGAGGTGCCCGAGTTCCTGCGTCCATCCCCCTTCATTCTCCTCGCGACGCTCATCCGTGGCGAATCCAGACTCGCGCACCGACAGGAGCGTGCCGCCGTCCTCCCGCTCGGTCAGGGTCCACTCCACAAGGGTCGCCACGTCGGCATCGATCGGCACACCGGACTCGTGCGACCACCGCCAAGCGAGCTTCTTCGGCGGGTCCACGATCTCGACACGAAGCGCGAAGGTGCCATGGTCGTGCCAGGTGACGCTCCCGTCGTACCCTTCCACGGGCTCGAAGTCCGCCGAGTCGGAGAACCAGGACCCGATCTCGCCGGAGTCCGTCAGTGCGCGCCACACTCGTGCGAGGGGCGCCGTGAACTCCACCTGCTTTTCGATCACACGTTCGGTCATCTTCCGTCCTCCGTTGCGGGGGGTTCGGCTCCATCCACATGGGCCTTGAGGCGAGCGAGGCGGCGATCCCATTCGGCGGCGTACGGCGCGAGCCAGTCGTCCACGTCCCTGAGGGGATCCACGATCAGCCGGTGCCGCCGCTCCCGTCCCCGTCGCTCGCTTGCAACCAGGCCGGCTCGCTCGAGCTGGTCGAGGTGCTTCGTGACGGCCTGACGGGACATCTTGAGCGGCTCGGCCAGTTCGTTCACGGTCAGCTCGGGATCGGCACGTAGCCGGTCGAGAATCGAACGTCGGGTGGGGTCGGCCAGTGCCGAGAAGACATCGCTCATGCTGCAATATGCAACCATATAGTTGCATGTCAAGGCGATGGGTGTTCGGTCGTCCTACGGCTGCTTGAGGAGTCCGACCTTCAGCGCGAAACGGACGAGTTCGGCGCGGTGGCTGAGGCCGATCTTGGACATGATCCGAGACCGGTGGGTCTCCACGGTCTTCGGAGAGATGAACAGCCGCTCTCCGACCTCGCGCGAACTGTACCCCTCGGCGGTGAGCGCGAGGACCTCGCGCTCGCGGGGTGACAGCGACCGAAGGCGTGAACTCTCGTCGTCCGAGGAGCGATACTCGTTGAGGATCATCTTGGTCGCGTTGGGTGGGAGGTACACCTCGCCCCGCGCTACGATGTCGAGCGCCCGGCCCAGGTCACGGTGTGCCGCGATCTTCGTGACATATCCACACGCGCCGGCGTCGATGACCGGAATGAGGTACTCCTCCTCCCCGTGAACGGTCAGGATCAGCACCCGGGAGCCGAGCCCGAGGGCGTTGATCCTGCGGGTAGCCTCCAGGCCGTTCATCTCCGGCATCGACAGATCCATGACGATCACGTCGGGCTTCAGCGCGAGCGCCATCTCCACGGCTTGCTCGCCGTCGTCCGCTTCCCCGACGACCTCGGCATGCGCCTCGGTCTCGATGAGCGCCCGAACGCCGGTTCGGCACACACGGTGGTCGTCAACCAGGAGGACGCGAACCTTAGACACGGGCAATCCTCGGCGTGCGGCAGGGAAGTCGCGCCTTGACCGTGGTTCCCTCGAGGGGAGCGCTCTCGATCGTGATGCGGCCTGAGACTGAAGCCACGCGCTCCCGCATGCCCATGAGTCCCATCCCCAGGGTCCCGTGGTCGTGGTCCGCCAGGTCGAAGCCTACGCCGTCGTCACCCACTTCGACGAACACGTGGTCACCCGTTCTTCCGATGTGAACATGCGCGTGTGTGGCTCGCGAGTGTCGTGCCGTGTTGTGGAGTGCCTCCTGGACGACGCGATAGAGGACGAGTTGCGAGACGGGATCCAGGTCCCCGGCGTCCTCGATCTCCACCAGGACGGGGATACCGCTCGACCTGCGGAACTCGCGTACGCGTCCACGCACGGCGGCTTCCAGGCCCGCCTCTTCGAGTTCCGGGGGTCGAAGACCTCGGGCGATCCGTCGGATCCCCTCGGACGTCTCCATGAGATCGTGGCGGACCTCTTCGAGTAGCGCGCGGGTGTCGTCACCCGCATTCCGCTCAGCGAGCCGAAGGCGAATTAGGATGGCGGCGAGATGTTGGCTCGTGTCGTCGTGCAACTCCTGAGCGACCCTCTTCCGTTCGTCTTCGGTCGCGCGAAGTGCCGCCGCTCCGAAGTCGCGCAGTCGAATCCTCTCCGTGACGTCGCGAATGGTTGCCACGACACGAACGGATTCGGTGGACGAATCCGGCAGGGGGGACAGTGCAATTTCGACCGGGAAGGTCGAGCCGTCCTTGCGGACCGCCTGAAGGAGGACTCCGATGCCCATATCCCTCGGATGTGGACGCTGCACGTAGGCGTCCCGGTGCGCACGATGTCGTTCCCGAATGGCTTCTGGAATGAGCTTCTCCACGGCGGAGCCCACCAGCTCAGCCTCGGTCCAGCCGAAGAGGTCCGTCGTCTTCCGGTTGACCTCCAGGATGACGCCGCCCGAATCAACGATCAGCACGCCGTCGGGCGAGGCCTCGAAGATATTTCGGTAGTGGCTCATGGCTCCCTACGTCGAGTGAGTGGATTTCCCCACGGAGGAAGTCGGGTCAGCGACCTAACTTGGGTTGTGTGGCCACACGTCGTGCCGGTCCTGCTCACCTCTCCACTGGAGTCTACCCGGATGAGAACCGTTTCCGACATCATGCAGCGTAACGTCGCGTCGGTTCGCCCCGACGCCACCCTCCGCGAGTTGACTCGCTTCCTGTCCGATCGGGACATATCGGGGGCTCCGGTTGTCACCGAAGATGGTGCCCTCGTTGGAGTGGTGTCCGCAACCGACATCATTCGCAAGGCGGCCGACGACTCCACCCTGGACCTGGTAGAGCATAGCGGCTTGCCCGACGTGGAGCACTCCTACCACCTGCCCGACGAACCCGACTTGATGGTTCTCGACTGGTCGCGTGTCGACGCCTCCACACGGGACGTGATGACGGTCGCCGATATCATGACCGATGTGAGCTTCGGCGTGAGTCCGTCCACGTCCGTGAAGGAGTTGGCGGAGTTTCTCTCGCGAGGCCGTATCCATCGGGCGGTGGTCCTCGATGGCCAGAGACTGGTCGGTATCGTCACGACCATGGACGTCCTCCGGGCGATCGCAGGCGGTCATCTCGCCGTTCCGTCTCGGCAGGATACGAAATAGGGGATCTCCCCACAGCGTCTTGCCCGCGCGATCCCTACCCTTATATACGTAAGTCTACGGATGGGGAACGGACGTCCGGCGCAACCGGACAAGGGAGATGGCAGAGGACCATGATCACGCGAGCCAAAAGATTCGCGCTTGTCCTACCGGCACTCGCTGCGCTTTTCGCAGCGGCGTGCGTCGACGAGAAGATCGTGTTTCAGGATCGAGAGCTCTTCGAGGAGCCGCTGACGCAGGCGATGGGCTTTCTCGGATACAGCGACCAGGCGAACAAGACAACCACGTGCGGCAACTGCCACGTCGGTACGCAGTCGCAGTGGGAAGGCTCACAGCACTCGGACGCCTGGGCCACACTCGTCAACAGCGGGGGGCAGCAGGAGTTCTGCAACGGGTGCCACACGGTGGGGGAGAACGGCAACCTCATCGAGGGCGTGGCCGGCTTCGAGGCCACGGGCGAGGATCGCTATCATGACGTGTCGTGCGAAAGTTGCCATGGGCCGGGACTCGACCACGTTACGGATCCGGAGGCGACGCAGCCGTTTGCCTCGATGGCGGTTGGACAGGATCTGACGCAGGGGTGCGCGGAGTGCCACCAAGGCACGCACCATCCGTTCGTCGAGGAGTGGTCACAGTCGGCGCACGGGAGCGTGAATGCATTCCCCGCCGGCCGCGCGGAGTGCGAATCCTGCCATACGGGTGAGGGCGCGCTGAAGACGTGGGGCGTCGACGCCGATTACATCGAGAAGGCGTCGTTGGAACAGCCCGGTGAGCACATGGCCATCACCTGCGCGGTCTGTCACGACCCGCACGGCTCGGAGAACACGGCTCAGCTCCGCTTCCCGATCGACGTGGCGAACGAGGAGCAGAACCTTTGTATGCGCTGCCACCACAAGCGTGGCACGCCGGACCCGACCTCGTTCCGTGGTCCGCATTCACCGCAAGGACCGCTCCTGGTCGGTACGGCGGGGTGGTGGCCGCCGTCGCTGGAGTTCAACGGGCCCATCGTGGCGACGCACGGGTCGGAGCGGAACCCACGTCTGTGCGCGGGCTGCCACGTGAACTCCTTCACCGTGACCGATGCGGCCACAGGTGACTTCACGTTCCAGGCCACGGGGCATGTATTCGAGGCCGTACCGTGCCTGGACCCGACCGGGAAGCCGGTCGCGGGTGGGGCGTGCGAGGAGTCCGAGAAGACGTTCCAGACGTGCACGACCGCAGGCTGTCACGGCACGGAGAATACGGCGCGAGCGCTGCTGGCGAACGCGCAGTCACGCCTGAACAGCCTCGCGGACGAACTTGAAGCGCTCCTGGCGCAGGTGCCGGAGAGCGAGTTCAGCACCGATGATAGCCGTTACACCGTCGGCGAAGGATCGAAGTTCAACGCCGATCTGGCGCGCATCGGTGGGTCTGCCGTGCACAACCCGGTTCTCACGGAGGCACTTCTGATTGCCTCGATCCGCGAAGTGAAGGAGGAGTACGGCCTCACCAGCTCCACCCACCTGAACATGCAGCGGATCCTGGGTGGGAGCACGGCGGGGCAGGATTGAGCCCTCCGGGGCTCGGGACTGATCGTGTCCGGTAGGACGCGGGGGGCGGCGTCTCGGGTGAGGCGCCGCCTTTCGGCACTCTCGGGGCCCGCGATGGCGGGCCTCGTGGTTGCGGGGCTCGCGCTCGTAGCCGGTTCCGCGGCCCTGGGCTACCGCACCTACGATTGGATCGAACACGACAACGAGTTCTGCCTGTCGTGCCACCTGATGCAGGACCCGTACGAGCGTTTCGCGGCGAGCGCGCACGCCGACCTGGGGTGCAAGGAGTGCCACAAGCCCACGCTGCTGGCCCGCTCGCAGATGGGGCTCACCCAGATCCTGGAGAACCCGGATAGCCTCGGGGTGCATGCGGAGGTGGAAAACGCCAAGTGCGAAGGGTGCCACGTGAACGCGGGGTCCGAGGAATGGGAGGACATCGCCAACACGGCGGGGCACCGCGTCCACTTCGAGTCCGACGACTCGGAATTGCAGGACCTGGCGTGTGTGCGCTGTCATTCGACGTCGGTGCACGAATTCGCGGCCACGGACAAGACGTGCGCGCAGTCGGGGTGCCATACGGACGTGGACATCCAGTTGGGTCGCATGAGCGACCTGACCATCCATTGCGCCTCGTGTCACGGCTTCAATGCGGACGTCGGCTCGGGCGAGTTGGCTACGGCCATGCGCCCGCAGCAGAACGAATGCCTGGCGTGCCACGAAATGCAGCTCCTGGTGGACATGCCCGACGACGAGCCGCACGAGCAGTCGTGCGGAGCCTGCCACAACCCGCACGCGCAGAGCGCGCCCGCGGAAGCGGTCCAGACCTGCGCGACCGCCCAGTGCCACGCCGACCCGGTGGGCTTGACTCCCCATCACGTCGGCCTCTCCGATGAGACCGTCGCCGACTGCAGCGTTTGCCACACCGCGCATGTGTTCACGGTGGACGGCAGTGAATGCGCCGCCTGTCACCAGGACACACAGGCGAGCGCGCCTGGAGTCACGCGCGACTTCGACCACTCACAGCACACCGACGTGGACTGTGCCTCGTGTCATGAGACCGTCGAAAGCCATGGTCAGGTGACGTTGTCGTCACCCCAGGACTGCCTCTCGTGCCACCACACGGAGCCAGTCGTCGGGGATTGCACGAGCTGCCATTCCGCCGGCGAAACCCCCGAGGCGGTCCTGCCGGTCGTACGGCCCTTCACTCCCTCCATCGGCGACGCGGGCACGCGCTCGATGGACTTCGACCATCCCTCCCACGCGGCGGTGAACTGCGCGTCCTGCCATACGGAAGGCACCATCCTGTCGGCGGAGGACGTCAGCTGTGTGGGCTGCCACGAGGAGCATCATGAGCCAGACGTGAGGTGCGCGTCGTGCCACCTTGATCCTCCGGACGACGCGCATACGGTCGATGCGCACGTGGACTGCGTGACGTGCCATGTGGAGGCGCCGCCCCGGGTGGCGGCGATCCCACGGACACGAGACTTCTGCGTGTCCTGCCACCAGGACATGGAGGACCACAGGCCGGAAGAGAACTGCATCGAGTGCCATGCCCTGCCGGAGCCCACGGGAGGCCGGCGATGACCCGTCGGCGCGCAGAGGCAAACATGCGGGCGGTGTCATCGCGGGTGGTTTTCACCCGCGCCGGCCGATCGTCGGGCGTTGCTGGGGTCCTTGGCCGTTTGATTCTCACATGCGGCGCGGTCGTCTCGCTCGCAGTCGGATCAGTTGAGGCCCAGGGCGTCCGCGGTTGGGCAACGACCACCGGGCGGTTCGTGGAGCTACCCATCCTTTCTCCCGCCTCCTCGGCCCGCCTTGCGCCGACATCGCCCGGTCGGGCTTGGTCCGGTTTGCAGGACCTCTCACTGACCGCGTGGGGCCTGGGAATGCGTGGTCTGAGCTTCACGAGCCTCCTGCGCGGTCGTGTCGATTCGGGTGACGAGATCGGGTGGCCACGCGCGGATGACCGCCTCGATGTGATGCTCCTGTTCGCACAGCTCGAGCGAGCGGGATGGCGTGTTCGACTGGGCCGCCAGGAGAACGCTTCCGGACTCGGCTTCACCGCATACGACGGGGCGAGCGTGGGGGTGGCGCTCCATAGCCTGGGCGCGGGGGCTCGCATCGAGGCGTTCGGCGGGCGAAGCCTGGCACGCGGGCTCTCCGAGCCACGGCACGAGGCGCTGCGCGGTTTTGAGAGCTTCGTGCCGGATCGGAATGCCTGGCTCGTGGGCGGGGCGTTCTCGGGGCGCCTCGCCGGAAGCACGTCCGTGGGCCTGCGCTACCAGCGTGAGATCTGGAGCGACCGGTCGGGCCTCGTGTCCGAGCGTGCGTCGCTGGATATCCGCTCCCTCGCTTTGGCCCCCGTCCGGGTGACCGGCTCCGCCGACTGGGACTTCGCGTTCGGTAGGGTGGGGAAGGCCCACGTGACGGCCTCGTGGGCGCCTTCGTCCACTGTCCTGGCGGAGTTGAGCGCCCGACGGTACGTGCCGTACTTCGAACTATCGACGATCTGGGGCTTCTTCGACCCGGTTCCGTACCATGAGGTGGGCCTTCGGGTCAGCGCGTCCCCCCGTCCGGCTCTCGGGGTCTGGGCGAGCGGGGCGGCCCGACGGTACGGTGCCTCCGACAGCCCGGTCTTCCTGTCCGCCCTGGAGGACCGGGGATGGCGGGGGGAGGTGGGTGCGACCTGGGGTGCCAGCCGAGACGTCTCGGTGTCGTCGACCTACGAGATCGATTGGCTTCCTGGAGCGTTCCTCTCGGGCGCGAACGCTCGAGTGTCCTGGAGCGCGTCGCCGGACGTGCGACTCGACGTCACCGGAGTCACCTTCCAACGGTTCGAGGAGTTCCGGCTCGGCGACGGCCGCGCCATCGGCGGAGGCTTGTCCGGCGTGGCGCAGGTTACGGAGAGGGTGGGCGTGAGCGGAGGAGTGCTTCGCTACCGTCTCTGGGATGCAGATCCGGCAGGAGGCCCCAGCATCGATGCGTGGAGTCAGGATCGGGGTTGGCTCTCGCTTCGTGTCGCCCTCGGCCGTGACCCGGGCCTTCGCGGTCGGGTCCTGGGGGGGCGAGTGCCATGAGGACCGGTGTTATGGGGATCTCCGACTCGCTGGTCATCAAGCTCGTCCTTTCGCTCGGGCTGTTCTCGATCCTGGTCGGCTCCTGGCCGGCCGAAGGGCCGACCCGCACGGCGACGGTGGCTCTTCAGGTGGCCGCCGACTCGTTCCCTCACGCCGACCATGAAGGGCTCTTTCCGCTGTGCGCGGGGTGCCACCAGGCCGCAGCCGGAGACGGCACGGGCGCCATGTACCCGACGCTAGCCTCCTGCGTCGGCTGCCACGACGGTGTCGAACTCACTCGGGTCGAGTGGAGCCCCCCGAGCGACGACCCGTCTCTCCTCAGCTTCGATCACCCGGATCATGCGGGTGCCCTGCGCGACGACGGAGAGGAAGCAGCCTCGTGCCGTGCCTGCCACGGGGGTGATCCGGATCGTCGGATGGACGTCGAGGCGCTTGACGCGGGACGTTGCCTCGACTGTCACGAGGGAGCCCCGGAAGACCACCTGGGAGGAACCGCGTGTGAAACCTGCCACGTGACCGCGGCTGCGTCGCGCCTGTCAGGTGCAGCGCTCGTCTCACTCCCGATTCCACCCGACCACCTCTCGGGATCGTTTATCCGGCTCGACCACGCCGAGACCGCCCGGGTCGGAACGGGTGCGTGCGCCACGTGTCACGTCCAGCAACGGTGCGAAGCGTGTCACGTGGACTCGGAGCGTCCCGCCATTCGAGCCATTCCCACCGCGTTCCCCGGTGTGACGGTGCCCGACGCCGTGGCACACTATCCGGTCCCGACGGCCCACGCCGATCGATCGTTCCTTGGGGAGCACGGTCGCGGATTGGCCGAGTCCGACGCTCGAGCCGAGTGCGCCACCTGCCACACCCAGGACGACTGCGCGAGCTGCCACGTCGAGTTGACGACATTTCTTGCGGCGATGCCCATGAGGGGGGCGGTCACCGCGCCGGGAGTCGGCCTCCAACGGGCTGCGCCAGACAGCCACCTCAGCCCGTTCTTCATGACCGGGCACTCGACTCTGGCCGCCGCCGCCCCCGGCTCGTGTGCCACATGCCACGAGCCGCCGTCGTGCGTGTCCTGCCACGACGCGGCAGGACCCACGGTCTTCCACCCAGAGAACTTTGCGCTCCGCCACGCCAGCGCCGCCTTCGGCGGGACCTCAGAGTGTTCGGCGTGTCACGATGCGGAGCGGTTTTGCAGGGACTGCCATACGCAGGCCGGCCTGGGCTCGTCCGGGCGCCTCGGCTCGGACTACCACGATGCGGAACCGGCATGGCTCCTACGGCATGGGCAGGCGGCCCGTCAGGGCCTCGAGACCTGCGCCAGCTGTCATCGGCAGAACGACTGTCTGCAGTGCCATAGCCAAAGAGGAGCATTCCGGATCAGCCCTCACGCGCCGAACTTCGACGCGAGGCGTGCCTGGGATCGAAATCCCCGAATCTGTGCGGCCTGCCACCTCCGGTCACCTTTCGGGAACATTCAATGATCCGTGCTCTGGCGATCTCTTGCGCATCCCTCGTCCTCCTTGCCGGATGTCGGCCGGCCGACCAGGATACCGGCTCCCTCGATCCGCGTGGGAGCGCCACGCGCGCGCAGCTTGCTCCTGAGCTCGTGGCCGCACTGGATTCGGGGTCAAACGCGTACCGTGCGGGGGACATGGATGCGGCCCTCGCGCAGTACCGGGCGGCGTCGGAGCTGGATCCCGACCACGCGGCGGGCTGGTTCGGCATCTACATGGTGGAACACCGTCGGGGAAACACGGAGGCTGCCACTACCGCCCTCGAACGCGCCCAGTCGGCGGCGCCGGGCGCCACGATCATCCATCCCACGGCTACCGACACCGTGCCAGACGGTGGCTAGCCGGACTTCCTGGGGGACGGCTCCGACGCGGCCAGCGGAGCGCGTCACGGCGCCGTGACGGCCAACAGCGTCAGGATGAGCGCGCCGACGATTGAGCGAATTCGCACCCGACGCGCCTGGGCCCGCACGGCCTCCACCTCGGCGCGGTCGAGCGCTTCGGGCCCGTTATCCATGTCGCGCAGACCGCGCGATGCCAGAGAGATTCACGTCTTCTCCTTGTACTGCAGGAATCCGATGAGACCGACCGTGAATGGGATCATCAACGCGAAACGCGTGAGCCTGGGCACACCCAGAACGATCATGGCCACGGCGCCGAAGGCTCCGCCGGCGAGTCCCAGTACACCGATCTGAAGACGCAACCGCCGTTGCCGGGGCCCGATGTTGGCGATGCAGATGTCGCCGTCTGTCATGTTGGATGCTCCTACGTCACAGGTAGCTTCACTCGGCGCGGAGCGCGGTGCTCGGATCGACACCAGCGGCACGGAGCGCCGGCAACCAGCTCGCGGTGACGGCAACCGCCACCAGGAGTGCCGCGACTGAAGCGTACGTCACGGGATCGAGCGTGTCGACGCCGAAGAGGACGCTGGCCATCAGGCGACTGAGCGCCGCCGCCGCCAGGAGCCCCACGACCACACCTCCGAACGCCAGGAAGAGCCCCTGCCGAACGACCATCCGCCGCACGGTGGACCCGGAGGCCCCCAGGGCCATCCGCACGCCGATCTCACGGGTGCGCTGCGAGACGACGTACGAGATGACGCCGTAGATCCCCACCACGCCCAGCAACAGCGCAATGGCCGAGGCCGTGCCGAGCACGCCCATGGTGAAGGAAGTCCGCGCGGTCGCCTGATCGAACACCGCCTCCATGGTGCGGGGATTCGCGAGTGGAATGCGCGGATTCAGTGCGGTGAGTTCGCGCCGAAGAACGTCCACCATCGAGAGCGGCTCACCGTTGGTGCGCACGACCACGTCGAGTGCCCGCGCGGCGGACAGTTCCTCGCCCTGGCCCGTGATGAGCGGGTAGTACACGGCACCTTGGACCGGATCCTCGAGATTCAGCTGCTTCACGTCGTCGACGACCCCGACGATCCGGTACCAGTCGTTGTCCGGTCCGCCCGACCGGATACCGCTTCCCAGCGGGCTGCTATCGGGCCACCACTGATTCGCGAAGGACCGGCTGACGAGGACGGCGCGTGCGCCATCGGCGCCGTCGCCTCGCTCGAACTCCCGCCCGACGAGTACATCGATCCCGAGCGTCTCGAAGTAGCCAGGGCCCGCCTGGAACTGGGCGGCGAAGATCGGAAGCTCGTCCGGCCCCCGAGGGTGGGCTTCCACATCGACACTCCCGAACGCCTGGCCGCCCCCGAGTGGGACCGTCGAGCCCAATCCGACCGCCGTGACCCCCGGCTGGCTCGAGAGGCGGTCGTGGAGCTGAGCGAACAGCGCGGCTACGTCGCGCCAGTCGGAGACCTCGGCCGACGGCACGATCACCTCCGCGGTGAGGACGCCCTCCCGATCGAAGCCGGCGTCGACCGCGCGGAGCGCGAGGAAGCTGCGGAACATCAATCCGGAGCCGACCAGGAGCACGAGGGCCAGGGCCACTTGGGTCACAACGAGCGTGTTGCGAAGGCGGTGGTGCTCCTTCCCTCCCGCGGCTCCGCGGGCACCGCCGCCGTCACGAAGCTGACTCGCGAGGTTGTCCGTCCCGTGCCGGATCATGGGGAACAGGCCGAAGAAGAGCGCGCAGAGAGCCGCGACGACGGCGGTGAATCCGAGCACCCGCGGATCGATCCCGATCTCGTGCATGCGGGGTAGATCCGACGGCAGGAAGCGCGCGGTGGTCCGCACGCCGGCCGACGCGATGACGATGCCGAGCGCGGCCCCCACGCCTGCCAGGACGACGCTCTCCGCCATGAACGCGCGTAGCACCTGCATTCTGCCGGCACCCACGGCCATGCGCAGCGCCAGCTCGCGTTGCCGGCTCTCCGCACGCACCAGCAGGAGGTTCGCGACATTCGCGCACGCGATCAGCAGGACGAAGCCTACCGTGCCGAGGAGGATCCACAACGTGTTGCTCACGTCGCCGACCAGGGACTGTTTCAGCGGGATGACGCGGGCGCGGAGTCCCACATCCATGAGGAACGCGGCTCCGCCATCCCCGGGGAACAACTCCGTGAGACGACCCATCATTCCCTGAAGCTCTCGATCCACCGCCTCGATGCTCTGGCCTTCGGCCATTCGAGCGATGCCCCCTCCGAAGAACGATGCGATCGGCGCGTTCGTCGGGTCGATCGCGAGCGGCACCCAGAAGCGATCGTCGGCATCCGGATGGCCGAACTCCGCCGGCATGATGCCCACGACCGTCCGGCTCGTACCGCTCAACTCCACGGTCCGGCCGACGAGGCCCGGGTCGGCGCCGAAACGAGTGCGCCACAGGCCGTCGCTGAGGATGATGACTGGGCCGGCATCAACGGCCCCCTCGTCCTCCGTGAATGTTCGACCGACCGCAGCCTGGACGCCCAGGACGTCGAAGTAGGACGGGGTGACCATCTGGCCGACCACCCGCTCAGGCTGCCCCTCGGCGACGAGGTTCGCCGACATCGGCGTGTAGACCCCCACGGATTCGAGGGTGCGGGCGTGGTCTCGGTAGTGGAGGTACAGCCCCGAGGAAATGGGCAGTTCGTCCTGTCCGTCCCGCCCCAGGTGCTGGAGCGAAAGCAGTTCGTCGGGCTCCTCGAAGGGGAGCGGGCGAAGAAGCACGCCGTCGACCAGCGTGAAGACCGCGGTCGTTGCGCCGATCCCCAACGCCACCGTCAGAATCGAAATGGCGGTGAATCCGGGCCGCTTGATGAGGCTCCGCGCGGCCAACCGCAGATCGTTCAAGAATCCCGACATCGATATCGTCTCCTTTCGCTCCAGCAGAGCGTCGAAAAAGCATGTGACGACCCGAACGCGGAGCCGTGTCCGGGTCACCATCGAGGTGCGTCCCGTCCGTTGAGCGACGACCCAGGCGTACGCCGCTTCCGCGCTCCACTCCTGCCTCCAGCCCTGGCGACGATTCCGTGGGACGAGCCGGGCGGCCAGGGCAATCAGCGTCAGGCCCGGGGCGTCGTTCATTTACCCACCCCCGCTCCTATCAAGAATCCTAGGTAGGCTGCCCTACCTCTGATGGCACTCGGATCGAAATCGTTGCACGCGACGACGGGATGGCGCCGAAGCGTCGTATTAACTTTGTGTATGTCGCAAAACACGATGCCGCCGAAGCGAATTCTCTGGGTCGACGACGAGATCGATCTCCTGCGTCCCCATCTGATGTTCCTGCAGGCCAGGGGATACCATGTCGACGCCATACCGAACGGTGACGACGCATTGGCGCTTCTGCGGGAGCGGCCGTACGACCTGGTCCTGCTGGATGAGCAGATGCCGGGACGTCGTGGGCTGGAAGTGCTGGAGATCCTGCGGCGGGAGGACCCGCACGCGCGCGTCGTCATGGTCACCAAGTCCGAGGAAGATCGGACCATGAACGAGGCCATTGGGCGGCGGGTCGACGACTACCTCGTCAAACCGACGAGCCCGCGGCAGGTGCTATCGGTCGTGACCCGGATTCTGGAGGGCTCGTCGATCCGCCAGCAGCAGGCCGCCCAGGACTTTGCCGCCCGGTACCCCCGCCTGTCTGTGGGGGCGCAGGACGCGTCCACCCCACACGAATTCGCCGAGGTCTTCACGGAGCTCTCGGACTGGCACATCCGTCTCGAAAAGGCGGGCGAGGAGGGGCTGCTCGACACCGTCCGCTCACTGATGGTCGACCTCCGCCGCGACTTCGGGACGTGGGTCCTGAAGGAGTATCCCCGTTGGATGAAGGAGGGGGAGGATCGCCCGCTTCTGTCGGTGGATCTAGTTCGTGAATTCGTCCTGCCCTGGCTCGGAGACGACCCCGTCTTCTTCGTGATCCTCGACTGCATGCGCCTCGATCAGTGGCGCGCGATGAAGCCGTTGTTGGCTCCGCTGTTCGAGATCGAGGAGAGCTACCACTACTCGATCCTGCCGACGGCCACGCCCTACGCTCGCAATGCGATCTTCAGCGGGATGTACCCCGATCAGATCGCCGAGCGGAATCCGTCATGGTGGGATCGCTCCGACGACGAAGGCAGTCTCAACGCGTTCGAAGATCGGCTCCTCATCGACCAGCTCAAGCGCCTTACGGGACGTGATGTCCCGGTCCACTACGAGAAGATCTTCTCCGATCGGGACGGAGATCAGGTTCGGGCACGAGTGAACTCGGCCCTCAAGACTCCGGGAACCGTAGTGGCCATGGTCTTCAACTTCGTGGACCTGATGACGCACGGTCGCTCCGAGTCGCCGATCCTCATGGAGGTCGCCAAGGACGAGGCAGCCCTTCGCGATCTCACCCGTTCCTGGTTCGAGCGCTCCACCGCTTTCGGCGTTCTCAAGGAAGCGGCGAGAGCGGGGCATCGGGTGGTGCTGACCACGGACCACGGGTCGATCCTGTGTCAGAGGCCGACGACGGTCTTCGCGCGGCGTGACGCGACGAGTAACCTCCGGTACAAGTTCGGCCAGGACCTACGGGCGGAGGACGCGTCCACGGCCATGCTCACCAAGGACGAGAAGGACCTCCGATTTCCGGCCGGGAAGCTGGGGACCACGTACCTCATCGCACTGGAGGATCACTTCTTCGTGTATCCGACCAAGCTGAGGGAGTACCAGGCGCGGTACCGAAACTCGTTCCTTCACGGGGGCATCAGCCCGGAAGAGATGATCGTTCCGGTGGCGTGTCTGACCCCACGCGGCGCCTCGTACTGACGTCGGGGCCTCCTTACCACTCTCCAGCCGGCGACACTCCGATGGGCTCGATGGGAGCGATCTTTCGAGGTGCGATGATGCCCCATAAGGAGTCCACCCAGCGGTGGAACTGGCTCCTGCAGGGGTTGATCAGCGTGGTCGAGCGCGGAACCATCGCGAGCTGGAATTCGTCCGTGCGACAGTCGCTGTCGTACGCCTTGCCGGTTTCCGGGTCGTAGCGCACGGACCGTACGCTCGGCGGAACGCTCCACTCCGACGCGGCCACCGCCCCCTCGCGTTGAGCCGTCCGCATCCAGGCGCCCCAGGTCGGCGCCGCCAGCGATCCTCCGCTGGCTGACCGGACGATCGGGCGAGGATCGTCGAAGCCGATCCAGACGCCAGCCACCACCTCGGGCGTGAGCCCGACGAACCAGGCGTCCCGCCCGTCGTTGGTCGTCCCCGTCTTGCCGGCGACCTGGCCGCGGAAGCCTTCCCGGCGGACCTGCCACCCGGTGCCCCGGTCCACGACGTCACGGAGCGCGTCGAGGACGACGAAGCTGGTCGCCTCCGATAGGGCCGCCGTCGATCGGGACGGTGCCGCCCCGCGAGTCCAGAGAACGGCCCCGTCCGCGTCGACGATCCGGTCGATCAGATACGGTTCGACCGTCTGTCCGCCGTTGCCGAACACCGCGTACGCGCTGGTGACCTCCAGGAGCGAGGCCTCGAATGCTCCAAGCCAGGTGGCCGGCACCTCGGGGATCGGTCCGGTGAAGCCCACCCTCGCTCCGATGCTGCGAGCGGCGTCCGTTCCCAGAGCCCGACCGACCTGAACGGCGGCGCGGTTCGACGATCGGATCAGCCCGTCGCGAATCGTCATGCTGCCGGCGTCCACATGGTCGGCCGGGTCCCAGGTCACTCCGTTCACCTCCATTCCGCCCGCCTCGGTCGACACCATGTCGAGCACGTGGATTCCCTGCTCATGAGCCATCGCCACGAGGAACGGCTTCACGAGCGAGCCGACCTGGCGGCGGGCCTGGGCCACACGATCGAACTCGGAGCCGGTGAAGTCCCGCCCCCCGACCCACGCCCGCACCGCACCGGAGACCGGGTCGAGCGCGACGGCCGCACCCTGCAGGGGGGCATCGGGCGACGCGCTGAAGCGTCCTTCCGCACCCGACTCGATACGCGCCAGGCGCGCGACGAGGGCGCCCTCACCGGACGCCTGCAGTCGACGATCCACGGTCGTGTAGACCCGGAGGCCCGGCCGTCCCGCGATGTCCGGGGCCACCTCGCGGATCTCCCGGGTCACGGCCGCCGTCATGTACGTGCGGCCCGCGCGACCCGAGGACGGCTTCACTCCGAGCGGCCGGCCCATCGCTTTCTCCGCCTCGGCGGGTGTGATGACGCCGCGTTCGGCCATGACGCCGAGCACCACGTTACGCCGCTCGATCACCCGTTTCGGGCGACGAACGGGATGATAGTATTCGGGCCCGCGGGTGATGCCCACCAGGGTGGCGATCTGCGCATGACTCAACTCGCGCGCTGAGGTCCCGAAGTAGTGCCGTGCCGCCTGCTCGACGCCGTAGACACCATCGCCCAGGTAGATCGCGTTCAGGTAGAGGGCCAGGACACCGTCGCGGCCGAGGGCGTCCACCAGCCGCGGAGCCGAGCGCGCCTCGATGAGCTTCCGGCGCCACGGGTTGGCGTCCCGAAGCTGTTCTGCCCAAACCGTGCGGACGAGCTGCATCGGGATGGTGCTGGCTCCCTCGGAGATTCCGGCGGACGTCACGTTCTTCATGGCCGCCCGGACGACCCCCTGGATGTCCACACCCTCGTGTTCACGGAACCGCCTGTCCTCCACGGCCACAAACGCCTCCGCCAGGACCGGTGGAATTTCATCGACGGAAAGCGAATGGCGCAGCGGGCCGGCGACGTCGGCCAGGAGCTCACCACGCCGGTCGTAGATGTGGATGGCCTCGGGGAGTGCCTGGCCGGCCGCCAACTGGTCCACGGTCAAACAGCCGGGAGCGTCTCCACAGTCGACGGAGAAGAGGCGTCCAAGCGCCAGAAATCCCGCCAACGCGACTGTTGCCGAACCTCCCGCGAAAACGACCCGGTTCGGAAGTCGATTATTGGGGCGGTATTCCATGAGAGGGAGTCTCCAGCATGTCGAAAATCCAGGCGTGCGAACGTCTTTTTCGTATAGCGGGAATCGTGCCACGATTCCGGCGTCGGCCGCCCCTCCGACTCCGCAGTCCGCAACGGTTCTTCTACCTTTCGGCGTGGAACACTTCACGCGTTTGCTCTCGTTCTTGCGACCCCACACGCCCTTCCTCGCGGCGGCCGTGGTCGCCACGTTCGTGTTCGCGGTTCTGGACGCCGCCGTGTACGTGTTGTTGATCCCCTTTCTGGAGGCCCTGTTCGCAGGGCAGGGCGGCGCGGCTTCGCCCTCGACGTCCACGGGAATGAGCCGGCTGCTGGACGCGACGGTCTACCGGTGGGTCGACCTCCAGGGACCGCCCATGGAGGCGGTTCAGCGCATCATCGTGCTGATTCTTGGTCTGTTTCTCGTGAAGAACGCGGTCCACTTCGCGCGGACGTATCTGGCCGCCCGCGTCGAGCAGGGGGTGAACCGGGACCTCCGCAACCAGGTTTACGACCATCTGGTGGATCTCGACCTGGCCTTCTTCGGCCGCGTGCGCATGGGTCAGATCGTCAGTCGACTCACGACCGAGGTCGAGCAGATCCGGGTTCTCGTTACCGCCGAGCTCTCCCGCTTGCTGACGGCCGGCCTCGAGTTCGGCGTGGCTCTCGTGGCCATGCTGCTGATCTCGTGGAAGCTGACGGCGGCCGCCTTCGTCGTGATTCCCGGCACGATGATCGTCTGGGGGCCCCTGGTTTCAGTGCTTCGGCGCAGGGATCGTCGTGTTCTCCACCTCGGCGGAGAAGTCAACGCGCACGTGCAGGAGACGCTGTCGGGCATCCGCCTGGTGAAGGCCTCGTCCGCGGAGTCGCGCGAGCGGGCGCGCTTCCATTCGCTGACATCCGGCTACTTCCGCACGTTCATGCGGGCGGAGTTGGCACGTGCGGCCGCGGCCCCGATGACGGAGATGCTGGCGGCCGTCGGAACGGTCATCCTGCTCTGGTACGGGTCCGGCCTGGTGGTTGCGGGCGAACTCAGCGGCCCGGAGTTCATCGGCTTCCTCGGGCTGTCGCTCAAGCTGTACGCTCCCGTGAAGAACGTTGCCCGCTTCCCGGCCACGGCGCAGCCCGGCCTGGTCGCCGCCGAACGCGTCTTCGAGTTTCTCGACGCTCCCGTGGAGATCCGAGACGGGCCCGATGCGCGGAGCTGGCCGGGTCTGGATCATGCTATCGCCTTCGAAGACGTATCGTTCGCCTATCGCCCGGGCGAGCTGGTTCTTCACGAGGTTTCCTTTACGGTCCCGGCGGGGTCGACGGTGGCGCTGGTGGGCCCGTCCGGCGCGGGCAAGACCACCCTGGTGGATCTGCTCGGCCGGTTCTTCGAAGTGTCGGGCGGGCGGATCGCCGTGGACGGCGTGGACGTGCGGGATATTCAAGTCGCCGAGTTGCGGTCACGTCTGGGCATCGTATCGCAGGATACCGTTCTGTTTCACGACACCGTGCGTGCCAACATCGCCTACGGCCGACCCGATGCCACGGACGACGAGGTGGTCGCCGCCGCTCGAGCGGCGCACGCGCACGACTTCGTGATGTCGATGCGAGACGGGTACGACACTGTGATCGGAGAGCGGGGCGTCGAACTCTCGGGTGGACAGCGTCAACGGCTCGCGATCGCTCGTGCGGTGCTGCGTGACCCGCCGATCCTCATCTTCGACGAGGCCACCAGTGCGCTGGATACCGAGTCGGAGCGCCTGATCCAGGACGCGATGGTCGGCCTTCTGGAAGGGCGCACCGTGTTCGTGATCGCGCACCGTCTTTCGACCGTCGAGCGGGCCGATCGGATCCTCGTCCTGGAGGAGGGGCGACTCGTCGAGTCCGGGACGCACGACGAATTGCGGGCGGCGAGCGGTCCGTATCGGCGTCTACACGATCTCCAGTATGGAGATGGGGCTACGACTGCCCTCCCGTCCCGGTGAGTGGGAGCGAGGCCCGTCGGTTCCGCCTCGAGTATCGGGCGTTCAGAGCCCTGTCCTGGCTGGTGCGTGCTCTTCCGGAGGGGTTGGCCCTACAGCTCGGGGGTGGGTTGGGTCGGCTTGTCGGCACGTTGCTCCGCGCCCGGTCGTCCGTGGTCATGGAAAACCTCCGCCGGGCGTTTCCGGAACGGCCGGAGCGTTGGCGCCGAGCGACCGCGAGAGCCTCCTGGTTTCATCTGGGTAGGGAGGCCGTCGCGACGTTTCGTCTGGCGGACGTGACGCCAGCGGAGCTCCTTGAGCGATGCCATTTTACCGGGCTCGACGCCTTCGAGACGGCGGTCGCGCAGGGGCGTGGGGTCGTCCTGGTATCCGGTCATCTGGGCAACTGGGAGGTCGGGGGTGCGTCGCTGGCGGCTCGGGGCATCCCGCTGGATGCGGTCGCGAAGGGGATGTCGAATGCCCTTTTCGAGCGTGACCTGATGAACACACGCGCCCGCATGGGCATGAACATCATCGAGATGAGTCGAGCGCGTGGGGGGATCCTTCGAAGCCTGGCCGCCGGCCGGGTTGCGGCGCTGGTGGCCGATCAGGACATGCACCGCGGCGGGGTCTTCGTTCCCTTCTTCGGCTCGCTGGCCGCCACCCCGAAAGGCCCGGCGTTCTTTGCCATCCGCGCGGGCGCACCGCTCTTTGTCGGTGTCCCGCTGAGGGCCCGGGGGCGGCGCCAGCGCTACGATATGCGCCTCGTCCCGGTGGACTTCCACCCGACCGGAGACCTCGACGCGGACGTCGCACGGCTGACCGAGCTTCACACATGTGCGTTGGAGGCCGCGGTGAGGGAGGCACCCGAGCAGTACTTCTGGCAGCACAAGCGATGGAAGACCCGCCCTGCCGAGGAACAGCCCTCGGACGGGGCTGTATAACCCGGCCGGCCCACATTCCGGTCTCCCTCCCGATTTCTCCCCGGCTTTTCGTGATCTACGTCTGCATTCCTGCGCACAATGAAGCGACCACGGTCGGCGTGCTCATGTGGAAGGTCAGCAAGGTTCTGGGTGAGTTCGGTCGCGATTACCGGATCCTCGTCCTCGACGACGCGTCGACGGACAACAGCGCCGAGGTTCTCCAGCGGTATCGGCACAAGCTTCCGTTGACGGTGATCCGATCGGAGAAGAGGCTCGGATACGCGGGCGCCGTGGTGCGGCTCCTGTGTGAGGCGGTGGAGCAGGCCCCCTACCCAAAGCGGGACTGCGCCGTCGTTCTACAGGCCGACTTCACCGAGCATCCGGATGATCTCGTTCAGATGGTGAAGGTGTTGGAGGGCGGTGCGGACATCGTCGCCGGTGCGGCGCCCGTCGAATTCCCTTCGCCGAAGCCGGTGCGTCTCGCGCGCCGCTTCGGGCGCTCCGTGATGGGCCGTGCGTGGAACCATGCGCCGGTCTCCGACCCGGTCAGCGGCTTTCGCGCGTACCGCATGATCGTACTGAAGAAAGCGCTCCGTGACACTGAGGGGAATGCGCGTTTTCTGCGTAGCGAGGGATGGGCTTCGAACGTCGAGCTGTTGGGTGCTCTCGCGCCCCACGCACGGCGCATCGAGGAGTCTCCGCGGACGCCCCGCTACGAGCTTCAGACGCGGCCCAGTCGGGTACGTTGGCTTCCGACCCTGATGGGCTTGCTCAAACTCCGCCGGGCCCGTTGGTGGGACGATCTCCCGAGCCAGGAGGCCGCGTGAATGCGCGCTCGATGCGCCGGGTGGTGCTGGCCCTCGCGCTGGGCGTCGCTCCCAGCCTCGCGTCCGGACAGATGATGGTGCCGGACACGGCCGTGGCCGACCCGGCCGACCCGCTCGCCGCCCGGACGCCGTGGGGGCTCGGCGAACATCTGGTGTACAAGGTGAAGGTCGGCGCGTTCAACGCGGGCGAAGGCCACATGACCATCGACTCGCAAGTCGACACCGTGCGTGGGAACCGCGTGTACCGTGCGACCATGGAGATCGCGGGCGGCGTGCTCTTCGCCAAGGTCAAGGACAGCTACTCCACGTGGATCGACGTGGCGACGCTGCAGAGTTGGCGCTTCATCCAGGACATCCACCAGGTCAACTACAAGAGCTACCGCCACTACGAGATGTTTCCACGACGCCGTCAGTGGGAGCGCGCGGACAACGACGAGTCGGGCCGGCTCGGATCGTCGCTCCCGTTGGACGACATCTCCTTCGTCTACTTCGTGCGGAGCCTTCCGCTCGAAGTCGGCAAGACGTACACGCTCAACCGGTACTTCAAAGACGACGGGAATCCGGTGGAGATCCGCGTCCTGCGCAAGGATCGCCGCGAAACGGAGGCGGGCGTGTTCAATACGATTGTTGTGCAGCCGATCATCCAGACGAAGGGTCTGTTTTCGCAGGGTGGGAAGGCGGAGCTTCACTTCACGGACGACGAGCGTCGCCTGCTCGTCTACCTCAAGAGTGATATCCCGAAGTTCCCGGGGTCCCTCACGCTGCACCTCCAGAGCATTCAGGAAGGTCTTCCCCTGAACCCGGCTGCGCGTGAGCGCGCGCGCGCTCGACACGCCACCGCGCTGGCGGACGGAGACCGGGGCAACTGAACCTCCGGCGACTCCGCCTCAAGGCGGTGTGGTTGCTCGTCGTCCCGTTCCTGTGGTTCTCCCGACCGACGCCCCGCACGCTTCTCATCGGGGCCGTGGTGACGTCGGTAGGGCTCGCAATTCGAGCTTGGGCGGCCGGAACGATCCATAAGGAGAGGGAGCTCACGACCACGGGACCCTACGCGTTCGTTCGGCACCCGTTGTACCTGGGGAGCCTGCTGATCGGGTCGGGGGTCGCGTTCGCCGGGGGCGTCCCGTTGTTCCTCGCCCTCTTCCTCGCGTTCTATCTCGGCGTCTACAGCCGGACCATGCGCGGCGAAACAGAGTTGCTCGGGGGGCTCTTCGAGGACCGTTTCACGCACTACCTGGAGCGCGTGCCGGCGTTCGTACCGCGGCTGACCCCGTACCGGTCCCCGACCGAGGCCGGAGAAGGCTTCAGGTGGAGCCAGTACCTCCGAAATCGCGAGTGGGAAGCCACCCTGGGGGTTCTGGCCGCCTTCGCGTTCCTCTGGGCCCGGTCGGTCCTGTTGGTCTGACTCCTTCTGGGCCCGTTCGATCCTCGCGGTCTGACCAGGACGGGGTCGGTCAGATCCCCAGCAGGACGGCGATCTTCTTTCCACGCGGGTGATGCTCGGCGAGTGCGCGCGTCACGATCAGGGTCGGAACGGCCAGGAGGACGCCCAGGATGCCCCACAGGAAGCCTCCGAGGAGCACACCCAGCAGGACGGCGACCGGGTTGATGCGCAGGCGTTTCCCGGCGATGGCCGGCGTCACGACGAAACCCTCGATCGACGTCAGGAGCGCGTAGACGCCGCTGACGACGAAGGCCGAGGAGATCGTGTCGAAGCTCGAGAGCCCCACGACGGTGACGATACCCACGCCGACCAGCGCGCCCAGATAGGGGATGAAGTTGAGCAATGTGGCCAGAACTCCCCACAGCGCGGGCGTAGGCATGCCGAGCGCCCACATGCTCATTCCCACCGCCACTCCGAGCCCCGTGTTGATGAACGAGATCGTGACGAGGTGGATCGAGAGCTCCGCTCGAACGGAGGTCACGGCCTGAGCCGCGTTCCTGCGCTGCTCTCCCTCCGGCAGCACATGGAGGGCCTTCCGCACAAGCACGTTCCGATGACTCAGCAGAAAGAACACGAGAACCGCGGTCAGGGCTCCCCCTGAGATGACACGCCACGCGCGGTCGAGAAGCTGAGACGAGAGAGACGGCCCGGACGAGGGGGCGGGCGCGGGCGGCTGGGCGTTCGACTCCCCACCTCCCGGTGCGAGCCGACTGACCTGCTCGGCGGCCTCGGAGAGTTGAGCGACCGGGTTGCTCACCGGCTGGAGGCGTTCCCGGATGTTGTCCATGTACTCGGGTGCCCGATCCACCCAATTGAGCGCCGGACCGGACATCTGCTGGACCGTGAACACCGTCACAGCCAACAAAGCCAGCACCACGAGCCCGGAGGCGAACGTCGCGTTGATTCCCAGTCGCTCGAGTTGGCTCACCGCGGGCACGAGAAGGAGCGCGAGGACGAGACCGCCAAGTACCGGAGACAGGACGGGGCGACCGACGTGCACGGCGGTCAGAATGGCGAGCACCGCTAGTACCATCATCGGCCACTGCGGGGTGTATTGAACCTCGACGGGCTCCGTCGGGATCTCCACGGGTTCCGGCGGAGTAGCCGGGTCCAGCTCTAGAGCCTTCGCAGGCGAGACTGCCTCAGACTCCACTCTCACGTCTCGGATTCTCCATGGTTCGAACGAATTGGGGGGCGGCGGTACTCCCGCCACCCTACCGATAGTGCAAGCACGGTGCCATTATACGGGCCTGGCATACGCTTTGCACGGTGGACACGCGCGATCCCCCGCGCCAGCGCGCGTCCACCTGAACCAGCTGAACCAGCGATGTGAGTCGGCCTGATGCCGGAGCCCGACGTTGATCATCAAGCTCGCGGGACTTCTGTTGGCCTTCGCTGTGATCGTTGCGGTGGCCGGCGTTGCCGGCATCGGCCTCGACCTCCCATGGTTGGCAGGGCTCGGGGCGATTTTCGTTCTCGCCGTCGCCCTCGCGATGCGCGGCACCTTCAGGAAGTGACCGAGTGACGCTCCGCACCACTCTGAAACTGTGGGTTCAAGAGGCGGCCGGACAGGTGGCCGACTCCGCCGCACTCGGCGACTCCGTGGTGGTACGCGACTCCGCATTCCTGGCGGACAGCACGCGGCGAGCGGACAGTATTCTCGCGGCCGCGGCGGCCGACACCAGCGACGCCATCGAGACGCTCGGCCGCGAAGTGAGCGACGCGGGTCGAAGGCTGGCGGACGGTGACGTCGATGCGTTCCTCGACCAATTGGTGGGGGGGGTGAAGGGCCTGGCCTCCGAGCTGGCGCCGCAGATCGTGAGCGCCATCTTCGTCGGTTTGGTGCTCTACGGCGTCTACCGTGTCGTCATGGGCACCATCCAACGGGTGCTCCGGAGGGGGGGGCGGGTCGACTCGGCCACGACGGCACTGGTGCTGCGGACGATCCGCTTCATCGGTCTGACCTTCGTCGCCCTCACCGCCCTCTCCCAGTTGGGGGTGGAGGTATCGGCGCTCCTGGCGGGTCTCGGAATCGCCGGTCTGGCGGTCGGCTTCGCCGCGAAGGACTCGTTGGAGAACTTCATCTCCGGGCTGTCCATCCTCATCGATCGTCCCTTCCGGGTCGGCCACTGGGTACAGGTCGGGGACCACTACGGACAGGTGACCGAAGTTACGATGCGCTCCACGCGCCTCCGGACGTTGAACCGTGAAGAGGTGGTGATCCCGAACCTCCAGATGGTCACGCAGCCGTTGGTGAACCAATCTGCGGTCGGAAGACTCCGCATCGACATCCCCTTCTCCGTTGCCTACAAGGAGGATATCGACGAAACGAGGGCGGTCGTTTTGGCCGTGGTTGGCGACGATAAACGGCTGGCCTCCGAGCCGGAGCCCGCGGTCGTCGTCACGAAGATGAACGAATCGAGCGTGGACATGGAGCTTCACCTCCACCTCAAGGACGCTTCGAAAGCCGTTGCGACCCGTTTCGAATACACGGAGGCGATCCGCAAGGCGCTGGGTAAGGCCGGGATCGAGATCCCGTTCCCGCACCTCCAACTCTTCGTGGACGGCGCCGACGGGTTGAAGGAGTTCGGAGCCGTTCTCGGCACTCGGAACCGCGAAACCGATCAGCGTTCGGACGGCGGAGAAGCCGTGTAGACGACCGCCGGATTCAGCCGTCCGCTTCGACGACCCCACGGATACGCTCCAACTGACCGAGGTGGGCCAGGTCATGCCCGGCGTAGAGCGGAATCATCTGCCGCAGTGACTCGTCTCCGCGCTCGACGTGGACGCCGACCCGGTCGAGGTCTTCGGGAGAGGCCGACGCCAGCAATGCGAGGTTCGCCGCGCGCACGGCACGGACGACGACGAGCGCGGCCGGTACATCCGAATCGGCATACCGGAGCGCCTCGGCCCACGCGTCCTGATCAAAGCCGGTCAGCGTGGGTCTGTCCTCTGCGAGCACCCGACGGAGACGATACGCCCAGACGAGCTCCGAGTCCGCCATGTGTTGAACGACCTGGGCCGCGGACCACTTGCCCGGCCGTTCCTCACGGCGCAGTGCCTGCTCGTCGAGCCCCGCCACCGCCGCGCTCAACCGGTCGGGCGTCGCACGGAGGATCTCCATGGGATCGCGATCGCCCACCAACGAGAGAATCGCGTCTACGTACCGGCCGGCCGCCTCCGCGGCCGAGTCTGCGTTGTTGCTCAGAATCGACATGGACCCGTCCCTTCGACTGTATCCGTGATCATGACCCGACTCGTCTGTTCGCCACAACTTCGAGGAACGATCGGACTCGGTCCTGAAGGAATGTCCGTACACGGGCTGCTCCCCCGTCCCCCGCGCCGAGAATCGTCTCGCCGGCCAGGACCGCGCCGGACCACTCTCCCCGGTGCAACCGTCCGGGACCGTCCAATGCTGTGGCTTCCCCGTCGCCCAACGTGGGCCACAGGCTGACGAACCAGTACCATGAGTCGTATCCCCCGCCGTGCGGCGCCAACCCGAACCGTACCGATTGTCCCGACACGCCACCGGTCACGCCTGCGAAGTGAACGGTGGCAGACAGGTCGAACTCGTGCGGCCAGCAGCGGACCGGACCCGCGCCCTGCTGGCCTTCCGAAACCGATCCGACAATCGGGTCGGCCATCGCAAACAGGGCGGTGGCGGCTCGGCGGACGCCCTCGCTCGGGGAGGCGAAGCGTCGACTCTGCCCGTGGCCCGCGATCGGGAAGGCGGGTGGCGATACCGGGTCGTACGGCCTGCCCAGGTATGTCGTTGCCGCACGACCCATCCAATCGTACGCCTCGGCAAGCGTGCGGCCCGGCAGCTCTATACCCCCCAACACGTCTCCACTACGCTCCAGAAGCACCAGGCACATCGCGTCGGGCTCGAGTGCCATGCGGAAGGGATATCCGCCCGTGAAGTCTGCGCCGACCAACCTTCGTCGATCGGCCGACCACCGTGTCGTTCGGTGGGACCCGTCGCTGTGCCGCTCCGCGAAGGCTTCTCCTGCCGCGGCCACCAACTGGACCGCGTGATGCATTTCGGTCAGCGCAGCCTGCAACGTCTCCCGTGGGGTGGAGCGGATGTGCCGCCACTCTCCCGGCGACATCAGGGCACGACTCCGTAGCGGTTCACCGCCACTGCCACCTTCTCGAGCACATCGTCCACGGTCACCCGACCCATCCCATCTCGGTAGGCGTGGTCGATGGGGTAGTCCTCGCCGGGGTACTCGGCGTACCCGTCGACGACCAGATCCCGGTACGCCCCGTACGGTCCGGTCCTCCGGGGGTTGGTGTACCCGAACAGCCCCACGACCGGAGTGTCGAGCGCACGGCTGAGATGAAGCGGGCCAGTGTCGGGGCTGATGGTCAAGGCACTACCGTCCAGGATCCAGGTCAGGCGCCGCAGGTCGTCCCCCAGCGCATCCGTCACGTTCGCGGACGTCTCCGACAGGATTTTGTTGGCGATGTCCCGCTCGACAGCGGACGGCCCTCCCACGAGGACCGGATGGAGGCCGTGCTCCGATTCGATGGCTTCGAGGACGCGGGCGTATCCGTGGGGGTGCCAGTTCTTCTCCGGCTTGCTCGTGCCGACCACGATCGCGCACGCCGGCCCCGGGAAGCGGTCGAAGAACACGCTCTGTGCGGCGCGTTCCACCTCCGAAAAGCGGATGTCCCACCGCACGGGAGAAGGACGGACGCCGAGCCACTCGAGAAACTCGAAGTACTGGTCCTGTACGTGCTGGGGAGGGTGACGGGGGATCCGATGGGTCGTCACCAGCCACTGAAGGTCGCGCGCGCGAGCGCGGTCGAACCCGAGCTTGACGGGGGAGCGGGCCATGGAGGTGAGAATCCCCGCCTTCGCATAGACCTGCAGACCGAGTAGCAGGTCGAAGGACCGCCCACGTAGCTCGCGCCGGGCGTCGAGAAGGCTCCGAAGGCCCCGAGGACCACGATGCCTGTGAAAGACGATGAAGTCGTCGATCGCCGAATGGTCGCGCACCAACAGGTGGGGCACCGGTTGGATCACCCACGTGATGCGGGTGTCCGGCCACGCCCGCTTCAGGGCGTTCGCCACCGGCAGGACGTGGACGGCGTCACCGATGGCGGACAGCATGACGATGCAGATCTCCCCGGGGGGGCGACCCTCCCAGCCGCTCACGGTGCACCTCCCCTGAAGCCGCGGTCCCTGAACCCGCGGTCCAACGCCCGCCACGAGGCGGCGGACAGAGCCACTCCCTGCCGCTCGAGCTTTCGCAGCGAGCGCCGTAGACGGGCTCGCATGGCACCGCCTCCGGAGCGATGATCCCCGACGCGGGCTCGGTCGAGGTCGAGAACATGAAGCGCTCCGTCCGGGCCGGGCTCGACCAGGATGTTCCTCACGTTCAGATCCGGGTGGCGGAGGCCGGCCGCCTCGAGTTGGATCACGAGGCGCCCGACCCGTGTCAGAAGCTCGACGAAGTCGGCATCACCGTCCGCATCGGACAGGACCGACGCGAGATTCCGGCCGCGCACCCGTTCCGTTACGAGGTCCGCGCGATAGAAGCCCGGGCCCGGATACACCAACCCGGCGACGACCCGTGGCGTGGGCACCCCGCGCGCTCGGGCCGCCTCGGAGGCGTGGAGCTCGACGAGCGGACGGGGCGCCCCCACCGGGACGAAGCGATCTTGGAGCACCGGAGCGAACACGCCGCCTCGCCGGTAGTGTCGGCTCACGTATTCCAGGTCGGGGCTTCCGCTCGGAGCAGGGAACGCGTATACAGACTCTCGGCCGGTCAACGTCTCGACGCCCGGGACCCTTGCGGCCCAGCCGTGGAGGGTTTCTGTCGCAGACAGCACGCTCCGGATCCATTCCGCGTCGTCGCGCAGAGCGAAGCCACCGTGTCCCGGTCCGGCCAGTTCGACGTATCCAGCTGGCACGTTCATACGAGGCGGAGGGCCGCCGAGACCCGCTCGACGACGTCGACCACGTGGATCGCGCCCATCCGCCCATCTTTTGGGGCATAGGCCGCCGGATCAGGCAGGTCGTCGGAGTCCGTGTACTGATCGAGAACGAGGTGGTGGAAGCGGCGCCAGGGCCCGACCCGCCAGGGATTGGTGTGCCCGAACAGCCCGACCACGGGAACGTTCAGCGCGTGGGCGATGTGGAGCGGACCCGTGTCGGGGGCCACGACGACGTCGGACCCGTCGATCATCCACATCAATCGCCGAACGGAGTCTCCGAGGGCGTCGATCAGGGTCGAGGCGGTCCGGGACGCGATCTGCGATGCGATACCGCGTTCACGCTCGGAGGGGCCGCCCGCGAGGATCACCTGGACCCCGAACTCCGAGTCGAGGATATCCGCCAGTTCGGCATAGCGCGGAGCCGGCCAGTCCTTTTTCGGGTTGGCGGACGCGACCACCAACGTCACGACTCTGCGGTCGCCCAAGTGGTCGAAAAAGGCACGTTGGTCGGCTCTCTCGGAGTCGGAAAAGCAGATATTCCACTCGACGGGCGCGTTTCGGTCCACGCCGAGAGCCGGGCGGACGTCCAGGAAAACGTCCTGGGTGTGTTTCCACGACCCGCCGGGGATGGCGTGCGTGTTCACGTACCGAACGCCGTCGCGCGTCATCCACGGCGGGAGCCCGATCCGCACCGGCGCCCGGGAGAACAGGGTCGGCCATACGCTCTTGAAGTACCGCTGCAAGTTGAGGGTGAGGTCGGCTCGGCGACCCGCCATCTCCCTATGGAGTCGTTGAACGCCTCGCCAACCCGAACCGGTGTCGAACACGATCACCCGATCAACGGCGGCGTGGTGACGTAGGATTTCCGCGGGCGCGGGTTCGGCCACCCATGTCAGAAATGCAGAGGGATTCCGACGTTTGACGTCGAGGGCCAGGGGCAGGCCATGCACGACATCACCGACGCCCGAAAGGAGTACCATGCAGACGTTTACGCTTCCTTCGGTCGGCAGGAGCGGAGGGGTATCCAACTCGATCGGTCGCGGGCGGATCGGCATCTTGGGAACCCGTCACTCACGCCGAAGCGGCGCCCTCCGGTACTTCCCACAGGTGGAGTGTGGGTCCTGGCGTGTCCTGCCCCTTCAAGCGCACGGACATCCGGTACGCGCCCGCCCTCGGGAAGATGATGTCGGTCAAGGGCATGATCAGATAGGTGCGGGCTGGACGGTCGCCTGCGTCCCGCCGGGACACCTCGGTGTGACCTTCGACCGTGAACGACGGGCGGTCCGCACCTTCGCCCTGGAGTTCGACACGGAACTGATACTGCCCCTCGTCCCCCCGGTCCCACTCCACGGCCAATGCCAGAACCATCTGATCCTGCTTTGCGGGGAAACCGGGGGCGGCGAGGTCGTAAAACGCTCCGTGGACATCGAGCTTGCCATCGGGGCGCAGTGCCGCGTCTTCGCACAGGGAGGCCATCAGGAGTTGCATCGAAGATTCCAGCCGGTCAGGGGTTCCGGCGGCCCCAGCCACCGCCTCCAGGAGAGCGGATGCTGAGCACGTCGCCGGCTTGGGCGTCGAACGTTGTTTTCGCGGGAAGGGACGTCTCTACCCCCTCACGGATGAGGACGTTCTCTCCGGGGGCGCCTGGCTCGCCGCCCTGCGCTCCCGAGGGCCCGGCCGCGCGGCGCTCCGCCAGAAGCGCGATCTGGCCTGCCCCGAGGAGCTGCACGTCGCGACGAAGCCCGTCCCCTCCACGCTGAGCCCCCTGGCCCCCGCTCCCCCGCCGGATCGAGTAGCGGGTGACGCGGAACGGATAGGCGTGCTCCAGCGCCTCGATCGGCGTGTTCAAAGAGTTCGTCATGTGCACATGGACACCGGACAGGCCATGCCGGTCCGGCCCGGCGCCCATCCCTCCGCCTACGGTCTCGTAGTAGGCGAACGGGTCGCCGGTTCGGGGATCGATGCCTCCGACGGTCATGTTGTTCATGGTCCCTTGGGACAGAGCAGGGATCCTGTCCGGGAGCGCATGCCCAAACGCCCTGAAGAGGACGTCCGTGATCCGCTGGCTCGTCTCCACGTTACCCGCCGCCACGGACGCGGGGAGTTTCGCGTTGACCAGAGAGCCTTCCGGGAGGACGAGGGCGATGTGCTCCATGGATCCGCCTCCTGCGGGCAGCGACTCCTCCAGCAGGTCCTCCACGACACAGCGCACTACGTACCGGCACGCGGACGAGGTGATCGCGGCGACCGCGTTGATGCCGCCGGTCACCTGAGGCGATGTGCCAGTGAAGTCGAGCGTCAACCGGTCGCCATCGACGATCAGAGCCAGCCGGATGGGTACGTCGACCGTACCGAAACCGTCGGACTCCATGACGTCCTCGGCTTCGTACCGCCCGTCCGGGATGAGTGCGACACCCGCTGCCATGAGCCGGTCAGCGTAGCGGACCAGGTCGTCCATCGCCTGTAGTGTGGCGTCTGAACCCCGCCGGGCGACGATGTCCGCCAGCCGAACCGAGCCGGTGTGCAGCGCGGCCAACTGCGCCTCAAGATCACCGGCGCGCTCGATGGGCGTGCGGACATTCGCCAACATCAACTCCCAGAGGTCGTGATTTCGGACGCCGCCGCGATAGAGGCGGACGGGCGGGATCCGGAGCCCCTCCTGGAAGATCTCCCGGGCCAGGGGCATCGATCCGGGCGTCATCCCCCCAACGTCCGAGTGATGAGCGCGGGAGGCGACGTACCCGAGCAGAGAGCCGCCTTCGTCGTGTACGCCTTGGATCAGCGTGATATCGGGAAGGTGCGTCCCGCCCTTGAAGGGATCATTGAGGCAAACGACGTCCCCGGGCTCCAGCACTCGACATTCGGTTAGAGCCGCTTCCACGCTCATGGGCATGGCGCCGAGGTGGACCGGCATGTGATCGCCGAGCGCTACGGCCTTGACCTCGGGTGAGAACAGCGCGCACGAGTAGTCCCGCCGTTCCTTCACATTGGGGGAAAACGAAGCGCGCCTCAGGGCCGCACCCATTTCCTCGGCCAGGGCCGTGAAGAGGTGCCTGAAAATCTCCAGGGACACGGGATCCGTCGTCGGTTGAATCATCGGTATGTCATTCAGTCCTCTTCAGCCCGTTCCCCGTACGTCTCGATCTCGTTAACTTCTCGGGCTGAAACCCAGTTGTTGGAAGAGCGCACGCCGCGCGCGCACTTAACATAGACGGAGGCGACTTTGAGCAAAGAGAAACTCCTGGATCGGGCTCGCGATGAGCTCTTCAGCCACATCAATCGGTGTGGCGTTCTGCAGGCCGAAGCGGATGATCAGGTCCATTGGATGGACGAGACGATCGACTATATCGGCGAACGGTACCCGGATCTGACCGACCTCGATCTCGCTCAGCTCCGCGACATCGGCATGCGCTTCTGTAAGCCGGCGATCCCGCACGGTACGGACGCCCCGACCCGTCACGCCGCGGTGGCAGTGGGCGTCGAGTCCGCGACTCCCGACGAGGTGCCGGCGGTAGAACTCGAGGTCGAAGACGCGACGGTAGCCTGACGACGACCGACCCGGTCGTTGGGAAGTCCAGAACGGGGAGCCTTCGCAGGCTCCCCGTTCTTTTGTTTACCGGCTCCCTGGCTCTCGGACCGGGCGCCGCGTATACTTCCCGCCGCTTGGTCCATGGGGGCCGGGGTCGGGTGGTTGCTACCAGGGGAACCAGTCCGGGCTTCAACGTGAACGCCTACGCCGTGAACAGCTACGCCGTGAACAAGGCGGGTCAATGGGGCGGCGCCGCGATCTGGAGCGGCCCACACGCCACGCCAATCCTCTGACCTCAGATCTCGACCGTGTCAAAGAAGAAAGATCGTACCAAGCCGATGCCCGGACCCGCTCCCAATCGCGCGCGCCTGCCTCAGCAGAGTTCGGTGGCGGAGCGAGTCAAGGTTCTGGTCGATGGAGCGTTGCCCGTTGAGAATCCCAAGGCGGCGCTCAGGAATTTCTACGGCGGGTCGCAGATCCCATCGCCCAACGGCGGATTCTTCATTCCGCTGGGGGTGCGCGCCCGGGAGGACGGTTCCGCAAACCTGTTCTTGGAGTGCAGTGCGTTGTCGCTCCGATACTGGCTGCTGATTCCCAAAGCAACGCGGACCGAGCGCAAGAAGGTGAAGGATGTCCTCGCCACCGGCGAGGACCCGGTCTGTCCGCGACACGAGCCGTCCGAACGTCTCGTACGTGTGGGTCGGGACCTCGTGTGCCAGCTCTGCTGTGTCGCCTACGGGAAGGTGTAGTCGTCCCGTTTCTCGGGTGGTAGCGGCCCGTAGGCGACATTACATTGCGGTTCGTCCTGCTAGTGTGGTGTTACGAAAGTGTCTCGGCCATTCGAGAGGACCACGCTTCGCGCGGTGCCCGCATCCGGCCCTGGGTCGTTGCTCCTCGACCCACGCCTCCGGCGCGGGTTCCCCAGAGCGGTGCTATTCCTCGGGGGTACCCGAGTCCGCAGGACTTGGGTCGCGCCTACCAGGGGGGTACCCGGGTCCGCAGGACCTGGGTCGCGCCTCGGCCCTCTCGGTGGCTCGCGAACTTTCG